>NZ_JBVISR010000003.1:72829-725054 GCF_055575415.1 Streptomyces sp. NPDC034099 | reverse complement strand
AGATGACGTGCCCGAGATGATCGGGATGAGCCGTCCTGGCTCCTGAATTGGGCGCCTGCGATGTGCTGGCCACGTGAACTCCTCGGGCTACCGGCTCCGGGCCGGGTCAGGTATGGGCGAACTCTCGTCCCTGAAGACCGTCTTCGCCCGACCGATGTGACACTTATATGCCGTTTTACGCGGAAGTGCGCTTCAGCTGCGCCCATGCCTCGGTAGAAGCTCAGCGCCAGTAGTCGCTCAGTCGATCGGTGCGGGACAGTTCACGCTGCTCCCGCGGGGTCAACGGGCGCGGGGTGGCGGCCGCTTCGACGGCCTTGACCGCGCCCTCGCTCAGTGCTCCCCCGGCGCGCAGTTCCTCGAGCAGCCGGGACAGGGCGTCGGTGTGCGCCGCGACCTGCTCCAGGGCCCGGTCCAGCCGCGGCCGGGCTGCGAGGTCCAGCGCGGAGGGCGGCGTTGCGGGGCTGCCCTCGTCGCCGACGAGTTCCAGGAGGTGGCGTCGGCCCCCCTCCTCGGCCCGCTGCCACACGCAGCGTCCGAAGCGCATGCGCACCGGTGTGTCGCTGATGCCCCGGCGCGTGACGTCGTACCAGGCACCGGGCTTCCTGAGGAGTTCTTCCAGGCGCTCGTCGTCCTCACCGCTCAGCTCCGCGACGACCGTCACCGTGATGGTGTCCTCGTCGGCCCGTTCCCTGTACATGCCCGGGACGATGCGCAATCCCCCGACGTCGAGAGCTTCGGCATACAGGATCTCGACCTCCTGGATCTCGATCCGGTAGACATAGATCTCGGGCCGGCGGCCCTGGGAGGATGCGGTCCAGCCCTCCGCGACGCGCCACGCCGCGTCGCTCCCTTGCAGGTGGTCTCCGTCCGGCGTGGCAGCCGCCTTGAGCTCGGCGTCCAGTTCCTGGTGCCGCTCGTCGGGTACGTGCAGTTGCAGGGCGTACCGGCACAGGGGCCGACCGCTGTGGGCGGAGGTGACGGGAGGCAGCTCGGCGGCCGTGATCTCGCGGAACGCGCCGAGCAGCGTGAGGTTGAGGGTCGTCATCAGCGGTTCTCTCTCGTGCCGTTCGTGTCGTCGGGGTCAGGAGGTGCTGTCCGGCGCGGGCCGGCCGGCGAACCAATCCCGGTAGGTGGTTCGCGCGATGAAGGCGTTGGGGCCCGGCAGCAGGTCCCGGGGCCGGAGCCGCGCGCCGTAGAAGGGGCTGCGGGCGTCAGTACGGACCTGCCGGTACTCCGCATCCGTCAGCAGGGCCGTGCGCACGAACGCGTCCAGCCGGAACTGCTCGGGACCCGCGATCTCACGGACTCCGTTCAGAGGCCGTGTCACGGCGGTGTGCGCCAGCAGCGTCGCCACGTCGGTGAGGGAGACCGGGCGCACCTCGGCTGGCGGAACCCACACGATCCAGTCCTCGGTGGCCGCCGTCGCGATGTCTTCCGCCGCGTCGAAGGTCTGTGTGGCGCGAAGGATGGAGTACGGGATCCCGGACCGCCGGACCATGGCCTCACGGTTCCTCAGCGCCCGGAAGACACCCTCACTGCCGATACGGTCCACGCCGACCACGGAGAGGCACACATGGTGAAGGACGCCGGCGGCGGCTCCGGCCCTGAGGAGTGCACCGGTGGATCGGGCCCAGGAGTCCACGAGGGCCGCCTCGTCCACGACCAGACCGTGGTCCTCCGAAAGGGTGCCGATGCCGGCGGACGGCTGATGGGCGAGGTCGACGACCACGGAACAGCCGCGCAGCGCCTCCGCGACCTCGTCGGAGGTGGCGGCGTGCGGGCCGTCAGGGGCCTGGACGAGGGCGACCTCATGTCCGTGGTCCCTGACCCAGAGCGCGGTCTCGACGCCCATGAGGCCTCCACCGTCGACCACCACGACCTTCATACGAGTGACCCTCCCGAGCTTGTGCCACCGACCGGACTGTGCGAGCAGCCGCGGGACGGCGTCGGTGCGTCCGTCGGCGGTCGGCTGAGCGTTTGACCGGTCGGGCGGCTGATGTGTGACACGGAGTACGCCCCGGTCGGCGATGGCTCACACTGAGCGGAACGACATCACGATGTGAAGGGAACAGTGTCAATGGTGGACTCGACCAGCGCGTCCGGTATGCCGCACGACACGGTGCGGATCCAGGAAGACGGAGCGGCCTCCCCAGCCATGGAGTCCGTGTTCGCCAACTTCCGCCAGTACCTCATGGGATGGGGCGCCTCGGACCGCCCGGACCTCGGTGTCGACCGGTTTCGCAGCGGTCTGGCGGCCCCGCAGTTCAACGGCGTGGTGCGCGTCCGCTCCGCGGCCGGGACGGACGTGGCGGCCGTCCGCAGGGAGCTGGCGGGGGTTCCGTGGTGGTGGTGGGTGGGACCGGACAGTCCCGAGGACACCGCGGATGTCCTGCGGCACCACGGTGGACGGCAGCTCACGGTCATGCCGGTGATGGTGAGGCCGCTCGGCGACCCGGTCGCCGGGGACGACCGGCCGGTCGACGCGCGTACCCGGTCCGACCTGCGCGTGGAGCCGGTGCGGGACGGCAGGCGACTGCGGGAACTCGTACAGACCTATCGGACGTCCATGGGTATCGGCCCGGGGCCGGAGGCCGGGATGGTACGCGCCGAGTCGCAGCGTGGGGACAACGCGGACGTCGCCCGGCTGGCCGCGGTCCTGGACGGCCGGGTGGTCGGGACGACCGTCCTGATCACCGCGCATTCCGTGGCCGGGATCTTTCTCGTGCACGTGGCCGAGGAGCTTCGTCGACAGGGGGTCGCGACGGCGTTGACGGCCGCCGCGCTCCGGGTGGGGCGCGAGCGCGGGATGCGCTTCGCCGCGCTCGTGGCCAGCCCCGCCGGGGAACCGTTGTACCGGCGGTTCGGCTTCGCCTCGGTGTACCGGTACCGTCTCTTCGACTTCCCGGGCTGAACCGGGACGAGGCCCGTGCGGAGGCGGCTGTTCCGCGGCGAGTCGCACGTATCCCGGTCCGGTCGCAGGACTGGCGCGGCGGACGGCGGACGGGGGACGGCGGAGACGAGCGACGCACCGTGGTCGTCGTCGCCGGATCCGCTGCCGCCGTCCCGGGGGAGCCGGGTGACCGTCGCTCCGGCACGGGTGGTCAGGCGCAGCACCGCGGAGTCATCGGTCATGCTGACGTCAGCGTGGGTCGTCGCCGTGCGGGGGCCGCACATGGCCGAGCGCGGGGCCGACCTGGACACATCGACACGCGGCGGGTAGACAAGCGATTCTCAGCCCAACCACCACTGCCGCTTGAGGGTGAAGGTCCACAGAACCGTGCATGCCTCAGACCCACACGTCATCGCCTTCGCCGAGATCTTCGGCGATCCACCGGCCGACTTCGCCGTACCTGTCGACTGGGCCGCAGTCGAGTCCTGGCTGGGGACGGGCCTTCCCGCCGACTACAAGGCCATCGCCGCCGCGTACGGCCCCCTCGACATCGGCGCCCGGCTCTGGCTCCACGTCCCCTGCGTCAACCGCGGTTGGTTCGACTACGGGGCCTGGGTCCAGCAGACTCGGCGTGCCGCCCCCGGCGTCCTTCCCTTCGGCGCCACCCGTACCGCCGACACCCTCTACTGGGACACCACGGCATCCGACGACCCCGACCAGTGGCCGGTCGTCATGCACTGCCAGGACGACGAGAACGCGGGCCGCGACCCCTGGCGGCGCTTCGCCACGCCGCTCCTGCCGACACTGGCCCAGCTCGTGGCCGACGGCATGCACCCGGTGGCCGCCCGCAGCGGCATGCAGTCCGACCTGGAGGACGCCCCGTGGACGCCGCCGCCACGGCGACCGCAGCCGACCGCTCAGCAGCGGGCGGCGCTGGCCACAGGCAGCGGACTGGAAACGCTGATTTCGCTCGTCCCGCCGCCGGAGACACCCCTGCTCGGGAAGCACCACTGGGACTGGCTCCACGAACGGCTCGGCACTCGTCTGCCTGGCGAGTACGTACGGCTGATGGAGCGGTACGGGGCCGGCTCCTGGTGCGGCTGGCTGCGTTTCAGCATCCCCTTCGACGAGGACCGGTACGCCCTGGCACCGTGGGCCGAGTGGTACGGGAAGACCTACCAGGGGCAGCGAGCCCGTTTCCCCCAGTACCATCCGCTGGCCGTCTACCCCGAGCCCGGGGGATTCCTGCCCTTCGCCGACTCCATCGACGGCGACCAACTGTGCTGGCTGACCGAAGGCGCAACGCCGGACGACTGGCCATTGATCGTTCTGCCACGCCATGCCGACCAAGGTCCCCCGTTCGGCACCGGCCTCACCGCCACCTTGCTGGAGTGGCTGCGCGGCCGGTTCGCTACCGAGGGCCTCCCCCCGCTCGGACGCCGGGACGAGGACCCGCTGGAGTACATCGGATTCGAACCCTACGACGTGGAACCAGCCACTGATGACTGACCGGAGCGCTCGGCGGAGAGCCTGGCGTGTCATCGGCCCGGCGTCCCTTCAGGAGCCCGGGCCGTCACGGGTCGGCCCCCGAAGCCCGGCCCGTGGCAGCAAGGCACCGGTCCCGCGGGTCGGTGCCTCGACCCGCCCGTGGTGATCAGGTCACCTCACGCGGGACTGTCACCGCGTCAGTGGCGCGGGATGCCCGGCGCGATGTCCTCGGTGGCCGCCTCACCGCCGGAGCGGAGCGCCTTGCCGCTCTTGACGGGGTCGACACCGCAGAAGGCGGCTTCCAGTGTGCCGGCGAGGACGGTGTTGACGGTGCCGTTGTTGGACGTGTTGGCCATCGACGTCATGCTGCGCTTGCCGTCGGCCGTGGTGAAGGCGTACGTGTAGTAGCCCTGCACTGTGCCGGTGTGACCGTAGACCTTCACGCCGCAGGAGAGTACCCCGCCCCGGAGACCGAGGCCGTAGGACTGTGTGCCGTCCGCGTTCACCGGAACCATGCTCATCATCTCCCGCAACTGCGGCTGGGGAACGAGCTCGCCGGAGACGACCACGGGAGCGACACCGTGTCACGTGGATCGGCCCCGCCGCGCCCCGACAGTGTGAAGGCGAGCCCTCTCGTCCGTGCGGCTGACGACGGACGTCGAGCCCGGTGGACCGGGAACGCGGTGCCGCCCCAGTGTCCGGAGCCGACCGGACGCGCCGCTCGTCAGATGAGTTCCAGGCCGCCGTCGACGGTGATCACCTGACCGGTCGCATGGCGTCCCGCCGGGTCCGCCATGCGCAGGATCCAGTGAGCCACCTCGTCCGCCTGCGCGATGTGGTGGGTCGGGATGCGGTCGCGCTCATAGGCGTACATGTCGTTGGCCGCCTCCGGTGTCAGACCGGCGTGCAGCATGACGTCGGTGCGGGTGGGGCCGGGAGCGACCGAGTTGACCCGGACACCCTCGCCGGCCAGCTCCAGTGCCCAGCTCCGCGTCATCTGCTCGATGGCGGCCTTGGTGGCCGAGTAGTGCGCACCCCCCGCCATCGGGCGGTGCCCGTAGGTGCTGGAGAGGTTGATGATCGACCCCGAGGTCCGGCGCAGGTGCGGCAGGGCTTCGCGAGCCAGCAGGCTGGGCGCGACGACGTTGAGCGCCAGCAGATCGACGATCGTCTGCTTGTCGGCCTCCGCCAGCGGCATGACCGCTGTCGCACCGGCGTTGTTGATCAGGTGGTCGAGGCGTCCCCACCGCTCCACCGCGGCGCCCACCACCGTGGCGGGCGCATCGTCGTCGCAGATGTCGATGGCCAGGACGTCGATGTTGGCGTGGGCCGCGGCGGTCTCCTTCAGGAGCGCCTCACGGCGGCCCACTCCGAGGACGTGCGCCCCCGACTCGGCGAAGGCCACGGCGGTGGCTCGGCCGATGCCGGTGCCGGCGCCGGTGACGATCACGACGTGACCGGAGAACGTGTCATGGGAGTGGTTCGGGGACATGAAGGCTCCTTGTTCGATGTTCGTTGTACATAAAACACTATGTGACAGCGTTGATGAGGTAGTCAAATGGGGTGGTGGCGGCGGTCGGACGCGGAGGGTGTCCATGACGCGACCCGCATCCCGCGCGGCCATGATCATGATCATGACAGTCTAGGGTGCGGTCCGATCGGCTCCCGTGCGGCGGGGAGTGCTCTACGCGGTCACGTCCGCTCGTCCCGCTCGGTCACGTGTCCTCCGACGTGGTCGGCGTCGGCCGCGGACAGCAGCGCCGGCAGCAGGCCGGGGAAGCGGCTCTCCAAGGCGTCACCTCGCAGCTTCACGAAACAGCGCGTGCCCTCCTGGCGAGTCTGGGTCACGCCCGCCTCGCGCAGCATCTTGAGGTGATGGCTCAGCGTGGACTTGGCGACGGGAGCACTGAACTGCCCCCACCCTCTCTCGACGCCGTCGGACAGGATCCGGACGATTCCCAGCCGTGTCGGATCGCTGAGCACCCCGAGGAGGCGGGGCAGGGAGATCTCACTGTCCGCGGGTGACGCGTGGTGGTCCTGCATACGGCCATGCTACCGAACGTTCGACTCCTGTCGAACATGGGTGCCCGCATCGTCGTTCCCCTCTCCACGCAGGTAGCGGAGCAGCTCCTTGTCCGTCTCCTCGACGTGGAGCTGGCGCACCACCTCCTCGACCGCCTGGCTCAGCAGGGGAGATCCCAGCCGCAACACGTCGTGCGCGACGGCGGTGAGTTCGATCTCGATGCTCCGGCGGTCGTTGGACGCCGTGTGCGTGGTGATCAGGCCGCGTTCCTGCAGGCGTGTGACCAGGCGGCTGGTGGCGGACTGGCTCAGCCCCGTCCCGTTGGCCAGGTCGCTCAGGTAGAGCAGTCCCGTACCGGCCGCCACTCCCTCGTTCAACGTGCGCAGGGCGTAGAACTCGCTCACGCCGAGACCCAGCTGCCGGTGCAGGTGTCGCTCCATACGGGCCTCGATCCGGCGGTGGACTCGGGTCAGCCTGTTCCACTGTGTGATCAGCCTGGCGTCGTCGCTCATGGATGGTGGCCTTCCTGCTGTCCCCGGCGCCCGACTGCTCGGTGCCCGGCGCTCTCCCTGCGCGGGGGCGCGGCAGGTGAGCCGCACCCGCTGGCCCGCACAAGGAAGACAGGACGGAGGCCTCGGATGTGACAGCAGGGGGCCGGACGGGATCCGGTGGTGCGGTCTCGCCCGCCCCGGCCGGAGCGAACCTGGCCCGCCGCTCGCCGTCACGCGGCTTGACGGACCGGGACGTGCGCCGGGCGGGCCGGTCTGCGGGACGGCGGCGCCGTGCGGCGCACCCGCTCCTCGGGGATGAGCAGTTGTACGAGACCGTCCAGGTCGCCGGTGTCGGCGGCGGTCCGGAACGCGGTGACGAGACGACGGTGCGACTCGGTGGGGATCGGCCGCTCACGCTCGCTGTCGAGACGGGCCTGGGCGCGGTGCACCACCACGCGTGCGTTCGGAGCACTGATCCGCAGCAGCTGCGCGAGCTCCGTATAGGTGTAGTCGAAGCCCTTGCGCAGTACATAGGCGGCCAGCCGGTCCGGCGTCAGCCTGGCCATGAGGAGGGCCAGGGCCGACTCGATCGCCGCGGTCCGTTCGGCGCAGAGCATGGGGTCGTCGGACGAGGCAAGGTCACCGAGGTCGGCGAAACGCGGTTCGGACGGCATCTCGTGCCGGCGCCGCCCCGACTGGATGACGTTGATCGCCAGGCGGGTCGTGGTCGTGGTCAGGAACGCGACCGGGTTCTTGACCTCCGCGCGGTCGGTGAGCTGCCAGCGCACCCACGCCTCCTGGAGCACGTCCTCGGCCCCCGCGGCGTCCCCGACGATCCGGTAGGCGATGCGGAAAAGTCGGTTCCGTTGGGTCAGGAAAACGTGGAGGGCGGTGTCCAGGTCACCCTCGGCAGGCCGGGCGGCCAGGGTGCCGGCCGGCGTGGTGGTCTCCGGACTGGGCGTGGACATCGGGACTCCTTCGGCTGAACGGACGCCCCTTCAGGGGCGATGGGTCCACCCTCCGTCCGGGGCACCCCCCATCGCGCCCTTGTTGTCCGTAGTCGAGTCCGTGGGGCCCCGGGGGCCACGGCCTACGGACTCAGCCGGCACGCACCAGGCCCTCGTCGTCGCGGGGCGGGCTGCTCGCCAGAGCCCCGGGCAGCGCGCGGCGGGAATTGATCCCCAGCTTCGTGTACACCTTCCGCAGGTGCCACTCCACGGTGTGCGGGCTGATGAACAGCTCCGCGCCGATCTTCGCGTTCGTCATGCCCTCGGCGGCGAGCGTGGCCACCTGTGACTCCTGGGGGGTGAGCACGCTGGTCACCGCGGCCTCCCGCACCCTCACGTGCTCCCCGGTGGCGAGCAGCTCGCGGCGGGCCCGCTCCGCGAAGGCCTGCGCCCGCATGCCGTCGAACATCTCGTGTGCCTTACGCAGGTGCTCGCGGGCCAGCGATCGCTGGTGGGTACGGCGCAGCCACTCGCCGTACAGCAGGTGGCTGCGGGCCACCTCCACGGTGACGCCGCCGCGCTCGAACTCCACGATCGCCGTACGGTACAGGCGGTCGGCCTCGTCGCCGTCGGCGAGAAGGGCCTGACTACGCGCACTGGCGCCGCGGGCCCAGCCGGAGTCGGCCGCGCGGGTGAGATCCATCAGCCGCTCCAGCGAGGCTCTGGCCTGGTCCAGCTCACCGCACCGCATGGCGGCCTCGACGTGCTCAACCAGAGACAGGCCGACGAAGTTGAACCCGTCGTGCTCGATGGCGGTACGCGCGGCCTCCAGGGCCTCCTCGTACCGTGCCAGACCGTTGTACAGCACTCCCTGGATGTAGCCCATGGCACCCAGCAGGGACACCTCGCCCCGCTGGTCGGCCCGCTGCCTGGCCTCCTCGATGATGCCGGAGGCGACGTCCGCCTCACCCCGCCAGGCGGCCAGGACCAGCGTCGCGTACTTGTGCGGCGCGTGTCCGGTCGCGGCGGCCAGGGCGTCGGCCTCGTCGATCATCCTGGCCGCCTCGGCGAAGTCGCCGTAGTGGATGTGCACTCCACCGGCGTAGATGAGGGCCGGCGGCAGTGCGCCGAGCGCGCCGATGTCACGGGCCAGGCGCACCGCGCGATTGGACAAGACGTCCCACGCGTGCAGGTCCCAGGCGTAGTGGATGAACGCCTCCAGTGCCACCGGTACGAGCAGGAGCCAGCGCACGGTGGCCTCCCGTGTGCGCAGTTCTTCGGTGGCCAGCAGTTCCAGGGCGCCCCGCAGGGCCGGCACACCGGTCTCGTAACCGTCCGTCAGGAGCGCGGCCACACCGTCCAGGAGCAGGTCGGCGGCGCCGGAGCCGGAAGGGGGTGCGCCGGACGCACGGGCGGCGATAGCGGCGGCGCGCGCCCCGGCGGGGCCGTGTACCCGGCCCGCGAAGATGGTGGCGCCGATCGCCTCCAGGTACGTCTCCCGGGCCAGCGGCGAACCGGCGGCGGTGAACTGCGCAGCCGCGTCGAGGAGCAGGGGCGCCGCCTCGTCGCTGCGGCTGCGGGCGAAGAGGATCCTGGCCCGCAGCCGTGCCAGGCGAGCGCGGTCCAGCGAGCTCAGGGGACACAGTTCGGCCACTGTGGCGAGCTCCGTGGCCCGGTCGGGCGCCGCGGCCGAGAAGTGTGCCTCCGCTGCCGCCAGGGCGCGGCGTCCACGTGGCCGGCGGTCCGGTGTCACCTCGGTTGCGCGTTCCAGCAGTACCGCCTCGGCCGCGATTCCGCCGCGCTGCCGGGCGCGGCCGGCCGCGCGTTCCAGTCCCGCGGCGACCTCCTCGTCCGGTCCGTCCGCGGCCTGGGCGGCGTGCCAGGCGCGCCGGTCGGGGTCCAGGACCGGGTCCGTGGCGGCGGCCAGGGCCCGGTGCACCGACCGGCGTGCTTCGGGTGTGGCTTGGTGGTAGACCGCTGAACGGACCAGTGGGTGCCGGAACCGGATGGACTCGCCCAGTTCGATCAGACCGGCGACCTTGGCCGGAGCTGTGAAGGGGGTGATCCTGAGTATGGCGGCCGCGCGGGCGAGCAGCCCGGCGTCACCGACCGGTTCCGCCGCGGCGATCAGCAGCAGCGTCCGCGTCGCCTCCGGCAGCGACCCGAGCCGCTGGGCGAAGTCCCGCTCGATCCGGCTCGCGAGCGGGCCCCGGACGATCGGGTGACCGGACGAGTCCAGACCGTAAGCCAGTTCGGCGGCACTGCGGCCTCGGGAGAACTCCAGCAGAGCGAGCGGATTGCCGTGCATCTCGGCCACGAACCGGTCCCGGATCCGCTTCTCCAGTCGCCCGCCGACGGCGGTTTCCAGGAGTTCCCCCGCGGCGGTGGCGTCGAGGCCGCCGATGCGCAGGGGAGGCAGTCCGTTCAGTGCCTCATGTCCTTCGGGGTCGCGCACCGCGAACACCATCGCGACCGCCTCCGCGAGCAGTCTCCTCGCGACGAACTCCAGCGTCTGCAGGGAGACCTGGTCCAGCCACTGCGCGTCGTCGATCAGGACGAGCACCGGTCGCGCCTCCGAGGCACGGGTGAGCAGCGTGAGCACGGCGAGACCGACCAGGAAGCGGTCGGGCGGATCACCGGCCGCCATGCCGAACGCCACGCGCAGGGCTTCCCGTTGGGGTGCCGGCAGGTCGTCCAGCTCGTCGAGGAACGGCGCGCACAGTTGGTGCAGGCTCGCGTAGGGCAGCTCCATGTCCGCCTCGATGCCCTGCGCGCGCGTCACCTTCGTCCATGACGCCTGCGCGGCCAGGTACTCCAGGAGCACGGTCTTCCCGATGCCTGCTTCACCGCGGATCACCAGCACGCGGGACCCGCCTTCGCGCAGGCCTGCCAGGAGATCGTCGAGTGCCTCGCACTCGCGGTGCCGTCCGACCAGGTCCGGAAGCGGGCTGGCGATCATGCGCGTGGCTCCTTGTGTGCTCCGGGGACGGCGAACTCCCGCATCGAATGCCGGGAAACAATCCCTTTCACGATACCGGGAGCACAGAGCACACCTTGTGTCTACACCTTGTGACACACTCCACATGAGAGATGGCGCCAAGGTTGTCACACGGGACCCCGCAAGCCGGTCGGCCCTCTCGTACGACCGAGGCAGCGAGGGTCTAACCTCGGCCACCGCGCCGAGCGGCGGGCGTGTCCGGGAGGTGCCGGGACGCCCATCCGGCCAGCTCGCTGAGGATGGGCATGAGAGCCGTCCCGTCCGGAGTGAGGCGGTAGCGCACCGTGACGGGCGGGCCGGGCTCCACCTCGCGATACGCGAGACCGGCGGCGGACAGCTCGGAAAGCCGTTCCGAGAGGACCGAGTCACTGATGCCCTCCACCGCGCGCCGCAACTCGGCGAAGCCCAGGGGCCCGTGCTGGAGGGTGGCCAGGATGACGCCGTTCCACCGCTTGCCGAGAAAGCTGAACGCCTTGGTCAGCGCACCGTCACAAGCCGCCGGATGGTGCTGCTCCGCCTCCGCGCCGTCCGCGTCGGCCGGTCGAGTGCCCTTCGCCTTCTCCATGCCCTCAGGGTAACCGGGTGCTACTCTGCCGAAGGTCGCTCTGTTTTTCCTAGTGACCATGCTTATCGTAGCTACTCCCCCATAACGAGCAAGCGAGCCAGGAGCATCCCCATGTCCGTTTCCGGACCCCTCCCCCGCATCCCCGCCGAGGCCGGCGCCGCGCTCTTCACCGACGCCCGCACCGCGTACTCCTTCGCCGACACGCCGGTCGACGACGCGACGCTCACCAGCATCTGGGAGCTCGCCCGCTGGGCACCGACCGCCGCGAACACCCAGCCGCTGCGCGTCCTGTACGTCCGTACGGCCGAGGGCAAGGAGCGCCTGCTGCCGCACCTCGACGAAGGAAACCGGCCGAAGTCGGCCTCGGCGCCCGTCGTCGCGGTCCTCGCCGTGGACCACCGCTTCCACGAGCACCTCCCGCACGTCTTGCCCATCCGCCCGGAGATGAAGGAGTTCTTCGAGGGCGAGCCCGCCCAGCGTGAGGCCATCACCTCGTTCAACGGACCGCTTCAGGCCGGATACTTCATCCTGGCCGTCCGCGCCCTCGGCCTGGCCGCGGGTCCGATGGCCGGCTTCGACCCGGCGGGGATCGACAAGGAGTTCTTCGCCGACGGCGACTGGCACTCCCTCCTCGTCGTCAACATCGGCCACCCTGCCGGACCTCCGGCGTTCGACCGCATGCCGCGGCTGGCCCACGAGCACGCCCTCGACTGGGCCTGACCCCCGGCAGGCGCGAGAGCCGCACCGTCAGAAGACCGGCAGGAGGGACAGCAGCCGGAGGTTGGTGTGGCTCTCAGTCCCGGGTGTCGCGGTGTAGACCACGAGCCGCTGGCCGTGGTCGGGATCGATCAGCGTCTGGCAGTGCAGTTCGAGTGTTCCGACCTGTGGGTGCACGAAACGCTTGGAGGCGCAGTACGGTCCCAGTACGGGGCGTTGCCGCCACAGGTCGGCGAACTCGGGGCTCTCCCGGTTCAGCGCGTCCACGAGCGCGGCGGCACCGGAGTCGTCCCCGTCGCGGGAGTAGGCGCTGTGGAGGTCGGCCACCATGAGACGGCTCTGCTCGGCGTGATCGCTCTCGGGGTGGACCAGACGGGCGGCAGGGTCCGTGAACCAGCGGTAGTGGGCACTGCGGGCCAGTCCCGTGTAGGCCGTCTGGTCACCCAGCAGGGCCAGCGCGGGACGGGTCTGGCTCAGTGTCTCGCCCAGGTGGTTCATCACCTGGGCGGGAGTGTCCTCCAGCCGGTCCAGGATGCGCATCATCCCGGGGGCGACGTGATCGCCGCGTCGCACACGGCGCGGCAGGGCGTGACCGGCGAGCTGGAAGAGGAGATCGCGTTCTTCCAGTGACAGGCGCAGGCCGCGGGCCATCGCCGTGAGCATCTGCTCCGAGGGATGCGGGCCTCGCGGCTGCTCCAGCCGGCTGTAGTAGTCCACCGACATGTCACACAGCGCCGCGACCTCCTCCCGGCGCAGCCCTCCGGTACGCCTGCGGCGGCCGCGGGGCAACCCGACGTCCTCGGGCTGGAGGGCCTCGCGGCGTGCCCGCAGGAAAGCGGCCAGCGCCGCGCGGTCTGCCATGGTCGTCCTTTCGCACGGGGCCGTGTCGCCCCGTCGGGGTGCTCTGCCGGGGCGGCACGGTGGATCAATGACGTGAACGTCGTGTCCGGGGTGCGTCATTCCCGGCGAACAGTGTGTTGTGCGGACACGGTGGTGCGGTGCGTCAACGTGTGATCGCCTTGGTCTCGAGGAACTCCTCGAGTCCCGCACGCCCCATTTCCCGGCCGTTGCCGGACTGCTTGTATCCGCCGAACGGTGCCTGGAAGTTGTGCGGGCCGCCGTTGACGTCGACCTGGCCGACACGCAGACGCATGGCGATCGCCATGGCATGCTCCTCGGCTCCGGTCACTGCGGCGTTGAGCCCGTAGACCGTGCCGTTGGCGATTTCGACGGCGTGATTGTCGTCGGTGTAGGGGATGACGACGAGGACGGGGCCGAAGATCTCCTCCTGGGCGATGACCGACTCGGGTGCGACGTCGGAGAAGATCGTGGGCCTGACGTAGGCGCCGGTCTCGAACCCATCGGGTCGGCCGGGGCCGCCCGTCACGAGGGTGGCGCCGTCGGCGATGCCTCGGCGGATGTAGTCGTCGACGCGTCGGCGCTGGGTCTCCGAGGCGAGGGGGCCGATCCGCGTGGCCTCGTCGGCGGGGTCACCGACCACGTACTCCTGGGCGGCGGTCCGGAGCCTGTCGACCACGGCTGTCTGAAGCTCCTCCGGCACGAGCATGCGCACGTAGGCACCGCAGGCCTGGCCGGCGTTGGCCCAGGCGAAGGCGAGTCCGCGGGCGACGGCTGAGTCGAGGTCGGCCTCGGGGAGGATGATGTGGGCCGCCTTGCCCCCCAGTTCGAGTGCGACCCGCTTCACCGTGACGGAGGCGGCGCTGGAGACGCTCTTGCCGGCGCGGGTGGATCCGGTGAAGGAGATCATGTCGATCCTCGGATGGCGGGACAGGGCCTCACCGACTACCGGGCCGGTTCCCTGCACCACGTTGAACACACCGTTCGGCAGCCCGGCCTCCGTGGCGATCTCCGCGAACATCCGGGCGCTGAGAGGCGAAATCTCCGAGGGCTTGAGGACGACGCTGTTGCCCGCCAGCATCGCCGGGACCACCTTCGTCACCAATTGCTGCAACGGGAAGTTCCAGGGGGTGATGGCGCCCACCACTCCGATGGGCTCGCGGACGACGAGCGAGTTCTCGACCGTCTCGCTCCACTCGAACCGCTCGGCTGCGGCGATCGCGGCCAGGGTGGACGCGACCGGGAATCCGACCTGCGCCTGACGGGAGAAGGCGATGGGGGCGCCCATCTCCAGGGTGATGGTGGCCGCCAGTTCCTCGCTCCGCTTCTGCAGGCCCTCGGCCAGGCGTCGCATGACGTCCGCACGGTACCTCGGGGGCGTCGAGGACCATCCGGGGAAGGCGGCGACCGCGGCGTCGACGGCCGCGTCCACGTCGTCGGCGGTGGCCTCGTGGAGGTGGGCGATGACCGATTCGTCGGCGGGGTTCACCACGTCGATCAACGGTCCGGAGCCGGTGACGGCACGGCCGTCGATCCAGTGGGAGGGAGTCGGAAAGGGCGTCCTGGGGCTTTCGTTCATGTCGCCCAGCGAACACCGCGCGGTGCGGGACATCCATGCCCTCCCGGGCCCATGATCGGGGTCACAGGAGCGTGTGCGCGTGGCTGTGCCCCGGGACGTCGCGGTTGCGGCGCGAGGCGCCGCCCTCCGCTCCCGGACCTCACCACGAGGGCGTGGCCGACCGGTCGCCGGGGCCGTCCAGACGCGTATGCCCGAGGGCATCCCGCGTGATCCCGCGGATCTCCACGTCCTGGGCCGTGACGGACCCGCCGCCCCGCGCCTGCCTCTCCTGGGCACTGTTGGCGCGCGCCAGGGCGACGCGCACCGCTCGGGAGACGTCACCCGCCTCGCCCACCACGTAGTACGTGGTGGATCGGAACGGCACGCCGATCAACCACATGTCGGGCTGTGCGTACCCGTGGACCCCTGTCTCCGTGGTGTCCCAGAGGCTGGAACGGTCCATCGCGGTCAGCACGTGAGGTCCTCTCCTCTCGGCTCGCGATGCCGGGCCGGACGGGTCCGGCGCCGGGAAACCGGCGCGAGTGGGCTGGAAGGCGTTCTGCCCTCTTGAGGAGACGGCTCCCCGTTCTGTGACAGCCGCCGCCGAAGACGGGCGGGGCAGCAGCCCTCTGCCCCGGCCGCACGCCGTGTTGTTATGCTCCCCGCGTGTGGGGGGCTGCGTGAGCGGGGACGGTCCGGAGCGGCTGCGTGGCCGACGCCGTGAGTCCGACGTGCTGGACGGGCTGGTCTCGGAGGTGGAGGCAGGTCGCAGCGCGGTACTGGTTCTGCGCGGCGATCCCGGCATCGGGAAGTCCGCCCTCCTGGATCATCTCGCGGCACGCGTCACCACGCACCGGATCGCGCGGGGAGCGGGCGCCGAGTCGGAGATGGAGCTCCCGTTCGCGGGACTGCACCAGTTGTGCGCGCCCTTCCTCGGGCACGCCGGCTCCCTCCCGGCGCCGCAGGCGAAAGCGCTGGCCACGGCGTTCGGGGTGAGCGCAGGGCCGCCCCCCGACAGGTTCCTGGTCGGTCTGGCCGTGCTCGGGCTGCTGACCGACGTGGCCGCGCGCCGACCGCTGTTCTGCCTCGTGGACGACGCCCAGTGGCTCGACCGGGTCTCCGCACAGACGCTGGCGTTCGTGGCGCGAAGGATGCTCGCCGAACCGCTGGCTCTGATCTTCGCCACCCGTGAGCAGCGAGGGCGCGACGACCTGGCCGGCCTGCCCGAGCTGACGCTGCACGGGCTGGACGACACCGACGCCCGCGCACTGCTGGACGCGAGCGCCGAAGGCCCGATGGACGAGCGGATCCGCGACCGCGTCCTCGCCGAGGCCCGCGGCAACCCCCTGGCGCTGCTGGAACTCCCCCACGGCCACGTCGGCGCGGAAGCGGTCGAGAGGTCCGCTCCGCACGGTCCCGGAAGGGTGACCGGCCGTATCGAGCGGAGCTACCTCGCGCGGGTCCGCTCGCTCCCGGAGCCGACGCAGCGGCTGCTGCTGGCGGCCGCCGCCGAGCCGGTCGGTGACGTGTCACTGCTCCGGAGCGCCGTCGAGCGCCTGGGCGTCGACCCGGACGCGGCGGAGCCGGCGGTGACGGCGGGGTTGCTCGACGTCGGCACGCTGGTGCGTTTCCGGCATCCGCTGCTGCGCTCCGCGATCTACCGGTCTGCCGGGCTCGCGGAGCTGCGGGAGGTGCACCGCGTGCTGGCCGAGGCGACGGACCCCCACCTCGATCCCGACCGCCGTGCCTGGCACCTCGCGCGGGCCACGGTCCGACCGGACGAGGCCATCGCCGCCGAGCTGGAGTCGTCGGCCGGACGGGCGCGCGCGCGGGGTGGCGCCGCCGCGGCGGCCGCGTTCCTCGCCCACGCGGCCGTGCTGACGCCGCACCCGCGGCGCAAGGCGACGCGTGCCCTCGCCGCGGCTCAGGCGAAGCTGCGCGCCGGTGCGCCCGCCGCGGCGCGCGACCTGCTGGAGCTGGCACGGGCCGGCACACTCGACGAACTCGGCCGGGCCCGCGCGGATCTCGTCGAAGCCCGGATCTCCTTCGCCTCCAGCCGCGTGGACGAGGTGCTCCCCCGGCTGTTGGCCACCGCACGACGCCTGGTCCCGCTCGATGTGGGCCTGTCCCGCGAGACGTTCCTGGACACCCTGTCGGCCGGCATGTTCGCCGGACGTCTCGCTTCGGAGGCGCACGTACGCGAGGTGGCGGCGGCCGCGCGCGGGACGGCCCCGTCCCGCACAGGGCCGCCGCGCAACGCCGATCTGCTGCTGGACGCGCTCACCACCCGTTTCCTCGACGGGTATCGCGACGCGGTCACCGTCTCGCGCGACGCGGTACGTGCGTTCCGCCGGGAGACCGGGCCCGACGAGGTACTGCGTTGGTCGTGGGCGGCTTCGGCACTGGCGGCCGACATGTGGGACCACGAGGGCTGGACGGAACTGGTCACCCGCCATGTGCGCACCGCCCGTGCCGTCGGCGCGCTGACCGAGTTGCCGCTCGCGCTCAATTCGCGGGTGGTCGTCCACACGACCGCCGGTGAACTGGACGCGGCGGCGCTGCTCATCGCGGAGACCGGCCGGGTCCAGGAGGCGGTCGGCAGCGGCTTCTCGCCGTACGGCACGATGACGCTCGCCGCCTGGCAGGGCCACGCGAGCGAAGCCGCACCACTGATCAAGGCCGGCACGGAGGAGGCCCTCGGCCGCGGTGAGGGCATCGGGGTGGCCATCGCGTGCCGGGCGGAGGCCGTGCTCCTCAACGGCCTGGGCAGGTACGAGGAGGCGCTGGAAGCCGCCCTTCGGGCGAGCGGGCACCCCCAGGACCTGGTCGTGACCGGCTGGGGGCTGGTGGAGGTGGTGGAGGCCGGGGCGCGCAGCGACCGGCTCGACGTGGCCGAGGCGGCACTGGTCCGGCTGACCCGTGACACGGACGCCGCCGCCACGGACTGGGCACTGGGCGTCCAGCAGCGCTGCCGCGCCCTGCTCAGTGACGGAACGGCGGCCGACGAGCTGTACCGGGCGGCGATCGAGCGGCTCGGCCGTACCCGGGCCGCCATGGAGACGGCCCGGGCGCGACTGCTGTACGGAGAGTGGCTGCGGCGGGAGGGCCGCCGCGCCGACGCCCGAGCGCAGTTGCGGATGGCCCACGCCCTGTTCGCCCGGTTCGGCGCGCAGGCGTTCGCCGAACGCGCCCTCCGCGAACTGCGGGCCACCGGCGAGACGGTGGCCCGCCGCGACGCCGCCACCGTGGCGCTCACGCCTCAGGAGAGCCAGATCGCGCGCCTGGCCCGGGACGGGCTCACCAACTCCGAGATCGGCGCCCAGTTGTTCCTGAGCCCGCACACCGTGGAATGGCATCTGCGGAAGGTGTACGCCAAGTTGGGCATCACCTCCCGGCGCCTGCTGAGCACCGTCCTGTGAGCGGCACCGCCTGACCGGGTGTCAGGCCGCCCGGAGGGACCCGAGGTGGGCGTCGAACGTCCGGCGGCCGCGCAGGTACTCCCCGCGTGGCAGCAGACCGCCCGTGGTCATGGCCTTGCCGACCTTGCCCGGGAGCGTCACCGGGACCACCAGGCGGCGTCGGCCCCGCGCCCGCGCGATGCGTCGCGCCATGTCCACCATGTCCAGCTGGTCGGGCCCCGCGATCTCGGGTGCCATGCCCGCCGGCCCCCCGACCGCGTGCTCGACCAGCGTCTCGGCGCCGTCCTGGGCGGCGACGGGCCGGGTCAGCATCCTGGGCACCACGACCACCGGTGACGCGCTGTTCAGCATCGGTTCCGGGAACTCGAAGAACTGGGTGGCGCGCACCACCGTCCACGGCACCCCTGAGGCGCGGACCAGTTGCTCCTGGGCGCGCTTGCCGAAGTAGTACCCGAAGTCGACCTCGTCGCTGCCGACGATCGACAGGGTGACCAGATGCCCGACCCCGCCGGCGCGCGCGGCGGCGATCAGGTGGTCGGTCGTCCGGGAGAAGAAGTCGACGGCGGTCTTCCTTCTCGTGGTGACGATGTTCACCACGTCGATCACCGCGTCGCTGCCGGAGAGTTTCTCGGCCAGGCCCGCCCCGGTGGTGAGGTCCACGCCGTGCGAGCGGGCGAGGACCACGGGTTCGTGCCCGGTGGCCCGCAACTCCGCGACCACGTACTTTCCCACCAGACCGGTTCCTCCGGCCACGGCCACCCGCATGTGCTGCCTCTTCCCGCCGACATGGTTCGTGCGCTACACCCTGGTGACAGCACACGCGCCCCGACTGTGACACCCCCTCACCGGCCGGAGTGTCACACACGCCCGCGCCACCCGGTCACTGCGGAAGAGGGACCTGCCGGACCCCGCCCGGTCCCCGCACCTCGGCCGAGAGGAAGACCCATGATCACGCGTATCGTGACCGTCGCCGAAGGCGCACGGCTCACCCGTTCCGTCTCGATCGGCACGCACCACCTGACTGCCGACGAGCCCGAGCCCATCGGCGCCGACGAGGGTCCCACCCCGGGCGAGCTGCTGCTGGCCGCCCTGGGGTCCTGCACTTCCATGGCCGTGCGGGCTCTCGCGGACCGGCACGACTGGCCACTGGAGCGGATCGACGTGGCCGTGCGGTTCGGGAAGCAGGGTGACATCGTCAAGAACGTCGGGCTGACCGGCGACCTGGAGCCCGCTCAGCGGGAGCAGTTGCTGGCGGCGGCAGGGCGCTGTCCCGTCCACCGCCTGCTGGCCCGGGAGGCGAAGATCGTCACGGTGCCCGCGCTGCTGGCGGAACCGGAGGCGTCGCGCGTCTGAGCCGGCCTTCGCCTGGCGGGTCAGGGCGCGGTGGCCATCGCCTCCAACCGCACCGAGCCGATCTCCTTGCGGGAGGAGACGCCGAGTTTCGCGAAGACCTTGCGCAGATGCCATTCGACCGTGTGCGGGCTGAGGAAGAGTCGTGCGCCGATCTCCGGGTTGGTGAAGCCGCCCTGCACGAGCCGGGCGATCTCGACCTCCTTCGCGGTGAGGACGGCGGTCTCCGCCGTGGCGCCGACGCGCACCTTGACGCCGACGGCCTTCAACTCACGTCTGGCGCGTTCCGCGAACGCCTCGGCCCCGGCTGCGTCGAGCATCTCGTGTGCCTCGCCCAGCCGGGTGCGCGCCTGCGCCCGTCGCCGTTCCAGGCGCAGCCACTCACCGTGCCGAAGCCGCGCGCGGGCGCTGTCCATCCGCACCCCGGCCGTGTCGAGCCGCTCGATCGCTTCCCGGTGCAGGGCGTCGGCCGTCTCTCCTTCGCTCACCAGGGCGCGCGCTGCGGCGGACGTGCCGAGTACCCAGGGGGTGCCGCTGACCTGGGCCATCTCGTCGATCGTGCGTACGGCCTCGGCGGCCCGCTCGGTTCGTCCGAGGCGTACGGCCGCTTCGACCAGTTCGACCCGGGACTGGAGGGACAGGCCCAGCTCCTGCGGGTTCTCACAGCCCCGCTGGGCCGCGGCGTAGGCCTCCTCGTACCTGCCGAGGCCGTTGTAGAGGACGGCGGCGGCCCATTGGGTGGCCGTCGCCACCTTGCCCTCGCCGCGCAGGAGCCGGTCCTGGGTAAGGGTCTCGATCGCCTGCCGGGTGGCCGACTCCCGCCCTCTGAAGGGCTCCAGGACGAGTGCGCCGTAGTGGGCGAAGAAGCTGCTGCCCGTGGCTTCGCCGATCGCGCTCGCCTCCACGGTCAGGGAGGCGGCCCCGCGCAGGTCGCCGGCGAACACCCGGTTCGACAGGCGCAGCAGGAGGGCCGAGGGCAGTACAGCGAGCGCGCCGTTGCCGCGAGCGAGGTCGACCAGCCGCGCCGACAGCTCGGACCAGGCGGCGAAGTCCCAGGTGTTGTGCGCCATGCGGCAGGCAAAGGGCAGCCAGCCCAGGCCGTCCTCCGAAGAGAGTTCCCCTTCCCGGAACGCCGCCACGGCGTCCAGGAGGATCGGCGCGCCCACCGCGTAGCCCTCGGTCACCACCCGGGCGAGACCGGTCAGGAGGCGGGTCTCCCGGCTCTCGGTGCCGGTGTGACCCGGCGTGCTGAGCACCGCCTCGGCGACGTCTCGGACCCCGCCCGTGGCCAGTCGGCCCGCGGTCAGGGCCGCGTAGATCGCGTCCCGGTACGTCTGGTCGGCGAGTGCGGGGTCGAACGGCTGGAGCCGCTTCGCCGCTTCGAGCAGGAGCGGCAGTCCGGCGCTGGCGCTCTTGGCCGCCGACATGATCTGCCCGCGCAGCAGGGTCGCGCGTCCGGCTCCGACCTCGTCGAGATGACTCAGCTCCGCCGCATCGACCAGTTCCCTCGCGGTGTCGAAGGCGCCCGCCTGGTACTTCGCCCGCGCCGCGGCCAGTGCCCTGGCTCCGCGGCGCACCGGATCGGGGGTCAGCGCGGTGGCTCGGTCCAGGAAGGCCGCCGCCGCGGCGACACCACCGCGGGCGTGCGCTCGCCCGGCGGAGCCCTCCAGTTCGGCGGCGACGTTCTCGTCCGGGCCCGTCGCGGCACTGGCGAGGTGCCAGACACGGCGTTCGGGATAGAGCGTGGCGTCGATCGACTCGGCCAGGGCCGCGTGCACGCGCCGGCGTTCCTCGATCCCGACGGCGCGGTACGCCGCGGAGCGCACCAGTGGGTGGCGGAAGCGGACCCAGGTGCCGAGGGCCATCAAACCCGACGCCTCGGCTTCGGTCGCGGCGCGGTCGACGTCGATGCCGAGGCGTTCGGCGGCGCTCCGCAGCAGGGACACGTCGCCGACCGGTTCGGTGGCGGCGATGAGCAGCAGTTGCTGCGTCTGCGCGGAGAGGGACCGGATGCGGCGGAGGAAACCCGCCTCGATCTGGCTGGACAGCGGACGGCTCTCCGGTACGCCGAATCCGCCGGCCATCTCGAGGAGGGTCAGCCCGCGCGGCAGCTCCACCAGGGCCAGCGGGTTGCCGCGCGTCTCGGCGACGATGCGGTCGCGTACCCGCTGGTCGAGCGGGCCGGTGACGACCGAGTCGAGGAGCCGGCGGGAATCGCGCTCGCCCAGTCCGCGTACGGCGAGCTCCGGGAGGTCGGCGAGCACCTCGCGGGAACCGGACTCGCGGACGGCCAGGACCAGCAGGACGGGTTCGGCGAGCAGCCGTCGGGCGACGAACTCCAGGGTCTGGGCCGAGACGCGGTCCAGCCACTGCGCGTCGTCGACCAGGCACAGCAACGGCTCGTCGCCGACGGCAGCGGCGAGCAGGCTCAATGTGGCCAGGCCGACCAGGAACCGGTCGGGAGCGTCACCGACCTGCATGCCGAATGCCGTGCGCAGGGCGTTGCGCTGCGGCTCGGGGAGACCTTCCAGGTGGGAGAGCAGAGGCGCGCAGAGCTGGTGCAGCCCGGCGTAGGAGAGCTCCATCTCGGACTGCACGCCGACCGCTCTGACGACGCGGCACCCGGTGGCTCGGTCGAGCAGGTGGTTCAGCAGCTCGGTCTTGCCGATGCCCGCCTCACCGCGCACCACCAGTACTCCGCTGCGGCCCGCTCTGGCTTGCGCGAGGAGGTCGTCGAGGACCTTGCACTCGTCCTGCCGCCCGATGAGCTCGCTCCGTGCGCCGTCCCTCACCATGGCAGCCTCCCGGCTGTCACGATACCCCGGCGTTTCACTTTCCGTAGACCTGTCTGAAACTGATTGCCGGTGCGCGCGCAGACGCTCGGGACCCGGGGCTCCGATGCCCCCGCCTGCGCTCTGTCTGCCCTCTGCCGTGCGCCCGTCCTCCCGGCATCGCGTTCCGGCCGGGGCCCACTGGCCGGAAGCCGCCGCTACGGATCCCGCAATAACCCGGTGCGGCGCCGGTCCATCAGGTCATCGAGCCCACGACGACCGCCGTGCACACGAAGATCGCCAGGCCGATCGCGGTCATGGCGATCAGCGTGCCTCGCAGCCAGCGGCCGAACCGGAGGCGGTGCGCCGCCTCGGCCGCGCCGATGCGCTCCGCGATGTGCTCGGTCACCATGCGGGCGACGTACTTCTGTTCCTCCAGATACCACCGCTCCAGGTCCATCCGCTGCCCGTGGGTCAGCCCGTCGGCCTTCGCCGTGAAGGCGGACACCCGCCGACGAGCGGCGCTGAGGTGGGCCTCGCGGTACAGAAACGCCTGTATGTCGGCCAGCCCGCGAGCGGCCTGTTTGCTCATGTTCATGAGGTACTCCCGTGTCACTCCGGTCGGGACGTGACGTGGCGCCGCGGTGGGCGCGGTGCCGGTGGGCCGCCGGTCCTCCCGGGGGCAGCGGCCCACCCGCCGCTCAGCCGGTCGCCTGCGCCGCCTCGTTGATCAGCCGGGCGACCTCGCCCGGGCGCGACACGCTGACCGCGTGGGAAGCGGTGACGTGCACCACCGTGGCCTTCGCGCGCTCGGCCATGTACGTCTGCACCTGGGCCGGGATGTTGCGGTCGTCGGCGGCCACGAGGACCCAGGACGGGATGTCCTTCCACGCCGGCGCCGAGGCGCCCTCCGCGAGCGCGGCGTCGGCCACGGGCCGCTGGGTGGCCGCCATCACCGCCGTGGTCTCCTCCGGGACGTCGGCGGCGAACTGCTGGTGGAACCTGCTCTGCTCGATGTAGAGGTCCGCGGCCCGGCCGCCGTCGGGGAGCGTGACCGGCACCGGGTGGAGCGTCTCTCCGAGGGTGCTGCCCGGGAACTTGCCGGACAGGTCGACCGCGCTCTCGCCCTCGTCCGGCAGGAACGCCGCGACGAACACGAGAGCCTTGACGTGGTCGAGTCCCGTCGCGGCGTTGCTGATGACCGAGCCGCCGTAGGAGTGCCCGGCGAGGACCACTGGCCCGTCGATGGACTCCAGGAGCTGTCTGACGTACGCGCTGTCCTCGGTCAGCCCGCGCAGCGGATTGCTCGCGGCCACCACCGGGTAGTCGTGCGAGCGGAGCCTGGCGACCACGCCGTTCCAGCTGGACGAGTCCGCGAACGCGCCGTGCACGAGGACGATGGTCGGTTTCTGTGCGCTCATGAGAGTGGCCTTTCCGGATCAGTCGGTGCCGAGGGCCTTGCGCAGAACGTGGATCGCCTGCTCGATCGCGGCGGTGGATGCCTGCGTTCCGCGGACCGGGTTCAGCATCATGAAGTCGTGCAGGCTGGCGTTGTAGCGGATGCTCGTGGTCGGCACCCCGGCCTGGATGAGCTTGCGGGCGTACGCCTCGCCCTCGTCGCGCAGCACGTCGTTCTCGTCGACCACGACGAACGCCGGAGGCAGCCCCTGGAGGTCCTCCAGGGTGGCGCGCAGCGGCGAGGCCGTGATCTGGTCCCGCTCCGCAGGATTGGGGGCGTAAGCGTTCCAGAACCACTCCATGGCCTTCGCGGTCAGGTGCGGCCCGTGCGCGAATACGCGGTAGCTCTCCGTGTCCTGCCCGGCGTCGGTGACGGGGTAGTAGAGGGACTGGTGCATGAAGGTTACGTCGCCGCGCCGCTTGGCCATGTGGGTGAGGGCGGCGCTCATGTTGCCGCCGACGGAGTCGCCGGCAACGACCATGCGGGAGCCGTCCAGGCCCTCGTCGGCGCCCTTGGTGGTGACCCACTGGGCGGTGGCGTAGGCCTGCTCGATGGCGACGGGGTACTTCGCCTCCGGGGAGCGGTCGTACTCGACGAAGACCACGGCCGCCTCCGCGCCCACGGCCAGCTCCCGCACGAGACGGTCGTGGGTCCCGGCGTTTCCGAGAATCCAGCCGCCGCCGTGCACGTAGAGGATGACGGGCAGCACGCCGGTGGTTCCGACGGGCTTGAGGATGCGTACCCGCACGTCACCGACCTCGGCGGGCACGGTGATCCACTTCTCGTCCACGTCCGGCTTCTCCACCGGCCCGGACTGGACGTCGTCGAGCAGCTTGCGGGCTCCCTCGACACCGAGTTCGTACAGCAACGGCGGCTTGGCGGTGGCGTTGGCGAAGTCCTGCGCGGCGGGCTCGAGAACGATGTCGCTCATGGTCACTCCTTGCGGCGATGAGGCTTTTGGATTGCTTTCCACCCCATGAGACCGTGTGAGGAGTCGATGTGTGACGCGTCTGGCCCGCGCAATGGTTCGGCTAGTCGGAGGCCACCCGGGTGGGATCCACCGGCCTCGGCAGCAGGGAGCCGTCGACGTACAGATCGACGTGCTCGTTGTAGAACGCGGTCAGTCCGGCGATGCGGTTGGCGTGGATGGTCGGGAAGTCGTACGTCCAGGCGATGTCCTCGTGGGCGCCGGTGGCGCCGTCGAACGACCAGTAGTCGCTCGTCGTTCCCTTGTAGGGGCACCGGGTCACCGTGTCGGAGTGCCGCAGCCGGGTCCAGTCGATGTTCATGGGATCGAGGTAGTAGCGGGTCGGCAGACCGGTCTCGAACAGCTTCACACAGCCGGAGGCTTCCGCCAGTACGACGCCGTCCACCTCGACCCGGACGGTGCTGCGCGAACGCAGCGCGTCCACGCGCGAGTACGGGCTCCGCGGATGGACGAAGACCGGCTCGTCCTCCTCGAACCAGGCGTCCAGCGCCTCCCATTCGAAGCGCACCGTGTCGCGCAGGGCTTCGGGGGAGCCCTCCCCCCAGACCCACGCCGCTCCCGCACGAACCTCCGGACCGACCCACAGGGTGTGGCGGTGAGCGGGCCCGGCACCGAGCTGCTCGGTGTGCTTGTCGTCGTCGAGCACGCCCTCCACCAAGTCCTCGACCGGGATGCTGAACTGCGGGTATGCCTGCCACTCCCACACGTACAGGGCGCGGCGGGTGTCGAAGGCGACGCGGCCCCCGACCATCCCCCGGATGCGGCGGGGAACGGGCTCGACGTGTCCGATCGGGACGATGAGACTCGGGTGCAGGACGCTCTCGGTAGCCATGGTGATCACCTTGGGTTCGCTGGGGGATGGTGCGCTCGCTGTACCCGGAGCCCGGGAGGGCGGCGCCGACTCGGGCCGACGGGCCTGGTCCACTCGTTCGATGCTATCGCCCGCGCCCGGTGACCACACCGAACGCGGCCCGCGATGCGCTCTTCTTCACACGGTGTGCCCTGAGGTGTGTCGTGCGGGCGGATTCGGTTGTCACAGAACGCGCGGGCACCCGGTCAATGGTCCGTAACCCGTTCCACCCTTGAGGAGATACGTCATGGACGCGCGCATCAATTACTTCGGCAACGCCCTCGCGGGCAAGGTCATGAAGCACCTGAACTCGGCCGGAGCGGCGGTCCAGTCCGCTCTGCCGGTCGCCACCCAGGAACTGGTGAAGATCCGGGCCAGCCAGATCAACGGCTGCGGCTTCTGCACGGACATGCACACCAAGGACGCCGCCGCGGCGGGCGAGGACCAGCAGCGGCTGAACCTGGTCGCCGTGTGGCGCGAGGCCACGGTTTTCTCGGACGCCGAGCGCGCGGCCCTGGCGGTGACCGAGCAGGGAACCCGCATCGCGGACGCCTCCGGCGGCGTCTCGGACGAGGTGTGGGCCGAGGCCGCGAAGCACTACGACGAGGACCAGCTCGCCGCGCTGATCTCGCTGATCGCCGTCATCAACGCCTACAACCGCATCAACGTCATCAACCAGCAGCCCGCGGGCGGTTACAAGCCCGGCATGTTCGGCTGACGCAGCCTCTCCGGCCGCGCGGCAGCTCGGCCGGACGCGTGCCGTCCGTCGCCTGCTCACCCCGACCCCCGAGCAGGCGACGGACCGCTCGGGCCAAGCCACCCCAGGACTCGACATGAACCGCTCCCCCGCTCCCGAGAGCACCGCTCCCCTCCGCATCGCCGGCGCCCGTGGGCGGTGGACCCTCCTGGCCACCGTCCTTGGCTCCGGCGTCGTGCTGCTCGGCTCGACCGTCACCAACATCGCGCTCCCGCGCATCGGCCAGGACTTCGACGCCGATCTCGGCGTCCTCCAATGGACGGTGAACGCCTACATGCTGACCCTGGCGGGACTCATCCTGCTGGGCGGTTCCCTGGGCGATCGGTTCGGGCGACGTCGCATCTTCGTCCTGGGCCTGGTGTGGTTCGCGGTCGCCTCCCTGCTGTGCTCCGTGGCCCCGGACACCACCACGCTCATCGCCGCCCGGGCCCTGCAGGGCGTCGGGGGCGCGCTGCTCACGCCCGGGTCACTGGCGATCATCGAGGCCTCATTCCATCCGGACGACCGGCCGCGCGCGATCGGCCTGTGGTCCGGATTCGGCGGCATCGGTGCCGCTCTGGGGCCGTTCGTGGGCGGGTGGCTGGTGGACGGGCCCGGCTGGCGCTGGACCTTCGTGCTGAGTGCCGTCCCGGCGCTGCTGTGCGTCCCCGTCGCCCTGCGACATGTTCCGGAGTCCGTGGGCGTACCGCGCAAGGAAGCAGTCACCACGACCGGCGCGGGAGCCCGGCGCGGGGTCGGCTTCGACGTTCCCGGCGCCGCCCTGGGAGCCCTGGCGCTGGCGCTGGTCACCTACGCGCTGACGGAGGCGCGCGACGGCGGGACCGTGGCCGTCGCCGCAGCCGTCGGCGGAGTCGTCGCGGGGGCCGCGTTCCTCCGCGTCGAACGACGCAGCGGCGACCCCATGATGCCGCTCGCCATCTTCTCCTCCCGGCAGTTCACCGCCGTCAACGTGATCACCCTGTGCGTCTACGCGGGGACGGGCGGGTTCTTCTTCCTGACCGCGCTGCAGTTGCAGATCGTCGTCGGGTACTCGGCGTTGGCCGCCGGAGCGGCGATGCTGCCGAACACCGTGCTGATGCTGCTGTTCTCGTCCCACGCCGGGATGCTCGCCCAGCGGCTGGGGCCGCGGGCACCGCTCACCGTCGGCCCACTGGTGTGCGGAGCGGGGATGCTGCTGATGCTGCGGGTCGGTCCGGGCGCGTCCTACATCCATGACATCCTCCCGGCCCTCCTGGTGATGGGCGCCGGCATGGTCGTCATGGTCGCCCCGCTGACCGTGACCCTGCTCGCCTCGGTGGACGCCTCGAACGCCGGGCTGGCCAGCGGCATCAACAACGCCGCGGCCCGGGCGGCGGGGCTGGTGTCCGTCGCGGCGCTCCCGCTGCTGGTCGGGATGCGCCCGGAGGCCTACCGCTCGGACGCGGCCTTCGACGCCTCGTTCGGTCGGGCCATGCCGCTGTGCGCGGTCCTGCTCGCCCTCGGCGCGGCAGTCGCTTTCGGCACGCTGCGGCGGTCCGCCACCGCCCCTGGCCCGGCGCACGGACACACCCACGGCTGGCTGACGGAACCGCCGCTGGTGTCCCGCTTCGCCCATCATCAAGCCGTCGAATGACAAGCGGCGCCGCGCGCAGCGCCTGCGTACGAAAGGAACCAGACATGTCGTACCCGTACCCGGAGCAGAAGTACTGGGGTGAGGACGGAGAGGTCAGCGCCGTCTTCCGGCCGGCCACCACGCCGCCGAACCTGGGCGAGAGCGGCACCGGAAAGGACGCCACCCACTATCTGGCCACCACCGCCACCACACGGGGCGAGTTCGGGCTGTACCGCGTCGAGATGCGGCCCCGGGCGGGCGGCCCCAAGACCCATTTCCACAAGCGGATCTCGGAGTCCTTCTTCATTCTGGACGGCACCGTGCGCGTCTTCGACGGTGTGCAGTGGGTCGACGCCCGCAAGGGTGACTTCCTGCACGTCCCCCAGGGAGGGCTGCACGCCTTCCGCAACGACTCCGACGCGCCGGCCGACATGCTGCTGCTGTTCACCCCGGGCGCCCCGCGCGAGGAGTACTTCGAGCAGGTCTCCCAGCTGGGGCACGCTTCCGAGGAGGAGCGTGCAGCGTTCTTCGACCGGCACGACTCGTATTTCGTGGAGTAGGAGCAGGGGTAGGAGCAGGAGCGGGAGCCACCGACCGCACGCGCGACAGGGCCCCGCATCCGTGACCTCCCGGCCTGGCCGGTGTCGCGGGTGCGGGGCCCTGTCGTGCGTGCCGGACCGAGGGTCAGGCGGTGGGCCGGGGGGCGCGCAGGTGGGCGCGCTCCTTGAGTTCCTTCTCGTCGACCAGCTCCAGCATGGGCTTGCCGGGCGCGCACATCATCGTGACGACGAACTCCGTCTTCTGGTCGCTGAGGGCGTTGCCGTCCTGGTAGTGGATGGCGTCGCCGCCCGGCTCCCAGAAGGTGCCGCCGGCCTCGACCACACGCTCGGGCTCACCCTCCAGCTCGAAGCGGACGGCGCCCTTGATGACGTAACCGAACGCCGGGCCGGAGTGGCGGTGCGGCGGGGTGCCGGGGTCGCCCGGCTCCCACTCGACGTGGACGGTCATCGCCGAGGCGCCCTCGGGGACGACGATCGGCGAGGCGTCCTGGATCATCTTCGCCGCGCGGGTCCAGCTCGGACCGTCCTCGCCGCCGGTTCCGTGTCCATGGTGGGCGTGCTGTGCATTGTCCGACATCGAGTCGCACCTTCCGTGGTTCCGCCGTGACCGGGCGGCACGTCGTCCGCCGTCACGGGGTCGTCTCCGGTCGTGATGACCGCTCGCCCTCCTGACCGGGTACCGGGCGGGTCTGTGACAACGTGCCACGACGGTCAGGGGCGGCACCCGCCCCGCACGGTGTCACACGTGGGACCCGCGATCTGTCTAGGAGAGACGGGCACGGTGGCACTCCGCATCCGCCACGATCCGCCCACGACACCCAGCGGGGTCATCGGCCCCCGACGGAGGAGACACAGATGAGAGTCGTCGTTGCAGGTGCCACCGGACTGATCGGTTCCCGGACCGTCGCACGGCTCCGGGACCACGGGGTGGAGGTCGTGCCCGTGTCGCGTGGGGAAGGAGTCGACGTCAGCACCGGTCAGGGCCTGGACCGGGCACTGCGCGGCGCCGAGGTGATCGTGGACGTCACCGACGCGCCCTCCCGGCGGCAGCAGGCCAGCACGGCGTTCTTCACCACCTCGACGGGCAACCTCCTCCAGGCGGCGGCCGCGGCGAACGTCGAGCACTACGTGGCGCTGTCGGTGGTGGGCGCCGACCGGATCGGGTCGGGCTACTTCCAGGCCAAGGCGACGCAGGAGGACCTGGCCCGGCACACCACCGTGCCGTACTCCGTGGTACGCGCCACGCCGTTCCACGAGTCCGTGGAGGCCGCCGCCGCGGCCGGCGTCCGGCCGGACGGCGTACATGTGCCGCCGCTGCTGCTGCGGCCCGTCTCGGCCGACGACGTCGCCGCGCTCCTCGCCCATGTCGCGGTGGGGCTGCCGGAGTTCGGCGTGGTCGAGACGGCCGGGCCCGAGGAGCTGCGGCTGGAGGACATGACGGCCGACGTACTCGCTCTCCTCGGCCGGCCCGGCCCGGTGATCTCCGACGCGCGGGCCCCGTTCTTCGGTGCGGTGCTCGATGAGCGTGCCCTGCTTCCCGGGCCGGACGCCCGGCTGGGCCATCACACGTTCACCCAGTGGCTCAAGAGCCGCTGACCCGCCGGGCGGCGCTGCCCGGCGCCCGGATCCCCCCTCAGACCCGTCGCCACGCGACACCCACCGTGTCCGCGGCCGGTGCCGCCGACACCCACGCCGTGACAAGAAGGCTGCCATGAGTGAACCCTCCCCGCCGACCGACAACCCTGTGATGAGTGAACTGGACCAGTTGCCCGACCGCGACCGCGAGGAAACCGCCGAGTGGCGGGCCTCCCTCGACGCCGTCGTGCGCAACGCGGGGCCGGAACGGGCGGTGTACCTGCTGCGGCGGGTGCACGAGTTCGCCGCGAGCACGGGCATGTCCCTGCCGGGGCTGCTGCACTCGGACTACATCAACACCGTTCCCGCCGCCGCGCAGCCGGAGTTCGACGGTGACCTGGAGATGGAGTCCAGGATCACCGCGCTCAACCGGTGGAACGCGGCTGCGATGGTCACCCGCGGCGCGCCGCTCGGACTCGGCGGTCACATCTCGACCTACGCCTCGGCGGCCTGGCTCTACGAGATCGGCTTCAACCACTTCTTCCGGGGCAAGGACGGCGACGGCTCCGGCGACCAGCTCTTCGTCCAGGGGCACGCTTCCCCCGGGATCTACGCCCGGGTCTTCCTGGAGGGGCGGCTGAGCGAGGGCCAGCTGGCCGCCTTCCGACGGGAGGCCGGCGGTCACGGCCTGCCGTCCTATCCGCACCCCCGGCGGCTGCCGTGGCTGTGGGAGTTCCCCACGGTGTCCATGGGACTGGGCCCCATCGGCGCCGTCTACCAGGCCCGCTTCAACCGCTATCTGCACGCCCGCGGCATCAAGGACACCTCCGCCTCACGGGTGTGGGCGTTCCTGGGCGACGGGGAGATGGACGAGCCGGAGTCGACGGCCGCCCTGACCCTGGCCTCCCGAGAGGGCCTGGACAACCTGACCTTCGTCATCAACTGCAATCTCCAGCGCCTGGACGGACCGGTACGGTCCAATTCGAAGATCGTCCAGGAGCTGGAGGCACGGTTCCGGGGCGCGGGCTGGAACGTGGTCAAGTCGCTCTGGGGCGAGGCCTGGGACCCGCTGCTGGCCCAGGACACCACCGGTGACCTCGTCCGGCGCCTGGGCGAGGTGCCCGACGCCCAGATGCAGACGCTCGCCGCGCGGGACGCCGCCTACATACGCAAGCACTTCTTCACGGGTGACGCCCTTTCGGCGCTCTCCGCCTCCCTGAGCGACGCGCGGGTGGTCGAGCTGTTCGAGAACTCGCGGGGCGGACACGAGCCGTTGAAGGTGTACTCCGCCTACCGGGCCGCCGTGGAGCACCGGGGTGCGCCGACGGTGGTCCTGGCCCAGACGGTGAAGGGCCACACGCTGGGCCCGGCCTTCGAGTCGCGCAACGCCAACCATCAGATGAAGAAGCTCACGATGGAGCAGTTCCGGGCGATGCGCGACCTGCTGGAGCTGCCCATCCCCGACAGTGCGCTCGCCGGTGAGCAGGTGCCGTTCTGGCATCCGGGGGAGGACTCGCCCGAGGTGCGGTACCTGCGCGAGCGCCGGGCCGCGCTGGGCGGGCCCGCGCCCGTACGTCGGGTGGTCGCCAAGCCGCTGCCGGAACCGCCCGCCAGGCCCTTCGAGGACCTGGAGAAGGGGTCCGGCCACCAGGAGATGGCCACCACGATGGCACTGGTCCGGCTGGTCAAGGACCTGATGCGCGACCCGGGGAGCGGGGCGCGCTGGGTGCCGATCGTCCCCGACGAGGCCCGTACCTTCGGCATGGAGTCGATGTTCCCCACCGCCGGCATCTACTCGCCGCAGGGCCAGACCTACGACCCGGTCGACGCGGACCAACTGCTCCACTACAAGGAGAGCGCGAGCGGGCAGCTGCTCATCGAGGGCATCACCGAGGCCGGTTCCGTCGCCGAGTTCGCCGCCGCCGCGACGTCGTACGCCACGCACGGCGAACCCATGATCCCCTTCTACATCTTCTACGCCATGTTCGGTTTCCAGCGCACCGGCGACCAGTTCTGGGCACTGGGCGACCAGATGGGCCGCGGTTTCGTGGTCGGCGGCACCGCCGGGCGCACCACGATGACCGGCGAGGGCCTGCAGCACGGGGACGGCCACTCGCACCTGCTCGCCGCGACCAATCCGGCGGCCGTCAGCTACGACCCCGCGTTCGCCTACGAGATCGCGGTCATCGTCCGGGACGGTCTGCGCCGCATGTACGGCGAGCGGCCCGAGGACGTCTTCTACTACCTGACCGTGTACAACGAGCCCAAGCACCAGCCCGCCATGCCGCCGGTCCCCGGCATCGAGGAGGGCATCGTCCGGGGCATCTACCGGTTCCGGGCCGCCGAGGCACCGGCGGCCGGGCCCCGGCTCCAACTGCTCGCCTCCGGTACGGCGATCCACTGGGTCCTGCGCGCACAGGAACTGCTCACCTCCGACTGGGGCGTGCACGCCGACGTGTGGTCGGTGACGTCCTGGACGGAGCTGCGCCGGGACGCGATGCGCGCCGACGACGCCCGGACGCGGGGCGAGGAGCGCACCCCCTTCGTCACTCGGGCCCTGTCCGGGGCGCCGGGGCCGGTGCTGGCCGTCAGCGACTGGATGCGGCAGGTGCCCGACCAGATCAGCCAGTGGGTCGAACAGGACTACTACTCCCTGGGCACCGACGGTTTCGGGCTGTCCGACACCCGTGAGGACGTGCGCCGCTACTTCCGGGTGGACGCCGAGTCGATCGTGGTGACCGCGCTGGACCGTCTGGCCCGGGCGGGGCAGGTGCCGCCGGAGACCGTCGCGCAGGCCCGCGCGCGCTACGGCCTCGACCGGTGAACCGCCCCGCCGAGCGTCCCCTACCGCCCGCGTCGCCCGACGCGGGCCCTGCACGACGGGTCCGGCGGGGCGACGCGCCCCGCCGGACCGTGAGGAGTTGAACGTCATCATGACCGTTTCCGTGACCCTGCCGGCTCTCGGCGAATCCGTCACCGAGGGCACCGTGACCCGCTGGCTGAAGCAGGTCGGTGACCGCGTCGAGGCCGACGAGCCCTTGCTGGAGGTGTCGACCGACAAGGTGGACACCGAGATCCCCTCCCCCGCCGCCGGCGTCCTGCTGGAGATCCTCGTCGCCGAGGACGAGACCGTCGAGGTCGGTGCCGGGCTCGGCGTCATAGGCGCGGCGCCGGTGCCTGCGCCGGCGGCCGAGTCCGCGCCCACGCCACCGGCTCCGGCGCCGGCACCCGCTCCGGCTCCGGCACCCGCTCCCGCTCCGGTGCCGACACCGGCTCCAGCACCCGCCCCGGCTCCGGCTGAGCCCTTCGTCCCGCCTGCCGCGTCCGCCCCTCCGGCGTCCCCCGCGCCGGCGCCCGCGCCCGCGGCCCCGCAGGCGCCCGCGCCCGCGCCGGTGCCGGTGCCGGTGCAACCCGCGCCCACGGCGCCCGCCGCCCCGGCGGACGAGGCGTCCTCGCTCCGCGGCCGCACGGTCGCGATGACCCGTATCCGCCGGGCCATCGGCAACAACCTCAAGAGGGCGCTGCTCGAGCAGGCGCAGCTCACCTCGACGGTCGAGGCCGACGTCACCCGGCTGATGCGCCTGCGGAGCCGGGCGAAGGACGGCTTCCTGGCCCGCGAGGGCCTCAAGCTCTCCCCCATGCCCTTCTTCGTCAAGGCAGCCGCCCAGGCGCTGAAGGCGCATCCGGTGGTCAACGCCCGGATCAACGAGGACGAGGGCACCATCACCTACTTCGACACCGAGAACATCGGGATCGCGGTCGACACGGAGGCCGGTCTGATGACCCCGGTCGTCAAGGCGGCCGGTGACCTCACCGTCGCCGGGCTCGCCCGGGCCGTCCACGACCTCGCCGACCGGGCCCGCGGTGGTCACCTGACCCCCGACGACGTTTCGGGCGCGACCTTCACGATCTCCAACACCGGTTCGCGCGGCGCGCTGTTCGACACCGTCATCGTGCCGCCGAACCAGGCCGCGATCCTCGGTGTGGGCGCCACGGTCAGGAGGCCGGGGGTCGTGCGCGTCGGTGACGAGGAGGTCATCGGCGTCCGGGACCTGGTGCACCTGTCGCTGTCGTACGACCACCGGCTGGTGGACGGGGCGGACGCGGCCCGCTACCTGACGGCGGTCAAGGCACTCCTGGAGGCGGCGGCGTTCGAGGACGACCTGTACCCCGACACCGCCGCGTGAACGAGGAAAGCCGGTGCGGGCGATGCCCGCACCGGCTTTTCCGTCGGCGGCGGACGCCCCGGACGCGGTGTGTGAGGGTGCCTGCGCGCGTCACGGACAGGAGACGGACGGGTGGGCCGCCAGGTCGTGGACCTGGACCCGTGCGGTGACGGCGCCGCCCTCCTCCGTGCGCTGTACGGGAACGGGCGCGCGGCGCAGCATGGCGTCGATCCGCTCGTCGCCGGCCAGGAAGAGACCGTAGAGCGTCGTCCAGCCGCCGGTCCGCGCGTGCTCGCCCAGATGCTGGAGCAGGCGGGTCCCGAGCCCCCGGCCCTGCCAGGAGTCCTCGACCAGCAGCGCCACCTCGACGGCAGTGTGATCCGGCATCAGGTGACCCACGGCGACGATGCGTCCGGTGGCTCCCACGGCCGCCAGGTGTACCGATCCTGGGCGGGACAGCAGCGTCGGCACATACGTGCGGGGGTCGGCCATCGCCCGGTGGTAGCGGCTCCACAGGGTCTGCGGGGAGCATCGGCGGTGCATCGCCACGGTGCGGGCGAGTTGACCGGGGCCTATCGGGATGATCCGCGGATCGCGGCGCATGAGTCCGTCCTTGAGCGGCCGGGAACCGGTACGCGAGACGCACACGGTGCGGGGTCGGGAAAGGGCCGGCGGCGAACCGCCGGCCCTTCGATCACGGGTGCGCTCTCAGCGCACCGAGCGGGCGGCGTCCTCGATGACGCCGGTGACCTTTCCCGGGTGTGAGACGCTCACCGCGTGCGACGACCGCACCTCCTCGGTGTGGGACCCGGCCCGGCGAGCCATGAACTCCTGGGCGGCCGGCGGGATGTTGAGGTCCTGGGTGGCGACCAGAACCCAGGAGGGGATGGTCTTCCAGGCCGGCTCGGCCGCGCCCTCGCCCAGGGCCTCCTGGGTGACCGGTCGCTGGGTGACGCTCATCAGGTCGGTCTTGTTGCGGGGCACGTCCGCCGCGAACTGGTGGCGGAATTTGTCGTTCTGGATGTAGAGGTCGGTGCTGGAGGAACCGTCGGCGTTCTTCACCGGCACGGGGCGCAGCGCTTCGCCGAGGGTGCTGCCGGGGAACCGCCCGGACAGGTCGACCGCGCTCTCCCCCTTCTCCGGGAGGAAGGCGGCGAGGTACACCAGCGCCTTGACGTTCTTGTTGCCGGTGGCGGCGTTGCTGATGACCGAACCGCCGTACGAGTGACCGGCGAGCACGACGGGGCCGTCGATTCCGGCCAGGACGTCCTTGAGGTAGGCGGAGTCGCCGCTCAGGGAGCGCAGCGGGTTGGCGACGGCGACGACCGGGTAACCGTCGTGCCTGAGCCTGTCGATGACGCCGTTCCAGCTCGTGGAGTCGGCGAACGCACCGTGCACCAGGACGACGGTGGGTTTGTCGCCCCGGTCGGCGGGGCTGCTGCCCTTGTCGGCGGAGGCCGGGGCGATCGTGGTGGCGAGCAGGCCGGCGGCGACGCCGGCGCCGGCCAGGACGGTCATCGCCGTGTGGGTCCGGCTCGCGCGGGAGGTGCGGTTCATGTCACATGCCTTTCGGGCGGGATCGTGATCGGTGTGTGCGGCACGTTGTGTCGCCTTTTCACCTTTGAGACCGGAGACCCACCACATGCGTGACATGGTGTGAAAATGGTCTCCGGCCGTGTGCGTCGCCTCGCGGTTCAGGACCCGTGCCGACCGGTGATCTCTTCGTGCTCGGTCGCCGTGGGCTTGGGAATCTGCGTGCCGGGGCCGTAGAGGAAGCCGCTGAGCCCGGTGCGCAGGCGCTGTGTGCGGCGGGCCACGGGACCGTCACCGTCGCTCGCGGGTAGGGCGGCCAGGGGCCGGTACTGCTCGTGCGAGGTCAGCGTGTGCAGTCGCGCCGGGTCGAGTGGCACGTGCACCTCGACGTACTCGCCGTGCGGCAGGCGCTTGATGACGCCGGTCTCGCGGCCGTGCAGCACCAGGTCGCGGTCCCTGCGCTGCAGTCCCAGTGCCACACGCTTGGTGACGAGGAAGGCCAGGACCGGGACGACGAAGAGACCGACGCGTACGGCCCAGGTCACGTCGTTGACGGACACGTGCAGGCGGGTGGCGATGATGTCGTTGGCGGCACCGATCAGGGCCACCGAGTAGACACTGAGCCAGGCCACGCCGAGGGCGGTGCGTACCGGGCGGTTGCGGGGACGGTCCAGCAGGTGATGTTCGCTGTCGTCGTCCGTCACCCAGGCCTCCAGGAACGGATAGGCCCCCATGGCCAGGAAGAGCAGCACTCCGGCCAGCAGCGGCAGCAAGTTGTCCAGGGCCAGGGTGTGGCCCCAGAAGTCGATCTCCCAGCCGGGCATGACGCGCAGCAGTCCGTCGGCGACGCCCATGTACCAGTCGGGCTGGGATCCGGCGGAGACCTGGTCGGGGCGGAAGGGGCCGTAGTCCCAGACGGGGTTGATCTCGGCGACGGCGGCCATGAAGAAGAGCACGCCGGTCACGAGGAAGAAGTAGCCGGCGGCCTTCACGGCGTACACCTTGGCCGGAAGACCGACGACGTTGTCGCGGGTACGACCGGGTCCGGGGTACTGCGCGGGCCGGTGGCGCAGGGCCAGGACCACGTAGCCGACGACGAGGACGACGATGAGTGCGGGGATGACCAGGACGTGCAGGGTGTTGAAGCGGGCGATCAGGTCGTCGCCGGGGAACTCGCCGCCGAAGAGGAAGAACGACAGGTAGGTCCCGACGCCGGGGATCGACAGGATCGTGCCGTTCACGACCTGGAGGCCGGTGCCGGACAGCAGGTCGCCTGGCAGGTCGTAGCCGGTCAGCCCCGCGAACATCGCCAGGACGAGCACTCCGAACCCCAGCACCCAGTTCAGCTCCCGCGGCTTGCGGAAAGCGCCGGTGAAGAAGACCCGCAGCATGTGGGCGAGGACGGCGGCGACGAAGACCAGGGCCGCCCAGTGGTGGGCCTGGCGGACGAGCAGGCCGCCGCGGACGTCGAAGGAGATGTGCAGGGTCGAGTCGAAGGCCTCCGACACCAACTGCCCGCGCAAGGGGGCGTAGTCGCCCTGGTAGACCACGAGGTCGGAGGAGGGGTGGAAGTAGAAGCTCAGATAGACACCGGTGATCAGCAGGATCACGAAACTGTAGAGCGCGATCTCGCCGAGCATGAACGACCAGTGGTCGGGGAAGACCATGCGCCGGACGGAGCGCGCGACAGGGCGGCGGCCCAGTCGGCTGTCCGCCCATCGGGCGAGCCTCTCCCCCGTGCGCTTCTGCTCCGGCTCCAGCGGCCGGGTGTCGTGGCCCATCTCTTTACCCTTCGTTTCTGCGTCACCCGCAGCTCACCGGCGCCGCGGTGGCGGGCTCGGCCCTGGATCCGCGGCACCGGCGCGGCGCGAGGGCTTCCGGCCGCCGTGGCAGGGGGGTGGGGGACGCCCCGCGGATCGCCCGGCCGGGAAGTCCGTCGACACATGTATGGCGTGACGAATCCGACTCGTCCGACACTGTGCTGTTCGACATGATTCGCGTACTGCTGTCGTCAGCATGACCGGCGAGACGGTGCGGGTGTGACATTCTGCGGCGCTCCGGGCGGGGCGGCCCGGCCCGGCTCCCGTCCCGGGGGTCGGGTGTCAGCGGGGCACGACGTTCTCCAGCTCCTCACCCGCGGCGAAACGGCGCAACTGGCGTCGGATGAGCTGTTCGAGGCGGGGCCACAGGGAAGACGTGAACGCGCCGACGTGCGGCGTGATCAGCACGCCGGGTGTCTCCCGCAGCGGATGCCCCGGCGGGAGCGGCTCGGGGTCGGTCACGTCGAGCGCGGCCCGCAGCCGGCCCTCGTGGGTCTCCTTGAGCAGGGCGTCGGTGTCGACCACGGCCCCGCGTGCCACGTTGACGAGCAGGGCGCCGTCCTTCATGCCGGCCAGCATGCCCGCGTCGAAGAGCTGACGGGTCTGCGGGGTGAGCGGCACGGACAGCACGACGACATCGGCGTCGGCCACGAGCCGGGGCAGGTGTGCGGCGGAGCGGACGGGCCCCCGGGGCGCGTCCCGGTCCGTGCCGGCGACACGGGTCACCGCACATCCGAAGGGCACCAGGAGGTCCTCCAGCGCGGAGCCGACGGCGCCGTAGCCGACGATGAGCACGAACCGCCCGTACAGGGACGGGAAGACCTCCGGTCGCCACGCCCCGCCGTCCTGGGCGCGGACCGACTCCGGTATGCCGCGCAGCGAGGCGAGGATCAGGGCCAGGGCCAGTTCGGCCGTGCTCGGAGCGGGGGCCGCGCCCGCGTTGCACAGGGTCACCGGCCGAGGGAGCCGGTCCAGCTCCGCGCGCAGTTCGTCCGTGCCGGAACTCAGGGCCTGCACCGCCCGCAGACGTGTCATGCGGGGCAGGGGCATACCGATGACATCGATGTCCTTGGTCAGCGGCGGGGCGTAGAACTCCACCTCCGCCGGGTCCGAAGGGAAGGCCGAACGGCCGTCCCAGCGGGCGTACTCCAGGCCTGGTGGCAGGTCGGTGAGATCGGCGAACTGGGCGGGCAGCCATACCTGCGGGGTTCTCACGGTCATGACGGCGTGTTCTGCTTTCCCTCCAGGTTCCGCGAGGTCGGAACCACAGAACTGACTGCGTGTGCCACGCACTTGTGACAGTCGACCCCCCGTGACGGCCATCACCTCGACCCCTCCCGGGCCGGGCTCCTCGCGGGGCACCCGCTGTCACAGGCCCCGCTCACGCGTGGTCTAGCTGGACATGCACCCCGTCATCACCGGAGCACCGGTGTCCCGGCCGGACCCGGACTCCTACGCCGTGACCGCCGAGTTCTACGACATCCTTCAGGCCGACCGGGACGCGGCACGCGTCCGCGACCTCTACGGTCGGCATGTCGCGCGGGCCCGTCTCGGTGTGCTGGACATCGGTGCCGGGACCGGCCGGGTCACGCTGATGAGTCTGGCCGAGTCCGCAGTCGACGTGCACGCGGTGGAGCCCGCGCGAGCCATGCGCACGTCCTTGCTCACCCGCCTCGCCACCCTGCCCGCGCGTCAGCGCGAGCGCGTGACCGTACACCCGTACGTCCTGGACGAGGCGGCGCTGTACGCGGCGGCGGACGTCGCCGTGTGCCACAACACGGTCGCCTGTCTCCCCCCGGCCGCGCGGGACGCGCTGTGGCCCGCGATCCACGCGGCCCTGGCTCCCGGGGGCACGCTCCTCCTGGAACCGCCGCCCGCCCTGCTGCCCCCTCGCGACGTCGTGCGCCGCCTGCCGGAGCAGCGGGTGGGCGCGCACGTGTACGGCGGACGCATGACGATGTTCGCGGCGGGATACCGCATCCGCACCCGTGTCGACTACTGGGTGCGCAGCGGACGGCATGTGCTGCGGGAGCACACGGAGACGTTCTGGATGTGGCCCGCCTCGCGCACGCGGATCATTGACGACCTGGCACGGCACGGCTTCGTCCCACTGCCGGGGCACGACGATCCGCGCGTTCTGGCCGTGACGCGGCCGGCCCACCCGTGAACCGGGGCACGGGGCCGAGTGGGCCCGTGCCACGGTGTCACAACGCGTGTAGTCGCCCGGTCTGAAGGGTGACCGGGCCACTCGGTCCGTGTGCGCCTCACAGAATTGGACGGGGATCTCATGCCGCGTGCGAAGACGTTCGTGATCGTCGGAGGCGGCCTGGCCGCCGGCAAGGCCGCGGAGGAACTGCGCGAGCACGGCCACGACGGGCCGCTTCTCGTGATCGGGGACGAGCGGGAACGACCGTACATCCGGCCGCCGCTGTCCAAGGGCTACCTGCTGGGCAAGGAGGACCGCGAGTCCATCCACGTGCACCCCGAGAGCTGGTACCGGGACCACGACGTCGATCTGCTCCTGGGCACGAGCGTGACGTCCGTCGACGCGCATGGCCGGGCGGTGACGCTGGACGACGGCCGTCGCGTGCCCTACGCCGGTCTGCTGCTGGCCACCGGTTCCTCGCCGCGCCAACTGTCGGTGCCGGGCGCGGACCTGGAGGGCGTGCTGTACCTGCGGCGCGTGGGCGACAGCGAGCGCCTCAAGGAGGCGTTCACCGAGGGCGCCCGGATCGTCGTGGTCGGCGGCGGATGGATCGGGCTGGAAACCGCGGCGGCGGCCCGGGCGGCCGGTGCGGAGGTGACCGTGCTGGAGCGCGGTGAGCTGCCCCTGCTGAAGGTCCTGGGCCGGGAGGCGGCCGAGGTCTTCGCCGGTCTGCACCGGGACCACGGTGTGGACCTGCGTCCCCACGCCCAGATCGAGGCCGTCACCGGCACCGGGGGCCGCGTCGACGGGGTCCGGCTCGCCGACGGAACCCACCTGCCCGCGGACGCCGTGGTCGTGGGGGTCGGCATCACGCCCAACGTCCGCCTGGCCGAGGAGGCGGGCCTCGACGTGCGCAACGGCATCGTGACCGACGCCCACCTGCGGACCTCCGCCGACGGTGTCCACGCCGCCGGTGACGTCGCCAACGCCTACCACCCCCGGCTCGGCCGGCACCTGCGCGTGGAGCACTGGGCCAACGCACTGCACCAGCCCCGTACCGCCGCGCTGAGCATGCTCGGGCACGACGCGGTGTACGACCGGCTGCCGTACTTCTACACCGACCAGTACGACCTCGGCATGGAGTACACCGGGTACGCCGAACCGGGCGGCTACGACCGCGTCGTCTTCCGCGGGTCGCGCGAGGAGCGGCGGTTCCTGGCGTTCTGGATGTCCGGCGACCGGGTGCTGGCGGGGATGAGCGTCAACCTGTGGGACGTCATCGGGACGATCCGCGCCCTGATCGAGTCGGGCGCGGAGCCGGACGACGCCGCCCTCGCCGACCCCTCGGTCCCGCTGCAGAGCCTGCTTCCTCCGCACGCGCAGCCGACGGGAGACCAGGCGTGACCGACAGCGCTCCCGCGCCGCTGCGCCCGATGCCGGACGACTGGCGGCGGGCCCTGGCCGTGGTGGCCCACCCCGACGACCTCGAGTACGGGTGCTCGGCGGCCGTGGCCTCCTGGGTGGCCGACGGCAGACAGGTCACCTACGTGCTCGCCACCCGCGGTGAGGCCGGCATCGACACCCTGGATCCCGGACGGGCCGGCCCTCTGCGTGAGGCGGAACAGCGGGCCGCCGCCGCGGCGGTCGGTGTCCGCGCGGTGGACTTCCTCGACCACCGGGACGGTGTGATCGAATACGGCGTCACCCTGCGCCGCGACATCGCCGCCGCCGTACGGCGCCACCGGCCGGAACTGGTGATCACCCTGAACCACCGGGACACGTGGGCCGCCGGGGCCTGGAATACCCCGGACCACGTGGCGGTGGGGCGCGCGGTGCTGGACGCGGCGGCGGACGCGGGCAACCGCTGGATCTTCCCGGAACTGGCCGAACAGGGGCTGTCGCCCTGGAACGGCGTCCGCTGGGTGGCCGTCGCCAACTCACCGACGCCAACCCACGCCGTGTCCGCCGAGCCAGGCTTCGAACAGGGCGTCCAGTCCCTGCTGCGGCACCGGACCTACCTCAAGGCCCTGACCGAGGAGGACCCCGAGACGTACGCGCGCCGCTTCCTGGGCGAGAGCACCGGCGTCCACCGGGCACGGTTCGCCGGGACTCCCGCCGTCGCCTTCGAACTGTTCAGCCGATGACCGGAGCCACGCGCGCCCCTCATCGCCATTCCCGCCAGCCGCACGCGCCGCACCAGCCCGTGCCGAGGAAGGACCGATCATGACGTACGACTCCCCCGCCGTCCTGGACGCCGGACCGTCCGACGGCGTCGATCCGGACGAGTTCGTGCGCGCCGCCGTGCGCTGGCACTTCGACCCGGAAACCGGCTCCCGCTACTGGCTGGACCGTGCCGAACGGCTCGCCTTCGATCCGCGGCGGGACGTCAAGGGCGTTGACGACCTGGCGCTCTTCCCGGACCTGAGCGACGAACTGCGCCACGTCCCGGTGGCGGACCTGATCCCCCGGGGTTACGGCGGCGACGCCCGCCTGCTCAACGTCTTCGACAGCGGCGGGACGACCGGGGCGCCCAAGCGGGTCGTCCAGCTCGACGACTGGATGCGGCACAGCACCGCACAGGTCGACATGCGGCTGCGGGAGCACGGGCTGCCCGTCGGCGCCCAGTGGCTGACCGTGGCGCCGACCGGTCCGCATCTGGTGGGGGACGTGCTGCAACGGGCGGCGGCCTCGCTCGGCGGCCCGGGACTGAGCATCGACATGGACCCCCGGTGGGTGCGGAAACTGATCGCCACGGGCCGCGCCGACGAGGTCGAGTCGTACACCGACCACCTCGTCGAACAGTGCCGGCGGATCATGGTGACCCAGGACATCGGCGTCCTGGCGGCCACCACACCCCTGCTGGAGCGTTTCGCCCGCGAGGACGACCTCCTGGAACGGATCAACGGCTCGGTCCGGGCGATCGTCTGGGGCGGCACCCACATGGACCCCGACACCCGCCACCTGCTGGCCACGGACGTCTTCCCCGACGTGCCGCTGATCGGCATGTACGGCAACACCATGATGCTCACCGCACTGCTCGAACGCGCCGGTCTCGACGCCTCGCAGCCCTGCGTCTTCGACCCGGTGTCGCCGTACGTGTTCCTGTCGGTCATCGACCCCGTCACCGGGGAACCCGTCGCGGTCGGCGAGCGCGGCCAGGTGATCGTCAGCCACGTCAGCAAGTCGATGCTCATCCCCCACAACGCCGAGCGCGACACGGCCGTGCGCGTCAGGCCCGCGGGCGGTCACGCGGGCGACGCCGTGGCGGACGTGGCGCCGGTGCCCACGGTGAAGGGCGAGACCGTGATCGAGGGCGTGTACTGATGGCCCCCGCCGATGTCGCCGAGCCGGTGTACCTGGACGCCCTGGGACCCCGCGGCCCCTACCGGACCCGTGTGCCGGAGCCCGTGACGGACGTCTCCGGTACCGAGGTGGCGCGGCTGAGTCTGGTGCCGCCGGTGTACGTCGACCGGGCGCTGGCCGCGCTGCGCAAGGCCGGGCCGGTCCCGGCGGCCGACCTGGACTCGCTGCTGGCGACGGCCGCCGAGGAGTTCGCCACCGGCACCGTCGGCGGGCTGGACGTGCGCGAGTACGAGTACCTGGTGAGCCGGACCTCCGGTACCCCGCTGGCCGTGGTGCGCGACGCGACCCGCGGCACGGCGAGGTTCGTCGGCCGCGCCCGTGCCTCGGCCGAGCAGGGCAGGCCGCGCGGAACGGTCCGGGAGCGCCTGGACCCCTCCCTCGGGGCCGGGCACGCCGTGTGGGCCCGCCGGGGCGAGGTGTTCGCCGTCAACGCGTCCGGCAATCATCCGGGGGTCCACCGGCTGTGGCTGGAGGCGCTGGCTCTCGGCTACCGCGTGGCCGTACGGCCGTCGCGGCGCGAGCCGTTCACCCCGCACCGCCTGGTCGGCGCGCTGCACCGGGCGGGCGTCGGCCAGGACAGGCTGGCGCTGCTGCCCACGGACCACCGGACCGCGCAGACGCTGATCCGCGGCGCCGACCGTGCGGTGGTGTACGGCGGTGACGAGGTCGTCGCCCGCTACGCCCACGACGCCCGCGTGCTGCCCCAGGGGCCCGGCCGGACGAAGATCCTCGTCACGGCGGACACGGACTGGCGGGAGCACCTGGACACGATCGTCGCTTCCGTCGCCGACGAGGCCGGCACCGCGTGCGTCAACGCCACCGCCGTCCTCGTCGAGGGCGACCCGGCGCCGCTCGCGGAGGCCCTCGCGGCGCGCCTGTCCCAGCTGCCCGGTCTGCCGCCCCAGGACACCCGGGCGGTTCTCCCGGTGTGCCCGCTGGACCGGGCCCTGGCCCTCGACTCCTACCTGAGGTCGGTGGCGGCGGGGACCCGCGCCTGGCTCGGCGGCGACGGCATCGTCGACGACCTCGGGGACGGAAGTGCCGTCCTGCGGCCCGCCGTCCATCAGGTCGCCGACGCCGGCGCCCCGCAGGTGGGAACCGAACTCCCTTTCCCCTGCGTGTGGGTGGCGCCCTGGAGCCGCTCGGACGGCATCGCCCCGCTGCGCGGGACACTCGTGCTCTCGGTCCTCTCCCGCGATCGCGCACTGCTCGACGTGCTGGTGGCGGAACCCTCCATCGCCAACGTGTACGCAGGTGACCACCCGTCGTACTGGATGGCTCCGGGAGTGCCCCACGACGGCTACCTGTCGGACTTCCTGATGCGCGGCAAGGCGGTGGTCGGTTTCGGGGGCGGGTGACCACGGTCAGTGGGGCAGCAGCATCATCACGGCCGTGCCCAGCGACATCGCGCCGTCGCGCACGTACCCGTACGGGTCCGTCGCGGCGGCGCGGTGCGTGGGGTCCGTGGCGGTCCGCAGCGCGGGCATGGGGCGCGTCAACGACCGCAGGGCACAGCCGAGGAGATACACCGTCAGTACGACGGTGACCAGGGTCGCCGTCGTCGAGGCGTCGGTGGCATGGCCGTGGGCGCCGGTGTGATGCGCGGCCGGTACGCCCGCGGCGGCCACGGTTTCGGAGGCGCCGGCGCCGGGCGGGATCCGCGCCATCCAGGCCATCGCCGCCATGCCGACGGCGGACGTCAGCCGGTCGGCGAACACCGCCGCCTTATGGGCGGTCAGCAGGAACCACAGCGCGGCGGCGGTGAAGAACGCCGTCGCGGCCCGGCCGGACAGGGGCGGGCCGCAACTCCAGGGCATCGCCGCCATGGCGGCGGCCATGGCGCAGTGCAGGACGAGGTCCACGCGGTCACGACCGCCCGCACCCGGTGACCGGACAGCGTGCCACAGCACGTGCAGGGTCACTACGGCGAACAACAGCGTCAGCATGCCGTGCACGGCGTCGAGAGCCGGCGTCCTGTCCGACACGGTGTGCCCCTTCTGGTCCCTGGCGGTTCGCTGTCCTGACCGGGTGCGCGATCGATCCGTGACAGGGCACGTCCGCGGGCCGGGCGGGACGCCGGACACAGGGTCCCCCGACGACGGTGCGTGTGCAATGGTGACCCTTTGCCACGGTGTGCCACCTGTGGGATCCGAGCGCACGCGTGCGCCCCTCCGCCGACGCGCCCGCCCGCGCCCGCTTGTAGCATGGGATGCACGAAGCCAGAAGGGATGTTCCATGCACGCTGGCGCCTCACCCGGCACCCTTGACCAGGCGACGAAGGACTTCCTCTCGGCGCGCCCGCAGCTCTTCGGTATCGCGTACCGGGTCCTGGGCAGTGCGGCGGAGGCCGAGGACATCGTGCAGGAGACCTGGCTGCGGTGGCAGAGCACCGACCGTTCGAAGGTGCACGAACCGACCGCTTTCCTGACCACGGTCGCCACGAGACTGGCGATCAACGTGGCCCAGTCCGCGCGAGTGCGTCGGGAGTCCTATGTCGGGCCCTGGCTTCCCGAGCCCGTCGACACCACGCAGGATCCGCACCTGGGCGCGGAGCGTGCCGAGGCCGTGGAGATGGCGGTCCTGCTGCTCCTGGAGAAGCTGAACCCCGTGGAGCGCACCGCCTACGTGCTCCGGGAGGCGTTCGACTACCCGTACGGCCGGATCGCCGAGATCCTGGAGACCAGCGAAGCCAACACCCGCCAACTGGTGAGCCGTGGCCGCAAGCACCTGGCCGCCGAACGCAAGGAGGCCGTTACCCCGACAGCCCATCGACGGCTGCTGGAGGTCTTCCTCTCCGCGGCGCGGACGGGTGACCTGTCGGGCCTGGAGGACGTGCTCACCGCCGACGTCGTCAGCTACACGGACGGCAACGGAATCCGCGGCGCGTCGAGGATCCCGGTCGTCGGACTGCCCCACGTCTCGCGCTACCTCGTGGCCTTCGCTCCGCGCTTCTGGCCGCAGTCGCAGGTCCGGTGGGTCGAGGCCAACGGACGGCCTGCCGTCCTGGTCCTCTCCGGCGAGAAGGCCGTCGCCCTGCTGACCGCCGACATCTCGGTGGACGGCATCGACCGGCTCATGTGGGTGATGAACCCGGACAAACTGGCGCCCTACGTGGCCTCCCTGCGGGACTGACCTGCGGTCGGGGGTCCTCGGCCGCCAACGGGCGGGCGTCACAACAACGGTCGCTCGTCGGTCATCCAGTCGTCCCGGACGTCTGCCGGGACCGCGCACCACGACGACACCGGAGCCATGCCGTGACCGAGCGGATCAAGTTGCCCACCCTGTCGACCGAGAAGGATTTCGACGGGAAGGAGTTCTCGCCCATCTACACCACCACGGTGACCGTCCACGGTGGTCCGGCCTCGCACGGGCGGGCCTCCGGCCACGCACGCTCGGCCGACGGGGCCTTGGACCTCGACCTGCGGATGCCGGCCGAGCTGGGCGGTGACGGTCGGGGGACCAACCCCGAGCAGCTCTTCGCGGCCGGTTTCGCCGCCTGCTTCCACGGCGCGCTCAGCCTGCTGGCCCGGCAGGAGGTGCTGGACCCCGCCGCGATCTCCGTCGTGGCGACCGTCGCCTTCGGCCGGGACCCGGAGGACGGCGGCTATCTGCTGCGCGCCGATCTGGTGGTGCGGTGGCCCGGTGTCGATCCCGCCACGGCCGACGAGCTGATCGGGAAGGCCGACGCGTTGTGCCCCTATGCGCGCATGGCGTGGAGAGGAACGCCCACCACCATCACACTCGCCTCCTGACCGGGCACGCTCGGTGGAGCGGCCGGTCAGGAGGGGAACCACAGATCCGCGTCGGCCGCTTCCTCCTTGCGGACGGTGAAGAAGGAGATCTCCTTCTTGTGCGGCCCGCTCTGCGGGGGCAGTGCCTCGACCACCGGGTGATCGCCGACCGTGTCACGCCCTGCGCGCGGCGGGGAGGCCGCCTCGTCGAAGTACTCCGCGTTCACGGCGAGGTAGTGCGCCCAATGCCGCGGCAGATCGTCCTCGTGGAAGATCGCCTCCACGGGGCAGACGGGTTCGCACGCATGGCAGTCGACGCACTCCGCCGGGTTGATGTAGAGCGTGCGCGCACCCTCGTAGATGCAGTCCACGGGGCATTCGGTGACACACGCCCGGTCCTTGATGTCCACGCAGGGCTGTGCGATGACGTACGTCATCCGTCTTCTCCTCTTCGGCCGTCGGACATCCCCCGGCGGCTTGTCGCACGGTCGTCAGGTTCGTCCAGATGACCGGGGACCCCGGCACGTTGTGACACGCGCGCGCCGCCGATGTCACAAACCGCCGCCCGACGTGGTCCTAGTCAGTGACCACCCAGAGCGACGGGAGCAAACGTGCCTCTCACCGAACAACGTCTTTCCACCACTGTGCTGGTGATCGGTACCGGCGGTTCCGGCCTGCGGGCGGCGATCGAGCTGGCCGAGGCCGGCGTCGACGTCATCGCCGTCGGCAAGCGTCCCAAGGAGGACACCCACACCTCCCTGGCGGCCGGCGGCATCAACGCGGCCCTGGCCACGATGGACCCCGAGGACTCCTGGCAGCAGCATGCCGCGGACACCCTCAAGGAGAGCTACCTGCTGGGCGACCCCCGTACGGCGGAGATCGTCACCCAGGGCGCGGCCCTGGGTATCGACGACCTGGAGCGGTACGGCATGGCCTTCGCCCGCGAAGGGGACGGCCGCATCTCGCAGCGCTTCTTCGGCGCCCACAAGTTCCGTCGTACGGCCTTCGCCGGCGACTACACCGGCCTGGAGATCCAGCGCACCCTGATCCGGCGTGCGGTCCAGCTGGACATACCGGTACTCGACAGCGTCTACATCACGCGTCTGCTGGTCCACGACGGTGCCGTCTTCGGGGCCTACGGCTTCGACCTGACCAACGGCACCCGTCATCTCATTCACGCGGACGCCGTGATCCTCGCGGCCGGCGGGCACACGCGCATCTGGCGTCGCACCTCGTCGCGCCGGGACGAGAACACCGGCGACTCCTTCCGCCTGGCCGTCGAGGCCGGGGCCCGCCTGCGCGACCCCGAGCTGGTGCAGTTCCACCCGTCCGGCATCATCGAACCGGAGAACGCCGCGGGCACCCTGGTCAGCGAGGCCGCCCGCGGTGAGGGCGGCATCCTGCGCAATGCCCTCGGCGAGCGGTACATGAGCCGCTACGACCCCGAGCGCATGGAACTGTCCACGCGCGACCGCGTGGCCCTCGCCTCGTACACCGAGATCAAGGAGGGCCGGGGCACCGCGAACGGCGGGGTCTGGCTCGACGTCTCGCACCTGCCCCGCCAGACGATCATGAACCGGCTGCCCCGGGTCTACCAGACGCTCCTCGACTTGCAGATGCTCGACATCACCCGTGAACCCATCGAGGTGGCCCCGACGGCCCACTACTCGATGGGCGGCGTCTGGGTCCGTCCCGAGGACCACAGCACCGACGTCCGCGGTCTGTACGCCATCGGCGAGGCCGCCAGCGGTCTGCACGGCGCCAACCGCCTCGGCGGCAACAGCCTGATCGAACTCCTCGTCTACGGCCGTATCACCGGCCAGGCCGCGGCGGCCTACTCGGAGTCCCTCGCCGCACAGCCCCGGTCCGCGACCGCGGTGGCCGAGGCGCGAGCCGAGGTCGACGAGATGCTGGCCGCTGACGGCCCCGAGAACGTCCGGGCATTGCAGCGCGCGATCCGCAACACCATGACCGAGCACGCCGGTGTCGTCCGGGACGAACAGGGTCTGCGCACCGGCCTCGAGGAGCTGGACGCCGTCGAGAAGCGCATGCAGAACGTCGGCGTCCATCCCGACATCGCCGGTTTCCAGGACCTGGCCCACGCCTTCGACCTCAAGTCGGCCGCCCTGGCGGCCCGCGCCACCCTCGAAGCGGCACTGGAACGCCGGGAGACCCGCGGTTGTCACAACCGCAGCGACTTCCCCGACATGGACCCCGCCTTCCGCGTGAACCTGGTCTGGTCTCCGACGACCGGAATCACCCACGAGCACATTCCCGACGTCCCGGACGAGGTCGCTGCGCTCATGGCGGACGTGTCCACCGACGGAAAGCTCGTCGAGTAACAGGCTTCCGATCACCGGAAAAGCCAGAACATCTGAACTCCATTAGCGCCAGAAGCGCCAGAACACCGAAAACGCAGTTCGCCTTGTCACAGAGCGAGTGAGCATTCGGTCTTGTCTGGTGCAGGCGACAACGCACATTCCGAAAGGATATCCACATGAAGGTCGTAGTCATCGGTGGTACCGGACTGATCGGTTCAAAGCTGGTCGCCAAGCTCAACGAGCACGGTCACGAGGCGGTGCCGGCCGCTCCCAACACCGGGGTCAACACGCTCACGGGCGAGGGCCTGGCCGAGGTCCTGACCGGCGCCTCCGTCGTGATCGACGTCTCCAACTCGCCCTCCTTCGAGGACGGCGCCGTCATGGAGTTCTTCCGCACCTCCACCTCCAACCTCCTCAAGGCGGAGGCGAACGCCGGGGTGACCCACCACGTGGCGCTCTCCGTGGTCGGCACGGAGCGGCTCCAGGAGAGCGGCTACTTCCGCGCCAAGCAGGCGCAGGAGGGCCTGATCAAGGACTCGGGCATCCCGTACTCGATCGTCCACGCCACGCAGTTCTTCGAGTTCATGAAGGGCATCGCCGAGGCGGCGACCGACGGGGACACCGTCCGGCTGGCCCCGGTCAAGATCCGGCCCATCTTCTCCGACGACGTGGCCGCCGCCGTCGGCCGTACCGCGGTCGGCACGCCCGTGGGCGGGGTGGTGGAGGTCGCCGGCCCCGAGGAGTTCCAGCTCGACGAGCTGATCCGCAAGGGACTGGCCGCCAAGAAGGACCCGCGCCAGGTCGTGGCCGACGTGCACGCCCCGTACTTCGGCGCGGAGCTGCAGGAGACCACGCTGCTCCCCGGTCCGGACGCGCACATCGCCGAGACCCGGTTCGCCGACTGGCTCGCGCAGCAGCGCTGAGTCGTCGGGTGGCGGGCCCCGCGCGAGGGGTCCGCACCCACCACAGGGGGCCTGTCGTCCGCACCGCGGCGCGGCAGGCCCCTTTCGACACAGAAAGCCGACCCACCATCATGATTCAACGCGACAACGCCACCTCCCCGGCCCTCGGTGCGCACCCGGCCGTGACCGGTGCCTACACCATCGACCCGGTCCACAGCACGATCGGCTTCTCCGTCCGGCACGCCATGATCACCAATGTGCGCGGACGGTTCGACCGCTTCGAGGGTCTTCTCGTGCTCGACGGCTCCGCCCCGTCCCGTTCCAAGGCGTACGTGAGCGTCCAGACCGACAGCATGGACACGGGCGCGGCGGACCGCGACGCCCACCTCGCGGGGCCCGACTTCTTCGACTCCGCGACGTTTCCCCTGATGACCTTCCACTCCACCGGCATCGTCCCGCTCGGCGACAACGAGTTCCGCCTGACCGGCAGCCTGCGCATCAAGGACATCGAACTGCCCCTGGACATCGACATCGTCTTCGGCGGGGCCGGTGACGACGCCTTCGGCAACCACCGAGTCGGCTTCGCGGGCTCCACCACCCTGCGGCGTTCGGACTGGGGCCTGGCCTAGAACACACCGCTCGACACGGGGGGTGTGCTCATCAGCGACAAGGTGACGCTGACCCTGGACATCTCGGCCATACGGACAGAGCAGGAGGCGGCGGCCTGACGGGACACCGATGCGGGTGGGCGGGGGTGGTCCCGGCTGTGGACCATCCCCGCCCACCCGCATCGGTGTCCGGCCGCCGCCCGGAGTCGTCCTCCCCCTCAGGCGGCGCTCTCCGTCGCGCGCGACGCGCGCACCGCGCGCCGTCGCAGGGCGCGGCGCTCCCCTTCCGTGGTGCCTCCCCAGATCCCCTCGACCGGCCCGACATCGACGGCCCAGGCCAGGCACTGCCGGGAGACGGGGCAATGGCGGCAGACTGCCTTCGCCTCGTCCGTCTGTATCGCAGCCGGCCCACTGTTGAGACCGCCGATCGGGAAAAAGAGATCGGGGTCCTCGGTCAGGCAGAGGCCCTTAACACGCCAATCCATGAATTGTCTCCTGTATGAGAAGCGGATACCGGTTCGGGGGGTGGCTCGTCGAACAAGGTATTGCGGAAATAATTCGGGTTGCGCAGCGCCGCTTTCACTGGAAGACCGGGCGGTCGGTGCGAATGTGACACCCGCCGTGCCGCGTGTCCGCGCGGCCAGAGCGCCTCCGGCACGGCCGTGCGCCGGTCCGCAAGATCCGTAAAAAAGTCCACGCAAAGGTGTAACGGAACGTCGGCGCCGCCGGTCGTCCGGAGCGAAGGTGAGCACCGCGCCCTGCCGATCCCTCAGTACGCCGGGCCAGCGCTCCGGCGGTCATGACGAAGAGTCGTCCGACCGCCCCCGCACACACCGGCAACAGAGAAACGGAGACCCGGATCATGCATCCAGAGGCGACCCCCGTGGCAGGCGACCTGAGCGAGGCCGTTTCCGTCTTCGTCGAACTCCGGCCCCGCCTCTTCGGCATCGCCTACCGCGTGCTGGGCAGTGCGGTGGAGGCCGAGGACGTCGTCCAGGAGGTGTGGCTGCGCTGGCAGCGCACCGACCGCACCCTCGTGATCAGTCCCGTGGCGTTCCTGTCGAGCACCACCACCCGGCTGGCCATCAACGTGGCCCAGTCCGCCCGCGTCCGACGCGAGACCTACATCGGTCCGTGGCTGCCGGAGCCCGTCGACACCAGCAACGACCCGGAGGTCGGTGCCGAGCGGGCGGAGGCACTGGAACTCGCCCTGCTCCTGGTGCTGCAGAGGCTCTCCCCGACCGAGCGCGCCGCCTACGTCCTGCGGGAGGCCTTCGACTACGCCTACCCCGACATCGCGCGTATCCTGAACCTCAGCCCCGTCAACGTCCGCAAAATCGTGAGCCGTGCCCGCAAACACCTCACCGAGGACCAGCGGGACAGCGTAGACGCCGCCGAGCACCGGACGCTGCTCCAGACGTTCGTCGCCGCCGCCCGGCAGGGTGACGTCGCCGGTCTGGAGGCACTGCTCACCCCGAACGCGGTCAGTCTGTCCGACGGCAACGGAATCCGGGGAGCGGCTCGGGTGCCCGTGCTGGGCCGGGCCCGCGTGGCGAACCTGTCCACCGCGCATCCACGGTTCTGGCCCACGGTCGAGGCGGAACCGGTCGAGGCCAACGGACGCGGCGGCATCCTGATCCACCGGGACGGCCGGCCCGCCACCTTCATGACGGTCGCGGCCACGTCCCGTGGCATTCACCAGGTGATGTGGGTCTTCAACCCGGCCAAGATCGCCGCTTTCCTGGACTCCCGCACCCGTCACCGCTCCGCGCCCGCCCTCTGCGTCTGAGCGGGCCACGGACGCGGTGTGTCAGACGCGGGACGGGGCGGGTCAGGCGCGGGGGCGGTTCCAGGAGCGCAACTTGTCGGGATTGAGGACGACCCATACCTGTACAACGTGTGTGTCGGACAGGTCCAGGGAGACCACGGCAGCGACCTGGCCGTTGTATCGTGCGACGAGACCCGCGCGCCCGTTGACGGGACGGGTGTGCACAGTGGTGCGCGGCTGCCGGGCCAGCAGGGTCAGGAGACTCCGGGCGACCCGAGGGCCGCCGACGACGGGCTGTGTCAGTGTGCGGACCTTGCCTCCGCCGTCGTAGAACGCGACGGCGTCGGGTTCCAGCAGGCCGGCCAGACGGTCCACGTCCTCGTCGGCGCACGCCTGCCGTACGGCGTCGACCAGTGCGTCCTCGACGCGCGGTGGCGCGGGGCGTGCGGCCCTGACGCGGAGGCTGTGCCGGGCTCTGTCCAACGGTTCGATGCCCGCCGGTCCCGCGGTGGTTACGGGTTCTGCGACCGCGCCGCCGAGGGCTTCGTTGAGTACGAGGGCCGCTCGCTCGGCGGGTGTGAGCGCGTCCAACGCCCCGGCCCACAGCGCGTCGAGATCGTCCTCCAGAGCCGGACCGGACGCTCCACGGCTCCCCACGGGACCCTGGGGGCCCCGGTCACGATCGGACGGGGCCAGCCGTGCCAGGGAGATGCTGCCCACGGCACGGGTCAGCCAGGCCCGCGGGGCGCCTATGCGGTTCCGCTGGTGCTCGGAGAGCGCGTACCACTCCCGGTACGCCTCGTCTGTGACCTGCTCGGCGACGATGCCGCTGCCCAGCATCCAGTGCGCGACGTCCAGCAGGTGCCGCCGCTCGTCGAGCAGCTCCCCGATCGGCATGGTGTCAACCATTGGCTCCATACCGTCTCCTCCTTCTGAAGGACCCGTCCTTGTGACGACTCGCTTCTGCATGCGGTTCCCGCATCGCGCGCATCGCCACGTTACCCGCGGCACCGCAACGGCCGCATCCACGTCCCCGGGGCTGCGCGGAAACCCCCCACCCACACAACACCGAACACCTTCCCACGGTCACACTCTGTCCGACGTTGCGTCCGAGGCAGTACAGCGTGTTGTGACGTACGGGCAAGCCCTCCAGCCCTCCTACCCGTGGGGGCCTGTCACACACCCGCTTCCGAGAACGAATCAGCATGCCCCCCACGGCGCGTGCCGCAGCCGCGGGAGTCTGCGTCGGCGGACCCGCCGACCGCCCCGAGTCCGGCTGCACACCCCGGTGATGCGCGGGCGCCACACACAGGGCTGTCACAGCGCTCGTCACTGTCCGGTCAATGCGATGTCGACGGTTCACGACCCGCCGGCACGAGCTGAGGAAGGACGAGGGATGTCCCGAAGCACTGACCGGCAGACCGATACGGCCGCCGCCACCGCGTCGCTGGCGGCGGAGGCCGCCCTGCTCGAAGGGCGGTTGAGCCTGCTACGAGAGGCGATCGACTCGGTGGACGCACGCATCGACGCGGTCTCCGAGACCCTGCGGCGACTGCAGCGCCCGGCGGCCGGCCCCACCGACGGCGAGACGCCCGAGGAGCAGAAGAGCGGCACCGGGCCCGACCGCTCGAAGCGGGGCCGTGCCTGACACAGCGGACGGGCGGGCCCGGTGGCGCGTCGCGACGGACATCGTGGTCGTCGCGCCGCCGGTCCGCCGCGCTCGACGCCCGACGTGGGCCGTATCCCGGCAGTACGGGTATCCTGCCCCCGGTGCCGGGCCGAGTGACGGAGCCCGCATCGGGCGGCCCCGCCGGAACAAGGGGTGAGAACGAGAGGAACGCGTGGTCTCCGTGACCCCCAAGGCTCGCAACATCGAGATCACCGCCGAGGGCCTCCAGGAGGACCTGGCGCGGCTGGAGATCCAGAAGCAGGCACTGGAGCGGGAACTGGCCGCGGTCACCGCTCACCTCGGCTCCGTGCAACGGGCCCTCAGCGCCCTGCAGGCCCTCATGCCGGAGTCCGTTCCCCCGGCCCGGGCGGACGTGGTCGCGGAGGTGCCGGCGACGGTGGCACCCGCACCCGCGCCGTCCACGGACGAGGTGGAGGAGGGTGCCGGTGACGGGGACCGTGCGGAGGACGGCTCCGGCCCCGGTGACGCCGACGGCTCGAAGGCGTACGGCAAGCTGACCGAACAGATCCTGGCCTACTTCGCGGACGCCGGAAACACCGACGTCCGTGCCAGGGACGTGGCGTCCGCGCTGGGCCGCGACACCGACAGCGGCAGCATCAACGCGGTCCGGAGCACGCTCGACCGTCTGGTCGGCCAGTCCCGTGTCCGCCGGGTGGGCCGCGGTCTGTACCGCGCCGCCAAGCACTGAGCCGCCCTGCCGTGCCGCAGGGGTCTGCGGGAACTCATCCGGCGACGGCGTCCGCGTCGGCTGACTTCTCGCTACGCCGTGGGTCACCGCTGGAGACGAAGGCCTCCCGCGGGTGCTGGACCGAGGCGAGGGAGATGACGTCCCGGCCGAAGAAGGCGGCGGTCACCCAGACGGCGAACACCCGTGCCTTGCGCTCCCAGCTCGGTATGGCCAGCACGTGGTAGCCACGGTGCATCAGCCACGCCGGGAATCCCTTGATGACCAGACGCCGGTACTGGAAGATGCCACGGCCCAGCCCGAGGGTGGCCACCACGCCGAGACTGTGGTGCACGTAGTTCTTGGTGGGCCGGCCTCGCAGTGACGCCAGGATGTTCTTCGCCAGCAGCTTGCCCTGACGGACGGCGTGCTGGGCGTTGGGCACCGTGCGGGCGTCCGGCCGGCCGGCGGCGAGATCGGGCACGGAGGCGTCGTCACCGGCCGCCCACACGTCCGCCACGACCTCGCTCTCCGTCCCTACGCGGAGATCCGCGCGCACCATCAGCAGACCTCGTGCGTCGACGGGGAGGTCGGTGTGGTTGTGCACGATGGGGTTGGCGGCGTTGCCCGCGGTCCACACGAGCAGCTCCGAGTCGTACTCCGTTCCGTCCGACAGCACGACGCGGCCGTCCTTCGCGGAGACGAGCTGGGTGTTCAGATGCACCCGCGCACCCCGCTTCTCCAGCGAGCGCATCACCCACTCCCCCGGCCCGTCGGTGACCTCGGGCAGGATGCGCCCCCGTGCCTCGACCAGGTGGAAGGCGAGTTCCTCCGCCCCGATCTCGGGATAGTGCTTGAGCAACGCGGAGGCCAGGCTCAGCAGTTCGCCGAAACCCTCGACCCCTGAGAAGCCACCACCGACGACGGTGGCGGTGAGCAGCCGACGGCGTTCGGGCCCGTGGGGCAGGGTCGCCGCGCGGTCGAAGGAGGTGAGCAACCGGTCGCGGATCGCCACGGCCTCCTCGACGTGCTTGAGCCCGTACGCCTGGTCACTCAGTCCCGGGATCGGGAAGGTGCGTGTGACGGCTCCCGCGGTCATCACCAGGATGTCGTAGTGCAGGTCGAACTCCGGCCCGGACTGCGGCCGGACCGTCACCGTGTGCGCGCTGTCGCGAATCTCGGTGACCGAACCCGCGATCAGGCGGGTGCGGTGCAGGTGCCGCCGGAGCGAGACCGCGGCATGACGGGCCTCCACCGACCCGGCGACCACCTCGGGCAGGAACGGCTGGTACGTCATGTAGGGGCGCGGGTCGACGACGGTGACCCGGGCCTCGTCCCGCCGCAACTTCTTCTCCAAGCCCCACGCGGTGTAGAAGCCCGCGTAACCGCCGCCCACGATCAGGATCTCACGCACGGTGTCCTCTGTTTCTCTTGGTTTCACCCTTCAAGACCGGTCGGCACCGCCCCGTGTGACAGCACCGGGACCGGTCATGGCGGGCCCGCCCGCTCCTCAGTCGGCGGCGTGCGCGCTCCAGTGCTTCTCCAGGATCTCCGCGACCTCCGCCGGGAGCTGGAGCACAGGCCAGTGGTTGCAGTCCATCTCGACCACCTCACTGGAGTGCAGGGAGTCGCCCAGCCTGCGCCCGAACTCGATCTGACAGGCGGGATCCCGGGCTCCCCAGAAGACGACGCACGGTGCGGTCACCGCGGACAGCTCCGGCTCCCACTCCGCTCCCATGGTGAGCGCCGACCTGTACAGCCTGAGCACCGCGTCCTTCATCGGCTCGTCCACGCGGCTCGCCATCTCCCTGGCCAGGGGAAGGGGTACGTCGAAGCCGGCCGCCACCTCCTCCGCGAAGGGCTCGGCACGCAGTTCGGCCATGTACCGGTCGCCCTGGACCCGGTCCTGCCAGATCTTGGCCAGCGGATGCCAGACGTACCCGGCGTTGACCGGACCGTTGCCTCCGGCCCAGGTCCGGACGAGGTCGGGGCGCAGGGAGGCGACGCGGAGGGTGAGGATGCAACCCCAGTCGTGCCCGACCAGGTCCACCGGCTCACCGACCCGCTCCAGTCGCCGCACGAGCCAGTCGACGTACTCCTCCTTGGTGGAACCAAAGCCGGTGGGGCGCTCGGCGCCGAAGCCGGGCAGGTCCCAGGCCTCCACGTCGGATCTGGTCAGATGACGGCGCACACCGTCCCACACATGGTGGGTGTCGGGAACGCCGTGGATCAGGATCGCGGGCATGGTGAACCCTTTCGTCGGTGGGACGAGGTCGCGTACGGTCGGTGACATCTCATGGTGTCACACGGTTGTATTGTCCTTTCGTCTCCGCCGCCCTCTCCACCTCCGCCTCCGTCACGCCTCTGCCTCCGTTTCCGGCTCCTTTCCGCCTCTGTCGCGGTCTCCTGTTGTCACATGATCCGCGCTTGCGCGGTCTGCTCTGCCGAGGGCACGGCCAGCCGACCGCGGTGGTGGCGTTGTGGTGCCGGTAGAGGAAGGACACCTCATGGGTGGGACCGGTGACACGACACCGCTCGCGGAGCTGCTGGACGAGCGACAGCATCTGATCGACGTCGCTCGCTGGATGCTGGGCGCCGGGCCGACGGCCGAAGAAGCCGTCACCGAGGCGTACCGGCGGTGGTACGGCCTGAGCGACGACGAGCGGTCGGGCATCAACGATCCGCGTGCCTGGCTGACCAAGAGCACGGGCACCATCTGTCTGGCGCGCCTGTCCGCGTCCACAGGCCGGCTGCCGGGCCCGGGCGAGGCGGGCGGCGGCATCGGCATCGAGCCCGACCGGGCTCTGTCGGAGGAGGTCAGCGATGTTCTGTTCAACGCCCTGGACGCCCTCTCCCCGTCCGAACGGGCGGTCTTCGTGCTCAACGACGTCTTCGCCATGCCCCCTCGGACGGTCGCCGACATCGTCGGGCGGTCCCCGTACGAGTGCGCCGAACTGGCTGAGAGCGCCCGCCGCAGCCTGCGTGCCGACCGCTCGCATCCCACTCCGGCGGATCAGCACGACAGGATCGTTGGCGCCGTCCGGCAGGCCTGCGTACTCAACGACGCGCGGCATCTGGTGTCCCTGCTGTCCCGGCACGCCATCGCGTTCTTCGACGGCGGAGGCAAAATCCGTGCTCTGACCAGGCCGGTGCACGGCCATCAGCACGTCGCCCAGTCCCTCCTCACGCTCCTCGCCCCCCGCCCCCGCACCGTCCTCCACCTCCAGGCGGCCAACGGTCGCACCGCGATCGTCGTGCGCCATCACGACCAGGTCGCCGCCGTCATCAGCTTCGACATCGCCGACCAGCGCGTCACGCACGTCTGGGCCGTCCTGAACCCCGACAAGCTGCGCGGGTGGAACCGCCCCCAGCCGCCCGCCGACGGACACGGAGCGGTCCGGCACGCCTGAGGAGGCGGCCGGAAGGTGCCACCGGCCGGGGGACTCGGGGCCCAAGGTGCGCTCACCCGTTGCGCTTTCCACGTGTCAGTGGCAACAATTGCTGGGTGGGCTTCCACCGAATCGTCACCACATCTTCATCCCGGTGACAATGGCATCCATCCGACGACGACGTTCCAGCACCCCTTGAAGGAAAACATGGTTCCGGCATCCCGCTCGACACGCGACATCGAAGTCACGGCTGAGAGCCTCCAGGCCGATCTCAGCCGCCTGGAGTTGCAGAGGCGGGCGCTGGAGAGGGAGCTGGCTGCCGTCGTCGCTCATCTCGACACGGTGCAACGGGCACTGGGGGCTCTGGAAGTCGTCATGACGTCCCCCGCGGCGGCACCCGCCTCCGAGGCCGCACCCGAGGCCGCCGGCGGCGCTGCCCGGCGCCGTGTCACAGGTCCGGCCCAGGCCGCGACCCGACCGAGAGCCGGCACGGAGCGTACGTACGGCAAACTGACCGAACAGATCATGGAGTACTTCGCGCAGGTCGGCGACGCCGACGTGCGTGCCCGGGACGTGGCGGTGGCCTTGGGGCGGGCCACCGACAGCGGCAGCATCAACGCCGTCCGCAGCACGCTCGACCGGCTCGTCGGCACCTCGCGGGTCCGGCGCAGCGGTCGGGGCCTCTACCGCGCCGGATGATCCCGGCTGCCCCTCCGGCCTGCGAGACTGGCCCCGGACGCCGACTCGCGGGGGATCGGTGGGCGCCCGGGGCACAGTACCCCCGCCAGGCTCTAAGTGGCAGGGGAGCGTTCCCGGCGCCGTGTGTGAGGTGTCCAAACCCAACGCCGTGAACACTGTGAATAGTCTACCTCACTTTCACACGCTTCGAAGACACCGTCGAAACCGTCTCCGTCGTTCTCCATAACGGTGTGAGTGCGAATGACGCACCGGCTGGACGAAAAGCCGCTTCCGGCGCTCCATACTGGTAGTCGTGAACGACCCGTGCGTGTCTCCGAACCTCTCGCCCTCAGCGGATGAGTCCACGCCGCGGCCCGCGGTCCAACGGTGCCCGGAGCGTGGGGACAGTGTGGATGCCATGCTGCGTCAGTGGGAGGAACGCCGACCGGGCGTGGACGTCTCCTCCAGCGAGGTACTCGCGCGACTGCTGCGTGCGGCCCGCCTGGCCGAGGAACTGTTCGAGGAGCGGCTGCGCCGTCAGCCCGGCAGGACCATCACCAATGTCGGCGACTTCGACCTGCTGCAGACCCTGCGCCGGGCAGCTCCCGGGCACGCGCTGACGCCGGGGCAACTGATGCGACACCTCGTGGTCTCCTCCGCCGGTCTGAGCGGCCGTCTCAACCGGCTGGAGCGGGACGGCTGGATCGTCCGGACCGCCTCACCCGACGATCGGCGGCGCTCGCTGGTCAGCCTGACGGTGCAGGGGCGGGAGGAGTTCGACCGCCGGCTGGAGGGTCACCTGGCTGTGGAGCGGGAGCTGCTGTCCGTGCTCGATGCGCGGGAGCGGCTCGTCGTCGTCGGAGCGTTGCGCAAACTGCTGCTCATCCTCGAGGCGTCGGAGTGAGCCGCCGGTGCGGCGGGGCCGAGCCGCTCAGCCCTCCGCCACCAGGACGAGGGAGACGAGCAGGGCGATCACGGTCGTCGCGAGTACGGCCAGCGCCGCGCGGGACATCCGGCGCAGTCGGGCATAGCGTCTGGTGTGCCGCGCCTCCACCATCGTGATCTGCTCGGTGAGGTGATGGGCGATGGCGCGGGAGACCCTGATCTGCTCCTCGACGTACCACCACTCCAGGTCGGTCTTCTGTTCTTCGCTGAGTCCGGGCACGTGTGCGGCGAACTCCGCCGCGCGGCGGTGAGCGGCCCGGCGGTGGGAGTCCCAGTACAGGTAGTCCTGAATGACCGTCAGACCGCGCTCGGCCTCATCCTTCGCATCCATGGTGTGCTCCAGCCGTAGGTGTGCCGCCTCATGCCCACGACGCCGCGGCCACCGCCTCGCGGGAGGCCACCGTGGCGGCGCCCGGGCGTGCGGCAGTTCGTGTCACACCATCGTATCTCTCGCTCGCGAGAGAAGGGACGGCGAGGCGCCACTCGGCCATGACGCAGTGCATAACAGTGTGATCACTCGTTGTGTTGTTCCTTGCGAGGTCGTCGTCCCTCACGGATCATGGGACGACGTGAAGCACACGCATCGGTCGGGGATTCTCCCGCGCACACCTCAAGATCCCTCCGCCCCCCTGTCTCCCGGCACACACACGATCACCGTTCCACACGGTCCTGCCCGCGTCGAACTGCGCTACCACGTCGCCGGCTCGGGCCCCGTAGGTCTCGCTCATTCGGGCGGTCCGGGCATCGGCTGGGAGTACCTGCGCATGCCCGGTCTCGAGGACTCCTTGACCATGGTCTACGTCGAACCGGTCGGCACGGGCGACTCCGGTCGGCTCCCGGATCCGCGCGACTACACCGTGGCCACGTACGCGCACTTCCTGCACGCCCTGGTCCAACACCTGAACGTGCCGCGGTTCGCCCTGCTCGGTCACTCCCACGGTGGTTTCGTGGCCCAGCGGTACGCCCTCGACCATCCCGCACAGGTCACTGCCCTCGTCCTCTACGACACCTCACCGGTCGCGGACGAGGGGTTCTGGTCGGCGGCAGTCGCCGCCATGGAACGGTTCGTGAAGGACCACGTCGAGGACCATCCGGAGGTCGCGGACTACGCCGCCACCCTCACCACGCGTCTCGGCCTGCTGGACGACGACGGCGCCACCGCTGTCCTGCGCACACTGATGCCGGCCTATCTCTACGACTACTGGGGCAGAGAAGCCGAGTTCGCGCCCGCCCGTCGGACGCTGCGCATGTACGCGGCCCCCTCCCTCGGGGAGGAATCTCCCTTCGACGTCCGGGACGAACTGTCCCTCCTCACCCCACCGGCCCTGGTCCTGGCGGGCCGTCACGACTTCATCTGCGGGCCACGCTGGGCCGCCGTGCTGCACGAGGGCCTGGACAACGCCGAGTTGGCGGTCCTGGAAGAGGCCGGGCACCTGGTTCACCTCGAACAGCCCGCGCGGTTCGACGCCTCCGTCCTCGCGTTCCTCCGTGCCCAGGGAGTCGTCCGCGGACCCCGGAACCCATAGCTCCGGCGCCCGGTCTCCTGCTTGCCCGTCGTCCGTCGGCGGCTGGTTCCTGACATGGCGTCACAAGTCCGGCCGCTGTCCGGTCTCACTGACAAGACGAGCCGCACAGGTGGTCCGTGGCACGTCGGATAACAAGCATCTGAGATCCCAGTTTGGAGTAGGCATGCTCTCCAGTCAGTCGGCCCTGATCGTCCGCGACACGCTCCCCGCCGTCGGAGCCTCCCTCGGCACGATCACCGACCTGTTCTACCGCCGCATGTTCGAGGAGCGTCCCGAGCTCCTGCGCGACCTGTTCAACCGCGCGAACCAGGCCAGCGGCGTCCAGCGCGAGGCGCTGGCCGGGGCCGTCGCCGCCTTCGCGACCGCACTCGTGAAACACCCGGACGAGCGCCCCGACGCCGTACTCGGTCGCATCGCGAACAAGCACGCGTCACTGGGCATCACGTCCGACCAGTACACCCTCGTCGGCCGCCACCTCCTCGCGGCCGTCGCGGAGGTCCTCGGCGACGCAGTGACCACGGCGGTGGCGGCCGCCTGGGACGAGGTGTACTGGCTCATGGCGAACGCCCTCATCGCCATGGAGGCACGTCTGTACGCCCGGGTCGACGTCGAGGACGGCTCCGTCTGGCAGAGCATGGAGATCGTCGAACGCCACGAGGAGACCCCGGACACGGCCTCCTTCGTCCTGCGTCCCGCCGACGGCTCACCCACCCGCCCCTTCGTCCCCGGCCAGTACGTCAGCGTGCGGGCCGAACTGCCGGACGGAGCACACCAGATACGGCAGTACAGCCTCTCCAGCGCCCCCGGCGGCGGGACGTGGCGCTTCACCGTGAAGCGCGAGCGCTCCCTGGACGGGCAGGTGCCCGACGGGGAGGTCTCCACGTGGCTGCACACCCACGCCCGCCCCGGTGACGTCCTGCGCGTGTCCCTGCCCTTCGGTGACCTCCTGCTGCCCGAGGGCGACGGTCCGCTCCTGCTGGCCTCCGCGGGCATCGGTGTCACCCCCATGCTCGCCATGCTGGAGCATCTGGCCACCGCGGCGCCCGACCGTCCGGTGACCGTCGTTCACGCCGACCGCTCCCCCGCTCAGCACGCGCACCGGCTGGAACTCACCGCGCTCGTCGAGCGGCTGCCGCACGCCTCGCTGCACCTGTGGTACGAGGACACCGCGAACCATCCGGACGCCTCGGCGGGCCACGTCAACGAGGGCTGGGCCGACCTCACGAGCCTGTCTCCGGTCCCCGGCACCACCGCGTTCCTGTGCGGGCCGCTGTCCTTCATGAAGGCCGTCCGCACCGACCTGCTCGCCCATGGGCTGAGCCCCAGGGCCATCCACTACGAGGTGTTCGGTCCCGACCTGTGGCTCAGCAAGTAGCAGCGCCGGCCGCCGGGCAGTGAGCGGGCGGGCGTCGGTCGGCTGCGCGGGGCGCCGGCCGTCGCCCGCACACGGAACCGGGAGAGGAGTCCGGCGCCCGCCTCCGGGAGTTCATGCGCTCGACGCGATCGCGGTGAGTCCGGCGAGGGCGGGCTTCAGCTCGGTGCGCCGCTTGATGCCGAGCTTCACGAAGACCTTGCGCAGGTGGTACTCGACGGTGTGCGCGCTGATGAACAGACGGGCGCCGATCTCCCGGTTCGTCAGCCCCTCGCGGGCCAGGCGCGCCACATTCAGTTCCTGTTCGGTGAGCCGCGCCGCCGATCCTCGTGTGCGGACCCGCAGGGTCTCGCCGCTCGCGCGCAGTTCGTCCGCGGCGCGCTGGGCGAAACCGGTCAATCCGCGGGCCGACAGCTCTCGGTGCGCGGCGCGGAGCTGTTCACGCGCTTCGGCGGACCGCCCCTGGCGGTTGAGTGCCTCGCCGTACAACAGGCGGCAACGCCCCACCCAGATCGAGATCCGCTCGTGCTCGAAGCGCTTGATCGCGTCCAGGAAGAGCCGCTCCGCGTCGTCCCCCGCACGCAGCTGCGCTTCAGCCATCGCCAGAACGGCCAGCGCGTAGCTGGTGCCCACCGGCCGTGTGACGTCGGCCAACTGCTCCAGTGCCTGCTCGGCAAGCGCGCGCTCACCGGTGTGCGCGGCCGCTTCCACCAGCTCGAGCAGTGTGCGCATCGCGAGGTTCAGTTCGCGGGTGTACGGCAGCTCGCGCCGGCCGCTGGCCACCGCCTCGGCGAAGCGGCCCAGGCCGTTGTAGAGGACCGCCTCGGAGAAGTTGGCGGCGCTTACCGCGTGTCCCTCGCCGCGGGCGAGCCCGTCGGCCCGGACCCGCTCGGCCAGGCGCTCCGCCTCGTCGGCCTGCCCCCGGTACGCGGCGAGGAGGAGCCGTCCGTACGGCGGCAGCGGATTGCCGGTGACCTCCTTGATGGCGTCGATCTCGTCGCAGGAGGCTTCCGCCCCGTCCAGGTCGCCGTCGATCATCTGCACGAGCACCAACAGGCTCAGGGCGATCGGCAGTACGGTGACGACGCCTTCGGCACGGGCGAGTTCGACCTGCCGGTCGGCGAGCGCACGCAGCCCGGCGGGGTCCCACAGGTCCTGGGCGGCGCGGGAGGCGAACCACATCCAGTGCAGTTCGAGGGAGTCCGGCGCCTGCTCCAGGAAGGCACGCTGCGCCCGTCGCAGGGTGGGGAGCGCCGCCGTCTGTCCTTCGGTGGCGAGCAGCGCCTGTCCGCGCAGGATCAGGTCCCGTGCCCGGTCGGTCTCGTCGGCGGCGGACGTGGCGCCGAGGATCGCGTGCGCGACGGCGGTCACCTGCTCGGCGTCACCGAGCCTGCCGCCGTAGGTCGCCGCCGCGAGCGCTTCGATGTAGGTGTCGCGGGCGAGGACCGGGTCGAGCCCTTCGAGTCCCCGTGCCGCGTCGAGCAGGTGCCGCGCCCCGTCGCGGTCGCGCCGCAACGCGTATCCGGCCCGCGCGCGCAGCCGCACCACGAGCGCCTCCTGCAACGCGGTGAGGGGAAGGACGCGGGCGGACCCGAGCAGGCGCAGGGCCGCGTCCGACGCGCCCGCGTCGTGCTTGGCCTCGGCGGCCGCGATGAGCCGCTGCCCGCGGCGGAACGGCGAGGGCGTGAGCTCGGCCGCCCGCTCCAAGAACGCGCCGGCGGCCGCCGCTCCGCCGCGGGTTCGCGCACGCACGGCGGACTTCTCCAGATCGGCGGCGACCTCCTCGTCCGGTTGCAGGGTCGCGCTGGCCCGGTGCCAGGCCCGGCGGTCCGGGTCGTGCTCGGCGCTGGTGACGTCCGCGAGAGCGGCGTGGACGCGACGCCGGTCCCCCGGTGACGCCGCCCGGTACACGGCCGACCGCACCAGCGGATGGCGGAAGCCGACACGAGTGCCGACGACGAACGCCTCGGCGTCCTTGGCCGCGTCGAAGGCCTCCGGCCCCAGTCCCAGCACCGCGCTGGCACGCCACAGCAGCCCCGGGTCGCCGGTGGGTTCGGCGGCCGCCAGCAGGAGCAGGAGGCGCGCCGGTGCGGGCAGCGGGGCGAGCTGGACGACCAGGCTCTGCTCGATGCGGCTTTCCAGCGGCAGGGAACCCGTCAGGGTGAAACCGCCGGCGATCTGGGCCGGGCTCAGGGCCCGGGGCAGTTCGCGCAGGGCGAGGGGATTGCCGCGGGCCTCCGCGATCAACTGGTCGCGTACCCGCAGGTCGAGACCACCGGGTACGGCCAGGCGCAGCAGTTCACACGCGTCCTCGTGACCGAGCCCTTCGACGATCATGTGGGGCAGGCCCGCGAATACCGGGTCGGCCTGCCGCATGGCGATCACCAGGGCGATGCCCTCCGCGTCCAACCGCCGGGCCGCGAAGGCGAGGGCACGCGCGGACGCCTGGTCGAGCCACTGTGCGTCGTCGACGACGCACAGCAGTGCCTGCTCCTCGGCGGCCTCGGTCAGCAGCCCCAGCAGGGCCAGCCCCACGAGGAACGGGCTCGGCGCGGCGGCGCTGCGCAGCCCGAACGCCACCTCGATCGCCTCCTGCTGCGGGGCCGGCAGCCGGGCGGCGGAACCCATCATGTGCCCGCAGAGCTGCTGGAGACCGGCGTAGGCGAGCTCCATCTCGGACTGGGAGGCGACGATGCACTCGGTGCGGACGTGCGCCGCGGCCCGTGCCGTGATGTGGTCCAGGAGCGCCGTCTTGCCGACACCGGCCTCCCCCGAGACGACCAGCGCCCCACTGCGGCCTCCGCGGGCGCGGCTCACCAGCGCTTCCAGTTCCGCCAACTCGCGGCGTCGCCCCCGCAACGGCGCGATGCCAGCCACCATGTCCGCCTTCACCGGGAAGTACCGCTCCGCCATGTCCTTCGTCCGCGCATTCTATCGGAGCGTCGACCTGGTCCGCCGGGCGTCGCGGTGCCGAGCGCGGTGAGCATCGACCGCCCGTCTCAGCGGCGGGGTGTCACTGGAGAGAGGGCATGACTCAATTCCTGGAATCGAAGACTGGCGTCGACGGCTCGGTCACCGTGATACACGGCTACACCGTGCAGACAGACGAAACCCACTGCTTCACCGAGGTGTACCAGGAGAACGCCCGGATCGCGTCGGCGCAAACAGCTTCGGCCGTTCCCGCCTGCACCGTCCTCTCACCGACGGGCCCCGAAACGCGCAAGTCAGCACGGGAGGGGTGAAGAGGGTGATGACGTGCGCTGCTCAGTCCGCCTCGCTGTTTCCACCGAGCCCCAGCAAAAGGTGCCGATGTCGTCGCCCGCAACCACTCCACCAGCCCCTCCGCCCACGCCAGCAGACGGGTACGGGCATGCCTGAAGGCTGCGGCCCTCGCCACCGACGCCGAGCTGGAACTCACCCCGCAGCGACATGGGCAACGTCTCGCACCTCCTGCCCTCGCTCCACCCGAACCATCGGCTAACTGGCTCTGACAGCAGCTGCTGATCATGAGACTCTCGGTCTGCTGTCTCGTAAGCCTGGTTATGGGAAACCGTCAGTCGCGGCCGTGGATCGTGTCGGATGAACTGTGGTCGCTGGTCGAGCCGTTGCTGCCGAAGCCGGGTCCGAAGAAGGCCGAGGGCAGACCTCGAGTGCCTGACCGGCAGGCTCTGTGCGGAATCCTGTGCGTCCTGCACACCGGCATCCAGTGGGAGTACCTGCCCCAGGAACTCGGCTTCGGCTCGGGCATGACCTGCTGGCGGCGCCTCGCGGCCTGGAACGAGGCCGGCGTCTGGGACCAGCTCCACCAGCTGCTGCTGAACAACCTGCGGTCGAAGAACCAGCTGGACTGGGAACGGGCGGTGATCGACTCCTCGCACGTGCGGGCCGCCCGACGGGGCCCCAAAAGCGGGCCCAGCCCGGTCGACCGCGCACGGCCGGGCAGCAGGCACCACCTCATCGTCGACGGCCAGGACATCCCGCTCGCGGAGTCGCTGACCGGCGGCAACCGCAACGACGTCACCCAGCTGCTGCCCCTGCTCGACAAGATCCCACCCGTCGCGGGCCGGACCGGCAGGCCCCGTCGGCGGCCGGACGCTCTGCTGGCCGACCGCGGCTACGACCACGACATCTACCGCCGTCTGCTCCGGCAGCGCGGCATCCGCCCCGTGATCGCGAAGAGAGGCGAGCCGCACGGCACCGGGCTGGGCACCTTCCGCTACGTCGTCGAGCACACGATCGCCTGGCCGCACGGCTACCGCCGCCTCCGGATCCGCTGGGAACGACGCGACGACATCCATGAAGCGTTCCTCGGCCTCGCCACCTGCCTGATCACCCACCGACACGTCCAACGCCTTTGTTAGGACTCCTTAGACCGTCCAGGGGGTACTCCTGGGGCAGGTGAGCCGGGACCCCCGGGACGGTGATCTGTACAGTGATCGACCGGGAACTGCCCGCGGCCAGGAACCGGACGCCTCGGCCGCCGGGCCGGCCGGGGGCTCAGCCCACCGGCTTCGCGCTCTCCTCCGCTCGCCGCTGCGCCGGTGTCCTGGAGCGGACGAGCCCTTCCTGCTCGTCCGGAGACAGGCACTCGATCAGGTAGTCGCCCGTGTCCGGGGCGCGGGTCACTCCGTGGGTCTCGCTGCCGAAGCCGGGGAAGCGGCGGTCGAAGGCTTCCAGGGCGCCGAGATAGCGCAGGAGGGGCCCGCTCTCCTCTCCCACGCTCTCGCCCGGCATGAGGACCGGGATGCCGGGCGGCGTCACCGTGACCATCGCCGCGGCGACCCGGCCCGGCGCGTCCGCCAGGCGGATGCGTTCCGTGCCGCCACGGATCAGCCGCTGGTAACAGAGCTGGGGCGGAGCTACCGGCTCCGGGAGTTGCCGAAAGGCGGTGTCAAGCAGCTCGACCAGGCGGGCCTCGCGCAGGTGGTCGTGCATCTCCTGGCAGAGGTCGCGCAGACTCCGCCCGGAGTAGCGCCCCGGGTAGGTGGCCACCGCCGCGGGCAGCACGCGGTCCAGCGGGGCACCACCGTCGTAGAGATCCTTGAAGTCCATGAGGGCGTCCAGCAGCGTGCCCCACTTGCCCTTGGTGATGCCCATGGAGAACAGCACCAGCGCCGTGTAGCTGTCGGTCTTCTCCACGACGATGCCGCGGGTGGTCAGGTAGGCGGTCAGCACCCGCGCCGGGATGCCCCAATCGGCCATCGCCCCGGTCGCGTCGAGCCCCGGGCACGTGAGGGTGACCTTGATCGGGTCGAGCATGCAGTAGCCGTCGGTCAGCCCCGGGAAGCCGTGCCAGTCCGCGTCGGGTGCGAGGTGCCAGCAGGACGGCTCGGTCCGCAGCAGGTCCGCCGGAGCCTCGTCGAAGGGCAGCCGCGACCCACTCCCGGGATCAGTCACCTCGTTCGGCTGCCACACACCGAAGAACCACGGCGGCCGGTCTCCGGCGGCCTCGATCCGACGCCCGATCCGCACCATCTCCTGGCGGAACCGGACCGCCTCCGACACCGCCTCGTCGACCAGCCACTGTCCTTGAGGACCGTCCATCATCGCCGTGGCCACGTCCAGTGAGGCGATCATCGGATACAGCGGTGACGTCGTACCGTGCATCATCAGCGCCTCGTTGAACCGGTGGTGCTCCACCGGTGCCCGCGGCGCGGCCCGGACGTGCACCATGGCTCCCTGCGACAAGGCCGCCAACAGCTTGTGGGTGGACTGGGTCGCGAACACCGTCGGCCGGTCGGGGCCCGGGAAGGACTCCTCGTTCACCGACATGCCGTACCGGCCCGCGTACAGCGGATGGAAGCGGGCGTACGCGAACCATGCTTCGTCGAAGTGCAGCCGGGGTGTGCTGGCCGCGAAGGCCCGGGCTGCCGTGATCGCGTCGTAACACAGCCCGTCGTAGGTGGAGTTGGTGAAGACCGCGTACTGGGCGCGGGACGAGACCGCATCCCTTGCGAGGAGGCTCTCGGCGCTCCGCGCCGCCACCGAGTCCGCCGCGATCTCGGCCGGTGGCAGCGGCCCGGCCAGCCCGTAGCCGTTGCGGGTGGGAACGAGGTACACCGGGCGGGCGCCGGAGACGACGAGGCCGTGCAGGACCGACTTGTGGCAGTTGCGGTCCACCAGGGCGATCTCGTCGCCGGTCACGCTGAAGTGGCCGACCAGACGGTTACACGTGGAGTCCCCGTGCAGGACGAAGTACGTGTGGTCGGAGCCGAAGACCCGCGCGGCATTGCGCTCCGCCTCGCCGATCGGGCCGGTGTGCTCGAACAGCGAGCCGAGCTCCTCCACCGAGATCGACAGGTCACTTCGCAGCAACCGCTCCCCGAAGTAGTCGTGGAAGGCCCGGCCCACGGGCGACTTGAGGAAGGCGACGCCGCCAGAGTGCGCCGGAGTGTGCCAGGAATACTCGTGCGCATCGTCGAAGCGCCGCAGTGCCTTGAAGAACGGCGGAAGCAGGCCGTCCTGGTAGGCACGCGCGGCTGTGGAAACACGGCCCGCGATGAACGCCGGCGTGTCCTCCAGCGGCCACACGTAGCCCACCACGGCTTGGGACACCCACAGCGGCAGCTCACGCAGTCCCTCGCCCGCCATGACCAGAAACACCGGCAGGTTCTGGAATCGCCGCGCGATACGGCGCAGCACCACGGCTCCGCCCGGCCCGTCCTCGGCCCCGGGCGGGAGGTCCCAGGCGACCATCGCTGCGGCCACGCCGGCCTCCGTCCTGAGCACCGCCTCGGCCTCGAGTGCGCTCACGGCCCGGCGGACCTGCAAGCCGCCGTCCCGGATCCCCTCGGCGATGCGCGCCAACTGCCCAGCGCCTGCGCCCCCTTCGTCCGGGCCCTCCGCCACCGCCATCAGGACCATGCCGTCGGTCATGCCGCCCTCCCCTCCCCCGGTGGCCCGCGCCACCCCGGAACCAGTGTCCGCGCACCTGCTCACGCGAATCACCGACGGCCGGCCCAAACCACCCCATCAGGGCACAGCACGGACTACCACTTGACGGGCGGGGCGGATCCGTATCGTCGGCGCTACCGGCCCGGCATGGCCGACCGCACGCGCCGCATCATCCTCGACGAGCTCGTGCAGAAGTCCGGACAGACCCTGCTCGAGATCTGCTCACGGCTGAGCATGAAGCACCGGCTGGCCATCTCCCGCCAGGGGGTCTCTCAGCAGCCCGCCGTGCTCGAGGCCGCCGTGCTCGAGGCCGCCGGGCTCGTGCACCGGAGCGGCAGGTGGAGCTCCTGAACCGTTACCTGGCCGCCCTGGCCGCCGACGTCCACGGCACGACATAGGCCGGCAGGACTGTCCGCCGGACAGCCCCTTCGAGGCAGCGCGGACGCCGTCACGCAGACGGACCGCCACGTTTGTCGCCGAGCATCCGCTCCAACCGGTCGAAGCGCTCGTGCAGCGCGCGGGTCGCCTGCGCGTACGCCTCCTCAGCGGCCTCCTCGGTGCGGCGCACGAAGTGACCCTGGCGTTCTTGTTCCCTGCCGACGAACCAGGTGGCCAGCGCGGCGGTGACCAGACCGAAGGAGGTGATTCCGGCGACCATCACCACCACGGCCACGAGCCGTCCCCACAAGGTCACGGGATACAGGTCGCCGTAACCGACGGTCGTCGCGGTTTCCACGGACCACCACAAGGCCCGCGGATAGGTGGTCAGCTGAGCCCCCGGCGCACCGCGCTCGGCGAGAACGGCGACGTACGAACCCGCAAGGATCACGATCACCAGGAGGACCGTCGCGGCACACGAAGCCTTCAGGTGCAGCGAACTGCCGTGGCGCCCGAGCAGCAGTTTGACCAGTCTGGCCAGGAGTCCGGACAGCATGCGCAGCATGCTCCGCCACCGGCCGGATCGACGGTGCGGCAACGCGCCGGTGTGCGTCGAACCCACCCGAACAGCGGGTGTCAGGTGGCGGTGCCGTGGTGGGACGCGCGCTGGGAGAGGTCGATGGCGGACGAGCAGTTGGAGCGGTTGGCGACGCAGGCGTGGCTGTATGGCTATCCGCTGGTGACCGCGGCGGTGACCAAGGACGTCATGACGGCGGTCGCCGCACGGGACGACGAGCGTCGCAAGACCCCGGTCAACCAGTTCTGCTACATGCGCCACACGCCCGACCCCACCTTCGCCGAGGTGGTCTCCCCGAACGCCGACACCCTGTACTCCAGTGCCTGGCTGGACCTCTCGACGGAACCGCTGGTCCTGAGCCTGCCGGACTTCGGGGACCGCTACTGGATGGTGCCGATCCTCAACGCGTGGTCCGATGTCGTCGGCGCACCCGGCTGCCGACGGGACGGGTCCACCGCCGGGCCCTCGGACTGCGCGGCCGTCCACGCGCTCCAGGACGGCACCCGACTGACTCCCTTGTCGCGGTGGACCGGAGATCCGGAGGAGTACACCTCTCCAGGCCGTCGAGCACGGCCCGGACGACATCGGAGACGTGGACGCGGTGGGTGAAGACGGCCATCACGACACCGAACACGGGGAACGGGGACAGCAGACCGGCCAGATGCGGCCCGATGACCGGGGCGAGGCCGATGATGCCCATCGCCACACCGGTGGCTGGCTCTGCGGCGTACGGTTTACGCCGAACGCCAGCGCACCGCCGCGTAGTCCCCTCTGCTCTTTAATACCTGACCTGGTCTTTCGCCGTGCGGCGGCCATGGCGGCCCTGTCCGGTCTCGCTCAAGACTTCGTTTCGACCGCTGTTTCCGCTCAACAACGGACAAGCCCTGACCCTGCCCATGACTTCGGCTCCGCCGCGCAGCGGGCGGCAGGGCCGGGCCCACGACGGGTGTGGTGAGCATCGGATCCGGCAGCGTCCAGGTCATGGCGGATGCCTTCCACCGCCATCCACCTGCGACAGATGCTCGGATCGACGGCGGCGACACTGAGGCCGACGACCTGGACCTACCGGCGGTTACTGCCCGGAACGCCCAACGGACGGCGGCCGGGAGCCGGTCAGGTACGGGCCTCGTACGAGGCGATCGCGTCTGCTCCGCCCAGGGCACGGACCCCCGCCGTGCCCCGGGGGACGGACGGCTCTTCGCCGACACCAGCGAAACAGGCGGCCCGCCCGGACCTGGGACGGCTCCGGCCGGCCTCAGCGACAGCGTGCCCGGCCCACCGCCGCGGCCACCGTCAGGGGGACGGTCAGGAGTGCCGCCAGCCAGAACAGGGGGCGGTAGTCGTGCGCCTGAGCGGTGGAGGCCGCCAGCCCGCTGGCCACCGCGCTGCCCACGTACAGGGCGACACCGAACATGGCCACGCCCGTTGCGCGGGCCGCCGGGGACAGGGCCGTCGCCCACGACTGGATCGTGGAGTGCATGAAGGACCAGCCGCCCCCGAGGAGCAGGGCGACCACGACGAGAGCCCCGGTGGACTGGCTGTAGCCGGCGAGCAGGTACGCCACAGCCATCTGCACCCCGCCGGCCACGATCAGGCCCACCGGGGACCACTGCCCGACGAGCCGTTTGACCACCCGCGCCGCGGCCATGGAACCGACCCCGTACAGGGCCGCGACCGCGCCGGCCATAGTGGTGGGAACTCCGTGTCCCTCCAGGGCCGGGGCGAGGTAGGTCAGGAAGCCGAGCAGCACCGCCCCCTCCAGCATCGCCACCGCCATGACGTACCACTGCCACGGCGAGGACAGGACCACGCGAAAGGGCGCCAGCAGTGATCCGGAGCGGGCCCGCTCGGGCTCGGGCAGACGGCGCAGGGCCACCGCCAGATACGCGGCGAGGACACCGGGCAGGGCGAACACCAGTCGCCATGTGAGGTAGTGCGCCAGCACCCCGGCGACGACCGTGGCCACGGCAGTGCCCAGCGCGAACGCGGTCATCAGCTCACTGAGGGGGCGCTGCCGTGTCGCGGCGGGCACCGTGTCACCCACGTACGTCAACGAGGCGGCGATGGAGGCGGCGAAGAACGCGCCGGCCAGGGCGCGGGCCCCGATCAGTACGGGAGCGTCGGGGGCGAGGGCCGAGGCCAGCGCGGCCAGGGCCGCGCCGGTCAGCGACACCCGCATCACCCACACGCGCCCCCAACGGTCGCTGGCCACCCCCCACACCGGCTGCATCAGCCCGTACGAGAGGTAATAGACGCTCGCGGCCAGCGCCACGGTGGGAAGCGGGACCCCGAGCCCGGGGCCGACGAGTACCAGCATGGGTGCGATGCAGAAGCGGTCGAAGTTGCTGACGAAGCCGGCGGTGCGCAGCAGCCGCAAGGAGGACGCGGGCAAGGTCGCCGCGGGTGCCGACGTGGTGGTCACAGCGTGGCCGCCTTTCCAAGAGGGTTCGGCGAGAACTGGTCATCAAAGGACCGGACTTCGGAAGGACTCGGTCTGCCACCAGTTCAGCAGCGGGCCCCGCGGCGCAGACTCCGCTGGCTATTACCATTACTGACAGCCTGCCGGTTCGACATCGCACCTGGTGACGGCAGCATCGCTGGAGGGCGCCCGCGTTCGGGCGGATGCCCGCTGCCCGAGGAGAGCACGATGACGCGCGACGGGTCGCCGCTCCTGGGCACCTGCGCATCGGCCCCCGCGGACCGTGGTTCCTCACCGGCCGGGGCAGGCCGCCGGAGGGACGGCCGGTGAGCACCGTGCCCCTGCCGCCGGGCGAGTCCTCCCGCCGCGAACTGGGGTCCTTCCTGCGGTCCCGCCGTGAACGGCTGACGCCGAAGGACGTGGGCCTGCCGGACGCCCCGGGCCGCCGGACGCCGGGGCTGCGGCGAGCCGAGGTCGCGGACCTCTCGGGCATCAGCGTCTCCTGGTACACGTGGCTGGAGCAGGGCCGGGTGCGCACCTCGGAGCAGGTGCTGCGAGCGGTGTCGCGGGCGCTTCGGCTGGATACCGCGGAAACCGCGCACGTCCTGTCGTTCGTGGAGGAGAGCAGGCCGCCGGCCGACGCCCCCACCTGGGTGTCGCGCAACCTGCTCACCCTGGTCCAGTCCATGACACCGCACCCGGCCGTGGTGCTCGATCCGCACTGGGACCTGCTGGCCTGGAACGCCGGGTACGCCGCGTTGCTGACCGATCCGGCCCGACTGCGCCCCAAACAGCGCAACCTCCTCTGGCTGGTGTTCCGCTGGCCGCCGGCGCGCACCCTGCTCGCCGACTGGGAACGCGAAGCCCGCGCCCTGCTCGGCCAGTTCCGGGCACGGGCCGCTCACCGGCCCAACGATCCGCGGTTCGCCGAGCTCATCGGCGAGCTGCTGGCGGACCGTGACGCGGCCTGCTGGTACGAGCGCCGGGAAACCGCCGGGTTCCATCCTTCGGTCCGTCGTTTCCGGCACCCTGCCGTGGGGGAACTGCGCCTTCGGTACGTGAAGCTGGCCGCTGTGGACGAGCCCGGTCACCACTTCCTGGCCTACCTGCCCGACGACCAGGAATCCGAAGGGGCCCTGCGCCGCCTGCAGGCAAGCGGGTGAGCCCCGGGCCCGGTCGTTGTGGAACACGGACCTGCGGGGCTCACCTCGGCGTACCGGCGGCGCGTGCGGCAAGTTCGTTGGCTCGTCAACGTCCGGTGAGTGAGGCCCTCACCCCATGGCCGGTCAGCCTGTCAGTACAGCCTTCCGGACGGCGCCCGCTGCGACGTCGGCCAGGACGTCGGCATGGCTGCCGAGCGGGTTGGCCCTCGCCATGCTCTCCAGGTCGAAGCGGGCGGCGAAGGCGGGCGGTACCCGCACGTACGCGGCCAGGTGAGCGCCGATGAAGGCCCAGGACCCGATCACGTCGAGCTGCCGGTACACGATCTGGTGCGGATTGAGCTCGGTGTCACCGGCGTCGGTGTACTGGCCGATGACGGTAGGAGCCGCCCCTGCCGGCCAGAGTGACGCTTCGACGCGCCGGCGTCGGGGACCCTGGCACACTCGATGACGGGGGCCGACGCCGTCCCACCGGGCCCTCGTCGCGGGCTCGCCGCGCGGCTTCGGCGTGCGGGGCGATCAGTTCCAGCACCCGCTCGTTACGTTCCTCACCCTCGGTGATCTCCACCAGGGCTGTCCGGATCCACGGCTCACCGATGTGCGGCACGAGCAGGCCGACGGCCTCGTCGACGCGCCCTGCCTTGGTGAGCAGCTCGACGAAGTGACGGCACACGGTCTGTGAGATGCGGCCGTCATTGTCCGGGCGGACCAGATCCAGGGCCTCATCCGTCCGGCCCGCTCGCAGCTGGATGTCGGCCTTCGCCCACAGGGCTGTCCGCCATCCGGTCGCGACGGACGGCTCCCTCACCTTCAGCGCCCTTACGAACTCACCCGCCCGGCGAAGTTCCTGCGCCGTGCGCTCCGCGCAGAACCACTCGCTACGCCCCTCTGTCGCCCGGATCACCAGGTCCAGGTGACGTGCTCCAGCAAAGATGCACTTCTCGGGGAGATCCCTTGTCCCGGGCTGGCGCATCGTCTGTGACGACAGTTCCCAGCACACTCAGTCACCCGAGCAGCAACCCTTCTCTGTGGAGCGGCCGTCCGGCGGGACTGGGGCCGGTCGGCCGACCAGCCGTCCCTTCAGTAGGGTTTGCGCAGCCGCACTCGGTACGCAGGGGCGCGGGACGGCCGGTGGACGCGGATTGACTCGACAGGGGGAATTGCAGGTGTTTCGAACGGCTCGGGGATACGCGGTCGGTGCGGTGATGCTGATGGGGCTCACCGCTTGCGGTGGTGGCGGGAATGGGGAATCCACGGCCCCCGGTGACGGCACGGCGTCCGCTGACGCGGGCCGGGCGGACGAGCGAGCCACCGGCGGAGACCGGGGAGCGAAGACACCGGTCGTACTTACCCAGGACCAGGTGCGCAGAGCGCTGGTCGACACAGAGAGCGCTCCGGACGGGTGGGAAGGATTCGGCGCCGAGATCGACGTACCGGAGGAGTCCCTCAGGACGTGCCGGGAGGACACGGGCACCCAGTGCGACGGACTCGTCGCACTGGGATCGTCCTTCATCCGGCAATCGATTTCCGGCGGCCAGGTCGTCTTCCGCATCTATGCCTTCGGCACGCCGGGTGACGCCGAAGCGGCGATGAAGGGAATGGCAGCCGGGGAGCGCGGCAAGGCCGGCAGCCGCGCCCGTCCCTTGGACGTGCGGCTGGACACGGATGAGACCGATGCGTTCACCGGCCCGGAAACAATGATCGTCACCCGCCTCGGCGGCACGCTGGTGCGGGTCACGAGCGAGGATCTTCCGCCGACCGCGCCCTACGCCGATCTCGCCAGGCTCCAGACGGCACGCGTCCGACAGGCGGCCGCGCTGGAGGACGTCGGTCCGTGATTCCTCCGGCCGGATGCAAGTGCCGGTGACTCAGGGGCGGATCGGAGGGTGCCGCACCGGGCGGCGAGACCACAGAGCTCTGCGGAGGGCGCCAAGCTGGCAATGGGCTTGCCGGGCGGGTCCGCCGGCACACAAAGGTGCCGGCGGTCCAGCGCGGATTCTCGGTGTTCCGGCGACCGGGCCTGCGGCAGGGGGTGCCACCCGGGCGACACGCTGTGGTGCGGCGCTGTGCCGGTCAGGCGACCTGGTACCTGCCGCCTCCCGGGAAGCGGCGAAGTGCTTCGGGTGTGTTGCCGTCAAGAGCGGCGTCGGCTGCCGCGCGCAGGACCGAGCTTTTGGCCTGTTCGAGTTGAATGCTGAGAGACATCGCCGAGGCCGAATCGGCTCATAGAGGGCGGAGGTCTGAGTTGCGTGTCGGCAACGAGCCGGTCGGAAGATTGAATTCCGGGCGATCGTTGAGCCATGCCTGAACGTGCCGCCGAGCAGCCCTCCGGCGGTGAAAGCGCCCTCACCGGAGGTTGTCTCCTGCTTCTCGTCGGCTGGACGCTGCACGGCGAGGACGGCCACCGCTACACCTTCCACGACTACCGCCTCGCCGGACGGTCCACCGTCCGCGTCCACACCGGGCAGGGCCGCGACACCGACACCGACACCGACGTCTACCAGGACCGCCGCAACTACGTCTGGGACAACCGCTCCGACACCGCCACCCTCCGCAACGACAACGACCGCTTCATCGACGACGAGTCCTGGGGCCGCAACCGCCACGGCGGCCGCCACAGTCACTCCCTGGCGGTGCCGGTGAACCCCACCGGCACCGCACCGTGCGGCACACCCTCCCCCCTACTGCAAGGACGGCGTGCCGCACGGCTGCGAAGCGGCGTTCTTCCGCACCGCTCCATAAAGCGGGCTCTGGGGACGTCATGGCAGATCCCCGGGGCCCCGGGGGGAAGGGACAACGAGGGGCCCGTGCGGGCTTCAGGGGATCATCACGCAGTGGTTCTCGATGACCCGGCCACCGCGGTCGAGGCCACCGCAGACAGCCAGCCTCGGATAAGCCCTGATCTCTCGGTTGACGACAGACCGCCACCGCGAGGCGTTCGCCTTGCTGCCCCGGTAGTCGCCGAACGCCCGCAGCGTCCCCGGCAGGCCGTCCCCCGTGATGACGGTGATGTCCTGGACGTAGTCGCGGCCCTGGTAAGCGGTGGCGACGCAGATGTAGGTGCTGCGGGGTGGACTTCACTTCGGCGCTCGCAGGCACCGCGGTCGCCACCAGCAGCCCGACGGCAGCCGTGAGTGCGGCCGTGACCGTGGAGATCCGCAGTCGTGTCCTTCGTGCCGTGGCCATGATCGTCTCCTTGTTCGTGTGCACTGCCTCGTCCCGCCGATTACCGGACCGGCTCGTACGGTCACGGTCCGCTCCGGACACCCGGCCGCCACCTCGGCCAGGGCCGCCACTTCCGTCTCGTCCGCCGACGGGCTCCAGCGCAGCTTCGTGCCCATCCACTCGGCGACGTACCGGCAGTGCACCTCGGCCGCCGGCGGCAGCCACTGGGCAGGGTCCTGGTCAACCTTCGACTGGTTGTGCCTGCCTGGCTGATGATCGTTTCCGGTGCGGCCCTGCTGGTCGGCGGCGGAGCCGAGATCATGTATGTGCGCCGTCGCATGGCGCGCACCTATATGCGGCTGATGGTCGCCTACGACAGCGGCTGGGTGCTGGCGACGCTTGCCGGTCTCCTGATGGCATGGCGGGGCAGCAGCGCTGGGGGCGAGGTGTGGGTCGGGTACCAGACGGCAGCGCCCGTCGTGCTCGCCGCTCTGCTGGCTGCTGCAGCAGATGCTCAGCAGAGATCGGCGCCCCGCGCTGAGAGCCCCGCGCCCTGACGCCGGCCCTGGTATTCCCTGTTGTGGCACCTGACGGCAGGAGAACCACGGTCACGGACGTGTCTGGCGCACGCGCGGAAGCTCCTGCGCTGATCACCCCGCCCCCCTGCCGTGCCTCCAGGTGCCGACACTACGCCGCTAGACACACATTGAACTGCGGAAATACCGTTTCAGGCTGTCGCAGGCACGGATACCATGTGGCCGATGTCCAGGCCGGACGCCGAAGTCACCCACACCCGGTCGTAGTAGGACCACCAGCGACCGCCCGTCAGTTGCTTACCTCTCTGCGGAGGCGCGCGGGCTGTCGGTCACGTCGGTGGCTGTGGCATGGACAGGCAGGAGCGAGTCGACGCCGGTCATCCTGAGCATGCGCATCAGGCGGTCGGGGACGGTGGCGAGGCTGAGCGAGCCGCCCGCTTCCTGGGCCGCGTGCCAGATGCCGATGATCGCGCTGAGACCGGCGGAGTCGCAGAAGCCGACCTGTGCCAGGTCCAGGACCAGGCGCGGGTGTCCTTGCTGGATGATCTCCAGGGCCCCGGAGCGCAGGGCGGGCGCGGTCTGCATGTCTACGTCCCCGACGATCGTGGCGATCGCGAGGCCGGGGTGGGGGTGCTGGACGGTCAGGTGAAGTGCGCGGGTCACGTCGGTCATCACTCCTGGCCGAAGTGTTCGGGTGCCGCGGTGGTGTGGGCGGTGGCGGCAACGCCTGTGTCGGGTGCGGTTTCGGGGTCGGACACGGACAGGGCCAGCAGGGCCACGTCGTCGCTGGCTCCGTCGGGCAGTGAGGCCAGCAACGTGACGGCGTCTTCCATCAGGGCGGTGGCGGTGAGGGGGCCGGTGCGCTGATGGAGGAAGCCCGTCAGGCCGTCCTCGCCGAGCATGGCGTCCTGGGTGGTGCTGGCTTCGATCAGCCCGTCGGTGTAGAGGAACAGGCCCTCCCCGGGGGCCAACAGGAAGGTGGTCTGGGCGAAGGATGCCTGGGGGAAGGCTCCGATGAGCATGCCGCCCTTGGGCCGGACCGCCTTGACCCATACCGCGCCGCTGTCGTCGGGGCGCAGGTGGTAGGCCGGTGGGTGGCCGCCGGTGGCCACGGTGACGGTGAAACCACCGTCCTCCCGTGGTGTCAGGAGGCCGAAGAGGGCGGTGCAAAATCGGCTTCCGGCGGTGACGTCGGTGAGCAGAGCGGTGTTGAGCGTGCTCAGGACGGTGACCGGGTCCGGGTCGATCTGGGCCGCGACGCGCAGGGTGTGGCGAGCGAGGGCGGTGACAGTAGCCGCCTCGGGGCCCTTGCCGCACACGTCACCGAGGAAGAACGCCCACCGGCTGCCGTCGACGGGGAAGACGTCGTAGAAGTCGCCGCCCACATCATGGACGGAGGCGGTGCGGTAGTGGCAGGCCAGCTCAAGGCCGGGCACCACGGGAAGCGCCGGGGGCAGCAGGGTGCGCTGGAGAGTGGAAGCGAACGCGGCGATGGCGCCCTTGTCCTTCTCCGCCCGTTCCCGCGCCGCCCGTTCCGCCTCCCGCCGCTCCTGCTCGTTGCGTAGTGCGCGCAGCGCCGACAGCCGCAGCTCCATCTCGTCCAGCACGATCGCGGCAAGATCGGCCAGGGTGGCGGTGTCGTCCTCGGTGATGGAACGCGGCTTGGTGTCCAGGACGTTGACCGTGCCCAGCCGGTGGCCGTCGGGGGTGATGATCGGTGCGGCGGCGTAGAAGCGCACGCCCATCTCCCCGGCGACCAGCGGATTGTCCGCCGCCACGGGATCACGAAGGGTGTCGGGAATGACCAGCGCGTCATCGCGCAAAATCGCCGAGCCGCACAGGCCCGGATCGCGGCCGATCTCCTTGACACCCTCCAGGCCGGTCGCGGCCTTGAACCAGATGCGGTCGGTGTCCACGATCGTGACCGTGGCCACGGGGACATCGAAGAGGCGGGCGGCCATCGCCGCCACCCGGTCGAACGCGCCGTCGGGCGGAGTGTCGAGGATGTCGTAGCGGCGGACCGCTTCAATACGGGCCGCCTCCACATCCGGATCCGGGACCAGCTCGGGGCGACGCTCGGGCGCCGGGTGGGCCGCCGAAGCCTGCTGCGTCATCGGCTTTCCTCTCCGTCGATGGGCCGCCGCGAGCGGCACGAACCGACGCAGCCTAAATCGACCACACGCCCGAACGCCAATGCCGCCGCCAACCGCTCCCCGCCACAGTGCGCCGACCGGGGGCGCGGTCACTTACTGATCATTTCAGAATGAGGTTCGGAGCCGTCGCAAGCAGATGATGCTGCACGCGAGTTGGAGAAGGCCGAGGGGGGAGGTCGGACCGTGTCTCGTAGCGGGTCCGCAGGCGTTTGAACTGGTGGAGCCAGGCCAAGGTGCGCTCGACGACCCACCTGGTCTTGCCCAGGCCGGATCCGTGGTCGGTGCTCTTGCGGGCGATCTTCGGCGTGATGCCGCGAGCGCGGAGGAGTCGTCGGTGCCTGTCGTTGTCGTAGCCGCGGCTGGCGAACAGCCGCCGCGGCCGGCGACGGGGCCGGACCACCAGGCCGCGGATGCGGGGGATTGCGTCCAGCAGGTATGAGCTGGGTGACGTCGTGACGGTTTCCGCCGGTCAGCGACACCACAAGCGGCGTTCCGTGCCGGTCGGTGATCAGGTGGTGCTTGCCGCCGGGGCGGCCGCGGTCGACCGGCGAAGGTCCGGTGTGAGCCCCCTTTGAGGGCACGGACGTGCGAGGCGTCGACCGCGGCGTCCTCCATGTCCAGCAGGCTTGCTCTGCGGAGTTCCGCGAGGAGGATTTCGTGCAGGCGGGGCCAGACGCCGGCCTCGGTCCAGTCCCGCGGGCGCCGCCAGCACGTCACCCCGCTGCGGCCGATCGTCTCGGTCGGCACATCCACCCAGGTCACACCCGTGCGCAAGACGTAGACGATCCCGCGCAGAGCCGCACGGTCATCCACCGGCAGACGGCCCGGATACCGCCGACGCCGCGGCGGACGAGGAGGGAGCAGCAGCGCGACACGTTCCCACAGATCATCAGGCACAAGATCATCCGGCACCTGCATCACTCTGCCGCCACCGGATCCGATCGCCAAGCCCTCACACCGAACTCATCCCGAAACAATCAGTGAACCGTGTCCGCGCCTTTGTCAAATGCCTCCCTGTGTCGTTCGACTTCGGGGAGGTGGTCGGCGGTCCAGGAGCGCAGGATCGAGAAGGGCTCCTCAAGCGTGCGGCCCAGCGGTGTGATCCGGTACTCCACAGCAACAGGGCGTTGCATCAGTACCCGGCGCTCGACGAGGCCGTTGCGTTCCAACCGTCGCAGTGCCTGCGTCAGCGATTTTTGAGTGACCCCATCGAGCTCTCTCTTGAGCTCGTTGAAGCGTCGCGGCTGCCGGCACAACGCGGCCAGCAGCAGATGACCCCACTTGTCCAGCAGCTGATCCAGGAGCTCGCGCTGCGGGCCAACGATGGTCTCGTGACCGGCCCGATCTTCGCGGATACCAGGTTTCTTTGAAGTACCTTCCATGTACCAGGTATACCAGAGATACCGGCAACCCAAAGGAATCTCATGACCGAACAGTCCCTGCCCAGCCTCAATCTCAAGCGCCAGGACGGAGTGCTATGGGTCTCGGTTGATGTTCCGCCCGTCAACCTGATGACGGCGCAGCTCATGCTCGACCTGGACGCCGTCGCCGCATCGGCCGAGAATGATCCCGATCTGCACGTCATCGTGGTCCAGAGCGCCAACCCGGAGTTCTTCCTGGCGCACGGTGACCTGTCATTCGTGGAGGACCCCGCGACCTACGCCGCCCTCCCGGTCGCGGAGGAGACGCTTGTCGGGACGGGCCCGATGATGCGGCTTCATGAACGCTGGCGGCGTCTGCCTCAGACCACCATCGCCAAGGTCGCGGGACTCGCCCGTGGCGGTGGAGCCGAGCTGGTCTCCAGTCTGGATCTGCGATTCGCGGCCCTCGAGACTGCGGCGTTCGGTCAGTTCGAGGCACTGATCGGCATCGTCCCTGGAGCCGGTGCAACTGCCCACCTGCCCCGCCTCGTGGGTCGTGCTCGCGCTCTCGAGATCGTGCTGACAGGCGGGCTCGTCGACGCGGCGACTGCCGAGCGGTGGGGTTGGGTGAACCGAGCTCTGCCCGCCGCAGAACTGGATGAATATGTTGAGTGGGTCGCACTGGCCATCGCGTCTCTGCCCGACGGTGTCCGCGCCGCGGCTATCGAAGCAATCGACTCGGCCGACGGCACGCTTGAGGACGCACTGCGCGCGGAAAACCGCCTGCTCGGTGAAACGTTCACTCCCGCGTCTGGAGAGCTTGCCCGGGCAGCGCTCGCGGCCGGGGTTCACACGCGCGAGGTGGAGCTGAACCTCGAAAAGGTGCTGCGCGCGAACCTCGTCCGACATTCGTAACGAATCGCCCTGCGCGGGTGGAGTGCAGAAGGTGTCCGTACAGTCCGTTTGATAATTCAGGTCGAACGACCGTACGGGCCGCCTCCAACTCTGTGAAGCTGATTGTTTCGGGACGAGTTCGGTGTGAGGGCTTGGCGATCGGATCCGGTGGCGGCAGAGTGATCCAGGTGCCCGATGATCTTGTGCCTGATGATCTGTGGGAACGTATCGCTCCGCCGCTGCCGCCCCGGCCGCCGCGCCGTCATCGGTATCCCGGACGCCCGCCGGCGGACGACCGCGCGGCCCTGCGAGGCATCGTTTTAGGTACTGCGTAAGAACGTTAGCTGGAGAGATGTACCCGCCGAGCAGACCGGGTGCAGCGGCGTGACATCGTGGCGGCGGTTGCGGGACTGGACCGAGGCCGGGGTGTGGTCCCGCCTGCACAAGGTGCTCCTGGCCGAGCTGCGCAAGGCGGGACTGCTGGACATGGACGACGCTGCGATCGACGGCTCACACGTTCGAGCCCTCAAAGGGGGGCTCACACCGGGCCTTCGCCGGTCGACCGCGCACGGCCGGGCAGCGAACGCCACCTGATCGTCGACCGGCACGGCACCCCTCTCGCCGTCACCCTGACCGGCGGAAACAGGCACGACGTCACCCAATTGACACCCCTACTGGACGCGACCCCCCGCATCCGAGGACTTCGCGGACGACCACGGCACCGGCCAGGTCGGCTCTTCGCCGACCGCGGCTACGACTACGACAAGTACCGCCGCATCCTCCGAGCCCGCGACATCACACCCAAGATCGCCCGCCCAGGCGTCCCGCACGGATCGGGCCTGGACGGCCTGCGGCGCTCCGGTCGCGTCGCCCTCGGCGAAGAACGGCGCGCGGTCCCGGCAGACGAACTCGACGCCGGGCCGCTTGCCGAGCCAGGCAGCCAGGCTCGCTGCCTCCCGGTCCGGGAGCAGGTCGATCGGGCGGCGGGTTTCGACGTCGACCAGGACGGTGCCGCAGTGGCGGCCCTTGCGAGTGGCGTACTCGTCGACGCCGACCACCCGCGGTGTCGGCACCTTCGGCTCGGGAAGAGTGTGAACCAGGCGCAACACCGTACTCCGGCTGACAGTCACGCCGAGGACGGCAGCCAGCCTGGCACCGACCCGTCCGGCCAGGGCAAGACCGACTGCGGCCAGAGTGGAGCGCAGCCGCTCGGTGCGCTGGCCGTACTTGCGGGTGAGACCGGGTATCTGTTCGACGAAGGTCCGTCGGGCGCACATGGTGTTGCGGCAGCGGAGCCGACGAACTCGCAACTGGAGCACGACTCTTCGTCCCCCGCTCGATGTGTCAGCGGGAAACCGCAGGTAGGAGCTATGCACCCGGGCCGACCAGACCCCGCACTCCGTACAGGCGGCGCCGACCTTCGTGCACTGCGCGTCAACACGCACTATCTCGATATTCAGGTCAACCGACAGCACTGCGATGTCCGTGATCGACGGGAACAGCAGCTCCTTCAGCCGGGGCGTGACCTCTTCCACGCCCCGGACTTTCAGCCCAACCACCGCGGTGACGGCTGATTTTCGGGCGACTTCCGAAGCTGTCCCGAAACATCCAGCTGTCACTCACAGTGGCCGCTGCACGGAAGCTGTGCCAGAACCCGAGTGTCGACAGCGATTGTTCAGCCCTTCGGGAGGCACCGACACCGCGCTGTGTTCGATGGCCAAGAGAGATGACAGCGCTGGTCCGTGGCGCTTCAGTCCTTCCGGCGGGTCGCGACGGCGTCATCGCCGAAGGACGCGGTGAGTGCCCGTGCGATCAGGTCGGGCAGTTTGGTGTGTCCGTCGTCTTCGACCCAGCGCGTCAGCGCCGTGTGCATCGCGGCGATGCAGGCACTGGTCGCCGCCTGGGCGCGGAACGCGGCGTCGGGATCGGTCGCGTCATCCCCGAGGGCGTCGACGATGGCCTGTTGCAGCGCGTACTGGCTGTCCAGGTGCCGGGCCCGTAGCGCAGGCGTCGACACCATGAGCCGGAGGCAGTCCAGCAGGAACCGTTCGTTCGATGCCCGTTCGACTCCGTTGCCGCCGGTCGAAATCGTGGCCGCTTCGATGAGCGCGCTGCCGACGCGGCGCACCAGAGGCTGTGTTGCGGACGACGCTGCAATGTGCTCGGCGATGAGCTGGGCGGGCTGGTCGATGAGGACGAGGTCCTCCTTGGTAGGGAAGTGCCGATACACGGTCATTGCGGAGACACCGGCGGCCTCGGCGACATCGGCCACCGTTACCGCGTCGTAGCCGTGGTCGGTGAACAGCCGCACCGCGTGCGCCTGGATCAGGCGCCGCGTCTCGGAACGCCGTCGTTCCCGCAGGGTTGGTTGCCGCTCACTCATATGCTAGACACTACCATCATGTTAGTAACTAACAATAAGATGGGATGAAGGCATGGGTGACCTGATGGGCAGAACGGCTCTGGTGACGGGCGCGTCGCGCGGCATCGGGCAGGCAATCGCGGCTCGGCTGGCGGCCGAAGGGGCCACGGTCATCGTGCACTTCGGCACGGACGAGGGCGGGGCCGCGGCCACGCTCGGCGCGATGGAACGCGTCGGCGGGACCGGCTTTGCCGTCCGAACCGAACTGGGCGTGGACGGCGACGTCGAGACACTCTTCGCCGGCGTAGAGGCCGGCTTGGACGGTCGGCCGCTCGACATCGTCGTCAACAACGCGGCCGCCACACCAGCCGGCGCGCTCGGCGTCACGACGCGGGCGGAGTTCGACCACTTGTTCGCGGTGAACGTGCGGGCACCGTACTTCATCATCGAGCGTGCACTGCCTCTGTTGCGCGAGGGCGCCCGGATCATCTCGATCTCCTCGGCGGCAACCCGGATGGCCAACTCCTCCCAGACATCCTTCGCCATGACGAAGGGCGCGATCGAGACGATGACCAAGACCCTCGCAAGCCAACTCGGTCCTCGGGGGATTACTGTGAACGCAGTCGCTCCTGGGGCCACCAGGACAGCGAGCAACGGAGCTGTTTTCGATGTGCCGGGCCTCACCGAACAGATCTCCGGCATGACGGCACTCGGCAGGCTGGGCGCGCCCGACGATGTAGCCGACGTGGTGGCCTTCCTCGCCTCCGATGCCGCCCGCTGGGTCACTGGGCAGATCCTCGACGCGAGCGGTGGCCTGTTCCTCGGTCCCCGCATCTGACCAACGAAGGCTTGGCGAGGGCAGCGCATCGCGTAACTCCACACAGCGTTCTGGCTCCCGGCATCCGGCCACGGAGCCCGCGCAGCAACGCGTTCGGCGGGCCGACTCGGTCGGAACCTGCGCTGCCCGAAGCCGTGCACTGTTCGATTTCTGCGGCGATTCGAGTACCGCCTGATCTCCTGAACAAATGCTGTGGGTTCTCGTGAGCAAAGCCAGCCAGGGCGGTGGACACCAAAAGGGGACCTTCGCCGGGTCAGTGGCTGGCGGTGGCTGCGTTGCGGATCCAGCTGCGGAATTCGATCGCCAGGTGCTCGCAATGGCCCTCGATCAAGGAGTCTGGGGCGGCCGACGGGTAGATCACGCGTACCACCACGTTCGCGCCGGCGGCGGTGTCGCGTGCCTGGTGCAGGCAGTAGGCGAAGGGGGTGCCGTCGTCCAGGCTGAGCAAAGCGTTCATCAGCGTCACCGGGTACGAGTCGTCGAGGAAGGCGGCGACGGTGGCGGGCAGCGCGCGTGCCACCGAGACCTGGAACCGGCACAGGTGGCCGTCGATCGTCTCGACCATGCCGCCCGTGTAGGTGGGCGGTTCGACGTAGTGCTCGGGGTGGGCGTTGACGAGCAGGGACTTGTCCTGGAAGCGCCCGGTGCCGGCCTGCGCGGCGAACCAGTTGGCCAGGGCGGTGCCACTGAGGCCGCGGATGGTGAACTCGGTACGCGACTCGCGGCAGGCGCCGCCCGAGGCCGCGACGAGCTCCTTGTAATACCGGTCGCCGGCCTCGATCTGCCCGGCGAGGAGATCCATCATCACGTGGCCGTCGACCACGCTCTTGAGGTTGGCCAGGGCCCGGCGGGCGGCCTTGAGCTCCCACTGATCGACCGTGCTCTCGTCGACGGTGCGGCCCATGGTGTGGACGTCGATCGTCACCGGGTCGGTCTGCTGTACGTCATTGCGGGCGTCCATGTATAGCGTCCTCTCGTGAAAAGTGCGCGGGTGTCGTATCGGCGCTCTCGTGAAGGGTGCGCGGGTGCCGTATCGGCGCGTCGGCGCCATGTTGCGCGAATGGGCACTTTCCCGGCGGGCAGGCACGTTCCGTGCCGCTTGCCGCGACCCCGCACCGACAATAAGATGCATGCATGCATCTTGCAAGCTCGGAGTCCAACCCCCGCCGCCGTCGACGCGGCGCAGAACTGCGGACCGCCCTCCTCGACGCCGCCTGGAAAGAGCTCATGGAACGCGGATACGCGGGCCTCTCCTTCGCTGCGGTCGCAGACCGCGCTGGTACCAGCCGACCGGTAGTCAACCGCCATTGGGCGACCAAGGACCTCCTCGTCCGCGATGCCATCGGCCGAGTCAGTGATGACTTCTCGCTCACCGATCCGGACACCGGGTCATTGCGCGAGGACACCATCAGCCTGCTCGAACAGCTCAACGGGGCATTCACCGTGTTCGCTGTGGCCATGACCGCACAGCTGGCCGCTTACTTCGAAGAAACGGGAACCACACCCGCCGAACTGCGCGCGTCCCTGATCGACGAGAGGTGGGCGCTGCTCGAATCCGTCGCGCAGCGCGCCGCCGAACGCGGAGAGATCGACGGCACGAAACTCACCCCTCGCATCAGCCGACTCCCCTACGACCTGCTTCGACACCAGGTACTCATGGACATGAGACCGATGCCCTCCCAGGAGATCCAGGAAATCGTCGACACCATCTACCTCCCCCTGATCACCTGACACCGGCGTCAGCGTTCGCACGTCACCGCCCCTGGCGTCGGCTCCCCCCGGTCACCCCGAGCAAGCGTCGCGCTCAGAGGTCGTTCTCTCCCGTTGCTTCATCCCGGAATCTGGTGGTTGGTCTGCGGTGTCGGGTCGCGCCAGGAGATGGCGTTTTCGCCCGTGAGGTGGCGGGCCATTGAGGGACGGTGCGCGGCCTATGCGGTCAGGAGTACGGCGCGGTCGCGAAGGTCGTGGACCTGCGCTTAAAAGAGGTCCTAACAAAGGCGTCGGACGTGGCGGTGGGTGATCAGGCAGACGGCGAGGCCGAGGAAGGCCTCGTGGATGTCGTCGCGTCGTTCCCAGCGGATGCGCAGGCGGCGGAAGCCGTGGAGCCAGGCGATCGTGCGCTCGACGACGTAGCGGAAGGTGCCCAGGCCAGTGCCGTGCGGCTCGCCTCTCTTCGCGATCACGGGGCGGATCCCTCGTTGCCGGAGCAGGCGGCGGCTTTTGTCGTGGTCGTAGCCGCGGTCGGCCAGGAGTGCGTCGGGGCGTCGGCGGGGTCTGCCGACCTGGCCCGCGACGGCGGGAATCTTGTCGAGCAGCGGCTCGAGTTGGGTGACGTCGCCCGCGGTTGCCGCCGGTCAGGGACACCGCGAGCGGGATTCCCTGGCCGTCGACGATGAGGTGGTGCTTGCTGCCCGGGCGTGCGCGGTCGACCGGGCTGGGTCCGCTTTTGGGCCCCGTCGGGCGGCCCGCACGTGCGAGGAGTCGATCACCGCCCGTTCCCAGTCCAGCTGGTTCTTCGACCGCAGCTCGTTCAGCAGCAGCTGGTGGAGCTGGTCCCAGACGCCGGCCTCGTTCCAGGCCGCGAGGCGCCGCCAGCAGGTCATGCCCGAGCCGAAGCCGAGTTCCTGGGGCAGGTACTCCCACTGGATACCGGTGTGCAGGACGCACAGGATTCCGCACAGAGCCTGCCGGTCAGGCACCCGCGGTCTGCCCTCGGCCTTCTTCGGACCCGGCTTCGGCAACAACGGCCCGACCAGCGTCCACAGTTCATCCGACACGATCCACGGCCGCGACTGACGGTTTCCCATGCCCAGACATACGAGCAGAGAGGCCGACAGCCTCATGATCAGCAGCTTTTGTTAGAGCCAGTAAAGCCCTGGACCCACGTTCTTACGGGTACCAAACCCACGGATGACGTGGTCGCGACCCAGGCTTTCGTCACGCCGGTCATGCTGGCAGCGGAAATTCTGCACGTCAAAGGAATCCTCACCCATTGGCAGCATTACCGGCTGTTCACTGAGCCTTTTCCAACCTCAGTTTGAGCATGTCAGGTGCAGCGTGAGGACGGCCTGGACGAGCCTGGTGATACGGCTGGTAGAGCATCGCAGTTTGCGCATGAGCCGCCACGTTTCGGCCAGGAACGCCTTACCGGAGGCTGCCTCCACCGCCTCGGCGAGGGTTGGAGCCAGAGCGGCCAGGATGTCGACGGCCTCGGCCATGTAACGGTAGGCGGTGGTGGTGCCCACGCCGAATCCGGCTGCGAGCTGGGCGTAGGTATGGCCGCATCGTAGATGAGCCAGCACGAGCAGCGCCTGCCGTCCGGCGGCCAGCCGGCGCCATCGTGTCCCTTGCGCAAGACGACGTGCGGTCAGCTCACGAGCGAGGAAGCGCAGAGCGGAGGTGGACAGATCGACCCCGGCTGGGTAGACGAGCATGCGGAAGCTCCTGGCAGGATGGCTTGGACTCGACACGCACCCGTCTACCAGCAGCTTCTCTACGCCCGGACCCCGCCCTCACCCCCGGTGGCCCCGATCCGCACGCAGGTTGAGGAAACCTCAGTGGGTGGTGGCGTGAGGGAGCGCGCGCGGAAGTGTTCGGCGCCGATCACGAGCGCGGACGGTGATCGAAGCGACACCGATCCCCTTCGTGCCCGCGTCGTGCCCGGCTCCCTGCGAGCCGGGCACGAGCTGGACTCGGTCGAACTTGCGGCTCAGGGCCGAATCGGACGCCCCTCAGTTGTGCTCAGCGAGGAGCGGTATCGGCCGGGGGCCCTGCTCCCAGGAGCGCGAGGAGCCCGGGGAATCTCTTCTCGATGTCCGCGCGTCGTAGTCGGACGCCCTTTCGGTTGCCGTAGTCGATCTCGTCAATGAGACCCGCCTCGCGCAGGACCCGGAAGTGGTGGGTCTGGGTCTGCTTCGAGATCGGAAGATCGAACGAGTTGCAGCCCCGCTCGCTGTCGCTGCGGTCGGTGGCCAACTCCGTCATCACCGAACGACGGTGCTCGTCGGCGAGGGCACGGAACACCGCACCCAGATCGAGCGCATCGGCCTCCGGGCCGTCCAGGTTCCTCCCGGCCATGCGGCACCTCCTTCAGGTACGACTTGCATCGTACCTGAAGAGCATGCTTCCCTGAGGTACGAAATTATTCGTACCTGGATCCGGTTGCGCCGCCCCGTGCCGCCGCGTCCCCCAGACCCGGCCCGGCACTCGCCGGGGGCCTGGTCATCGACACTCCGAGAGGTCATCGTCATGAAGAAGCCCGAGGTGCTGATAGTCGGCGCCGGAATCGCAGGGCCCGCACTCGCGTACTGGCTCTCCCGGAACGGCTACCGGCCGACGGTCGTCGAACACGCCCGGCAGCTGCGCTCCGGTGGCAGTGCGATCGTCGTGAAGGGGCCCGCGATCCCGGTCGCCGAGCGCATGGGCATCCTCCCGCAGCTCCGCGAGCTCGCCACCCGCAATCGGTCGCTGACCCTGCTCGACCCCGACGGCAGGCGAATCCTGCAACTCCCGCTCACCTCGGACAAGGCGCCGACGGTCGAGGTGACCCGAGCCGACCTGTCCGAGGTGCTCCACCGGTCGGCGCAGACCGAGGCCGAGTTCTTGTTCGACGACACGGTCACCGCTCTCGACCAGGACGAAGGCGGGGTGGACGTCACCTTCCGGCGGTCCGCGCCACGGCGCTTCGACTTGGTCGTCGGTGCCGACGGGATGCACTCCACCGTACGGCGCCTGGTATTCGGGCCCGAGCGGCAGTTCGCGAGCGACCTGGGCCTGTACGGCGCGACCGTCCCGCTGGAACCCGACGCCGTCGAGGACCCGACCGAGATGACGATGCTGACCGTGCCGAACCGGATGCTGGTTGTCCATCCCTCGCGGACCACTCCGCTCGCGATCTTCACCTTCCGGGCCGCACGGCCGACGCCCCACGACCGCAAGAACATCGCCCTTCACAAGCAGGCCGTGGCCGACGCCTACGCCGACGTGCGGTGGCGGGCACCGGAACTCGTGGCAGCCTTCCTCGACCACCCGGCTCCGTTCTTCGACCCCCTGACCACCGTCAGGGTGCCCTCGTGGTCCCGCGGACGGGTCGTACTGCTCGGGGACGCGGCGGCGGCGACGGCCCTGCTGGGTGACGGGTCCAGCATGGCGATGGCGGGCGCGTACGCCCTCGCAGAAGAGCTCGCCGCCCACCCCGGTGATCACGCCCGCGCCTTCGCCGCCTACGAGTCGCGGCTCCGTCGTGAGGTAGGCCCGCGGCAGCGACGCGTCGGTCTGCTCTCCAGGCTCATGGTGCCACCCGGCCGGGCCTCGCGGTGCGCAACGCGGTGGGCCGCGCGGTCGGTCGCACGAACCCGATCGCCTCTCGCGAAGCCGCGAACCGGTAGACCGGGTCCGCACCGACCGGTCACCGGTCGGTGCGCAGCTCCGCGGTAGCTCTCAGCCCGGTCGGCGCCGCCATGTCCGACGAGCCCGGCGCGAGTGGCAGGTCATCGCCGATGCGGCAGGTCGACTGCTGTGGGCCTCACCCACCGTTCCCGGTGCTCGCCACGACAGGGGGACTGCCGGCGACTACACCCCCCGCGACGCGGAGGTGAAGTGCTGGGCGGACAAGGCGTATCAAGGCGGCGACAGCATCACCCCGGGGCCCTTCCGCAGCCTGCACCTCAAGCTGCAGCAACGTCGGCATAACAGCACCCACGCAGCCGAAGTCAGTAGCCACCCGTTGCTGCAGGTTGTCGATGGCGGCCAGTCGCGCGGCCACGCGGCGGATGCGTGCCGCGTTGTTCAAGGCCCATTGGCGTTCGGCTCGGCGGCTGCGGAGGCTGCGGGCGTACTCCACCGCGTCGGCGCCCGCCGCCGGGGTGGACCGTCCGGCCTACCCGAGCACCGCCTCGACCGGTGCGGGCGACCCGTTCCAGTCCATGCGTGACCACGGAAGCGCGAGTTCGTCCGTGCCGCGGACCTGCCGTGGGGCCAGGTCCTCGACCCGGCATGCCTCCCCGTGCCTGGCGAACACGGTGTCGACGTAGCGATGACCGGTGTCGGCGGCGATGAACAACGCGGTACGGCGCGGCTCTTCGCGCCGTTCCCACTGGGCGGCGAGGTAGGCGGCTCCGGTGGACAGGCCTGCGAAGACGGCGTGCCGGCGCAGGAGGTCGACGCTGCCTGCGAGGGCGGCGTCGAAGGCGAGCCAGTGGAGGGTGTCGTAGAGGTCGTGGCGGACGTTGCCGAAGGGGATGGAACTGCCGATCCCGGCGATGATGATCTCCGGGTCGGCAACGTGCTCGCTGCTGAAGGTGACGCTGCCGTACGGCTGGACGCCCACGAGCCGTACGTCGACGGAACGCTTGGCCAGGTAGTGGGTGAGGGCGCCGGTGGAGGCACCCGAGCCCACGCCGCCGACGAGCGCGAGCGAGTCCCCACCGGTCTGGGCGTGTATCTGGTCTGCGACGGCTTCGTAGCCGAGGTAGTGGATGTCGTCGTGGTACTGGCGCATCCAGTGGTAGTCCGGATGGGCGTGGAGGATCTCCTGGACGCGGGCGACGCGGCGGCTCTGGTCGAGCTTGAGGTCGCTGCTGGGCGGCATCTGCTCCAGCTGGGCCCCGAGTATGTCGAGTTGGGTGCGCAGCGTGTGGTCGACGGTGGTGGAGCCGACGATGTGGCAGCGCATGCCGTGGCGGTGACAGGCGAGGGCGAGGGCGTAGGCGTAGATGCCGCTGGAGCTGTCGATGAGGGTGTCGCCGCGGCGTACGGTGCCGGTGTCGAGCAGGTGGCGTACGGCGGCCAGGGCGGAGACGATCTTCATCGTCTCGAACCGTAGACAGACGAGACCGTCGTCGAGACGTATCAGGTCCGGGCGGCCGACGGCTTCCGATATGTGGTCGTCCACGAGGGTCCTCCAAGTCGGTGGGGGGACACGAAGGTGGTGAAGGTGCGGGTCGGCGTGATGCCTTCGCGGGCCAGGGCGAGGCCGCAGCGCCGCAGCCCGCCGTCGAGCCCGGGTGCGCGGGGGTCGAAGAGGATGCCGGCGACGTTGCCGCTGTGGGCGATCTGCACGCCGACGGCACCCACGCGGTCGGCGATGCCCTTCAGGGCCGGGAGTTCCCGGTGGCTGAGGGCGCGTTGGCGCAGGCGCGCGCTGGCCGTGCTCACCCTGCCGAGCAGATCCGTGTCGGCGTCGGCCACCGCCCGGCGGAGCATGCGGCGCAGGTGCGCGTAGAGGGCAAGGTCTCCGTCCTCGATGAGGGCGGTCAGGGACAGCGTGTCGACTGGTTCACTCCCGCCCAGCGCGCAGCCGACGACCACCGCGGGTGGTAGTGCGGAGCCGAGAACCTCCAGGACCCGCCCCTCGCGCTGCGCGAAGAGCAGCGGGCGACGACCGTACATCAGCGGGTCGCTGGCGCCCTCGGCACGCACCGCAAGTCGGGCGACGGTCTCCGGCGGCAACCTCAGACCCCAGGAGTCGGCGACCGCCCGCACCGTGGCGATGACATCGCTGGTGGAGGAGCCCATGCCGAGCCCGACCGGCAGGTCACCGGTGAGCGTCAGTTCGCCGCCGCACGGTTCCTGACCGCGTAGGGCGGCGCACTCGCGCAGCGCGAGGACGGCGGCCTCGCGCGCCTTCGTACGGCCGGCCGGCGTCACCGTCACCTCGCCAGGCCGACTGCCGGGTCTGCGGACGAAACGGGCGGTGCTGCCCGGTCCGTCCATCGGGAGGGTGACGAGCCCGTGACAGAGGTGGCGGCTCTCGTCGCGGAAGCAGCCCTGGAGGATTTCCCCGTGGTGGCAGGGCGCCCGCCCGGTACCGGTCGTGCGGTGCGGGCCTCGGCCATGTGCCGTCCGCCGGGTGGCAAGCGTCACGAGGCGGCCGCCGACCGATAGCGGTACAGGTCCGTGGGTTCCGCGCTGAACTGCGAGAAGGGGAAGGGCTCTGCGGACAGGGCGGTCACGCCCGCCCCGAGGAAGGCGCGGGCGACGGCACTACCGGTCTGGGCGTAGACCACGAGGGGCACCCCACGTTCGCGGCAGCGGGACACGACGCTGTCGAAGCTGCCGTTGCTCAGGGTCATGCCGGTGGCGACCACGGCGTCGGCGGTGTCGAGCACCTCCTGCATGTCATCGGTGACGGGATCGCCCCACTGGGTGGTGCGCAGGTTGAAGTCGCAGAGCAGGGGGTCGCCGCCCCGCTCGCGGATGGCCGCGACGAGCGGGTTGACCACACCGATCAGACCGACCCGGGCACCGGCCTCGATGTCCAGGAGTCCGGCGATGGCCGCGTCCCGGGCCAGCGCCCGGGTCTCGGGCGTCCCGGCGGGCAGGGTGACCGGCTCCGCCTCCCTCGCCTCCCGGTGCGGGCGGACCGAGCTGAGGTAGGCGTCGAGCGCGGCGATCCGCAGCGGCCTCGGCGCCTCGCGCAACAGAGCGTCGAGGGGGGAGCCGGAGGCGTCGCGGCATATGGACGCATTCACCTCGCCGTCCTCGAAGGCGCAGGCGCCGAAGGAGCCGCCCAGCCGGACCAGGACGTACTGGTTGAGGTACGTGGTGTTCCCGCCGGCCAGCCGCGTGCCGTGGTGCACCCAGAAGACGCTCGTGGCCACCAGGTCGGCGGGGCGGGGGCCGTGGTCGCCCACCAGTACGGCTGCGAGGAGTTCGTCGGTGTTCTTCATCGCTGTCCCCCGGGGCGGGGCGTGGCATGGGTGATGCGGAAGAGGAAGGTCAGCACGCCGTCCCGCCAGTCGTGGAGGTGGTCGATGTGCGGGTTGAGTCCGTGGTCCAGGGCGTGCTGGACCAGGGCCCGCAGATCCGCGGTGTTGGAGGCGATGAGGTAGATCTCGCCGCCGGGGGCGAGCAGGTCCTTCTCCGCGATCTGGGCGAAGAACTTCGCCAGCAGTGGCGCGCCCACGCAGACGTTGCGTACGACGTCGGGGTCGTCGCTGACGGTCTGGCTGACGGCGGGCGGGTTGAAGGTGACGACGTCCAGCTGGACGTCGTCGGCCACTGCGTCGAAGACGTCACTCACCGCGGGCAGGAACGCGGTGCCCGGGCGGTCGCCGACCAGGCGCCGGTAGTGACCGGTGGCGGCGGCCACGCTCTGCGGGTGGACGTCGAGCGCGTGGATCTCCCGAGCGCCCCGGACACCCGCCGCGACGGCCTCTACGCCCAAGCCGACGCCCATGGCGGCGTAGCGGAGGCCGCGGGTCTCGATACGGCCGTCGAGCACCCGCTCGTAGATCAGGCGGCTGGTCCAGCCAGGGATGAAGACGCCGGGCGGCACATCGAACGTCCAGCCGTTCCATTCGTAGAGGCGAGTGGTGTGCAGGTCGGCCTTGGGCTGGTTGAGGGAGATGATCAAGTCGGCGGGCAGGGGTGGGGGCAACTGCTCCAGAAGAGCCAGGCCGATCGAGTCACGGTCCATGTCCATGGGTCCTTTCCTTGTCACACGACGGGATGGCGCGCGGCCACGCCGAAGAACGGCCTGTCCGGCGGGCGTTCATACCTGCCCGGCAGGCCCTGGCGTGCGGGGAGTCAGTCCTTGAGTTCGCGCAGATAGGTGGCGAACTTCTCCAGGCCGTCGATGTTGCGGGGGCCGCTGATGCCCTCGTTGTAGTCGAGGACGAAGAAGTTGTTCTTCCTCACGGCCGGGAGTTCTCTGGTGTGGGGGGACTTCTTCAGGAAGTCGATCTTCTCCGCAGCGGGCAGGTCGCCGTAGTCGAGGATGATGACGACTTCGGGCTCGCTCTCGGCCACGGATTCCCAGTTGACCTGGGTCCAGCGCTCGTCGAGCCCGTCGAAGACGTTCTTGCCGCCCGCCATCTTGATGATGTCGTTGGGGGGCACCTGGTTGCCCGCAGTGAACGGCTGGTCGGTGCCGGAGTCGTAGAGGAAGACGGGCACCGGGTCGCCGTCCGGGGCCTTCGCCTCGACCTCCGCCACCCGCTTCTTCAACCCGTCGACGACTTCGTTGGCCTTCTTCCCGACCTGGAAAATCCTGCCCAGCCGATCGAGGTCGGTGTAGAGAGCTTCGAAGGGGCTCATCTTCTCCGGGAAACCCGGGTAGTTGAAGCAGCTCTCGGTGTGCATGAAGCTCTGGATGCCGAGCTTGTCCAGGATCTCGGGCGTGATGCCCCGCTCGTCCTTGAAGCCGGAGTTCCAGCCGGCCACGACGAAGTCGGACTTGGCCTCGACCACGACCTCCTTGTTGAGGAGGTCGTCGCTGAGCATCTTCACCTTCGCGTACTCGGATGCCCACGGTGACTCGCTCACCGGCGGGTTCGCTGGAGGCATCACATAGCCGTGCACGTGCTCGGTCAGACCGAGGGCGAACAGCTTGTCCGCGCTGCCGCCTTCGTAGGCGACGGCCCGCTCGGGCACCGTGTACTCCACCGGTTCGCCGCAACGCTTGACGGTGACGGTGACGGTGCCGGTGCCGGAGTCCTTGGCGTCCGATTCGACCTCGGCGCCACATCCGCTGAGCACCAGGGCCGCCGCCAGCGCAGAGCCGAGAGCGGCAGGCCGGCGGACCATCGTGGGGTATCGGGTTGTACGCATGCGTGAGCAGCCTTTCAGCGGGTGGAGTCGAGCGAATACAGGAGCTGGGGGTCGCCGGTCAGCGGGTGGGGGACGATGCTGGCCTTGACACCGAAAACGTCGGCGACCAGGTCTGTCGTGAGCACGTCCGCGGGGGTGCCGGAGGCGACCAGGTGGCCCTGGGAGAGCACGCCGAGCCGGTCGCAGGCCGCCGCGGCGAGGTTGAGGTCGTGCAGGACGACGAGGACGGTGAGTCCGGCACCGCGCAGGAGTGAGAGGAGAGCGACCTGGTGGCGGACGTCCAGGTGGTTGGTCGGCTCGTCCAGGACGAGGATCGCCGGTTCCTGCACGAGCGCGCGGGCGAGCAGGACGCGCTGGCGCTCGCCGCCGGACAGCGTCATGACGCCCCGGTGGGCGAGGTGTCCGATGTCGAGCTGGTCCATCGCCCGCTCGCACAGCTCGCGTTCCCGGCTGCTGAGCGCCTGGTTGCCGCGCAGATGGGGCGCGCGTCCGAGCGCGACGACCTCCTCGACCGTGAAATCGAAGTCGATGCCACCGTCCTGCGTCATCGCCGCGATGGTTTGTGCACTGTGGCCCATCGGGAGCCGGGTCAGGTCCTGCTCGCCCACCCAGACGGTTCCGGAGCTGGGGCGCAGCGCCCGGTAGACACACCGCAACGCGGTGGACTTGCCGCTTCCGTTGGGCCCCACGAGCCCCACCACCTGCCCGTCCGGCACTTCCAGGGACAGCCCGCGCACGAGACTCATGCCGTCCCTCACCACGGAGAGTTCATCGAGTTTCAGGTCCATGTCAGCGCCCTCCGAAGGTGTAGCCCCTGCGCCGCATCAGCGCGATGAAGACGGGCACCCCCACGAGCGCGGTGATGACCCCGAGCGGCAGCTCACGCGGGGCCACCAGGGTCCGTGCCGCCAGGTCGACCCACACCATGAAGATCGCTCCGACCAGTGGGGTCACGGCGAGCATGCGGGCGTGCGTGGCGCCGACGACCATCCGCACCACATGCGGCATGACGAGTCCGACGAAGGCGATGGCGCCGCTCACTGCGACCATGACGCCCGTCACCAGCGAGACCAGGACCAGCAGCACCTTGCGGTACCGGTCCGGATCGAAGCCGAGGCTCGCGGCGGTCTCGTCGCCGAGGGAGAGCACGTCCAGCGCCCGCCCGTACCGGTACAGGACCGCGAGTCCGGCCAGTACCACGACGGAGACGACGGGCAGCGCGCCCCAGGTCGCGGCCCCGAAGCTGCCCATGGTCCAGTACAGGACCATGCTCGTCGCCTCGCTGTCCGGCGCGAAGTAGATGATCAGGCTCATGACAGCCTGGAAGCCCAGCGACATGGCGACGCCCGTCAGGACGAGGCGCAGCGGTGACAGCGCACCTCGGCTGGAGGAGGCGGCGTACACCAGGAGCGAGGCGACGAGCGCACCGATGAACGCGCCCACGGAGACGGCGTAGATACCAAGTACCGCGAACGCTCCAGTGACCGTGACACCGACGGCACCGACGGAGGCGCCCGAGGAGACCCCGAGGACGAAGGGGTCGGCCAGTGCGTTGCGCACCATGGCCTGGATCGCCACTCCGACCGCGCTCAGCCCGGCCCCCACCAGCGCCGCCAACAGCACCCGCGGCGTACGGATCTGCCAGATGATCTGATACGTCGTCACCTCGTCAGGACCGATGCGCCCTCCACTGAGAGCCGCCCACAGATGACGGGCGGTCTCCCCCGGGGTGACGACCGCGGGCCCGAGCCCGATGGCGACGACAACGGACACGAGCAGGACGGCAGCCAACACCGCGCAGCCGACCAGGAGTGCTTTGCGAGACGCAAGTCGAGCCCGCCCAGCCCCCGCAGGCCGAGACGCCAACACCTCAGCCCGGAAGGCCGCGTCCGCGCCCGTGGCGGGCGAGGCCACAGGACCCGCGGGCGGAGGCTTGTGCGGTACTTTCACTTTTCCCCTCGGCAATACAGATCATCTTCACCCACAGGAACCTGTCACCTCTCCGGCCTGACAGACGTCCGGACCAGCTGGTGACACACGGCCGCACCCCCTCACCGAGGACGGCCGACAGCCACTCTAATGGAAATGATTATCACTGCGATAGTGTGTCGCCCGCACCGCGCTGTCCGCCGTGTGCCCGCGGCCGGTGCCGTGGCGCAACCGCACTACGGAACAGGGGTGTTGCAGCCGGATCGCGTCCAGTCCGTCGCCGCCAACAGGACAGGAGAATCCCTCGTGCCCACTCCCTCCGCGACTCCCACCGCCGCCCAGTCCCCTCCCGCCAAGCAGCGCTCGGTCCTGCTCGACCTCCCCTTCCTCCGCCTCTGGACGGGGGCCACCGCATCGGGCCTGGCCACCTGGGCCCTGCCCTTCGTCCTCGGCCTCGCCCTGCTCGACCGGACACTGACCGCCACCGATCTCGGCCTGCTGCTCGCGGCGCGCACCGTCGGATTCCTCGCCGCCGTGCCCGTGGCCGGCGTGCTGGCCGACCGGCACTCCCGCCGGGGCGTCGTCCTGTGGGCCGGCCTGGCCGCCGGAGCCGCAGCACCCGTAATCGCCGCCGGGCTGGACCGCTCGGTGCTGCTGATGGCGATGACGGGTGCTGCGATCGCGGGAGCCGGCCAGGGCGCCTGCCGACCCGCCTACCAGGCCCTCACCGCCGAAGTGGTCGACGCCGACCACAGGCAGCAGGCCAACGCCGCCATGACCCTGGCGGTACGAGTCACCACGCTCGTGGGCCCCTCCCTGGCCGCGCTGCTCGCCGTTTTCCTGGACATTTGGGCGCTGCTGGTAGGCATCGGGCTGCTCTGGGTCGTCGCCGCATGCGTCCCAGGTCGCGGCAAGCAGCGGGCGGCAACCAGCGCCCCGTTGGCACCCTCGGCCGGAGCAGGCGGCAGGTCCTTCGTGGCGGAGTTCACCGAGGGTGTACGTGAAGCACGGAGGCACCCGTGGTTCCTCGCCGGTCTGGGCGCGCTGACGGCCGTCATAGCCACCGGTTACTCGGCGACCGGCGTGGCGCTGCCTCTGGTCAGCAGGGAGGAGTACGGCACCGAGGTGGTTCTCGCGGGCGCGATGACCGCCTACACCGCCGGCGCGCTCACCGGCGCCCTGCTCATCGCCCGCTGGCGCCCCCGCTCCCCCGGCTGGGCCGCACTCGCCGGGCTCGCCGCCTACGGCCTCGCGCCGCTGAGCCTCGTGTTCCCGGTGCACCCGGTCGTCGTGATGGCCGCCTACGCCGTCGCGGGCGTCGGCATCGAACTGTTCAACGTGCCGTGGTTCACCGCTGCCCAGCGCGAGGTGGCTCCGGACAAGCTGGCCCGCGTCTCCTCCCTGGACTTCCTCCTCTCGTACGGTCTGGCCCCGCTCGGACTCGCCCTCATCGCCCCGGCCATCGACGCCTTCGGCACCAGGGCCGTCCTCGTGGGCTGCGCAATCGCGTGCTTCGCGGCCCCGGCCGTCGCTGCCCTCGTCCCCAGCGCCCGGACCTTCTCGCATCCGCCCTCGCGCCACGACACTCCCTGACGACCACGACGTACCGCCCCTGTCGACGCAGCCCGGAGCCATGCACGCATCCGCTCAGACGTGCCGCTCGCGGCATGATCCGCCGGACACGCCTTAGACGTCGTGGTGGTTCTGCGGCCCGGCGGAGACCGCGGCCTTGCGGGAGGCTGCGGCGAGCCAGGGCCGGATGGAGCCGTCGTTGGTGAGGTCGCCGCGGTAGGCCAGCGCCACGGTCACGTAGCGGTGGACTCTCTGGCTGTACCGCCACCGGAAGCTGCGGTGGACCTTGTCGGGACAGGGGGCGAGGCCGCCCCCGTCGCGGGCGCTCCAGATGGTGAGGCGCCAGGCCCCGCCCCCGTCACCGAGGTACCCGTGGGCGTCCCGGGCCGTCGCCGCGTCGGGGAACACGAACACCTGGACGGAGACGTGGACGGGGTTCTCGGGCGTGGCGTGGGGACCGGGCTGCTCCGCGTAGACACCGACGACCACTTCGGTACAGTCACGGCGCGCGAGTTCCCCCGCCAGGTCGCTGGGGCCCGCTTCACTGGAGGGGCGGGTGTCCTCGGCGATCCGCGCGAACTCGATGTCCAAGTCGTTGGTGAACCGCCGCGGCAGCAGGGCGTCCGCGGTGAACGGCGTCTCGTCGGTGGAGGCGCTTTTCCAGGAGTTGGGAGAGGGCGGCCGAGGCGCCTGTCGGATGTCGTCCATCAAGCGGGTGCGCGGGGGCGGGGGCATCGCCGCGGTGGGAGCTTCCGCTGCCGCGCACGTCGCCAGGAGTGCCTGAAGCCGCTGCTGGACCTGCTCTGCCGACTGGGGGCGCCGGTCGGGGTCGCGCTCCAGTAGTTCGGCGACGAGCGCGGTCACCTCCGGCGACAGGCCGGGGCGGAACCCGTCGAGGGGCGGGCCTCCTCGTCGAGCTTGCGCCGCACGACCGCGAGGCTGTTGTGCCCAGTGAAGGGCGGCCGGCCGGCGAGCATCGCGAAGAGCATCCCACCGAGTGCGTACAGGTCGGAGCGTTCGTCGCCGCGTTCCGTGAGGAACTGCTCCGGTGCGCCGAACTCCGGCGTTCCGGCCGGGGCCAGTTGGGAGGAGCGCGCCACTGTGAACGCGGCCTGGACGAACCCGGCGATCCCGAAGTCGATGACCTTCACCAGCCCGTCGCCGGTGACGATGACGTTGTGGGGCTTGATGTCGTAATGGATGACCTGGGCCCGGTGGGCGGCCTCCAGCGCGGCGCAGACGCTGCTGGCGATGTCCACGGCACGCGTCACGGGGAAAGGACTCTCAGCCTGGAGACACGCTGTGAGCGTCTGGCCGGCCACCTTCTCCATGACCAGGAACAACACGTCGTCGTGGATACCCCGGTCGTACAGGGAGGGCGCCGACGTTGGGGTGGACGATGATCCAAGGAAAGTACCTAAGCTCGTTCTACTGGTGAAGAGGCAGTATTCCAACCGTGCAGAATTTCCCCGGAGGATCGCTCGTGGAACACCCAGGGACGGCAGCCGCATGAGCCGGACACCGCATGGCACACTGCACCATGTCGAGCTTTGGGTGCCGAACCTCGATCGCGCGCTCGCCTCACTCGGCTGGCTACTGGAAGAGCTCGGGTACGCCCTCTTTCATAGCTGGGAGAGTGGACGCAGCTGGCAGCTCGGCCCGACCTACCTGGTCATCGAGCAGTCACCATCCCTCACCGGCAAAGAGCACGACCGCTGCCGACCGGGGTTGAACCACCTGGCCTTCCACATCGAGGACGTCTTCACCGTCGAGAAGATGATCACCGACGCCGCTCAGCACGGCTGGCGCCTCATGTTCCCGGATAAGCATCCCTACGCCGGCGGCACACAGCACTACGCCGGATATCTGGAGAACGACGACGGCTTCGAAGTCGAACTCGTCGCGATCACCCCACCCGAACGAGGGAGCGACAGCGGTCACGATGTGGTCGGCAACTAGGCACGTTTTACTGGTGAAGAGGCAATGTTCCGCCCCTGCACTATTCGATCCATGTCTCGGTTTCTATCTGCCAAACCGGACGTTCCAGAGGGCTGACTCGTCGGACCGCATGGCTACACGCAACCCGAGTCCGTGGGCGCGGTACACGCAGGTGTCGTCCCCCCAGAGCGTCGCCTCGGCGACAGCCCAGCGCCCCGTGGCGTCCTCACCGACTGCCACGATCTCCATCTCCACTGTGATCAATCGGGTTTCCGGAGTGATCTGGCCCCGGTACTTCCAGGTCACTTCCCGGCCGAGCATCACCGGCTCGAACCGGGGAGACTCGATGCCGTCGGTGAGACCCCGTTCGATCATGTAGTACCGCAGGAGTTGGCACATCGCTTCGATGCCGAGGGATCCCGGCTGCACCGGGTCCTGGAAGAAGTGCGCCTTGAAGAACCACTCCCCTGGGTCCACGTCCTTCTCCGACCGCAGCCGGCCGAGACCGGCACTGCCCGCGTCCGGCCAGTAACCGGTGATCCTGTCGAGCATCAGCAGCATGGGGCCCGGCAGGCGCGCCGGGCCGTCGAAGCCGGCTTGCGTACGGGTGGTGAGATCGACCGTGTGGTCGCACGGAGCGGTGAGCGCGGCTCGGTCGGCCGCGGAGACGGGGAGTCCCGGCTGCTGTTCGAAGGCCGAGCGCGGGAAGAACCCGAACACCGTCGACAGTTCGAAGACCGGTCGGTCGTCGGCGAAGCAACGGACCGTGAACGACTCGATGATCATGTCGCCGCCGCGCGAGACACTGGTCAGCTCCGCGTGGGTCCGCACGACCCTCGTCGCGTCGGTAACCACTTCGGTGACGGTTCCGCAGCCGTCGAGATTACGGAACAGCAGGTCGCCGTCGCTGGTCAGGGCGCTGCCGACGTAGGTGGCGAGCCAACCGCACGGCTGGAGGGCGATCTCCATGAGGACGGCGAACGGCATCGTCCTGCCGTCGTTCTGCTCGAAGTACCAGGCGCGGTCGGGCACATCGTATGCGGCGACGACGCGGCTGCCCTCCCGCATCCCGTTCGGCGGCCCCTCCACCTCGACGATCCGGCTCATGAAGTGGTACGGAGGGCCCGGAAGACGTGCGCACCTGCGAGTGCCGTCGAAGCGCGCGTAGGCCGGGCCGAAGGCCTCGCTGGGCCTGCCCCACGCGCAGGCGAGCAGCGATGCGTAGTCGAAGGCGAAACCGTCCACCACCGCGACCGCCGAGGGCTCTCGGTGTGCCACCAGGCCGCCGAGCGAAGCGACCGGTACCGGAGTTCCGCTGGACTGCTGGGTGGGCGGACCGAGTTGGCGCCAGTGCGTCAGGGGCCAGTCAGGTACCAGCCGGAGTCCGACGTGGCGGCCGTGGAAGGCCCTGCACCCGTCGACGGTGCCCAGCACATCGGCGTACAGGGTCGGCACCGGTCCGGCCGACACCCCGCGCACGAACACCTCGTACACGATCCGTCGGCTGTCCGGAGTGGCCTGGCCGCGGCACTCGGCCGTGCTGGGGGCGCCGTCGACCGGTTCGAAGCGCCAGCCGTCCCGGTCGACGGTGAAGCCCAGGGCGGCCAGGTAGAAGGCCATGGCCTGCATACCGCCCTGGAGCATCAGGGTCCCCGGCATGCAGGGGTCGTTCTTGAAGTGCCCGTCGAAGAACCAGTCATCGGGCGCGACGGGCGTCTCGGCGCGGAGGTAGCCGCGACCCCAGGGCCCGCCCGCCGGGTCGAACGCGGTGATCTCGCGCAGCAGCCGCATTCGGCCGCTGTCGATGCGCGGCGACCGTACGTGGGCCGCGGTCCGCTCCCACCCGGGTCCGAAGCAGTCCGCGGGGCGCCCCTCGGAGAAGGCCAGTACCCGGTCCGCGTGGAAAGAGCCGTACGCGCACCGGACGGCGGGAGGGTCGGTGGGGAGGTCGGGGCCGGGTGGGTCGGCGGCGGGGTCGCCCTGCACCCCGGCGCTCCGGGCGAGTTCGTCGCGGGTGAAGAACCCCGCCTGGCCCTCGCGGACGCTGAGCCGGAGTTCTCCGTCGACATGGCAGTCGTAGTGGAAGAAGAAGAGCCGGACACCGTCGTGCTCGGCGTGTCCGTCGATGCGGATCTCGTAGCGCAGCGTCTCTCCCGCGCGGGGAGGGCTTCCGTGGTACGTCAGTTCGCAGCCCAGCAGCCGGTAGGCCCGCTCGCCCCGGTTCAGCAGGTCGATGCCGAGCCAGCTGATGAGGAGGAGGTCCGCCTGGCCGGCCTCGACCATCAAGCCGCAGGGCATCCGCCCGGTGGCGTCGAGGTACCAGCTGTCGAGGGTGACGTCGGTCTCCGTCCAGATCGTGCCCTGCTGGTTCGCCGACCCGGGTGCGAGGAGCGCCGCCGGTTCGGCGTCGATACCGGTGACGCGGTCGGCCAGCAGCATCGGCGGCTCCGGCATCCGGGTCTGCACCGCGTAGGCGTCCTGCGGGGCGAACCGGGGTCCGAAGAGGTCGGAGATCCGCCCGGACGCGAGGTGTTCCAACTGGGCCCTGTCGAACTGGGGCCGGGGGGCGGGCAGTGACCGGCTCGGTTCGGCGGCGGGCGGCGCGGGCGGAGGCGTCATGGGCCGGGTGCGCGGTACGCCGGACCGCTGGCGGGAGTCTGCGGCCGGAACCGGTGCGGCACGCCCCAGGGCGGCGACGGACTGCTCGGTGAGCCGCAGGAAGCGTTCGTGCAGGTGGGTCTGTTCGGCCATCACGTCCCGATGGAGCGCGGTCACCCGCAGGGCGTGCCGGGCGGCGAGGGCCCGCCGGTCTGCGGGCGCCGGGGCCTGCCCGTCGCTCGCGCGGGGTGCGACGACGGCCGGCGTGTCGGGCGACGGGCCGGGCCGACCGGGCACGGGCACGGGCACGGGAGCCAACCGGGGTGCTTCTGGCAGGGTCGCCGTGGAGCGCCCCAGTGACGACGACAGCCGAGGTTCTGGCAGGACAGGCACCTCCAGCGCCGGACCGGTTCGCGCGGTTCCGGCCTCCGGAGCGCGCCGCAGTTCGGCGAACAGCGCGTCGGCCCGCACTGGCACACCGGCGACCACGAGTTCGGCCACGGCCAGGCACAACTGCCGCAGGCCCCTGCCGTCCGGAGCGTCCAGGGCCACGGCCACGTGCTCTCGATCCCCGAGCACCCGTTTGATCCACCCGGTGCACAGTCCGCGCGGCCCCTGCTCCACGAAGATCCTGACCCCGTCGGCCCAGGCCCTCTCCACCGTGCCGGCGAAGTCGATCGTGCCGAGGCCCTGGGCGGTGATCGCCTCCGCGGCCCGCTCGGTCGTCGGGAGATACGCCCGCCGGTCGGCCTCACTGTAGAACCGCACCCCGGGCACCTCGGTGGTGGGTCGCAGGTGGAGGCGGCGCCACCGGTCCCGAACCTCCGCCAACTCCGGTGCGTGGGCGGCGAGATCGTAGTCGATCGCGATGGCGTTGTCGGTACCGAGCCGGTCCACCGCGGCCGCGCAGGCCCGTGCCTCTCCGCCGACGACACATACCCCGGGTGCGTTGACCGCCATCAGGTGAACGGCCGGTTCCCTCGCGATCTCCTCGCCGACCCGTTCGAGGGGGGCGGTCACCAGGTAGCTGGACCACCGGGTCCCGGTCACACCGACGCGTTCCCATGCCCGCCGCACCGCGCGGAGTTCTCCGGTCAGCTCCCGGGTGAACAGGCCGCTCTCGCGGGCGGCCGCGTACAGGCCCTCGGCGTCCGGCCAGGCACCCAGGGCCACCAGGGCGGCTGTCTCGCCGGAGGAGTATCCGAGGGCGGCGTCAGGCCGCAGGCCGAGCAGTCCCCGGCACAGTTCGGTGTGGACCGTGGCGAGCCGGGCCGCGCTGCGGATCTGTTCGAGCGTCGTCGGCGCAGGGCCTGGATCCACGGGCCCGGCGGCGGTGCCGTGTCTGGCCCGGACGCTCTCGCCGAGTGACGGGAGGGCGAGCATCAGATCGCGCCCCATACCGGGGTACGCGGCCGATCCGTTGGTGTACACGAACCCCGTCTCTCCGACCACCGGGGCGTCCCGGTACCGCACGCCGCCGGGCTTGACCCCGCCGCCGACGAGCCAGCGGCGCGCGCCCTCCACGGCCGCTCGGAGTCCGGCCTCGTCGTCCACGACGAGTGCCAGGCGCGCGGGGCCGTCCGAGGACTCCGCTCCCGCCTCCAGCGCGGCCAGCACCTCCTGCCGGTCGCCACCGGAGAAGACGTGCAGCCGCGGTACGGCTCCCCCGACCCGGGGCAGCACGTCTGCGGCGCGCAGCCGGACGCGGACGGAGGGGGCCTCCAGCGGGGCGACGACCGCCTCGGCGGTACGCAGGCCAGGTAGTGGCCGGGCGGGCTCTCCCGGACGGGGCACCGCGCGGTGCGTGAGCGCGGTCGCCGCGACGGCGACGGACAGCAGCCCCTGGGCGGCGTGGACCCGTCCGAAGACCGACGCCGGGTCGATCGCGGCCGCCGGGTCGTCCCCGACCAGCAGGTCGGCCTCGCCGTCGCCCTCCCCGTCGAGGAGGGCGAGCACCGTGTCGCCGTCCCGGCGGGCGGCGGTGAGCGGTTTCAGCACCAGGACGACGGCCGCGTCCCCCGTTGCGGTGTCACGGCCGAGCTCGCCCAGGGCGGCTCGGTGTACCGCTCCGCTGGACACGTCGGTGGCTCCGACCAACGCGGCGTCGGCTTCTCCCGCCCTGATGGCCCGGGCGGCGAGGTCGAGTGCCACCAGGCCGGATGCCTCCTCCGCCGACACCGCGAAGCCGGGGCCCGCCAGGTCGAGTTGGGTATTGATCCGGTTGGCCACGAGGTTGGGGAGGGTTCCGACCACCCGCTCGGCCCCCAGGGAGGAGACGAAGGCGTCCTGGGCACGCCCGAGGAGATCGGGGTCGGCGTCGCACCCGGACTGCTCCGCCCAGTGCGGCAGTCTCCAGCGTGCGCCGCCGCGCGCCACTTCGGCGTCGACTCCCGCGCCGATGAGCACCACGGTCCGCTCCCGGGGCAGGGAGACCCCTCGGACGGCGTCGCGGGCGGCCTCCAGCACCAGGAGTTGCTGGGGCGAGGTGCTTCGCAGGGCCGACGGAGGAAAGCACAGGTCGGGAAGTGACACGTCGATCTTCGTGGTGGGACCGCACCGCTCGCCTTCGAGGACCGCGCGGCGGAAGTCCTCGCTCCCGGACCCGTCGCCGGCCCGCGCTCCGACGGCCACGATCGCGATCGCGGAGGTCTCCGCGGGGACCTCGGAATGCCCGGCGGTATCCCGAACCGGACGGAACGGGCCGGGTGCGCCTGCCTGGTGCGCTGTCGAGTCGCCGTCCCAGGCATCGACGATCAGATGGGCGTTGGTGCCGCCGAAGCCGAAGGCACTGACGGCGGCCCTGCGCACGCCCTGCCACGGCTCGGGCTCACTCAGCACACGCAGCGGTGTGCCCTCGAGGTCGGCGAGGGGCCGGTCGGCCCCGAGTGTCGCCGGACGGATGCCCGCGCGCATCGCCCCGAGCACCTTGAGCAGGCCGCTCACTCCCGCCGAGGCCAGCAGGTGACCGACGTTGGACTTCACGGAGCCGATAGGAACGTCGCGGGCCGCCGCGAAGGTCCGTGCCATGCTCCGGGCCTCCACGGCGTCCCCGACCGGCGTACCCGTGGCGTGGCACTCCACGAGCGAGACCGTCTCCGGTGCGACGCCCGCCGTGGAGTACGCCAGTCCCATGGCCCGCTCCTGTCCCTCCTGAGCCGGGCTGAGCAGGCCGCGGCCACGTCCGTCGTTGGACAGCCCGATGCCCCGGATCACCCCGAGGACGGGCGCCCCGGCCACCAGTGCGTCCGGGAGCCGCATCAGGGCCACGAACCCGGCGCCCTCGCCGTGCAGCAGACCGTCCGCGTCCCGGTGGAAGGGGCGGCTGCGACCGGACCTGCTCACGGCCGACAGGCCGCAGAACCCCACGTGCAGGAACAGGTTGTCGACGCGGTTCACCGCTCCGGCGAGCATCAGATCGGCGGTGCCGTCGTGCAGGCGGTCGCACGCGAGCTTGATCGCGTACAGCGAGGAGGCGCAGGCGGCGTCGAGCGCGAAGGCGCCCGCTCCCAGTCCGAGGGCTCTGGCCGCGAAGTGGGCGGGCAGCCCGGCGGAGAAGCGGTTGCGCGCGTCGGGGCGTGCGCGACGCGCGCCGGTGAGCAGGGCGTCCCGTACGGGCGGCTCCTGGGCGGACAGCCAGACGTGCTCGGCGTAGGCCGACCCGGTGCTCGTGGGGTAGCAGAGGTTCCCGAGGACCAGACCGGCGCGCTCGCCGGGCCCCTCGTAGCCGGACTCCCCCAGTGCCTGCCGGGCGCCGTACAGCACCCAGTGAAAGAGCGGGTCGAGGGTCAGGATCCGTGCCGGATCGACGGAGAAACCACTCGGGTCGAAGACCGCTTCGAACCCGCGGACATAGCCCCCGATGTCGGTCCAGGTGCGGTCGCGGTGGTCGTCGACCGTGCCCAGGGCCCATCGGTGGGGCAGCCGCCACCGTTCCTCCGGGACCGCCGACAGGCTGCAGCGGCGTGCCGCGACGTTGTCCCAGAAAGTGTCGGGGTCCAGTGCGTCGGGCAGCACACAGCCGCGTCCGACGACGGCGATCGGTTCGAATCCCATACTGCTCCACTCCACGGGGCGCACGCATACGGAGGAACGGGGGCGCGGGGCGCGCTCCTTCAGTCGGGACGGCGTACGAGCTCCACCCCGAGCAGCTCCACGCGAAGGGCGCCGTCCGGGTCGAGGAGGGCCACGTCGCACCGTGCCCCGGTGTCGTGCACCTTCCGGGCCCGCACCACAGACCTCAGGCTGTCCGCGGCGGGGCCGCGCCGGTGGACGCGGCACTCGGCGACGGCCATCGGCAGGCACGCGCTGCCCAGGGCATGGTCCGCCCATACCAGGGACAGTTGCAGCGCACCGTCCACCGCGGCCGGATCGGTCTGCCAGTGGGCGCCGCCCCAGCCCAGTTCGGCGACGCCCACGACGGTCGCCTCCGCCCCGTCGGCACCGACGCCGCGCAGGGTGCGCAGTGCCTGGAACCGTGGTCCGTGGAAGAGGGTCCGTCCGTCGTAGGGGACGGGGCGCTCCGTGCTGCCCCCTTCCCCGGGACCGGCCCACGGCTCCCGTTCCGAGGGGGCCGCCTCGAAGTCCAGTACGGCGCGGAAGTGCGGCGCGCCGTCCGCGTCCCGCAGGTCCGCCTCCAGGCCCGACGGGGGACCGACGAGGCGGCGGTGTCCGTGCACGGTGAACCGGTGCCCCTCGTGCGCCAGCCTCGGCAGGGTGACCTTGTCGAGCACCCGCACGTCACGCAGGACCGGCCCGCCGGACGTGGGGCGCCATGCTCGGGCCGCGCCCGTGAACCAGTCCAGGACCATGGCCAGGGGCAGTACCGGATCCTCGGCAACGCGGTGGTCGGCCAGGTAGGGGTGCGTGGCGGACGTGACGCGGAGCTGAGCCGTGGGCGGGTCGCCGGCACCGTCCGGCGGCGCGCCCCCGTCACCGGCCACCAGGATGACCCGGCCGTCAGCGGCCGGAGCGCCGAGTTCGGCGGTGAAGGCGGCGGCGCCCCGCTGCGGGGGGATCAGCTCGACGCCCGACCGGCCGAAGTGCTCGGCCAGTGCCGGGGTCACCATCCCGCCGCGCCAGGGCCCCCACGCGATCGAGCGGACCCGGCAGTGAGGCCGTCGGGCCCGCTCGGCCGACGCCACATGGTCGAGCACGGCGTTGGCCATGGCGTAGTCGCACTGTCCCGCGTTGCCGAAGGCCCCGGCCACCGAGGAGAACAGGCAGATCGTCTCGACCGGGTCGTCGGCTGTCGCCGCGAGCAGGGCCCGCAGGCCGTCGGCCTTGGTGGACATCACCCGGTCGAACTGCTCGTCCGTCTTGTCGGAGATCCGCTTGTCGGCCAGTACTCCGGCGCCGTGCACGATCCCGGTGACCGGGCCCCACGCCTCACGCACCTCGCACAGCGCGGCCGCGAGGGCCTCACCGTCCCTGACGTCCACCGGCAGGTACCTGACCGGCGAGCCGGACTCCTCCAGTGTGGTGAGGGTCGCCCTCACCTCGCGCGCGGCCAGGATCGCCCTCGCCCGCGCGCTGATCTCGGCGGGGCCGGTGCCTTCGGCCCGCTGCTCGCCGAGCAGCCGCACGAGTGCGGCTTCGTCGGTGGCCGCGGATGCCCCCGCGGGCTCCGCCACCAGTTCCGTGCGGCCCAGCAGAGCGATGCGCGGCCGGTGGGTCCGGGCCAGGTCGGTCAGGGCGGCCGCGGTGACCCCGCGCGCTCCCCCGGTGGCCACGATCACCGACTCCGGGCCGATCCCCGTGGCGGCGGTGCCCGGTTCCGCCGGTGCCTCGACGGCGCACGGCACGAGGCGGGTCCCGTCCGCGCGCAGGCCGGCCTCCGGTGCCGGTCCGCCCATGAGCAGTTCCTCCACGATCGCCTCGGCGACGGCCTCGGCGTCCCGGCCGCCGCGTTCGCAGTCGATCGCCTTGACGGAGGCGTCCGGCCATTCCCGTGCCGCGGTCCTGGTCAGGGCGGCGAGACCGCCGAGCCACGCGCGGTCGGGTTCCCCGCCGTCCAGGCCGAAGTCGCCCCCCGTGTCCTGGACGGTGACGAACACCCCACCGGCCGCCTCCATGCGCGGGGCGACCGAGCGTGCCGTGCGGAAGGCCTCGCGCAGGATCGGTCCGGCCTCCTCCGGCGACCCGATGTCGGCCAGCCCGCCGAGGTACACGACGGCGCCCGCACCGTCGGGCACACGTGTCGCGGCCTCGGCCCGTACTCCGCGGCCGGTGAGTTTCCCGGCCACCAGGTCGGCGGTCTTGACGGGACCACCCACCACGTACACGGGGCCGTCAGCCAGTCCCGCCGTCTCCAGTCCCGGCGCGGGTGCGTCCACCGTGCGCAGGGCCAGGCGCCGCAGTTCCACCGGCTCGGGTTCCCGGCTCACGACAGGGGCTTCGGCCTGGGCGGCGGACGGTGCGCCGGCGGGAGCGGCCGCGTCCGTCAGGGCGTCCACGATCTCGCGCAGGGTGCTGAGCCTGCCGAGCGCGGCGACGTCCCCGGTCGGCAGGTCACCCACCCGTTGCCGGACGACCGAAAGGATCTCCACACGCTTGATGGAGTCCACGCCGAGGTCCGCGTCGAGCGCCATGTCCGCGTTGAGCATCGACACCGGGTAACCGGTGCGCTCGGCCACCACCGAGAGCAGCAGCTCCTCCAACCGGGCCGGGTCCGCGACCGTCGGCGCGTCGGCGCGGTCCGGAGCCGGTGAGGGCTCGGGCGTGCGGGCGGGTGGTACGACGGGGGCCGCGGTGGGGGCGGGGAACTGCGGCAGCGGGTCGGGAGTGCGCGGCGTCGCGCCGGGAACCGCCTCGGGCACCCGGCCCGCGGGGGCGGAGGTCTGGACCCCGGTGTGCGGCACCGCCGCGGGATCGGGGGACGCGGGCGGAGTGGGCAGGGCGGGAACGTCCTCCCGCGGGGGCGCGCCCAGCATCGCGCCCAGGGTCGTCTCGGTCATCCGCAGGAACGCCATGTGGCTGTCGGCCAGCATGCGGTGGCAGGCCGCGTGGGTCTCCGCCGCGTGCCGCTGCACGCTCTCGACCATGGCCAGCCAGTGCGGGTCCGCCGGGAGAGCCGGGTCGATCGGCCCCGACGGGGACGGGGCGACCGGTACGGGTTCCCGGGCCGGAGCGGCTTCGCCGGTCGGCACCAGAGGCGGAGCAGGCACCAGAGGCGGCGCGGGCGCGAGCGTCGCCGCCGGTGTGGTCCGGGGCGGATTCGGCGGGAGCAGTTCGGCCGTCCCGCCCTCCGGGGGGTAGGGCTGACCGTAGTTGGCACCGCTGATCTGCACGGTCATGCGCGGTTCGCGCTCCTTCACTTCTGTCCCTGACGGTCCGTACGGCGCCCAGAGGAAGCCGTAGTCCAACTGCGCACCGCGCGCCGCGAGTCTGCCGAGCGCGCCGTGCAGGGTGGTGACCGCGTCCTGTCCCCGGCGGTCCAGGGCGACCGCGGTGTGCTCGCGGTCCCCGAGGATGCGTCCGACCAGGCCGGTCAGCGCGGCCCCGGCGCCGACCTCGACGAACGTCCGCACTCCCGCGGCGTGCATCGCCTCGACCTGCTCGGCGAACAGCACGGGCGAGGCCAGGTGTGCGGCGATCCTGCGGCGTACGTCGTCGGGGTCCTCCGGGTACGGTGCCGCGTCCTCGTTGCCGTACACGTCGATCACGGGTGCCGTGAGTGTCATGTCGCGCAGGAACGCGGACAGTGGCTCGGCCGCCGACGCGACCAGCGGGGTGTGGAAGGCGTGCGAGGTCTCCAGCCTGCTCACGGCGATGCCCCTGGCGAGGAACTCCCGCTCGGCTGCCTCGATCGCCCCGCTCTCGCCGGACACCACGACCTGGTCCGGCGCGTTGTGGTTCGCCGGCCACACGTTCTTCACCCCCGCCTCGGCGAGGACCGCCGTCACTCGCTCGCGGCTCGCGGCCGCGGCCAGCATCGCCCCGGGGCTGCCGGCCGCGGCGCGCATCAGCTCGCCCCGGCTGCGGGCGAGTGCGACCAGTGATTCGGCGTCCAGTACTCCCGCGGCGTGCAGGGCCACCAGTTCGCCGAAGCTGTGGCCGCCCACGCAGTCGGGCCGCAGCCCGAGGCCGCGCACCACCTCCAGGAGGGCCAGGCTGTGCACGGCGAGCGCCGGCTGGGCCCACTCGGTGGCGTTCAGCAGGGCGGCCTGCGCCTTACGCTCCGCGTCGTCGAAGCCGGGAGGCGGGAACACCACGCCGTGCAGGGCGCGGTCCTCGAACCGGCGGCCTGCCAGGCGGTCCCAGACGGCCTGGGCGGCGGGGGCGTACATGGCGAGGCCCGCTCCCATGCCGACGTACTGGGCCCCCTGCCCCGGGAAGAGGAACGCCACCTTGCCGACGGCGGGGTCTCCGACGCCGTAGTGCACCCCGCCGGGAAGGGAGAAGGCGTCGTGCGGGCGCTGCCGGATCGCCGCGGCGGCTTGCGAGAACCTGTCGTGCAGGTCGTCGGTGTCGGTCGCCAGGACGGCCAGGCGTACCTCGTCGGCGGGCCGGAACCCGGTCTGGCTCTCCCTCGCGATCTCGGCGAGCGGGCGGTTCCGGTCGACGGTCCGCTCCAGCAGGGCGGCCGGCGAGGAGGCACTGAACAGCACCAGTTCCGTGGGCGCGCACCGGCTGCGCCACGCGTGACGGCCGGGTTCCGCCGACGGGACGTACTCCTCCAGGGTGACGTGGAAGTTGCTGCCTCCGAAGCCGAAGCTGGACACCGAGGCCCGGCGCGGATGACCGGGCGGGCGTACCCACGGGCGTGCCTCGGTGTTGACGTAGAACGGGCTGTCCCGCGTGCGCACCACGGACGTGGGCCGCTCGACCTTGATGGTCGGCGGCAGGACCTGATGGTGCAGCGCCATGACCGCCTTGAGCAGCCCGGCGGCGCCCGCGGCGCACTTGGTGTGACCGATCTGGGACTTCACCGAGCCGATCGCACACCACTGCCTGTCCTCACGCCCGCTGTCCTCGAACACCGTCCGCAGCGCGGCGAGTTCGGCGGCATCCCCGGCCTTGGTGCCGGTGCCGTGTGCCTCGACGAGTTCCACAGTGCCCGGGTCGTACGCCGCCTGCTCGTACGCGCGTCGCAGTGCCCGCGCCTGGCCCTCGGGCAGGGGCGCGTAGATCGCCGTACCCTTGCCGTCGGACGAGCTGCCGATCCCCCGGATCACGGCATGGATCCGGTCGCCGTCCCGTTCCGCGTCGGACAGCCGCTTGAGCGCGTACATTACGACGGCCTCACCCAGCATCGTGCCGTCGGCCTCGTCGGAGAAGGGCCGGCAGTCCCCGGTGGGGGACAACGCGGGTGTCTTCGAGAAGCACATGAACATGCCGATGTCGTTCAGGGTGTCGACACCCCCGCTGATGACCAGGTCGGCACGGCCCAGGGAGAGTTCCGCGACCGCGGTCGACAGGGCGGCGAAGGAGCTGGCGCACGCGGCGTCGGTGGTGTGATTGGTGCCGTGCAGGTCGAACCTGTTGGCGATGCGTCCCGCGACGACGTTGCCGAGGAGCCCGGGAAACGTCGACTCCTGCCAGGGCGTGTAGTGGTCCCGGATCGCGTCGCACACGGACTGGGCCTCGGCCTCGGGTACACCCCTCTCCCGCAAGGCCTTCAGCCACACGGGGCGTTGGGTCCGCCCCTGCATGTGGCTCAGCAGCTCCAGCGAGGCCGCGCCCAGGATGACGCCGACCCGGTCACGGTCCACCCCCGACAGCCCGCCGGCGTCGGCGAGGACCTGGTCGGCCACCATGAGGGCGAGCAGCTGGCTGGTGTCGGTGGCGGGAAGGGTCGCAGGTGGGATTCCGTAGGCCAGTGGGTCGAAGCCGACCTCGGGCAGGAACGCCCCCCTGCGCGCGTAGGTCTTGTCCGGAGCTGCGGGGTCGGGGTCGTAATGGTCCTCGACGAGCCAGCGCGACGGCGGCACGTCGGTGATCAGGTCCCGGCCCGAGAACACGGTCCGCCAGAACTCCGAGGGGTCGGTCGAGCCCGGTGCCAGGGCCCCGATGCCGACCACGGCGACGGGAACCTGTGGGGGGTGGGTGTCGGACACGGGCTCCCTTTCGTCAGGGGTCGTCTTCCGGGTGGGGAGCGCGGTCACGCGAGCCTGCGTGGCGTGTACGCGAAGGCCGAGGCGGGGACCGGGACGCCGTAGGTGCGCAGTTGGTGCGCCCGGGTGAGAACGGCGGCGCCCTCGAGGAGGTTGAGCGCGATCTGTACCACGGTGCGGTTCTGCCGCTCGGCGAGGAAGCCTCCCGCGGTCCACCGGTTGAACGCTCCCATCGCCGGGCCGCACCAGATCTGGTAATCGGTACGCCGGCCGGTGTCCCCGTCGATGGCCCAGCGGCTGGAGTTGCCCAGGTACCAGCGGAAGACCAGTGCCATCCGGTGCTTGGGGTCGCTCTCCGCCCGAGTGATCTGCGCGGGATCGCGTGCCGCCCAGAACCGTTTGGTCCGTTCCCACACCTCGTCGACGGGCGCGCCCAGGACGTCCCGCTCCAGCTTCGCCCGCACGGGGGCGGGGATGTCCTCCAAGGACGGGTGCGCCCGGTAGGCGGCGTAGAGCTGGGAGGCCCTGGGGGCGAACATGGTGCCCCGGCGCAGCACCTGGAGCGTGACGCCCATCTCGAACATGTCCGCCGCCGGTGCCATGGCCACGTCGGCGACGTCCGCCTGGGCGAGCAACGCCTTGGCCTCGTCGGAGATGCCCGCCTCCGTGGCCGTCTGGTTCACCGACCCCGTCACCACGTAGGCCGCCCCGAGCGCGAACGCCGCCGCCACCGCGGCGGGCGTCCCGAGTCCTCCGCCGGCACCGACTCCGACCTGGCGCCGGTAACCGAAACGGCGGACGATGTCGTCGCGCAGCACCAGCACGCGGGGCAGCAGGGCGCCCAGTGGTCGGCCGTCGGTGTGACCACCGCTGTCGGCCTCCACCGTGATGTCCTCGGCCACCGGTACCTCACGGGCCAGTTCGGCCTCCTCGGCATTCAGCTCGCCCTGCTCCACGAGTCCGCGCAGGAGGTGGGGCGGTGCGGGTGAGAGGAACTTCTCGGCCACCTCGGGCCGGGACACTTTGGCGACGACCCGCGTGGGACGCACGATCCGTCCGTCACCGTCCCGGCGCAGCCCGCGGACCGCGCACAGCACCGCGGCCGGAGTGAGTTCCAGGTAGGCCGACAGCGACACACAAGGCACCCCGTGGCGGAGCAGCAGCTTCGCGGCCCGGTGTTCGAGTTCCGGTTCGACCGGCGAGTGGATGAGGTTGACGCCCCAGTTGGTCCTGCCCTGGAGCCGGTCGGCCAGTTCGCACACGGCCCGCTCGACCTCCGGCAGTCCGAGACCCGCCGCGCCGAAGAAGCCGAGCATGTCGGCCTGGGCCATGGCCGTGACCATGCGCGTCGTCGCGATGCCGTTCGCCATCTCTCCCGCCACGTAGGGGAAGCGGACGCCGTGGGCTTCGCAGAAGGTGCGTCCGCCGAGCCACTCCGGATACAGCGGCGGCAGCGTGCCGACGACGTCGTCGGCACGCCGCGGTCCGAAAGCCAGGCCGAGGTCCCGACGGGTGCTGTCGGTGACGATGTGCACGTGCTCCCGGATCCGCCGGGTAGCCGCGGTGATCGCTTCGGGTGAGAAGTCCGGCGGATGCGCGTCGGTGGTGCCGAGCCGGGCGGGAGCGGACAAGGGCGGGCTCCAATGGGAGGCGTGCTTACGGGGGGGGCGGTCGAGGGGAAGGTCGGGCTCGGCCTCAGTTCCGGGACTCTCCCGGCGCCACCTCTGGATGTGCCGGGGGCGTCGGGCGGAGACCGGACAAGAGGTAGTCGACGTCCACCCGGGTGACGGACCGGAGAGCCCCGAGCGCGGTGCGTACCCGGGTGTCGTCGTAGCGGCGGAGGTGGCTCAGGTAGGGCGTGATGCCCGGGTAGAAGTCCATGGAGGCTTCCAGGGCGGACACGTCGTCGGGTCGCTTCTCGACCAGCCGGGTCCGCAGCGGCGCGAGCCGCTCCATGAGTTCGGTGACCGCGGCCACCGGAACTTCGTGTTCGTGGACGACGTGGTAGGTGTCGACGCGACCGGACGGTTCCCGGTCCGCCAGGCGCACCATCGCCCTCGCAGCATCCTCGACGGGCATCATGTTGAGGTGGCCGTAGCGTCGGCCGACCAGTCGGACGACGGGCAGGTCGGACCGGGCGCGGCGGGCCTCGGCATGGCCGGTGGCGCGCAGCGCGTCCCACACCAACTGGTCCATGACCTGCAGCGGGTGCCGGGGCAGTTCGGGATGCGGTGGCACGTCCGTGACCAGGATGCTCGGCCGCAGCACGACGACGGGTCTGCGGTGTGTCCGCGACCATGCGTGCACCAAGGTCTCGGCCTCGTACTTGGACCGCTCGTAGGCGTTCTCGAAGCCGTGGGTGTCGTCGAGTTCGTCCTCGTAGACGACTCCCTCACGTCGCGCTCCGGCCACGAAGGCGGTGCTGACGTGGTAGACCACCGGTCGGCGGCTTCCGGCAGCGGCCAACTCCAATACGTTCCTGGTCCCTTCGACGTTCACGCGGCGCAGCGAGGCGAGGTCGCCCTCCAGGTTGATGGAGCCGGCACTGTGGAAGATCGCGTCGAGGGCGCCGGCCAGTTCCCCGTACCGCGCCGGGGGCAGTCCCATGCGCGGACGGCTCAGGTCGGTGGGTACCACTCGCAACCGCGTGGGCAGTTCCGCGGTCAGCCGTTCCGGCGCTCCGGTCACCTCGAAGAACCGCGTGATGCGGTCCAGGGCGTCTCCCGAAGCCCCATGGGTGAACAGGGTCAGCGACGCGTGCCGTTCCAGAAGGCACCGCAGCAGACGGAGGCCGAGGAAACCGGTGGCACCGGTGAGGGCGATGTTCACGACTGCGACTCCCCCGGGCCACCACGGCGCGGGAAGGCAGATGGAAGTGATCGCGTCCGCGCCACCGATTCGCCCACCCTCATCCCCGGCCTCCCCCTCGGACACTCCGACGCACTCCGACGCACTCCGACGCACTCCGACGCACTCCGAGGACATTGCCAGCCGACGGGTGCCTGGGGACACCTTTCCGCCCACGCTCATCCTCGAAGGCGTCGCACCGACACGAAGATTGACGAACAGGAGCGCGAAAGCCTAGTCCGCCCGCGTGAAGAGGCCGAGGACTCCGCGAACGCAAAGGGAGGGCCGTCTACCTTGTGCTTCCGACCCGGATGCCGGCCGTTCGAGCACCCCCCTCTCCGGCTCCGTTCCGGCCGACGGCCGGCCCTGTCCTCCTCGATACCGACCGCTTCGCGACTCCACCGGACCGCCCCGACCGGAAGATGGTGACCGTGTCCGCCGACGTGCGTACTCACCCGATCGACCGCGCGTACCTGAGACTGGCCAAGGCCCATCCCGGGGCCCGCTGGGACACCGGGGGCATCGCGTACCTCAGCGGCCGGCCACCGAGTTTGGAGGACTTCCGGGCCTACGTCGGAATGCACCTGCCGAAACTGCCCATGCTCACCCACCGGTTGGAACGAAACGCACGGCCTCCCGTGTGGCGCCCCGACGAGTCCTTCACTCTCGAACGCCATGTGCATGAAGTAGTGGCGGCCTGCCCTGACACACCGCAGTCCCCCCTGGAGACGGCCCTCAGCGCCCCACTGCCCCGCGACGCGCCCTGGGGCCTGTGGCTGGTGCACGGCCAGGCGCCCGACGAGTACGCCGTGTGTTACCGGTTCGAGCACGTCTGCCAGGACGGAATCGCCGCCGCCCTCGCCTTCCGTACCCTGCTCGGTACCGGTGAGTCCGCCCTCCGGCCGCTGCCGGGCCCGCGCGGCCACGGGGAGAACCTGCGCAGGACGGTCAGGGCGCTGGGCTGCGCGGCGAAGTACGCCTTCGACGTTCTTCCCCGTCCGGGCCGGCGGCCCTCGACGGCCTTCGTGCCCAGTGGACGGCGGAGACTGCTGCGGGCCCGGGTGCCCGTCGAGAGGCTGCGCCGGATCGGAACGGCACGTCGGGTGTCGGCGAACGACGTTCACCTCACGGCACTGGCGGGTGCCCTGGGCAGGTGGTCGGAAGAGGCCGGTGTCCCTCTGCGGCATGTGTCGGCGCTGCTGCCCGTGGACGCACGTCGGCACGACGAGGAGCAGACGTGGGGGAACCGCACCTTCGCCGTCCCGGTGCGGCTCCCCCTGGCCGAGACCTCGCCGTCACGACGGCTCGAACTCGTCGCGGCAGCCACCTCCGCGGTGAAGCGGAGGCCTCGACGGCAGGCCATCCACGACCTGGTCCGGTACATGCCCGCCCGGCCCACGGCCTGGTACATGCGCCAGATCACCTCACCGAATGTCACCGCGGTGATGACCACCTCCGTGCCGCTCGCTGATGGCGGGGCGCTGGGCACCACCAATGTCACGGGCGCCGCCCTGCTCCCGCTGCTCCTGCCGGGCCACATCTGTGGTGTGGGGCTTGCCTTCTTCGGCGACTGGGCTGAGGTTTCCTTCACGGTCGACGACGCGTTGCCTCACTGCGAGCGGTTGCCCGGCCTGTGGACGGACGCCGTGGAGGTGCTCGAGCAGGAACTCGGACCAGCGGCGTGATCGCGCGCTCCGGGGTGGGCCGGAGCACACGGTGCGGCGCCAACCGGGCGAGGAAGCCGGCCTCGACGTCACCGCTGTACGGTCCTGCTCGTCCTGGTCCTTTGGCGCGGCCGGCACAGCTCCCCGTAGATGTGGGCCTTGCCCATCTCCTCGGAAGCGGTGTCAGCCCCGACCGGAACGCCGTGCGGGCCCGGTCGTCACGGTGCGTTGACCGCCCGCAGGGACGACGCGCCGACCACGGCGTACCACCCCTTGTCGTCGGCAGCGAGCCATGTGACCGCCTCGTCCACCGGCCACTCCTTGAGCACTCTCCCCGTGCGCAGTCCCAGCGCCCGGCACACCTGCCCGGCCGTGACGTAGGCCATGTCGCCTCCGATGGCGGGCGGGCAGCGTGCGATGGCGTCGAACGACGTCCGCCACAGCTGCCGCCCGCCGTCCGCGAGGTCGAGTGCCTGCAAGGTCCTGGCGTCCAGCCAGTTCAGCAGTACCCCGTCCCGCGCGACGGGGCCTCGTCTGCCACCGCCCGGCAGCGAGGGCCAACTGGTGTCGAGCCCGGCGGTGGGGTGGCTCCACAGCCGCTTTCCGCTGTCGGGGCTGAAACCGATCAGGTCCTCCCCGGCGGCCAGCAACAGACCGGTGCCCGCGGCGTACCCGAGTGCCGTGGCACCGTTTCCGGCGGTGATGCTCAGCGGTTCATTGCGCAGGCGGTCGCCGGTGCGTGCGTCGATGAGGTGCAGTTCGTCGGCGTCGCTGAACAGGGCGAAGCGCTCGCCGCCGCGGCCGTCCGGCGCGGGCAGAGTGACCGGCGCGGTCTGGGGCTGCCCGGTCTTGCCGAGCCCGGTGTAGGACCACGGTTCCCGGCCTGTGGTCGCGTCGAGGCAGAAGATCCTGGGATCAAGCGCCCCGGTGTCCGGGACGAGGAGCAGCCTGTTGCCGCAGACCGCGGGCGCTCGCCAGTCACGCGTCTTCTCCCTCTCGTGGGTGCGGGGCCCTTCGGTGGCGCGCGAGCCGCCCGAGGGCAGAGCGAGCGAGCGCAGTACCCGGTCGTCCGTCGATCCGCCGTCGTCGCCCAGCGTGACGAGCCGTCCTTCCGCGACGGCGAACCACTTCACGGTCCCCCGCCAAGGCCGCTCCGGCAGCCGTGGGTCTCCTGTCCGTACTTCGTGAACTCTGTCCAGGAGCTCCGGGGCGATGAGCAGGCCGCTCGTGACGCCCCAGAGCGACTCGTGAGCGGCGCTCGCCGGCGCCTTGTCGTCCTGCCAGTGGCTCGCCCCGTCCTCGGCACCCACGGCGCGCACCAGTCCCTGTGTGGCGGCCAGGCCTGGTCTCGCCCCGTGCACCAGCACGGTGTCCCCGGCAAGCAGGGCGGACGTGACGTCGCCCGGTCTGTCGTCCTGGCTGGTCAGTCTCCAGCGTTCCCGGCCGGGGCGCTTGGACCCTGTCTCCAGTACGGGACCGTCCTGCTCGGCGCCTGTGCCTGGTGTTTTCGGGGCCCGGGCCACGGCCCAGACGGCCAGGCCCGTGAGCCCGGCTCCACCGGTGGTGAGGAAGGCGCGGCGTGTCAGGGTATGCAGGCGATCGGCGTGGTAGGATGGGGCGACGGCAGTCCGGGCCGGGGCAGGCTCGGGTGTCGGTTGCCGCTCCGTCCCGGCGGAGGATGACGGCTCCTCGGTGCCTGTCAGTCCTTCGCCCGCGATCAGTGACCGCAGTGGTTCCTCGCGCCACCACAGGGGCGCGTCCGGCGAGGCGGTCAGGGCCTGCACCCGTGCGAGGGAGGGCCGGTGCCACGGCTCCTTGCGCAGACAGCCGGAGACGAGTGCGCGCAGACCAGCCGTGTCCGGCACGCCGTCCAGGTGCGGCTCTTCGTGGGTGGCTCGGTAGAGCAGGACCGCCACGGGGCCCGAGCCGAAGGGCTGCTCGCCCGTCGCGGCGAAGGCGAGGACCGCACCCAACGCGAACACGTCGGCAGCGGGTCCGGCATCGTCGCCGGCGACTTGTTCGGGGGCCATGAAGCCGGGCGTGCCGATCATCGCTCCGGCCTCGGTGAGACCGAGGTCCCCGGCGGCCCGGGCGATGCCGAAGTCGATGACGCGCGGACCGTCGGCGGTCAGCAGCACGTTGGACGGCTTGAGGTCGCGGTGCACGATGCCCGCCGCGTGAATGCTCACCAGAGCCTCGGCGAGGCACGCCCCGAGCGACCGCACTGCCTGGGCGTTCAACGGCCCGCCTGCGACGACCGCGTGGCGCAGGGTGACTCCCGGCAGGAATGCCGTGGCCAGCCAGGGCACGCCGGAGTCAGGATCGGCGTCGAGCACCGGGGCAGTATGCGCGCCCGTGACGGCGCGCGCGGCGGTGGCCTCGCGCCGGAATCGCTCTCGGTAGCGCGGGTCCGTGGCCAGGTGTTCGTGGACGGTCTTGACGGCGACGAGCCGCCCGCCGGGGCTGCGTCCCAGATAGACCTGCCCCATGCCGCCCGACCCGAGTCGCCGCATGATGCGGTGACCGCCGAGGAGACGCGGGTCGTCAGGGAGCAGCGGCGAACCGGGGAGCAGGGAGGCTTCCGTCATGTGCACCCGCCCAGGGGCGGAGCGTCGCCCGTGGTTGCCCGAGGCGTGGGAGGGCGAGGAGTGTGCCGGGTCGAATGACGGGGGGCGTGGCCGGTGTTCATGTCCGCCTCTCCCCCGGGCCCCGGACCGTGTGCAGGGTGCGGCCCGCGCAGATGTGGACCAGACCGTCGTGCGCGGTCGCCAGGCTCATGTCGGACGCGGGCTCGATGGGTACCGCCCAGGCCGCATCCCCCGTTCGTACGTCCAGTGCGTACATGCCCCACGTCCCCTCGCCCGAACCGCCCGGCTCCGGGCCCGAGACCAGTGCCAGGCCGTCCGATGTCAGGGGCGCGCCGCTCCCGATCTCCCGGTAGCCGGGCCGCGACCATCGCTTCCTGCCCGTGCCGGCGTCCAGTGCCTCGATGCCCTCCGACGAGGAGGCGAGCACCAGGCCGCCGGTGGCCCGGGACGCGATGTCCGTGACCGTGTCGGCAGGACGAGACCACAGGATGCGCCGGGTCGCCAGGTCCATGGCCTCGATCCGCTCCTCCGACGCGAAATAGCCGACGCCCTCGGCTCCGGGGTGGGCCTGCGGGCGGCGGGCGCCGCGCGCGATCTGCCGCTCCACCGCTCCGTCGGACGCTTTCAGGACGACCAGTGGGTCGTCCTGCGCATACTGTTCCGTGCCGGGCACACCGGAGTCCCGGGACGAGGAGGCCACCGCTATGCGGCCCCCGGCCTCGTCCACGGCGGTCACTTCTGCCGTGCGCCCCTCGTGGAACCAGAGCTCTTCGCCCGTACGGGAGTCGAAGGCGTACGCGCGCCAAGGTGGGTCCGATGTGGTGCGTCGCTCCCATCCGGTGGTGTAGGGCGCGTAGGTGAACAGGCAGGTGACGTCGTCCGAGACGGTGAACATGCCCTGGCCACCCTCCAGTTCGGCCGGCAGGGCGTCGAAGGGACGGGGCGGCCGGTGCGGATTGCGCGAAAGGACACCCGAGGTCCACACTTCCCGGCCGCCCGCCACGCGCAGGGCGATCAGCTCGGGCTCGAGGAGGCTGTCCCGCAGGACGTAGACCAGGTCGCCGCGCGCCTGGATGCTCCGCAGGTCCTTCTCCGGGTAGGTCCAGCGGACGGTGTTGGTCTCCGCGTCCAGACGGACGACCCCCCTGTCGTCGAGGACGTAGAGGTCCTTTCCGCTGCGTAGGAGAGCGCCGCCGTACTCGACTTCGCCGATGTCACGGCTCCAAACGAGCGTGCCCATCGGCGGGCGGGGTTCCGGGCGGCTCCCGCCGCGGGCTGTGCCGCCGCCCTCGTCGCCGCTGAGGAGAATGGCCGTCGTCGTGGCACCCACGGCCGCCAGGGCCGCGCCGCCCCAGGCGAGGAGGCGGCGCCGAGAGGTACGGAGCGCGGGGGCGTCGCGGCGGGCGTCTGCGACGACGTCGCCAGCGGCGGGTGGTGACTGGTCGGCGGGGTGAGGGGGCGAGGACTTGTCTTCCGCGGCGAGGATGCGGGTACGCGGCTCGCTGTCGCCGTCGTGGGAGGGGGGATGTGACTCGTCGCCGGAGGCAGCCGGGACTCCGTCCTCGGGGCCCCGCCCAGCGGCCTCCACCGCCACTCTCCCCAACAGCTCCGTCACCTCGTCCTCCTGGCGACGGATCAACGCGGCGACCGGCTCCAGCTCCCACCATGGCTCGTCCGACGCGCGCTCGGCGCACCAGGCGAGGACCTGCGGGACCGTGGGCCGGTCTGCGGGGCACCTGGCCAGACACAGTCCGAGGAAATCCTCCCAGACGGTGCCCGGCACACCCACCAGATCGGGCTCCTCGTGCAGCGTGCGGTAGAGGACCTCAGGCACACTGCCGGAGCCGAAGGGGCCTCGCCCGGTCGCGGTCACCGCGAGGACCGCACCGAGCGCGAACACGTCCGCGGCGGGCCCCGGCCCGGCGGTGTCCCCCGCAAGCTGCTCGGGGGCGATGAAACCGGGCGAACCGATGGCCTCGCTGTCGGCGGTGAGGCTCTCGTCGGCCGCGCTCTTGGCGATGCCGAAGTCGATGACCTTGGGTCCATGGCGCGAGATGAGGACGTTGGACGGCTTCACATCGCGGTGCACGAGTCCCGCCGCGTGCACCGCCGCCAGCGCTTCGGCGAGCGCGGCTCCCAGTGCGGCGAGATCGCCGGAGCCGAGCGGTCCGTGCGCGGCCACCGCCTCCGGCAGGCCTGGTCCCGCGCAGAACTCCACTGCCATCCACGGCGGTTCGTCATCCGGACCGGTGTCAAGCACAGCAGCGGTGTACACGCCGGTCACCGCCCGCGCGGCAGCCGTTTCACGACGAAACCGCTCCCGGAACTCCGGGACGGCGGCGAGGTGTCGGTGGACGGTCTTGACGGCAACCGGCCGTCCAGACGCGGACCGCGCCAGATGAACACGGCCCATGCCGCCCTCACCGAGCGGCGCGATGATCCGGTAACCGCCGACCTCCACGCACGTTCCTTCCTTCCAGCCGCCCGCCGAGAGGGCCTTGGGACGACATGACGACCCGCCGCCCTGTGCGACGCCTGTCAGGCATCGTACGGTTGCGCCCTCCGGGGCATCACCACGCGAACAGATGCCGAAAGGAAGGCCCGCCCACCACTCCTCTCCCGAGGCTGTACGCCACGATGGTGATCCGTGGAACGGCGGGTCACGTCGTGGATGACGTGCAACGCGTCGATTCGGTGAGCAGGATCAGAACCTCGAAAGGGGCCCGATGACATTCATCAGGCGCTTCGACCACGTCGGCATCACCGTCGCCGACCTCGACGCCGCGACGGCGTTCTTCGTCAGCCTCGGCCTGGAGGCCGATCGGAAGATGGCCGTCGAAGGCGCATTCCTGGACACGGTGATCGGCATGACCGACGCCCGCACCGAGATCGTCATGCTGCGACCGCCCGGCGGAGGGACGACGCTGGAGCTCTCGAGCTTCACGCGACCGGACCATCTTCCGGGTTCGCCTGCGGCGCCCGCCAACGAACTGGGCATCCGCAACGTCGCCTTCGAGGTGCACGACCTCCACGCCACGGTCGACCATGCCGCAGTCAACGGCTACGGCCTGGTCGGAGGCATCGGCGAATACGAGGGCGTATGGCGGATGGCCTACGTTCGCGGCCCCGAAGGCATCACCGTCTCGTTGGCCGAGCGCATCGAGAAGTAGGGAGACACCATGAGCACCACCGTGACTGACGAACAGATCCGGGCTCTGGCCGCGACCGCGAAGCCCTACAGCCTGGCGCTCCTTCAGTGGGGGCCGGAGCGGACCATGGACGGCGCAGACGCTGTCGAACTCGAACATCAGCGACGCATGGTGTCGCTGCGCGCAGACGGGGTGATCGCGATCTTGTGCCCGGTCGTCTCCGACGCCGTGGCCGGCGTCGCGATCATGACCGTGCCGGCCGAGGAAGCCGCGGAGATCATGGCCCAGGACCCCTGCGTGCGAGCCGGGATGATGCGCTGCGAGGTTCACCCGTGCCACGGCTTTCCCGGAGACACTCTCCCCGTATGAACGATCCCGGTTAGAGCAACCAGCACCACCGCCGGTCTCACGTCTGACGGGACAGTCCTGACGATCCCGCACGTGACCACGGTTGGGGGCCAGCCACGAAGGCGGGGCCCCCAACCGTCGTCCACCGGACAGAGATCAACCGCTGACCGTGATGTTCGAGCTTCCACTGCTCTGATAGCCCTCGGTGGCCATGATCATGTAGTACTTGAACTGGCCCATGTTCATGCCCGCGCGCGCCCAGGCGTCGAAGTGGTTGCCGGTGGTGATGGTGCCGGAGCCGCTGGTCACCTTCGACTGCCGGACACTCCAGTACTGCTGGAAGGTCTTGGTGCCTTCCACGGAGGGGGCGTTGTACCGGGTCGTCTGGTAGATGTCATAGGTGCCGCCGTCGCTGGAGACGGTGCCCTTGTACGTACCGGTGGGCCGGTAGCTGCCCCAGTTGTCGACGATGTAGTACTCCACCAGCGGGTTCGAGGTCCAGCCGTAGAGGCAGCCGTAGCCGTTGCCCGACGGGTTGAAGTAGCCGTTGTAGCGGACCGTCCTGCGTCCGCCGGTGCTCCAGCCCTTGCCGGCCACGAAGTTGCCGCAGTTGGTCCACTGGGTGCTGTAGCTGCCGCCACCGTTGAGCGTCATGGAGACGGAGCCGCCGCCGTCGGTCCAGAACGAGTAGTACATGCCGTCGGTGCCGGTCTGGTTGGTGGTGATGGTGGTGGCGGCGTGGGCGGTGCCGGGCAGCAGCCCGGACGCGGTAGCGAGCGCGAGGGTCCCGGCGCCGCCGAGGAAGCCTCGTCGGCTCACTCCGTCGAGGGGGGCGGGGTTCTGCTTGATCCGGTCCTGCTGTGTTCCGTCCTGCTGCATGCGTTCTCCCGATGAAGGCTGGTGGGGGGCGGGCAGCTTCTGCCGCCCGCTGCCTTGCCCGAACCACGACGGGGGGCCGCCCGGTCGTCACGCCGTGACAACCGACCGCCGTACCCGGCCCCATGACGCGAGCGGACCGACGGCCTGGCCTCCCTGTCGTTCAGTGGCCCCAGTTTTCGTAGGACGCCATGAGCCTGTCAACAGTTTCGACAACCTTTCGGAAACCTCTCTGTCACAGGTTGAGGCTTTGGGCAACACAATTCTGCAGGTCAGAGCACCTCTTGCCGGAACTGTCGCGAGAGATGAGATAAGAAGAGAGAGAGCAAGCACGCAATCGCGTGCACATCATCCGAAACTTTCGATGATCTCAAGAGGTCAAGCCCGCAGAGCGGGACACCTCACCCCAGGTCGCGCCGGTCATAGTCGCGAGCGCATACCTGCCGGGTCCGACCGGACACGGCGCACGGCCGCTACTGGGTCATCAGCCGAGGCGTACTCCCCCCTCGCCCCGCCGATCACGCCAGGTACGTTCCGAAGAACTCGGTGAGCTTGGTGACGGCAGGCGTGACGTGTTCGTCCCTGTCGTACAGGTCGATGTGAGTGGCGCCGTTGATGACGAACAGTTCCTTGGGCCCGGCCGCCTGCTCGATCGCTTCCCGGCTGAAATAGGCGGTCTCCGCCTCCGAACCCACGATCATCAGCAGCGGGCGGGGCGCTACGAGCCGGATCATCGCGTACGAGTCGTACTGGGCGAGCTGGTCGACGCTGCGCAGGACCCAACCCTGGACTGCGCGCGGGTGGTACCCACGCGGGGTGCAGTAGAACTCGTACGTCTCCCGGAACTGCCGGGTGGCCGTCTCCAGCAGGTCCTGGGCGTTGCCGGGGATCCACGCCACCATCTCCGGAGCGGCGCCGCGTGCCTCGGCGGTACGCGCTGCCGCGGCCCGGTCGAGCAGGGCCGTGAGGACCGACGGGTCCTGGGTACGGCCCAGCCCCTCACGGATCACTGAGCCCATGTCCCCGGCACTGACCGTGGCGACGGCCTTGATGCGGTGGTCGGTCTGCGCGGCGTAGGGGACGTACCCACCGGACGCACAGATGCCCAGGGCGCCGATCCGGTCCGGGTCGATGAAGTCGCAGGTCGTCAGGTGGGTCACGGCGGATTTGATGTCCTCGGCCCGCTGGAAAGGGTTCTCCAGCCCACGCGGCTCACCCTCGCTCTCGCCCTGGTAGGCGGCGTCGAAGACGAGCGCGGCGAACCCCGCCCGGGCAAGACGCTCGGCGTAGACACTCGGGCTCTGCTCCTTCACGCCCCCTCCGGGATGGGAGATGACAACGGCGGGCTGCCGGGCGTCGGTGTGGTCGTCGGGGATGAAGAGAACTCCGGCGAGGGCAAGACCATTGCTGGGGAAGGTGACGCTGGTCTTCACGGTCTGTTTCTCCTGGTACAGGTGGGAATGGGATGTGACCGCGGACGGCACGATTTCCTCCAGGCCGTCCTCGTCGTCACCGACGCTCGCACCCGGCACAGGAGGGGGTAAGGGGCTTCTTCCGTCCCCGGACAGAGCTGTCCTGGGACACAGCAGGCCCACTGTCGCGGGAGCGGCGGGCTGTCACACTTGCACCTATGAGCAGCAGTAACGGCCACGTCGGCGAACTGGGCGCTTTCCTCAAGGCGCGGCGCACGGAGCTGAGCCCGGCCGAAGTGGGACTGCCTGACGCGAGCGGGAGGCGTAGGGTCAAGGGTCTGCGCCGCGAGGAGGTGGCGTCGCTGGCGTCGATCAGCCCCGACTATTACACGCGCCTGGAGCAGGGCCGCCGCCAGGCCTCCGAACCGGTACTGGACACCCTCGCGCGGGTCCTGCGGCTCGACGACGGTGAGCGTGCCTACCTGTTCGAGTTGTCGGGCCGCGACGCCGCCCGCCCGCGTCGGCGCACCTCGCAGAAGGTCCAACCGCAACTGCGGCGCGCCTACTGGACGACCTCTTCACCACGCCGGCCGTCGTCCTGGGCCGGCGCACGGACATCCTCGCCTGGAACGCCATGGCGGCCGCCCTGTTCACCGACTTCGCGCAGATTCCGGAGAAGAACCGCAACTTCGTACGGCTGGTCTTCCGTGAACCGGCCGTCAAAGCCCTGTACGCGGACTGGGAGTGGGCGGCACGGACGACCCTGGCGCAGCTGCGCATGGAGGCCGTCCGCGATCCCAGGGATCCACGACTCACCGAGCTTGTGGCCGAATTGTCGTTGCAGGACCCCGACTTCCGGCGCTGGTGGGGCACTCACCGGGTCGCCGCCCAGAGATCGGGCACGAAGGTTCTGAACCATCCGGTTGTCGGCCCGCTCACCCTCGACTGGTCCTTCCTCACCTCCACGGACGATCCCGATCAGCAGCTCATCACGCTGACCGCCGAGCCCGGAACAACCAGCCACGACCGCCGGCGTGTCCTCGCCTCACGGGCAGCGGCAACCGCCGACCGCCCGGCAGGAGACCGGTAGCCGCTGCGGCCGGGCGCCCGGCCCGCCTGGGCGGGCGCACTACATCCGGAATCCGGCGGGACCGCGCACCGCGGCAGCAGCAAGGTCCCTTATCCGGGCGGCGGGTGCGGGGACACCGACGGCCTTCGTGACCGTTGCCGAGGAATTGCACTTTGGGCGGGCGGCACAACGGCTGAACATCGTGCAGTCGGCGGTGAGCCAGCAGATCAGCCGACTCGAACGCGAACTCGGAGTGCAGCTGCTGCAGCGCACATCACGGCGGGTGCGTCTCACCCAGGCCGGTGACCGGGTGCTCGGCGCGGCCCGTGAGACTCTTGCCGCGGCGGCGCGGGTCCGGGTGGTCGCCGGGGAACCGGCCGCTGCCCTGCGGATCGGGACAGCGTCGTGTGCCATGTGGCGGCTTGACCGAGCGCTGGAGCGCCTGCGCGTGAGTGAACGCCCTGCCGAACTGGAGCTGGTCGATCTCCCGGTGGCCGCACGACTGGCCGCGGTCCGCGACGGTGAGCTGGATGTGGCGCTGGTACGAGGAGCGATCGCCTCGTCGTCGGTGACGGTGGCGCGCGCGTGGTCCGAGCCGGTGCACGCGGTGCTCGCGCGCGACCACGCAGCTGCCGGTATGCCGGCGGTCGGCCTGCATCACCTTGATCCACGGGGGCTGCGGCTTCCCGCCCGTGAGAGCGACCCGCCACTGCACGACGCGCTCCTCGCGGCCGTGCCCGTGACCCCGCTCCGCCGGCCCGCCGGAGACCTGTCCAACGTGCTCTTGGAGGTCGGCCGTGATCCCGAGGCCTGGACCCCGATGCCCGCCGAACAGCTCGCCGGGTTCCGCTCCGAGCGGTTGCTCCATGTACCGTTCGATCCGCCTGCGACCGTCGACAGCCACGTCGTCACCTCGCTGGCCACACCGGATGCGTGCGTGGCGTCGTATGTGGCCGCGTTCGCGGACTGATCTGCCGACACCGGCGAACCGGCCCCGTTCCCGTCCTCCCCGGCGGCTCCTGAGCCGGCGGCATCCCCGCCGGGTCAGAGGCAGCGGACCCCCGTCAGCTCCTCGGCTGCGGACCACAGCTGCTTGCCGACGGCGGGGTCGGCCGCCTCCCGGCTGAGCCGTACCTCGGTGACCCGCCCTCGCCTCTCGAAGAATCCGGCAGGACCGAAGAACTGACCGCCGCTCAATCCACGTCCGGTCGCGGCCCGCAGCCGACGCTCCGGTTCGGCTCCGATCACACGGGGTTCCGCAGCCTTGGCCAGGGTGTCGAGCAGTAGTCCCGTGAGCGCGAAGTGGCCCAGCATGGCGGTGCCGAACTGCAGCTCGAAGCCGTCGGCCGAGACGCGGCGCGGGCCGAGCAGAACCACCCCGGCGGTACGGCGGCACAGTTGGGGCATGACCCACCCGTACGCTCCGACTACTGCCAGCGGACGGAGCATGGCCGGGAGGTACGCCCGAGCGCCCGGCGCCGCGCCCGTCTCACCGCAGACGGTCACCTTCGTCCCGGCTCTTCGGACGGCGGCGCCGTCGAGGCGCGTACCACGAGTTCGGTGGCGAGCTCGATGTGGTGGGACTCGACCTTGTCGCCGTTGGCGAGTCGGAGCGCGGTGCGCAGGGCGGCACCACCCATCTCCCGCAGGGGCTGACGCACCGTGGTGAGGGGCGGTGAGGACATCTGGGCGAGGCTCGTGTCGTCGAAGCCGACCACGCTCAGGTCTTCCGGGACGCGCAGGCCTCGGCCCCGGGCGGTCTCGATGACCCCGACGGCGATCTCGTCGTTGCCTGCGAAGATCGCGGTCGGTGGCTCCGGCAGGTCCAGCAGTGCCGCGGCTCCGAGCAGTCCCGTCTCGTACGTGAATTCTCCCGGCTGGACGTAAGCCTCCGGTACCTGGGTCCCTCCCGCCTCGATGGCGGCGCGATAGCCGTGCATGCGTGCCTGGTTGCACACGGCCATGGACGGTCCGCCGAGGTAGGCGACGCGGCGGTGGCCCAGGGAGAGCAGGTGCTGCGTCGCGGCCAGACCACCGGCGAAGTTGGTGGCCCCGACGCTGTTCACCCGGCTGTCCGGCAGGTGCAAGGGGTCCAGGACGACCAGCGGCAGCCCGGACCGGGCCAGTTCGTTCAGGTGCGCCGTGGTGTACACGCTGGTGACCGCGATGACGGCACGGCGCCCGGCGGAGACCAGGTCCCGGGCCCAGTGCGGGGCACTGGACGCCTTGCTGACCACCACGGAAGCCCCCAGTTCGGAGGCGGAGTCGATGATCCCTTCCAGGGTCTCGGCGACGTACGGTTTCAGGCCGCCCTTGAACTGCACCTCGATGGTCGGGCTTTCGACGGCCTCGGTGTGGCGGAACACGGGGGCGAGGTAGTCGTGGTGGTGCAGCAACTCCTGCACCCGGGTGCGGGTCTGCGGCGCCACGTCACCGCGACCGTTCACCACTTTGGACACGGTCGCGACGGAGACCCCGGCCGCTTGGGCGATGTCCGCCAAAGTGGTGCGTCTCGCGTTCGGTCGCATCGGTTCCCTCCCGTGTTCGTCCACCGGTGTGGTGAGTCGCCGGTCGGACCGGCAACACGGGTGGAACCGGTCAACAGTACGGCACCCCCGCCACGAGCCCGTCCGGAAGGTGCCGACAAGCCCCGCGGTCCCGACCGGTCCGGAAGCAGCACCGCGCGCTCCTTCGGCACGATCTGACCGGCACCGACGGCGCTCAGGCAGAGATCACCGCCTCAACTGCCTACCCCCGGCCAAGTGCTTTCGAAACACTTTCGAAGCACGTGAAGCACTCACCGGCACCCGCAACGTCCTGTAACTGCGGGGACTGAAGCCAGTTTTGGAAGCGCGTGCACGTCCCTTGACAGGCCATCAGCCCGAAACCTAATTTGCACGAACAGAGTTCGGAGACGGATGTTTCGAAAACCTTTCACCATGACCCACGAGAAGCCGACGGCTCTCGAGTGCGGAGAAAAGACATGGCGCTCTCCCGACGTACCCTCCTCGGCCTGGCCGCCGCCGTACCGGCCTCAGCGGCACTGGCGGCCTGCGGCTCGTCCGGCCCCGGCAAGAGCGATGGTGGGGCCACCTACTGGTACCTGAACGGCCAGCCGCAGGAAGGCGTCCGAGCCGGAGCGGTGGACGCGTTCAACAAGGCCCATCCCGACAACCGGATCGACGACACGACGTTCCAGAACGACGCGTACAAAACGAAGATCAAGACCGCCATCGGTGCCGGACAGGCGCCCACCATCATCTGGGGCTGGGGCGGCGGGACACTGCGCACCTACGCGGAAGCGGGCCAGGTCGAGGACCTCACCCCGTGGTTCGACGAGCACCCCGACGTCAAGAAGGGCCTGTTCCCCTCCTCGTTCGGCGCGGCGACCGTCGACGGCAAGATCTACGCGATCCCGTGCGAGACCGTGCAGCCGATCATCCTCTACTACAACAAGAAGGTCTTCGACCAAGTCGGCGTAGAGCCGCCGGAGTCCTGGGACGACCTCATGGCGCTGGTGCCCAGGTTCAACGCGAAGGGCATAGCACCGCTCTCCCTCGGTGGCCAGTCCCGGTGGACGAACATGATGTGGCTGGAGTTCCTGTTCGACCGCGTCGGCGGTCCCGAGGTGTTCCAGGCGGTCATCGAGGGCGAGAAGAACGCCTGGTCGAACCCGGCCGCCATCACCGCGCTGACCAAGGTGCAGGAGCTGGTCAAGGCCGACGGGTTCATCAAGGGCTTCTCCTCCATCACAGCGGACTCCAACGCCGACCAGGCGCTGCTGTACACCGGCAAGGCCGCGATGATGCTGCACGGTGCGTGGTCGTACGGCATCCAGCAGGCCGACGGCGGAGACTTCGTCTCCAGCGGCCAACTGGGCTACATGAACTTCCCTCCCGTCGACGGCGGAAAGGGTGATCCGAGCAACGCGGTCGGCAATCCGGCCCAGTACCTGTCCATATCCTCGAAGGCCACCGACCAGGAGAAGAAGATCGCCAAGGACTTCTTCGCGACCGGTGTCCTCCAGGACGCCGAGGTGAAGGCCTGGATCGACAACGGGTCGGTTCCGGTCCGGCTGGGCACGGAAAAGCTGCTGGCCGCCTCCAAGAGCGCCGACTTCCTCCAGGTCAACTACGGCATCGCCAGCAAGGCCAAGACGTTTGTGCAGTCCTGGGACCAGGCGCTCAGTCCGACGGCCGCCGAGACCCTCCTGGACAACATCGTCAAGTTGTTCCAGCTCTCCCTCTCCCCGGAGCAGTTCGCCGGCAACCTCAACGCGGTCATCGGCACATGAGCACAGCCACCGGTCACCGACCGCACCGCCGACCGCGCAGCATCCTGCCCTGGCTGGCGGCACCGGCGCTGGTGGTCTTCGTCGGCTTCGCCGTGATTCCGCTCGTCGGTGTCTTCGCGCTGAGCTTCACCACCTGGGACGGGATCGGCACCATCCACCAGTCGGGGCTGACCAGCTGGCGTGCGGTGCTCACCGACCCCGGGCTGCCGCACGCCCTCTGGGTGACCTTCATGGTGATGGCGGTGTCATGGGCCGTTCAGACGCCGCTGAGCATTCTGCTCGGCACGTTCCTGGCGGGCCGCCAGCGCTACCGTGCGGTGCTCGGCGTGGTGTACTTCGTCCCTCTGATGCTCAGCTCGGCGGCCATCGCCATCGCGTACAAGGCCCTGCTGGACCCCAACTTCGGGCTCGGGGCCGGGCTGAAGCTCCAACTGCTCAGCCAGGACTGGCTGGGACGGCCCGGTCTCGCCTTCGGCGTCGTCGTCTTCGTCGTCTCCTGGCAGTTCGTCCCGTTCCACTCCCTCATCTACCAGGGTGGTGTCCAGCAGATTCCGAAATCCCTCTACGAAGCGGCCCAGTTGGACGGAGCCGGACGGATCCGGCAGTTCTTCAGCATCACGCTCCCCCAGCTGAGATACACCATCATCACCTCGTCCACGCTGATGGTGGTCGGGTCACTGACCTTCTTCGACCTCATCTTCGTCCTGACCGAGGGCGGCCCCGGAGACGCCACCCGGGTGCTGGCCCTGGACATGTACAAGCGGGGATTCCAGGCCAGCCTGATGGGACCGGCCAGCGTCATCGCGGTCATCCTGGTCCTGGTGGGTCTGGTCCTCGCCCTGCTGCTGCGGCGGCTCGGGGGCCGCGACGCCGGCGCGAGCCAACTCGAGGGAGCCTGAGGTGACCACCACGCTGTCCGAGGCACGACGCCCCCGCAAAGCCGCCCCACGCGAGCGGCAGCACCGCTCCGTCCGGACGGCACGCCGACGCAACTGGGCCGGCGCACTGGCCGGATGGCTGTGGCTCGTCATCGTGGCCGTGCCCCTGTACTGGACCCTCATCACCAGCCTCAAGGCACAGAGCCGCTACTACGCGAGCAACCCGCTGGTGCCTTCGGGCGACCCGACACTGGACAACTACCGGCTGGTCATCGAGTCCGACTTCCTCCGCTACTTCCTGAACAGCGTCGTGGTCACCGCGGGCGCCGTGGTGCCGGCGGTCGTGTTCTCCTTCATGGCGGCCTACGCGATCGTCCGGGGCTGGCGCATGCGCGTGCTGCGCGCGATGAACGGGCTGTTCCTCATGGGCCTGGCCATCCCACTGCAGGCGACGGTGATCCCGGTCTATCTGGTCATCATCAAACTGCAGCTCTACGACACCCTGCTGGCGCTGATCCTCCCGTCGATCGCCTTCGCCATCCCGCTGTCGGTGCTGGTGCTCGCCAACTTCATCCGCGACGTGCCCAAGGAACTGTTCGACTCGATGCGGGTCGACGGCGCCACCGAATGGACGACGCTGTGGCGGCTGGCGGCACCACTCACCCGGCCGGCCATCCTCACCGTGACCATCTTCAACGCCCTGACCATCTGGAACGGATTCCTGCTGCCGCTGGTGCTCACCCAGAGCCCGGAGCGCCGGACCCTGCCGCTCGCGCTGTGGACCTTCCAGGGCCAGTACGGGGTCAACGTCCCCGCAGTCCTGGCCGCCGTCGTCCTGACCACACTGCCCGTCCTGATCCTGTACGCGTTCGGCCGCCGCCAACTGCTGAGCGGTCTGACCGCCGGATTCAGCCGTTGACCGACGCCGCCGCGGGTACGGACGGTGCCGGAACCCGGACGCGGCCGTCCCGCCTCGAGTCCTGCTCGTCTACTTGTTCGCCCGTCGCGCCCAGGTCGAGGGTCCGCGGGCCGTGGGAGGGAAAGTGAACGCCAAGGTGGCCGCAGACAACACCGCCGGAGTCTCCCGCTGGAACGACACCACCGTTTCCGTCACCGCGAGAGTCGACGCGCTGATCGACGCGATGACCCTTCAGGAGAAGACCGCCCAGCTGTACGGAGTCTGGGTCGGCGCCTCCGACCAGGGCGGTGAAGTGGCCCCCCACCAGCACGACATGGAGGAGCCCGTCGCTCTCGACGCACTCCTGCCCACCGGACTGGGCCAGCTGACCCGGCCCTTCGGCACGGTCCCGGTGGACCCCGCCCTGGGTGCGCTCTCCCTGGCCCGCACCCAGACCCGGATCGCCGCCACGAACCGGTTCGGCATCCCCGCCCTCGCGCACGACGAGTGCCTGGCCGGCTTCGCCGCCTGGGGTGCGACGGCCTATCCCGTCCCGCTGTCCTGGGGCGCCACCTTCGACCCCGACACGGTGCGGCGCATGGCCTGCGCCATCGGGCGGGACATGCGTGCCGTCGGCGTTCACCAGGGACTCGCGCCCGTCCTGGACGTCGTGCGCGACGCCCGCTGGGGCCGGGTCGAGGAGACCATCGGCGAGGACCCGTACCTCGTCGGCACCATCGGAACGGCGTACGTGCAGGGTCTTGAGTCGGCCGGTGTCGTCGCCACCCTCAAGCACTTCGCCGGCTACTCGGCCTCGCGCGCCGGGCGCAACCTCGCCCCCTCGTCCATGGGCCCGCGGGAGCGCGCCGACGTCCTACTGCTCCCCTTCGAGATGGCGATCCGTGAGGGCGGCGCGCGGTCGGTGATGAACGCCTACACCGACACCGACGGCGTCCCCTCCGCGGCCGACGAGGAGCTGCTCACCGGGCTGCTGCGCGACACCTGGGGCTTCGACGGAACCGTCGTCGCCGATTACTTCGCCATCGCCTTCCTCAAGACCCTGCACGGCGTCGCAGCCGACTGGGCCGACGCCGCCGGCCTGGCGCTGCGGGCGGGCATCGACGTCGAACTGCCCAACGTCAAGACATTCGGCGCGCCCCTGGCCGAGGCAGTCGCCGACGGCCGTGTCCCGGAGGCGTTGGTCGATCGGGCCCTTCGCCGGATACTCACCCAGAAGGCGAGGCTCGGTCTGCTCGATCCGGACTGGAATCCCTTGCCGGCCGCGCTCGAAGGGGCAGACCTCGACGATCCGGCCGCCCTGCGCGGCCGGATCGACCTGGACGGTCCGGAGAACCGCGCGCTGGCCCGCACGATCGCCGAGGAAGCTGTCGTGCTGTTGAGCAACGACGGCACGCTGCCCCTCGAAAGGCCACGCCGCATCGCCCTGCTCGGCCCCAACGCCGACGAGGCCGTCGCTGTCCTGGGCTGCTACTCCTTCCCCCAGCACATCGGCGTCCGTCACCCCGGAACCCCGCACGGCATCGAGTTGCCCACGCTGCGCGACGCCCTCGCCGCCGAGTTCCCCGACGCGGAGATCACGGTCGTCCGGGGCACCGGCATCGACGACGGCGACCTCACCGGTCTGCGTGAGGCCGCCAGGGCGGCTCGCGAGGCCGACATCGCCCTGGTGGTGCTCGGCGACCGCGCCGGGCTCTTCGGACGGGGTACCAGCGGTGAAGGATGCGACGTCGAGACGCTGGCGCTGCCGGGGGCACAGCAGCAACTGCTCGACGCCCTCCTGGACATGGAGACGCCCTTGGTCACCGTGCTGCTCGCGGGACGACCGTACTCCCTCGGCCGTGCGGTGCAGGAGTCTGCGGCGATCGTGCAGTCCTTCTTTCCCGGTGAGGAGGGCACGCACGCGATCGCCGGTGTGCTCAGCGGCCGCGTCAACCCGTCCGGACGGCTCCCGGTCAGCGTGCCGCGGGGGCCGGGCTCCCAGCCGGCCACCTACCTCGGGGCGAGGCTCGCCCACGCCGGCGAGGTGTCCAACGTCGACCCGACACCGGCGTTCCCCTTCGGTCACGGCCTGTCCTATACGCGGTTCGACTGGACAGATCTGGCCGTGGACGTCCGGGAGGCGCCGACGGACGGCGAGTTCACCCTCGCTCTCACCGTCCGCAACACCGGTGGGCGGTCCGGAACCGAGGTCGTCCAGCTCTATCTGCACGACCCGGTCGCCTCCGTCGTCCAGCCCGTGCAGCGTCTCGTCGGCTATGCCCGGGTCGACCTGGAGCCGGGTGAGGCCCGGCGCCTGCGTGCCGTGGTTCCGGCCGATCTCGCGTCGTTCACCGGACGCGACGGACGGCGAGTGGTCGAACCGGGCGAGCTGGAGCTCAGGTTGGCCGCCTCCAGCGCGGATCCACGCCTGATCGCCAGGGTGACGCTGACCGGAGCCGAACGCCACCTGGACCACACGAGGCGCCTGCGCTCCGTGATCGAGCAGCAGCCGGTTGCCCGGGCATGAGCCGAGCGAGCCGGGACGTCCCGCCGGTCGGTCGCCTCGCCGGGGCCGCGGGGCGGGGCAGCGGCGGGCCGCCGACCGGGGGCCTGGTGCTCTCGGTGTCTCACAGGACGCCGCGCCGGGCCAGGTTGCGTGTCAGCGCCCGTACGCCGAACGTCCAGGGCGCGGCCTGCTCGCTCGGGACGACGGTGTTGACCAGAGCGCCGAGTCGCGGACTGGAGATGCGCACGACGTCGCCGTACTCGTGGGTGAAGCCGGCGCCGGGTGCCTTTCGGTCCTCCGTGGGGGCGAACAGCGTTCCGGTGAACAGCACGAACCCGTCCGGGTACTGGTGGTGCGGCCCGTGCGTGGCGGCCACCAGCTCCATCACGTCGCGGCTGATCCCCCGCATCGTGCTGTTGCCGTGCAGTACGTACCCGTCCGTGCCGTCGACCCGCAGGCCGACGTCGAGCCCGCGTACGGTGTCGAGGTCGAAGTCCTCGTCGAACAGGCGGATGAACGGGCCGATCGCGCACGAGGCGTTGTTGTCCTTCGCACGGGCCAGCAGCAGGGCGCTGCGTCCCTCGACGTCACGGAGGTTGACGTCGTTGCCGAGCGTCGCGCCGCGTACCCGGCCGCGCGAGTCCACGACGAGGACGACCTCGGGCTCGGGATTGTTCCACACGGAGGCGCCGAGCACCCCGATGTCGGCGCCGACACCGACCGCGGACAGTACCGGCGCCTTGGTGAACACCTCCGGGTCCGGCCCGATGCCGACCTCCAGGTACTGCGACCACAGTCCCTCGACGACCAGCAGTTCTCTGACCCTGTCCGCCTCGGGCGATCCCGGACGGATGCCGTCGAGCGCGCCGCCCACCGCCTGCACCACGCGGGCCCGCACGCGGGCGGCCTGCGCCGGGTCCCCGCCGGCGCGCTCCTCGATGACGCGTTCCAGCAGGCTCCCGGCGAAGGTGACGCCGGCAGCCTTGATCACTTGCAGGTCGACGGGGGCGAGGAGATGGGCGACGTCACGGCGGCCGACGGGTGCTTCGAGCAGTTCGTCCAGGCGCCAGACGTGTCCCGCGTCGGCCTCGCGGACGACTGCCGCCGCGTCGTCCCGTTCCATGAGGTCGGCCACGGTGGGAACGACGGCCGTCAGGTCGACGACCCGCTCGCCTCGCACCGCGGCCACACACGGCCCGTCGTACTCCGGGGCGTGGACGCGTGCGACGAGGGTCGCGCGGTCGGCGTCCTCCGGCAGGACGGAGCCGGTGGTGAGGACTGGACGAGGGCGCGCTGCTCCGGGTTCCACGATCGCTGCTCTCCTGGGTTCGAGGGGTGCGGTGGTCCGGGTCCGGACTCAGTGGGAGTCGCGGGGGACCTCGTGTCCGCGGGTTCCGCGCAGGAACCCGAAGTCGGCTCCGCGGTCGGCCTGTTCCACGTGCTGCGTGTACAGCCAGGTGTAGCCGCTGTCGTGCCGCTCGGCGGGGGTCCGCCACGTCTGCCGGCGCCGGGCGAGCTCGGCGTCGTCCACGTCCAGGCGCAGGGTGCGGTTCGGGACGTCGAGGACGACGGGATCCCCGTCGCGCACCAGGGCGAGGGGCCCTCCGACGGCTGCCTCGGGCGCCACGTGCAGGACCACCGTCCCGTACCCGGTGCCGCTCATCCGGCCGTCGCAGACGCGCACCATGTCGGTGACGCCGGCCTTGAGCAGCTTGGCGGGAAGCGGGACGTTGGAGACCTCGGGCATGCCGGGGTAGCCCTTGGGGCCCGCGTTGCGGATGACGATGACGGTGTTCTCGTCGATGTCGAGGTCCGGGTCGTCGGCCACCTCGTGGTAGGCCTCCGGGGAGTCGAAGACACGCGCGGGGCCGCGGTGGGTGAGCAGGTGCGGTGACGCGGCGGACTGCTTGATCACGGCCCCGTCGGGACACAGGTTGCCGCGCAGGACAGCGATTCCGGTGCCGGCCGGCTGGAAGGGGGCGTCGAGACGGGTGATGATGTCGGAGTCGACGCGTTCGGCGTGCTCGGTGTTCTCGGCGACGGTGCGTCCGGTGACGGTGATCTGCCCGCCGTGCAGCAGCCCGCCGCCGAGCAGCTCGGCCAGGACGGCCGGGAGGCCACCCGCGTAGCAGAAGTCCTCCATGAGGTACCTCCCGCTGGGCATCAGGTTGACCAGCGTCGGCACCGCGCGGGCCAGGTCGTCGAAGTCCGACAGGCTCAACTCGACGCCGACACGGCCGGCAAGGGCGGTGAGGTGGATGACGGCGTTCGTGGAGCCGCCGATGGCCGCGTTGACCCGGACGGCGTTCTCGAACGCCTCCCGGGTCAGGATCCGCGAGGGGCGCAGTTCCTCTTCCACCATCGCCACGATGCGCTGCCCGGCCGCCTGCGCGGTCTCCATCCGGCGGGAGTCGACCGCGGGCCAGGCCGCCGAGCCCGGCAGCTGCATGCCGAGCGCCTCGGCCACGCAGGCCATCGTCGAGGCGGTCCCCATCGTCATGCAGTGCCCGTTGGAGCGGGCCATGCAGCCTTCGGCGAAGAAGCACTCCTCCTCGGTCATCCGGCCGGTCTTCAGGTCTTCCTCGAACTTCCACACGTGGGTGCCGGAACCCACGTCCTGGCCCCGGTACTTGCCGTTGAGCATCGGCCCGCCGGTGACCATGACGGAGGGCAGGTCGACACTGGCGGCGCCCATGAGCATGGCCGGGGTCGTCTTGTCACAGCCGGACAGCAGCACGACCCCGTCGAGCGGGTTGGCCCGGATCAGCTCCTCGACCTCCATGGCCATCAGGTTGCGGTACAGCATGGCGGTGGGGCGCATCAGGGTCTCGCCGGTGGCCATGGTGGGGAACTGCAGGGGCAGGCCGCCCGCCTGCCACACACCGCGCTTGACGGCTTCGGCGACGCGGGTCAGATGGGCGTTGCACGGGGCGAGTTCGGAGGCGCTGGTCGCGATGCCGATGACGGGACGCCCGTCGAACACCTCATGCCCGAAGCCCTGGTTGCGCATCCAGGAGCGGTACACCATCCCGCTGCGGCCCCGGGCGCCGAACCACGCCTGGCTGCGGCGACTCGTCTGCTGACCGTCCGTCATGTAGGCACTCCCGTGGCTCTGGCGTCGTCCGCTCGGCGATGGGGCGTGGTCGGGCGGGGCCCGCAGGCCGTACCCTGTCACACAATCATTGAATGATTCGATGAATGGCGTCCAGAGGGAAGCGGAGATCGTGCAGAATTTCCTGACCACGCACCAGCGCGTGGTCCACGAACTCGGACGGCGCATCGTGGCGGGGGTGTGGGAGCCGGGGGCTCCGTTGCCGGTCGAGGACGCCCTCGCGGCCGAGATCGGCGTCAGCCGAGGGGTGTTGCGGGAGGCGGTGAAGTCACTGGTCGCCAAGGGCATGCTGCACGTACGGCCCCGTACCGGCACGCGTGTGCTGCCTCCGGAGCACTGGAACCACCTGGACCGTGACGTACTGCGATGGAAACAGGCCGGGGACGCCACCGCTCTGCTGCGCGACACGGGTGAACTGCGCCGGATCGTCGAACCGGAGGCGGCCCGGCTCGCCGCCGGCCGGGCAGGCCCCGACGACGTACGGGTCCTCCACGATTCCCTGGCGGCCATGGAGGCCGCGGCGGCGGCTCCCGGCCGCAGCGGGTACGTCGAGGCCGACATCGCCTTCCACCGGGCCCTGCTCGACGCGGGCCGCAACCGTCTCCTCGGCTCACTGGGCCGCGCTGTCGAGATCGCGCTGGAACACAGTTTTCTCATCAGCACGCAGACCCCCGGCGCGGTGGAAGCCTCATTGCCGGGTCACCGCGCCGTCGTGCGGGCCATCGAGGCCCGTGACCCCGTGGCCGCGGCGAATGCCGTGCTGGCCCTGATCGAAGCCGCCGAACAGGAAATCGCTCAGTCACCCGGAATGCCGAGCGCCACCCCGGGCGATGCCGTCTGACCCGTCACCACGGCTACCTGCAGGTGCCACGGGCAGGGCCGCCCGCTTCACGACCGAGATGACCGAGGCCGAGGCGTTGAAGGTTCGACTCGACGAGCTGCGCCGGGCGAAGATCCGGCTCGCTGAGCAAGCCCGTGCGGTTCGCCCACCCCGAAGCCGACCCCGGCGCCTGATCACCCGCCGCCGCCTCTGCACCGTTCAGACGGCCGTCGGCTGCGCCGGCAGCACGTGGTCTCCGACCTTGTCCGTGCTCAGGCAGAGTGAGCAGACCACGGCGTCGTGCGTCTGGCACGCGGCCAGGTCGGGGCGCTCGTAGGACTGGTGGCAGACGTGACAGTCGTACGTCGTCGCGCTCGGGTTGCCGTCGGCGTCGAGCAGTGGCTCGTCGATGCCGTCGCCGGCGCGGCGCAGGTAGTACTTGCCCTTGGTGACGACGGCCGTCAGCGGGGTGAGGACGAAGGCGATGACGGCCGCGGCGACCGGTGAGTACGGCTGGAGCGTGTCACCGAGGGCGTGGAAGTACATGGCGATCGACAGGCAGGAGGCCGCGACGAAGGACACGACACCCACCGGGTTGACGGCGTAGAGCATGCCGCGGCGGAACTCGGGCTGGAGCGGGGAGAGCTTCAGCAGGTACTTGTTGACGCCGATGTCGGTGGCCACGGTGACGACCCACGCGATCGCGCAGTTGGAGTAGAAGCCGAGGACGCCGTTGAGGAAGCTGAACATGTCGGCCTCCATCAACGCCAGTGCGAAACCCAGGTTGACCAGGACGAACACCATGCGGCCGGGGTAGCGCCCGGTGACGCGGGTGAAGGAGTTGGTCCAAGCCAGCGACCCGGAGTAGGCGTTCGTCACGTTGATCTTGATCTGGCTGATCACCACGAGGGCGACGGCCAGCGGAAGCACGAGCCAGGACGGCATCATCGCGTCGAAGGCGCTGCGGAACTGCTGGATGGGCTCGGGCGCGGCCTCCGGACCGACCTCGCCGAGGATGTAGACGGCGAGGAAGACGCCGATGGCCTGCTTCAGCGCGCCGAGCACCACCCAACCCGGACCGGCCATGACCACCGCGGTCCACCACGTGCGCTTGTTGGCTTCGGTCTTGGGCGGCATGAAGCGCAAGTAGTCGATCTGCTCGCCGATCTGCGCGATGAGCGACAGGCACACGCCCGCGCCGAGAAGTACCGAGGCGGTGTTGACGTCGCCGGTGGAGTCCGTGCCGGCGTAGGAGAGGAAGCGGTCGACCGTGCCGGGGTCGGTGGTGACGAGGTAGACCAGCGGGGCGACCATCAGCACCAGCCAGACCGGCGTCGTCCACACCTGGAGCTTGCTGAGTGCCTTCATGCCGTAGACCACCAGTGGGATCACCATCAGCGTGGAGACCAGGTACCCCAGCCACAGCGGAAGACCGAGGCCCAGCTTCAGTCCCTGCGCCATGATCGAGCCTTCGAGGGCGAAGAAGATGAAGGTGAAGCTGGCGAAGATGACGCTGGTCAGTACCGAACCGTAGTAGCCGAAGCCGGAACCGCGGGTGATCAGGTCCAGGTCGATGTTGTACCGGGCGCCGTAGTACGCCAGCGGGAAGCCGGTGACGAAGATGACGGCTGCGGCAACGGCGATCGCCACGAGCGCGTTGCCGGTGCCGTGGGCGAGACCGATGCCGGCGCCGATGGAGAAGTCAGCCATGTAGGCGATGCCACCTAGCGCCGTCGTGGCCACGACCATGGGGGTCCAACGGCGGTAACTGCGCGGCGCGAAGCGGAGGGTGTAGTCCTCGAGCGTCTCCTTGGTCGCCTGGCTGGTGATCAGAACGGGATCTGCGGCCGTCCGGGGTGCCTGGGTGAGGTGGCCGGTGTCCGGCTGCGTATACGGCTTCGAATCCATGAGCGGTCACGGTAGGAACCACTTGTTTCCCGGGGAGCCCACCTGTGGTGAACGGCTCGTTTCAGCACCGCCGGGAAGCAGCGCTCCGGTGTTGCGTTCTCGTGAACAGCAGGGCGTTGTACGTCCCGCAGGGACAGCCCTCCGGTGGTGAGGGGGCATGATCCCTCTGTTGGAAGGTGACAGGTCCGTGTGGGCGCCGGTGGGTGGGAGTGGCAGATGAGCGGCAGGCGGCTGAAGAGGCTGGGGTTTCTCACGATCGGACTGTTCGACGAGGCGGAACCGGGCCGCGGGCACGAGGACACGCTGCGCATGCTGGAGTTGGGGGAGCGACTCGGCTTCGACAGCGCGTGGGTGCGTCACCGTCACCTCCAGTACGGGATCACCTCACCGGTGGCGGTGCTCGCGGCCGCCACCCAGCGCACCAGCCGCATCGAACTGGGCACCGCGGTCACGCCGTTGGGGTGGGAGAACCCGCTGCGCCTCGCCGAGGACTGGGCGACCGTGGACATCCTGTCCGGCGGCCGCTTCAACCCGGGTGTGAGCACCGGACCGCCGATGCACTACGAGCGGGTGAAGAGCGCGCTGTATCCGGACACGGCCGAAACCGAGGATCTCGGCTACACGCGGGTGCGGCGCCTGCTCAGCCACGTCGCGGGTGAGCCGGTCACGGACTTCCACGGCACGGAGGGCATCGAGAGCTACTCCGACCGGGTACAGCCCCACTCCCCCGGCCTGCGGCGACGCATGTGGTACGGAGGCGGCAGCCTGCGCTCGGCCCGCTGGGCCGGAGAGAACGCGTTGAACCTACTCACCAGCAGTGTGGTGAAGGCCGAGACGCCCGACGAAGGCGCCGCCCCCGAGGACTTCGCCGCGATCCAGCTCTCCCACATCCGAGCCTTCCGCGCGGCGCATCCCGACGGGGAGGCCGCGCGGGTCTCCCAGGGGCTCGTGGTGGTTCCCACCGACTCCGCCGACGCCGCACAACGCGCCAAGTACCAGGAGTACGCCGCGCAGCGCCTCCCCCGCACCCGGCACCCGCAGGGGCCCGCCCGTCTGCTGTTCGCCCCGGACCTGGTGGGCCCCTCCGAGTGGATCGCGGAGCGGCTGCGGGCCCATGCGGCGTACCGGGAGGTGGAGGAGGTGGCCTTCGCCCTGCCGTTCACCTTCGCGCCGGAGGACTACGTGCAGATCCTGACCGACATGGCCGGTCGGCTCGGTCCCGCGCTGGGCTGGCGGCCGGCCGGCTGACGGCCACGGCGGCATGCGGGCGGCGGAGCGGTTCCCGGCGTGTCCCGACCGCGCGTCTCAGCCGGTGGTGAAGGCGGCCACCACCAGGTCGGTCAGGAGGACGCCCGCGCTGCCGTGGGGGTCCAGGTCGGGGTCGTAGACGGTGACGTTGAGCCCGGCACAGCGCGGGGACCGGACGAGCGGGCGCAGCAGGGCGGTGAGTTCGCCCGGCAGCAGGCCGTCGGGGTCCGGGCTGTCGACCGCGGGCATCACCGAGGGGTCGAGGACGTCGGCGTCCAGGTGGACCCAGAAGCCGTCGAGGGCCGCCGCCCCCAGGTTCTCGGCGGTCGCCGCGCCGAGGTCGGCGGGGTCGGAGCCGCGCAGGTCGGAGACGGTGGTGACGGGGACCTTCAGCCCGCGCAGTTCGGCGACGTCCCCGTCGTCCACGAACGCGTCCCGGGTGCCGAAGATCCGGACGTCCTCGTCCCGGAGGTAGGGCCGCAGCTGCCGGGGCCTCAGGCGGCCGGGGCGACGGGGCCGCACATCACGTTGCCGTGCTCGGCCGGGTCCTCACTGATCCAGAACTGTGTCCACAGCAGCGCGAACTCCGCACGGCTGAGGTACCCGTCGCCGTCCTGGTCGAGGCGGTCGAACACGTCCTCCGTCGCCATGCCGCGACCGTGCCATGTGTCGACGAGCCGCTGGTGTTCGCCACGGGAGATACGGCCGTCACCGTTCTCGTCCACCGCGTCGAAGATCGTGTCGGCCGTGGCCGTGACGGCTTCCGGCATGGTCGGCAGCCGCTCGACCACGGTCATCAGCTCGTCCAGGCTGACCCGGCCGGGCCGACTCGCGTCCGCGGCGGCCGACAGCTGCTGCCACCATCCCATCATCACGCCGCGTACCCGTGCGGACAGCTCCGGGCTCGCGGCCACCCGCGGCAGCCGGCTCCACCGCGCGGTGAGCGCCTCGAAGTCCTCTTCCTCCAGGAAGCCGTTGTCGTCCGTGTCGAACACGTCGAACATCGCCTGGACCTTCGTCCTGCGGAACCCACTGGCCACCACAAGCCCCCTCGGCTCACCGTTGTACCTACAGGCTGTCCAGTTCCACCCGTCTGCCAACGGCGCCGAGGGGCACTCCGCGCCCGACACGCGACAACACGCCCCAGACGGATGCTTCGAGCGCCGGTTTGCCGGCCGTCGCTCCTCCGGAAGCCCTGTCCGCAGGCCCTCGCCCTGGGCCGAGTCGTTCAGCTGAGGTCGAGTTCCGGCTGGTAGAGGTCCAGCCACAGGGCGAGGTCGAGGGCCCGCTCCAGACCACGCCGGTCCGCCTGGCCGCTCATCGGCGCCTCCCGTTCGGCCGCCCGCCGCAGACGGTCGGGGTCGACGAGGTCGAAGACGGGGTGGCCGGTGCGGGTGAGCAGGTCCTTGGCCTGGTCCTGGAGAGCCGCCGCGTACTTGGGGTCCTGGGTGGAGGGATAGGGGCTCTTGACCCGGTCGTACACGGACTTCGGCAGCACGTCCGCGGTCGCCTCGCGCAGCAGGGTCTTCTCCCGGCCGTCGAAGGACTTCAGCGCCCAGGGGGTGTTGTACACGTACTCGACGAGCCGGTGGTCGCAGAAGGGGACTCGGACCTCCAGGCCGACGGCCATGCTGGCGCGATCCTTGCGGTCCAGCAGGATGCGCACGAAGCGCGTCAGGTGCAGATGGCAGATCCGCCGCATCCGGTACTCGAAGTCGCTCTCGCCGTCCAGGCGCCGGACCCCGCCCACGGCGTCGCGGTAGCCGTCGGCCACGTATGCGGGCAGGTCCAGTTTCGCCGCCAGGTCGGGGCGCAGCACGTCCGTGTCCTCCCCCATGTGGCGGCTCATCGACACCAGCCAGGGGAAGGTGTCGGCGCGGCGTGCCTCCTCGTCGAAGAACTGCAGGTAACCGCCGAAGACCTCGTCGGCGGACTCGCCGGACAGGGCCACGGTGGAGTGGTCGCGGATCGCCCGGAAGAGCAGGTACAGAGAGGCGTCCATGTCGCCGAGGCCGGCCGGCAGGTCCCGGGCGCGGACGACCTTGGCTCGGATCTCGGGGTCGGCGAGGGCCTGGGCGTCCAGCACGATGTCCTGGTGGTCGGTGCCCGAGGCGCGGGCGACGTCGTGGACGAAGGGGGTGTCGGGGGTGCCTCGGAGTTCGTCGGCGACGAAGTTCTCGGTCTGCCCCGCGAAGTCCACGGCGAAGCTGCGTACCTTCTCGCCGTGTTCACCCAGTTGCCGGGCGGCGAGCGCGGTCATCGCGGAGGAGTCCAGTCCGCCGGAGAGCAGGGTGCAGCGGGGCACGTCGGCGACGAGCTGGCGGCGCACGATGTCGTCGAGGAGAGAGCGGACGTGCGCGACGGTGGCGTCCCTGCCGTCGGTGTGCGGGCGGGTCTCCACCTCCCAGTAGCGGCGCTGGTGCACGCCCGAGCGGTCGACCGTGACGACGGTGCCGGGCTCGACCTCGCGGATGCCGTCCCAGACGGCGTGACCGGGCGTCTTGATCATGGTGAAGAGTTCCCGCAGCCCGTCGAGCCGGACCCGGCGGCGGACCAGCGGGTTGGCGAGGATCGCCTTGGGCTCGGAGCCGAACAGCACGCCGTCCGCGGTCGGGTGGTAGTAGAACGGCTTGATGCCCATGCGGTCGCGGACCATGACGAGCTTGTTCTCGCGGCCGTCCCAGAGGGCGAAGGCGTACATGCCGTTGAGGCGCTCGGGGAGGGCGTCACCCCATTCGAGGTAGCCGCGCAACACAACCTCTGTGTCGGAGTCGGTGGCGAAACAGTGCCCGCGGTCCGCGAGTTCACGGCGGAGTTCGGTGAAGTTGTAGGTCTCCCCCGAGTAGACGAGCGCGACCGTGCCGTGCGGGGTCTCGGCGCTCATCGGCTGCCGGCCGCCGGGCAGGTCGATGATGGCGAGCCTGCGGTGGCCGAGCGCGGCGGGGCCTTGCGCCCAGACGCCGCGGTCGTCCGGTCCGCGGCAGGCCATCGTCTCGGTCATCGCATCCAACGCCGCCGTCTCGGTGCCGAGATCGCGGTCGAAGGAGACCCAGCCGGTGATGCCGCACATGTGCTACCTCCCGCATCCGGCTCGCCGGACGACCCTGAACGACCAGTCGTTTTTGCGACTGCGAGCGGATCGACGGCAAACCATTTGTAGTTGCCATCTACATTCCGAGCGTGCGTCACGGGAGCAGGCGGGGTCAACGCGGTCGTAACGCAGAGGACACAAGACATCTCTTGTTTTCGGCCATCCTTTGCGTTCGCGATACCTTCTGCCGCCCTCAGGCCGGGCATCCGCCGCGCGGAATCGGCCACGCGCAAAGTCTTCGCCAACCGCTGCTCGACGGCACCCCGGGACCGGGCGGCCCGAGTGCGGCGACCGGTCCCGGTGTCAGACCCGTGTGCGAGCGTGGGACACGACAGGCAAGCGACGTGCTGGGGGACGGATGACACCGGGCAGTGACGGCTGGGCGGGCATGAGCTGGAAGTGGGCGGATGTTGACGACGTGCGTCGGCGTCTGGACGAAGGCGCTGATCCGGAGCGATGGAGCGGGGGCCGTCCGCTCCATCACGCGGCGGTGTTCGGCTCCCCGCAGGTCGTCGGGGAGTTGGTCGGCCGAGTCGCGGATGTGGACGCGCTGGAGAACGGGGTGACGGCACTGTGGGAGGCCGTGGTGGCCGGGAAGCCCCACAACGCCCGGGTCCTCGCCACTGCCGGGGCCGATCCCTGGCGGCCGTTGATCGGCGGCTGGTCACCGGGACGCCTGAGCCTCGCCGGACCCACGCCGGACCTGTTCCCGGTACCGGAAGGGACAGGGCTGACCGACACGGAGCGCGCGGCGGCACAGGAGAGCCGACGGCTCATCACGGCGCTGGGCACGTTCCACTACGACGGCACGGGACTGGCCTGCGTGGCCGGCATCGACGCGGCCGAGGCGGTGCGCCGTCTGCGGGCCGCGCCGGTCGAGGACGAAGCCGCCGACGAAGTGCTCAAGGAGCCGCACGGGTACGACATGGACCAGATCCTGCAGATCGTCGGCGTCACCACCGTGCCGGGCGGCTGCGTCGTGACCCAGCCCTGGGGGTACGCGCCGCAGATGCCGGGCGTATTGACCCTGCTGTCCGCCGACACGGTCTGCTACGGGCTGTACGCCAATCCCAAGAGCGGCAACCAGGGCAGCATCGCGCGTCACGGGGCCGTCGAGAGCTGGGACCTGCATCCCGGCGGCGGACCGAACGAGAACGACACCGCCGAGGAGGTCCTGGCCTCATACCTCTACCACTACCACCCCGTGGCGTACTCCTGCGCCTTCGCCGGACTGTCCCCGACCGACAGCCGTGCCGTGGTCGGACCCCCTGACGTGTGGGTGGAACTGCCGCGCCGCGACTACTGGAGTCACTGACCCCGCCGGTTGTCACGCTCCTCGAAGTCCCGGCGCACCGCGCCACCCTGGTCCTCCGTCAGCCCTGCGTCGTCCGGGAGTTCCAGAACGGAACCACAGCGCTCGCACAGTGGTCCGTCTCCGGCGGGCGTGCCGCATGCCTTGCAGAAGCGGTTGTGGCCGTGGTCCTCGGGTGTCTTCGTCATCGTCTCTTCCGCTCGTCGGGGCAGTACGGCGGGCGGGTTCCCGCAACGTCCTCACCCATGCCCAGGCCCTGTCCCGACATCACGGGGGTCCCGCGCCGGAGGAAATCGCCTCAGCCGGTCGGCACGCCCCGAAGGGCCTCCTCATCCGGCGATCGGTACGGCGTGGCCGGTGGAGAGCAGGCCACTGCCCGGCGGCGGTCTCTACTGGGGGCACCGGGGACTTCCTGGGGTACGAGACACGTACCTCCCCGGCCGAGGGACCGAAAAGGCCCACCAGCATCCGGCCGAGCGTGGTCTTGCCGCTGCTCCTCTCGCCGCCGATCTACGACCGCCTGGGTCCTCTGGCCGAACTGCGGTTCCGGCAGATCCTCGGCACGGTCTCACCCGAACTGACCGAACTGGCCTCCCATCACGACTCGGCGGCCGTAGCCGACCTGTACGCCTCGTTGGGCGACGGCAGGGCGCACGGGGACACGCCGATCGAAACGGCGACGGCGGCACGGCGGCTGGACGAGGTGGCACGCTCGAAGTCGTGACCCCGGCGACCGGGCTCCGGGTCCGGCCTCCCCTCACCCACCACGCCGTCACCCGTGGCGCGGGTCAGGACAGCGCGCGGTGTGCGCTCATCAGGGCGTCACGGAAGCGCTCGACGTCGGCGGAACCGAGGTCCGCCACCATCCGCTGCTCCAGCAGCCGGGCCGGTTCGGCATGGTCGGCGAGCAGCCGCCGTCCGGCGTCCGCGAGCAGGATCACCTTCTCCCGCCGGTTGCCCGGGTTCGGCTCCCGGCGCACCAGCCCCCGGCTCTCCAGCGCGCGCACCATGTCCGCCATCGACTGCGCCGTCACGAACGAGGCGCGGGCCAACTGGGCGGCGGAGATGCCGTCGTGGCGCTCCAGCACGGTCAGCGCCGTGTACTGCAACGCGGTGACGCCTGCGGGCTTGAGCAACTCCTCCAGGCGGGCGCGGACCACGAGTTCGGTCCGCTTGATCAGGTAGAGCAGCGACGGCCCCGCTTCGGCCGCGGATCCGGCGCCCCCTGCGGACCGCTCCGGCGCTCGCGTCATTCCGTGCCTCCGCTGACTGCCGATCCGTGTCTCACAGTGCACCACCCTAGACCATTGACAGGATTCCTGTTGAAAGAGAACACTGAACCCAACCAACAGGATTCCTGTCGATCAATCCTGGGGTGACGGCCCGGTCGGCCTCACCGCCCCTCAGGAACCTCACCGCCATCAGGAAGAGGCACAGTCATGGATCTGCAGGGCAAGGTCGCCGTCGTCACCGGAAGCGGGCGCGGGCTGGGACTCGCCTACGCCCGCGCCCTGGCCACCGCGGGCGCCGCCGTCGTGGTCAACGACATCGAGGCCGGCGCGGTCGACGAGGCGGTCGGCGCCATCACCGCGGCAGGCGGCAGGGCCACCGGCGTCGTGGCCGCCGTGGGCGACAGCGAGGCCGCCGAACGGCTCACCGAGGCGGCGGTGCGCGAGTTCGGCCGCCTGGACGTCCTCGTCACCAACGCCGGCATCCTCCGCGACCGGGTGCTGTGGAAGATGACCGACGACGACTTCGACTCCGTGGTCAAGGTCCACCTGCGCGGCACCTTCACCTGCGCCCGGGCCGCGGCGGTGCGGATGCGCGAACAGGGCGAGGGCGGACGGCTGATCCTGATCTCCTCCCCCGCGGGCCAGCGCGGCAACTTCGGCCAGACCAACTACGCCGCCGCCAAGGCCGGCATCGTCGCCATGGCCCGCACCTGGGCACTGGAGCTGGCCCGCGCGGGCATCACCGTCAACGCGGTCGTCCCCGTGGCCGCCACCGAGATGACGAAGACCATCCCGGCCTTCGCCCCGGTCATCGAGGAGGCCGAACGCACCGGCGCACCACTGCCGGGCTGGCTGCGCAAGGACGAGGGACTCGGCACCGTCGAGGACGTGGCGGGTCTGATCACCTTCCTCGCCTCGGACACCGCCAAGGACGTCACCGGACAGGCCATCGGCATCGGCGGCGACCGACTGGCCCTGTGGGCCCACCCGAAGGAGGCGGCGGTCGCCTTCGCCGACGGCGGCTGGAGCGCCGACGCGATCCGCGAGCGCTGGCACGACGGCGTCGGCGCCGAGCCCGAGACGTTCGGCATCCCGGCCCCCAAGGCATCGGGGGCCTGACATGAGCGATCCGGTCATCGACGTCGACGCCCTCACCGCGATCGACGTCCACACCCACGCGGAGATCTCCCGAACCGGTCACGGCGCGCTCAGTCCGGAGCTCTTCGGGGCCTCCGAGGAGTACTTCAAGGCGCACGGCCACCGGCAGCCGACCATCGACGAGATGGCCGCGTACTACCGCGAACGACGCATGGCCGCCGTGGTGTTCACCGTGGACGCCGAGCACGCCACCGGCCATCCGCGCATCGCCAACGAGGAGATCGCCGAGAGCTGCGCCGCCCACGCCGACGTGCTCGTCCCGTTCGCCAGTGTCGACCCGCACAAGGGCCGTGCGGGCGTACGGGAGGCACGCCGCCTGGTCGAGGAGCACGGGGTTCGCGGCTTCAAGTTCCACCCGAGCATCCAGGCGTTCTCACCGGACGACCGGATGGCGTACCCGCTGTACGAGGCGATCGAGCAACTCGGCGTGCCCGCGCTGTTCCACACCGGGCAGACGGGGATCGGCGCCGGGGTGCCCGGGGGCGGCGGCATCCGGCTGAAGTACTCCAACCCCATGCTCGTCGACGACGTGGCCGTGGACTTCCCCGAACTGCGGATCATCCTGGCGCACCCGTCCTTCCCGTGGCAGGACGAGGCCCTGGCCGTCGCCACGCACAAGCCCTACGTGTACATCGACCTCTCGGGCTGGTCACCGAAGTACTTCCCTCCGCAGCTGGTGCGGTACGCCAACACGCTGCTCAAGGACAAGGTGCTCTTCGGCTCCGACTACCCGGTCATCACCCCGGACCGCTGGCTCGCCGACTTCGAGAAGCTGGACATCAAGCCCGAGGTCCGGCCCAGGATCCTCAAGGACAATGCCGCCCGCCTGCTCGGCCTGCGCAAGGACTGAGGGAGGACGCCGTGTTGAACCAAGGCATCGGCTCCTGGCCCGCCCGCCGGGCACGCAAGACGCCGGGGCGCACGGCCCTGGTCCACCGGGACGCCGAGATCACCTACCGCCGACTGCACGAACGGGTCCTGCGTCTGGCGCACGGGCTGCGCGCCCTTGGCGTCGCCCGCGGCGACCGCGTCGCCTACCTGGGTCCCAACCACCCGGCTTTCCTGGAGACCCTGTTCGCCGCCGGCGTCCTTGGCGCCGTGTTCGTGCCGCTCAACACCCGTCTCGCGGCGCCCGAGTTGATGTACAACCTCGATGACTCCGGCAGTACGGTGCTGGTGCACGGCGCCGAGCAGGCGGAGACGGCGGCCCCAGTGGCCGCGAACGGCGGAGTCCGGCACCGCGTCACCCTCGGCACGCCGGACGGCGAGGACCTCGGCTACGAGGATCTGCTCGCGGCCGGTGACACCGGTCCGCTGGACGAGCCGGTCGCCCCGGACGATCCCTGCGTCATCATGTACACCTCCGGGACGACGGGTCGCCCCAAGGGCGCGGTGCTCTCGCACGCCAACATCACCTGGAACAGCGTCAACGTCCTCGTCGACACCGACCTGACCGGCGACGAGGTCACTCTGGTCGTCGCCCCCCTGTTCCACACCGCCGGGCTCAACATGACCTGTCTGCCCACCCTGCTCAAGGGAGGACGGGTCGTGCTGCTGGAAGCCTTCGACCCAGGGACCGTGCTGGACGTCGTCGAACGCCGGCGGGTGACGTACATGTTCGGGGTCCCCACGATGTACGACGCGATGGCCGCCCATCCGCGCTGGGAGACGGCCGACCTGTCCAGCCTGCGCTCCGTGAGCTGCGGCGGCGCGCCGGTCCCGGCACGCACCATCGAGCGGTACCTCACCCGCGGCCTGGCCTTCAGCCAGGGGTACGGCATGACCGAGGCCTCCCCGGGCGTGCTCTTCCTCGACCGGGAACAGACCTCGGCGAAGGCGGGTTCGGCGGGCGTCCCGCACTTCTTCACCGACACCCGGGTCGTCCTCGCCGACGGCAGTCCCGCGGGCCCCGGGCAACCGGGCGAGGTCCTCGTCCAGGGGCCCAACGTGATGTCCGGCTACTGGGGCCGCCCCGAGGACACCGCGGCGGCCTTCACCGGCGACGGATGGCTGCGAACGGGCGACGTCGCCCGCACGGACGCAGAGGGCTACGCCTACATCGTCGACCGGGTCAAGGACATGTTCGTCTCCGGCGGGGAGAACGTGTACCCGGCCGAAGTGGAGGACGCACTCCTCAGTCACCCGGCGGTGCGCGAGTGCGCGGTGGTCGGCGTGCCGGACGCGGTCTGGGGCGAGGTCGGCCACGCCGTCGTCGTCCTGGAGGCCGGCCGTCGCGCCGACTGCCCTCACCTTCTCGCGCACCTGCGGGACCGGCTGGCCAAGTACAAGATCCCGAAGACCGTCGCCTTCGCCGAGGACCTGCCCCGCACGGCCTCCGGAAAGATCATCAAACCGGCCGTGCGCCAGGCCCACCCGGCCCCCTCCCCCGAAGCCGCGACCCCGACCCCATGGAAAGGCAGTGCCCCGTGACCACCACCGCCCAGGGCCTCGAAGGCCTCGTCTCCCTCGCCGGCCGCGACCTCGGTCGTACCGACTGGCTGGAGATCACGCAGGAGCGCGTCAACACCTTCGCCGACGCCACCGACGACCACCAGTGGATCCACACCGACCCGGACCGGTCCCAGCACGGTCCCTTCGGAGGCCCCATCGCGCACGGCTACCTCACCCTGTCCCTGATCATCCCGATGTTCGGCGACCTGTTGGAGATCTCCGGCATATCCATGAGCGTCAACTACGGCCTCGAGAAGGTGCGCTTCCCGAGCCCCGTGCCGGTCGGAGCGAAGATCCGCCTGCATGGTGCGGTCGGCTCGGTCGACGAGGTCAAGGGCAACGGGGTGCAGATGGCGCTGACCTTCACCGTGGAGGTCGAGGGCAGCGAAAAGCCCGCTTGCGTGGCTCAGGCTGTGTACCGCCACTACGCCTGATCAGCAGCACGCCTCCCGGAGTGCCAAGCCGCTTGCCCGCTGCGGCCGTCGGAAGTTCTCGGGCGTGATGCCCGAGGACGCGAGCCGGGCTCCGCCGCGGGCCAGGGTCGTCCAGGCTCGGAACACGCAGACGAGGAGGAGGCCGAGCAGGCTGCATGCTGCCGCAGCCGAGCCAGTACTCGCCGCAGATGAGCGCCATCTCGTGGCCAAGCCCGCAGGGCAGGCTCATTCCGAACCGGTGCCACGGCCTCCGCGTCAGCGCTTGCACCCCGTCCATCGGGTTCAGCCCGGCTGCTGGCATGCGGACGCGATTCTGCCCCTCGCCCGCCGGGGATTGAGGCACGTCGTTGAGGGTCAGGACCTCCGGGCCGCCAACAAGTCGAGCTGGACCGCCCTGCGCGCGTTGTCACGGAGCGCGTCGTCGTATTGCTGCCGGTCTCTGAACGACGATCTCGCCCCAGTTCACACGCCCCGCCCACAGCAGACGCCTGATGAGACTCGCATCCGGACGTTGCGGCTGCTCGTTAGACTCTCGGAACCCGGCGGCTCGAAGGGAAGACGCTTCCGTGCACATGTATGACAATCCGGTGATCAGCGGTTTCCATCCGGATCCGAGCGTGTGCCGGGTCGGTGACGACTACTACCTGGTCTGCTCCAGCTTCGAGTACTTTCCCGGGCTGCCGCTCTTCCACAGCAAGGACCTCGTGCACTGGGAGCAGATCGGCAACGTGCTCGACCGGCCCGGGCAACTGCCGCTGCCCCTCCCCGGTGCCAAGGCGTCCGGAGGTCTCTACGCCCCGACCATCCGTCACCACGACGGCCGCTACTGGGTCATCAACACCAACATCGACGGTGGCGGCAACTTCGTCGTCTCGGCCGAGCGGCCCGAAGGGCCCTGGACCGACCCCGTGTGGATCGACCTGAGCGGAATCGATCCCGACCTGGCATGGGAGGAGGACGGCACCTGTTGGTGCGCCTTCTCCGGCCCCGAAGGGGGCATCAACATGGCCAGGATCGACCCAGCGAGGGGCGAGGTGCTGGAGAAGCCCTTCGCCACATGGTCGGGCAGCGGCCTCAAGTATCCCGAGGCGCCGCACCTCTACCGCATCCGCGACTGGTGGTACCTGCTGATCGCGGAAGGCGGCACGGAGCGCGGTCACAGCGTGTCCGTGGCCCGCAGCCGCTCCCCGCGCGGCCCCTGGGAAGGGGCGCCCGCCAACCCCCTGCTGTCCCACAGCGGCACCGCCCGCCCCATCCAGAACACGGGCCACGCCGACCTGGTCGAGGCTCCCGACGGCAGCTGGTGGATGGTGCTGCTCGGTGTCCGCCCCCGCGGCTTCACGCCCGACGTGCACGTGCTCGGCCGCGAGACGTTCCTGACCCCGGTGGAGTGGGACCGGGACGGATGGCCCGCCGTCGCGCCCGTTCCAGTGAGCCATCCGGCCCCAGGTGGTGCCTGGCACCCCCTTCCGGCCCCGCCCTCCCGTGACGACTTCGACGGACCCGCTCTGGCACCGCACTGGATTTCACCGTTCGCCCGCCAGGAAGACTCCTGGTCGCTCACCGAGCGACCCGGCTGGCTGCTCCTCAGCGCCACCGGCTCAACCGTCGACCGCCCCGGGTACACCTTTGTCGGGCGACGCCAGCAGCACCACGACTGCCGCGTCACCGCCCTGATCGACCCGGACACAGGACGCGGTGGTCTCTGCGTGCGCCTGGACGAGGCCCACCACTACGAGGTGGAGGCCGGGGACGGGGAAGTCCGTGTCGTCGCCCGGATCGGGCCGCTGCGCCAGACCGTGGCCCGCCGGCCGGTCCCGGCCGGGCCGCTGCGCCTCACCGTGACGATCCGGACGTCGGGCCTCGTTCCCGCCTCTCCCGAACTCACCGACGGCGGGACCACGGGGCCCGACACCATCGCCTTCGGGCTCGACGATCCGGACGCCCCGGACACCCGGCCGCTCGCCGAACTGGACGGACGCTACTTGTCCACCGAGGTCGCCTGCGGCTTCACCGGACGTGTGATCGGTATGTACGCCACCGAGGGAACGGTCGCCTTCGACTGGTTCGAGTACGCCCCGGCACCGTCCCTGTGACGACCATGCACGGCCTACGGTCTGTTCCGACGCCGGCGGACCGACCCGCCACCGCCCCCGGATACCGTCCCGACGTGGTGTCGGACTCCCGCTGGAGGGCGTGGGAAAGCTCGTCCTGGCGGCGCGGATCACACATGGCGTGCACCGCAACAGCCTGTACAAGACGTTCGGAAGCAAACGCGGCCTCTACCTGACCGCTCTGCGCCGCCACCTCGCCGACGACGTCCGCCCGTTGCTCGACGCCCTTGCCGGCGCATCGGACACCGCGACCGCTCTGCGGCCCGTCACGTCGGCCGACCTCGGCCTGCTTCTCCTCGCGGCGGCCGAACGCGCACCGGTGGACGAAGAGGTCGCCACCGAGGTGAAGTCCGCGTTGGTCGCCGTCGACCAGTCGATCGCCGACGCGCTCGGTGTTTCCTCCGACCTGGCCACCGCCGTCACGGCCGCCGCGCTGGGCATCATCCTGCGCGGCAACCCGGAGAACGCCGCCACCGCACTGGCCCAAAGCCTCAGGCCGCGCACCTGAAGAGGAAACCACCATGGCACTGGTACGTATCGAAGGCGGCAACCTCTGGACGACCTGAGCGGGCAGTCCGCCGCCCTCGTCCCCGACGGACAGGGCCGCTCGCGGTTTCGCTGACCGGCGGCAACGTCAATGACGTCACCGGACTCGAGCCGCTGCTCGACGAGAGTCCCACCGTCGCGGACCGGGTCGGCAGGCCCCGCCGACGTCCCGACGCGCTGCCGGCCGACCGCGGCTACGACCACGAGAAATACCGTCGCCTGCTCCGGCAGCGAGGCGTCCGGCCCCGTGATCGCGTAACGGGGCGAACCCCACGGCACCGCGCCTTGGGCATCTTCCGCTACGCCGTCGAGCGCACGACCGCCTGGCTCCACGGCTTCCACCGCCTGCGGTGCTGTCTTACGCGTCGCTAGATCGCGGTGAAACCGCCGTCAGCGGCGACCACGGCTCCCGTGACGAAGCTGGAGCGGGGCGAGACGAGGAAGCACAGGACTTCGGCGATCTCCTCGGGCTGCGCCACACGTCCCAGTGGCTGCGCGGCGGCGAAGGACGCCAGGTAGGCGCGGCTGTCGGGGCGGATCGTGTCGAGGAAGTCCGTCTCGATGACGCCCGCGGCCACGAGGTTGGCGCGGATGCCCAGCGGGCCGCCCTCGACGGCGAGCACCTTGGTCAGTTGGGCCAGAGCGCCCTTCGACGCACTGTAGGCGACGCCTTCGGGCAGGGCGACGGTGGAGGCGTACGAGCCGGTGCTGACGATGGCGCCGCCGCGGCCCTGCATGGCCCGGAATGCCTCGCGGGCGCAGAAGAAGGAGCCGCGGGCGTTGACCGCCATCACGGTGTCCCAGTCCTCGGCCGTGGTCTCGGTGATGGGTTTGTTCTGGGTGCGCCCGGCATTGTTCACGAGGATGTCCAGTCCGCCGAAGGCGTCCAGGGCCGTTGCCACCGCGCGGTGGGCGGTCTCCTCCTGGGTGATGTCACCCCTTGTCGCGACGACGCCGGGAAACTCCCCCGCCAGGTTCGTGACGTCGGGGCGGAGGTCGAGGGCGACGACCCGGGCGCCACGGGCGTGGAGGAGGGCCACGGTCTCCCGGCCCACCCCTCGCGCGGCTCCGGTGACGAGGGCGATCTTGCCGGCGAACTCGGTGGATTCGGATGGTGCGGCGGATGCGGTTGCAGGTGTCATGGTGCGGTCCCTGGAGATGGTGAGTGCGGGCGCCGGTGCGGGGGCACCTGAAGTGCTGTGCAGTGGTGCGGTGCGCGGACCGGGCGGGCCGCGCCGTTGACGCCTTGACGACAGGCCCACGTGGACGTCGTACGGCTGGGTTGTTCAGTGTGCGGTGAGCCCGCCGTCGACCACCAGCTCCGTGCCGGTGACGAACGAGGAGTCGTCGCAGGCCAGGAAGAGGATCGCAGGTGCGATCTCGTCGGCGCGGCCGGCTCGGCGCATGGGGGTGCGTTGGATGTCCGGCTGCTGGTCGCCCTGGTCGTCCAGGAGTTCCTGGATCATCGGCGTGGCGATCACGCCCGGATGCACCGAGTTGATCCGTACTCCCTGCCGGGCGTACTCGACTGCGGCGGTCTTGCTCAACAGGCGCACGGCCCCCTTGGACGCCTGGTAGGCCGCAGCGGCACCGCTTCCCACCAGGCCGAGTACCGACGACGTATTGATCACCGAAGCGTTGCCGTTCGCGCGCAGGAGCGGCATCGCCGCCTTCATGCCGAGCCAGGTGCCTTTCTGGTTCACGTCGATGACGCGGTCCCACGCCTCTTCCTGCGTGTCCTCGATACCTGGCCAGTCCACGATGCCGGCGAGGTTCACGAGTACATCCAGCGTTCCGAATCGGTCGCGTACGACGGTGATCACTTCGTCCCACTCCCGCGCGGAGGAGACATCGAGGCGAGCAGTGACGACCTCCGCGCCTTGTGCCCGGATCCGGTGGGACAGGTCCCGCAGGGGGCCTTCGGCGATATCGGTGATCACCAGCCGGGCGCCTTCGCGGGCGAAGAGTTCGGCGGTCGCTGTGCCGAGGCCGCCGGTCGCGCCCGTGATCAGCGCGACCTTGCCGTCAAGTCGTTGTCCTGTCATGGATATGGTCCTTGATTCTCGTTGCTGCCGGCTGACTGACTGGCTGACTGCTGTGCCGGGATTTCCTGGTCCGCCGACGGCGGATTCGCCCCCGGTGCCCGGGACGGCCGTGGCTGGGCCTCCGCTACGGCTGCTTCTGCTCCCGGTAGAGCACGAGGTGCTCGTGACAGAGCACCCCGTCCCGGATGTCGCCCGTGGCGGTGAACCCGGTGTCGTCGATGTAGTCCAGGTGACTGCCGGTCACCGTGTACCGGCCGGTGTACGCGCTGCGCCGCTCGCCGCGGGCTTCGTCGTAGCGGCCGTCCGGCAGCAACTCCTGACGGATGTGACCATCCGCGGTCACCCACATCCCGACCACGTCGACGTGGTCGCCCTCAACAGTCCCGGCCATGGCGGACTCCTCTCCTCGAATGGTGCGGTCCTTCCTGCACCGCCGAGTCTGGACGGGTCAACGGCCATCAACCAGGACGCGTACTGCCTGGGTGTGGCACACCCAGGCAGCACACCGGGCCACCGCCTGGTGCCGTAACGGATTGGTTCAGCGGTTGACGCTACTGTCCGCGCATGAGTCAGCTCCCCGGCATTCAGAAGCCCTCGGTGCGCGCCGACTTCTCGGCGGAAGGTGCTTGGGAGGCGCTGCGGGAGGCGTTGTTCTCGCCCAGCAAAAACGGCTTCACCGCCGAGGCGCCTGGCGATCTCGAACTCTGATTCGATTATCATCTCACCCGTGCATGAGAACCCACGTGGTCGGCGACGCGGACGCTCCCGTCGGGAGCAACGACGTCGCCGCAGGGCCAGGCGACGCCGCATAACGTGGACCGTGACGTCGGTCGTGATCCTTTTCGGCGGCGTCACCACGTATGCCATCACCGGGAGCGACTCCGGTGAGCCGCCCACTCCCGCCCGGGCGAAGGCTCCGTCCTCGCCAGCCGTCTCGGCCCGGGCGAAGGCAGGCGAGGCGCCCGCGGACGCGCCGGAACCGCTGCCGTCGCCCATCCCCGCACAGGAGTCGTCGTTCGCTCTCCAACCGGCTCTGGCTCCCGTGACGGCGCTCTTCGGCGCCAACCGGATGTCCGTGGCGATGCTGGACGTCAAAAGCGGTGCCATGGCGACGTACGGACACGACGCCTTCGACACCGCCAGCATCGTGAAGGTGGACATCCTGGCGACCCTGCTGCTCCAGGCCCAGGACGAGGGCCGGAGGTTGAGCACCGAGGAGCGTGCCCAGTCCGCTGCCATGATCCAGAAGAGCGACAACGACTCCACCAGTGCCCTGTGGACCCGTATAGGCAGTGCCTCCGGGCTCGACGCGGCCAACGAACGGCTCGGCCTGTCCCAGACACAGGGTGGTGAAGGGACCGTTTGGGGCATCACCCAAACCACAGCGGAGGATCAGATACGCCTGCTCCAGTCCGTGTTCGGCGACAAGTCGCCCTTGAGCGAGGCGTCGCGTGCCTACATCCAGGACCTGATGCGGCACGTCGTGGGAAGCCAGACCTGGGGCGTGTCCGCAGCAGCCGACTCGGGCACGACCGCACTGAAGAACGGGTGGCTCAAGCGGACCCAGACCAAGAAATGGGACGTCAACAGCATCGGACGGATACAGCATGAGGGCCGCGTCTATCTGATGGCGGTACTTCTCAACGGCTGCAGCACCCAGGAGGTCGGCATCAGCCTTGTGGAGCAGGCCTCGCGCGCGTCCGCGGCGGCGTTCTCCCGACAACTCAAGGAGAAGTCCACCACCTGACGGCCCGGCCCCACATGCTCGCGAGTGGCTTCACCCGTCTGTGCCCGTAGATCGCGATGGCCCCGGCCAGCAGTACACCTTTGCCGAGTTCCGCACGCCCTTTGGGGACCAGCGAGAGTCGGCCGAAACCCTGTGGAGCCGGCCTGCGTCGCGTGGAATGCTCCTGGGCGACTGCTGAGGGAAGGGAGGGTCAAAAGGTGTACGTCCCGTCATCTGCGCGAGCTCTCGATGACGACGAGCGTGAACTCGTGGAGCTGGCACGCCGCACCACAGACGCGCATACCGACGCCGGGCCCGACGAAGACGGGATCCACACGACGGCCGCCGCGGTCATGGCCGCCGACTACCGGATGTTCACCGGCGTGAACCTGTACCACTTCACTGGCGGGCCCTGCGCCGAACTCGTGGCTCTGGGAGCCGCGCGAGCCCAGGGCGCCCGCCAGATGCGCTGCATCGTCGCCGTGGGAAACCACGGGCGCGGGGTCATCGGCCCGTGCGGGCGCGATCGGCAGGTCTTCGTGGACTACTACCCCACCACGCGCGTCATCGTGCCCACCCCCGCGGGGCTCAGGTCCGTGCTCGCCGCCGACCTGATGCCGCTCGTTCAACGGTGGACCCCGGAGGCGGGCATGAACGGTCTCGACCCATCGCTCTACCAGGATCCCGAGACGGCTGGTCCGCCGATCATTCGGTTCAACCCCCGCTACCTCGAAGTCGTCCGCTCCGGCGCCAAGACCAAAACCACCCGCTTCCGGGACCCTACGCAGCTCGGCCCGGCAAGACTGGTATTCGAGAGCGACCCTGAAGTCGTCCTGTCGGCAGAGGTGACCGATATCAGGCACTGCATGGTCAGCGACCTCACCAACCAGGATGCGCAAGCTGAGGGGCTGACGACCGCAGCCCAACTCCGGGAAGCCCTCAAAGGCCACTACCCGGCCATCGTTGGAACCGACGAAGTCGATGTCGTCACCTTCCAGATCAACGACAAGACGGACGTCCTCGGGCGGCATGGCGACCCTCGGCCCCGGCCTGCCCCGTGAGCAGCGGTCGATGCGCCGACACCGCACGATTGACCATGATCGCCACAGCGGGATCACCCCATCCACCCGGCACGACACCTCACCCGCTGTCACCCACCGACTCGTTGGTCGGTCCGGGTCGTGGACGCGCGGCGCATGGCGGCCAGTCTCCCGGAGATCAGCGCTTCGGCCCCCGTCACGATCCGCCGCACGACATCCTCGACGGTCGGGATGTCGCCGATGAGCCCCTGGGCCAGGCCGGCACTCCAGATGCCGGCGTCCAGGTCACCGTCCTCGAAGACCTTGCGTCCCCTGGCGCCGGCGACCAGCTCCCGTACGTCCGGGAACTCGCCCCCGTCGTGGAGTATGTCGACGACCTTCCGGCTGACGGAGTTGCTTGCCACCCGGGCGGTGTTGCGCAGGGGACGGAAGATCAGCTCGGTGTCGAGTTCGCTGTTGGCGACGATCTGTTCCTTGACGCGCCGGTGTACGGGGGATTCGGCAGTGCACAGGAAGCGGGTGCCCATGTTGATGCCCTCGGCGCCCAGCGCGAGAGCGGCCACCAGACCGCGGCCGTCCGTGAACCCGCCGGAGGCTATCACCGGAATGGACACCCGCTGCGTGGTCGCGGGAATGAGGATCAGGCCCGGAATGTCGTCCTCCCCGGGGTGGCCGGCGCATTCGAAACCGTCGATGCTCACCCCGTCGACGCCGATCTTCTCGGCCTTCACCGCGTGGCGGACGCTGGTGCACTTGTGCAGCACCTTCACCCCGTGGGCACGGAACTCAGGCAGGTGGTCCGCGGGGCTGAAGCCGGCGGTTTCGACGACCTTCACGCCGGATTCGATGATCGCGCGGCGGTACTCGTCGTACGGGGGCGGGTTGATCGACGGCAGGATCGTCAGGTTGACGCCGAACGGCTTGTCGGTCATCTCCCGGCACCGCGCGATCTCCTCGACGAGCGCCTCCGGAGTCGGCTGGGTGAGCGCCGTAAGGAAGCCGAGCGCACCCGCCTCGGCCACCGCCGCGACGAGTTGAGCCCGGCCCACCCACTGCATACCGCCCTGGACGATCGGGTGTTCCACACCGAACGTCTCGCAGAATCGTGTGGTCAGCATCGTGGTTCCTACAGGCCGTAGGTCTTGCCGATGATGTCCCGCTGGATCTCACTCGTTCCGCCGTACACCGTGGACACGACGGTCGAGCGGAGCAGGGCCTCCATGCCGTACTCCGTGGCGTATCCGTAGCCGCCCATCATCTGCATGCCCTCCAGGGTCACGTGTTTGGCGAGCTCGGTGCATTTGAGCTTCGCCATGGACGCTTCGCGCGCGAACACACGGCCGGGTTCGGCGTCGATCGCGCGGGCGACGTCGTCGAGGAGCAGCTGGGCGCATTCGAGCTCGGTGGCCATGTCGGCGATCCGGTGCTTGAGTGCCTGGAAGGAGCCGATGGGGCGGCCGAACTGTTCGCGCTGGCGGACGTAGGTGAGGGTGTCGTCGAAGGCCCGTCGCGCGACGCCCAGCATCAGGGCGGCGAGGATCATCCGTTCCAGGTTCAGCCCGGCCATGAGCTGTGTCCAGCCCTGTCCGGGCTCGCCGACCACCGCGGAGTCGGGCAGGAAACAGTCGGTGAAGTAGAGGTCGTTGACGTCCTTGCCGCCCATGGTGTCGATGCCCCTGATCTGGAGTCCGTCGGCGTCCGTGGGCACCATGAACTGAGTGATGCCGTGATGCTTCGACTCCCCCTGTTCCGTGCGGGCGATCAGCAGAACGTGGTCGGCGAAGTGAGCGTTGGAGCACCAGGTCTTCTGGCCATTGACCAGGTATCCCCCGGTGGTGCGTTCTGCGCGGCAGGTCAAGGCGCCCACGTCGGAGCCGGCACCGGGTTCCGACATCGAGATGGCCTCGACCCGGCCGGCGGCCACGCCTTCGAGTACGGTGCGCTTCTGCTCCTCGGTGCCGAACTTCTCGTAGGCGGCGGCGGCGATGACGGTGGTGCCGAAACCGCTGATGGGGGCCAGCCCGTACGAGGTCTCCTGGAGGAACAGGCAGAGGTCGGTCATCCCCTGGCCCGCCCCTCCGTACTCCTGCGGGATCGCGATGCCGAGCCAGCCCAGACGCGCCATCTTCTCGTACAGCTTCTGGTTGTGCTGCTCCTGACCGTTCGCGGTCAGCTTGTCGCGCTGTTCCTTTGTTCCGCACTCGCGGCGGCAGAAGTCGGCGATCGCCTTGACCAGATCGCGGCGTTCGTCTGACAGGACTCGGGGCATGAAGCTCTCTCCTTGACAAGGGGGCTGAAGGTGTCGTCACGTGTCCCGCAGCGCGGGATAGACCGTGCCGACCAGGTGGAGAACGGTGCGTGTGAGCATCACGTGCAGGTCGCTGCGGCTGAGGGTGCCGCGCACCAGCCATTCGCGGGAGGCGGCCTTGAGCATGCTGCTGTGGGCGCGGATCATCGCCCGGAGCTTCTCCCTCCCCTCGGTGACGTCGGCCATCATGGCGGCCTCGAGGACACGATCCGTCGCGATCTCGTCGGCTTCGAGCATGATCTGGTCGATCTCCGGATCGTTGCCGAGCGCTTCCAGGCCGATCGCCGACAGCCACATCTCCCGGTTGCGTTCCACGACCTCGAGCCACCGGTCGACGCAGATCGCGACGCGCTCCTCCGCGGTGGTCGGCGGCAGACGCTCCGAGACGGACGCCGGCACGACCATCATCTGCCGGACCACCTCCAGGTACAGCTGTCGCTTCCCGCCGAAGTAGTGGCTGACCAGGGCGCGGGCCACTCCTGCCTCGGAGGCGATGTCCGCGATCGACACCGTGCTGTAGCTCTTGGCCCCGAACAGCCTGCGGGCGACGCCGAGGATCTCGGCTCGCCGGGCGTCCGGCTCCATCCTGCGGCGCGGGGCCTGGCGCTGAACGCCCATGTGGTGGTTCCTTCCGTGGTCGCGGTGTGCCGGACCTAGGGGGTGTCGTTTGGATCTTGCCGGGGTCGCGGGGCCTGGCACGCACATCTGCGGCGTTGTCGTCGGTTGCCAACTCCCCCACTCTCGGCCGCGCTCGCGCGGGGGACCCCCATCGCGTTGTCGCCCTCCTCCGCCATGCAGCTGCACGCACCAGACCCCGCTCGGGTCGGCCACAAGGCACCGTCGCCCGGAGCCGGCCTGATCCAAACGACAGCCCCTAGGTGTACATCGACTCGATCGTGGCGGCGTGCGCTTCGTCTATGGCGCGGCGGCGAAGGCTCAGCTTCGGTGTCAACTCGCCGGTCTCCGCGGTCCAGGGGCCCGCGAGGACACGGTGTTTCTTCACCTGCTCCGCACGCGACAGCACCGCGTTCACCTCGGCCACGGCCTGGTCGAGCGCCGCGTGGACCTCCGGGTGACGGGACAGCGCGTCCAGGTCGGACGCGTCGGCGATGCCGTTCGCCCGCGCCCACAGCGGGGCCGCCTCCTCGTCCAGGACCAGCAGGGCGGTGACGTAGCGCCGCCGGTCCCCGATGACGACGGCATGGGCGATCAGGGGGTGCGCCCGCAGCTGGGACTCGATCCTGGTAGGGGCGATGTTCTTCCCGCCGTCGGTGATGATGATCTCCTTCTTGCGGTCGGTGACGGTGACGAAGCCACGTGAATCGACCGTTCCCACGTCGCCGGTGGGCAACCAGCCCTCCGCGTCGGTCGCGGGCTCGATACGGCCATCGCTCTGCAGGTAGCCGGCGAACACGACCGGCCCTCTGACGAGGAGTTCGCCGTCGTCGGTCTCCTTGACCTCGATGCCGGGCCCCGGCTGCCCGACCGAGCCGAGCGCGAACGCCTCGGGGGTGCTGACCGTCGCGGCGCCGGTGGTCTCGCTCAGTCCCCACACCTCGTACACCGGCAGCGCCACGCTCGCCAGGAACTCCAGTACGCGGGCCGGGATGGGTGCCGCGCCACTGAAGGCCCTGTGGCACTCGTCGAGTCCGATCGCGGCCCGGAGCGGCCGCATCACCCGCGCGTCGAGATGCTCCAGGGCCTCGGCGAGCTCCGCCGGGACGTCCTTGCCGTCGGAGCGGAGGCGGTACACCTCCAGCGCGGTCTGCCGGGCCTGCTCCATGGCCGCGGACTGTGCTTCGGGCAGTGCCGCCAGCTTGGCGCGCAGGCCGGAGGCGAGCTTCTCCCACACCCGGGGCACCCCGAAGAAGCCGTGCGGACGCACCGTGAGGAGCGTGGGCAGGAGCTGATCGGGCTGCGGGCAGATCGTGACGTGGCCGGCGTTGCAGACGGGCATGTAGAGGCCCAGGACCCGCTCGGCGATGTGGGCCAAGGGAAGGTACGCGACCGAGCGGGGGTGGTCCGGGACCTTGACGAGCTGATCCTGCATCAGGCACTCATGGATCACGTTGCGGTGGGAGAGCACCACTCCCTTGGGGTCCCCCGTCGTACCCGAGGTGTACGCAAGGGTCAGCGGCTGGTCGGTGGTGACGGCGTCCGTGAGCTCCTCGAACGCGGCATCGTCGGGAGGCACCGCGCCGCGCACGGCCGTGTAGCTGACGAATCGTGGGTCGTCGGGGGGAGCGGCGTCCCAGTCGAGGACGACGACGGCGCGCAGGTTCGGCAGGCCGTCCAGGACCGGCCGCCACCGCTGCATCTGCTCCTTGCCCTCCAGAACGAGGACGGCAGCCGCGCTGTGCCGTGCCACGGCGCCGATCTGCTCGGTGCTCAGCGTGTCGTACGTGCTGCAGGGCAGGGCGCCGACATGGACCGCGGCCAAGTCGGCGATCCAGTGCTCCGCACGCTTGGACATGGCGATGAGCATGCGATCGCCCCGGTTCAGTCCAAGGGCCACGAGACCGCGGGTGACCGCGGCGACCTCGGCGCGCAGCTGCGACCAGGACAGGGTCCCGGCGTCGGGGCCGATGCCGGTGGTCAGCGCCGGACGCTCGGCGTACTGCCGGGCGTTGCGGCGCAGTAGTGCCGTGATCGTCAGCCCTTCGACGGACTGGTGCAGCTGCTCTGCTGTGGCCACGACGGGCTCCCTCCCTCGCGAGACGTGAGCGGATTCCTGAGCGGTCCCCACAGTGAACCGCTCTTGGCGGTCAGTCAATATGCCGTGCAGCCCCGAGTTCCACGCGCCCGCCAGACTCAGGGCAGTCCACGAACTCCCCCTGTCGTCCAGTGAATTGATTTCGGGAGACTTCTGTTGACGCCAAGCCAATAACGGTTCTTACTTGTTCCCACCGGATCCACCACCTGTACCCGGCGCCCGCGGAGTGCCCGGATCGGCAGCACGACGCCTGCCGACGAGAGGAAGTGCCAGGACAGTGACCGAAGCATTCATCTACGACGCGATCCGCACCCCGCGCGGTCGGGGCAAACGGGGTTCGCTGCACCACGTCAAGCCGGTCTCACTGGTGACGGGCCTGATCGACGAGATCCGTCGCCGCCACCCGGGTCTCGACCCGCAACGTCTGGACGACGTCGTGCTCGGCGTGGTCTCCCCGGTCGGTGACCAGGGCATGAACATCGCCAAGACGGCGGCGCTGGCGGCGGGGCTGCCGGACCATGTGGCCGGCGTCCAGCTCAACCGGTTCTGCGCGTCGGGGCTGGAGGCGGTGAACACAGCCGCGCAGAAGGTCCGTTCCGGCTGGGAGCGCTTGGTGATCGCCGGCGGCGTGGAATCCATGTCTCGGGTGCCGATGGGCAGTGACGGCGGTCCGATGGCGGCAGATCCCGAGACCGCCTTCGACACGCACTTCGTGCCGCAGGGCATCGGCGCCGACCTGATCGCGACCATCGAGGGCTTCTCGCGCGAGGACGTCGACGCATACGCGGTCCGGTCCCAGCAGCGGGCCGCTCACGCATGGTCCGGCGGCTACTTCGCCAAGTCCGTCGTTCCGGTCAGGGACCGCAACGGCGTCACCGTGCTCGCCCAGGACGAACACATGCGTCCGGAGACGACGACGGCAGCGCTCGCCGGGCTGAAGCCCTCCTTCGCCGGCCTCGGCATGGCGGGCTTCGACGATGTGGCCCTGCAGAAGTACCAGTGGGTGGAGCGGATCGAGCACGTACACACCCCGGGCAACGCCTCCGGGATCGTGGATGGTTCGGCGCTCGTCCTGGTCGGGACGGAGCAGGCGGGAACGGAGTGCGGCCTGCTCCCCCGGGCGCGCGTCGTGGCGACCGCGGTGAGCGGAGCCGACCCGACGATCATGCTCACAGGCCCGGCTCCGGCCACCCGCAAGGCGCTGGACCTCGCCGGCCTGACGGTGGACGACATAGACCTGTTCGAGATCAACGAGGCCTTCGCCTCGGTGGTCCTCCGCTACGTCAAGGACCTCGGTCTGCCGTGGGAGAAGGTCAACGTCAACGGTGGCGCGATCGCCATGGGGCACCCGCTCGGCGCCACCGGGGCGATGCTGGTGGGCACCGCCCTGGACGAACTCGAGCGCCGCTCGGCGCGACGGGCCGTGGTCAGCCTCTGCGTGGGCGGCGGCATGGGCATCGCCACCGTGATCGAACGACTGTGACACCCCTGCCCGTCCACGCACGTCACCCGAGAGGAGCGCCCTGCCGATGCGGGAGAACAACATGATCCACTGGGAACAGGGGTCCGACGGGGTCGTCCTGCTGACCATGGACGACCCCGACCAGCCGGTCAACACGATGAACCAGACCTACGTGGACTCGATGGAGGCCACCGTCACCCGTCTCGAGGCGGAGCGGGAGAACATCACCGGGGTCGTCCTCACCTCCGCCAAGAAGAGCTTCTTCGCCGGCGGAGACATCGGCTTCATGAGCAGGGCGCGGCCGGACAACGCCGAGGAACTCAGTGAGCTGTGCACGCTCCTGAAGTCACAGTTGCGCCGGCTGGAGACGCTCGGCAGGCCGGTGGCCGCGGCCATGAACGGCACGGCACTCGGCGGCGGGTTCGAGATCGCGCTCGCCAGCCACCGGCGCATCGCCCTGTCCACGCCGAGCATCCGCTTCGGCCTGCCGGAGGTGACTTTGGGCCTGCTGCCCGGCGCCGGTGGTGTCAGCCGGACCGTCCGCCTCCTGGGACTCCAGGACGCGCTGGCCGACATCCTGCTCACGGGACGGCAGTACAAGCCGCAGGAAGCGCTGGCCAAGGGCCTGGTCCATGAACTCGCCCGGACGCCGCAGGAACTGCTCGCCAAGGCCCGGCAATGGGTCCTGGCGCATCCCGAGGCCACTCAGCCGTGGGACGCCCCGGGCTTCCGGATCCCGGGAGGATCCCCTTCCCGTCCCAAGGTGGCGGCGATGCTGCCGGCCCTCTCGGCGCACCTGCGCAAGCAGCTGAAGGGTGCGAACGTGCCGGCCCCCCGCAACATCCTCGCCGCGGCCGTCGAGAGCGCGCAGGTCGACCTGGAGACCGGGCAGAAGATCGAAACCGGTTATCTCGTGGAACTGATGACAGGTCAGGTCTCGACCAACATGATGCAGGCGTTCTTCTACGACATGCAGCACATCGGCTCCGGTGGCAGCCGTCCCGACGGCTACCCGCCCCACACCGTGCACAGGGTGGGCGTACTGGGCGCCGGCATGATGGGGGCCGGCATCGCGTACTCCTGCGCGCGCAGCGGTGTGCCGGTGGTGCTCAAGGACGTCACCTACGACGCGGCGAAGAAGGGCAAGGACTACTCCCGACAGGTCCTGGTCAAGGACGTGGCACGCGGGCGGCTCTCCCAGCACAAGGCCGACGAGGTGCTCGCACGGATCATGCCGACCGCCGACGCGGCAGATCTCGGCGGCTGCGATCTGGTGATCGAGGCGGTCTTCGAGGATCCGGACCTCAAGCAACAGGTCTTCCGCGACATCGAAGACGTCGTCGCGCCGGACGCCGTGCTGGGGTCCAACACCTCCACCCTGCCGATCACCGGGCTGGCGGAGGGGGTCAGGCGTCCCGAGGACTTCATCGGTCTGCACTTCTTCTCCCCCGTGGACAAGATGACCCTGCTGGAGATCATCACCGGGGAGAGGACCAGCGAGCACACCGTGGCGAAAGCGGTCGACATAGCGCGGCAGATCGGCAAGACGCCCATCGTGGTCAACGACAGCCGGGGCTTCTTCACCAGCCGCGTGATATCCAAGTTCATCGACGAGGCGGTGGCCATGATCGGTGAGGGACTGCCTCCCGCCTCGGTGGAGCAGGCCGGCTCACAGGCCGGCTACCCCGCACCTCCGCTGCAGCTGCTGGACGAGCTGACGCTCACCCTGCCCCGGAAGATCCGTGAGGAGACCAGGGCCGCCGTCCTGGCCGAGGGCGGCGACTGGCATCCGCACGGTTCGGAGCCGGTCGTGGACCGCATGATCGACGAGTTCGGGCGGGGCGGACGTTCCTCGGGCGCCGGGTTCTACGAGTACGTCGACGGCCGGCGAACGCGGCTGTGGCGCGGCCTGTACGAACACTTCGCCGCGCCGGGACGCGAGATCCCGTTCGAGGACATGAAGGAACGGATGCTCTTCGCCGAGGCGTTGGACACGGTCCGATGCCTCGACGAAGGCGTACTGCGGTCGGTGCCCGACGCCAACATCGGCTCCATCCTGGGCATCGGCTTCCCCGCCTGGACCGGCGGCGTACTGCAGTACATCAACGGCTACCCCGGCGGACTCCACGGCTTCGTCACCCGCGCCGGGGACCTGGCCGAACGGTACGGCGAGCGGTTCGAGCCGCCCGCGTCCCTCGTGGCCAAGGCCGAGAGGGGCGAGCGCTACGAGTGAAGCGAGTGCGGTGGCCCGAGCATCGGCACGAGGAACTGCCGGGCCACCGCACGCACCTGCTCGTCGTCGTCGAGATCGATCACATGGCTGGGAATGACGAGGAACGACGCGGACATGCGGACCATCATCTCGGCCACCAGGTCCACCTGCACATGGCCGGCGATGTTCCCCGCACGCTGTTCCCGAAGCAGTCGCGATGCCACGAACTGTTGGACCACAGCCAGCGTGCGGCCGCCGTCACTGGTCATGGACGGCACCACGGCATCCGGCTCGGCGGTCATCAGACCGCCGATGAGACGGTTGTGGCGGATGGCCCTGAGCGAACTCACGAACCCCACGACGACCCGGTCGGCGACGGTGTCGGCGTCCTGGATGTCCACGATGAAGCGATCGAAGTACCGCCGGAACTCTCGGCGTACGACCTGCTCGACCAACTGGTCCTTGGTGGCGAACCGGCGGTAGACCGTGATGCGGGAGACACCGGCCAGCCTCGCCACGTCCGCCATGGTCGACCGCTTGACGCCCATGCGGCAGAACTGCTCGTAGGCGGCGTCGAGCAGCCGCGCCGAGACCTCGTCATCCAGCTCCGCGCCCTCGACGGCCTCGGCGAACGCGCTCTCCAGCACGGACGGAGCACCGGACGACCTCATGAGTGCCAACAGGACAGGTTCCACGACTGCCTCCCTGATTCTGTGAAGCCTCTGGCGTTCACGTCACGCATGTGCTCCCCTGTTGAAACAACGAAGCACGTCGTGTTTCATCGTACCAACCCTGCAGCGATGCCAAGGAGGAGTTCGCAACGATGGACGGACTCAGCAGGCGCAAGATGTTATTCGCGAGTGGGGCCCTGGGAGCCTTCGGGGCACTGAGCCTCGCCTCGCCCACCCACGCACGAACCCTGTGGACTTGGGCACCGAGCGGCTCGGTGGCAGGCAAAGGAGCGGGCCTCGACCCCGAATGGGTCTGGGACGAGGAGGTCGACCAGCTGGTCGCCGCCGTCATCGACCGCGGTGACGTTCCCCGGGTCAACGCCGCGCTGCGCACATGGACACGCAACGACCAGGCGCTGCCGGCCGGGCTCCCCGCGGACCTGCGCGACTTCATGGAGAAGGCACGCCAACTGCCCGCCTGGGCGGACCGGGACAAGCTCGAGAGGGCGGCCGAGTTCAACAAGTCGAGGGGCCTCTACCTCAACCTGCTGAACGGTGTCGGCGGCGGCATGCTGAGCACCGCCATCCCCCGTGAGGCGCGCGCCGTCTACTACTCCAAGGGCGGCGCCGACATGGAGGACAGGGTCGCCAAGACGAGCCTGCTGGGCTTCGCCGTCGGGGACCTCAACGCCTTCCGGCCCGACGGAGATGTCATCGCACAGGCCGTCAAGACGCGCCTGGTGCACGCCGCCGTACGGCATCTGCTGCCGCAGTCCCCCGACTGGGCCCGGACCAGCGGCGGCCAGACGATCCCCATCAGCCAGCAGGACATGCTGGTCACCTGGCACAGCCTGCCCACCTACGCCATGCGGAAGATGCTCGAGTGGAAGGTCCCCGTCCCCGCCGCCGATTCTGCCGCCTACCTGCACGTGTGGCAGGTCACCGCACACCTGCTCGGCATCCGGGACGAGTACATCCCCGCCACCTGGGACGCGGCCAACGCACAGTCCAAGCAGGTCCTCGACCCCATCCTCGCCTCCACGCGCGAGGGCGTCGAACTCACCGACATCCTGCTGCGCCAACTCGCCGAGCAGACCAGCCCCGGCGGGATCGACCGCCCGCTCGTCAACGCCCTCGCCCGGTACCTGGTCGGCGACCAGGTCGCCGACTGGGACGGGATCCCGCGCGAGCCGTTCTGGGAGAAGGCGATCGAGACCGCCTGGCCGAAGCTGGTCGCCTTCCGCGAGAAGCTGATCCCGCTGCCCCTGGTACCGCCGCTGGCCTGGACGATCGACGAGGCGGCCCGGCAGTACATCCTCTTCTACCTCACCAAGGGACGCGGGACCCACATCGAGATTCCCGAAACCAACCGTCCCGCCTGACCGAGCCGGCACCCGCGCGCATGGCCACTTCGGCCTCGGCGGGACTCAAGGAGGAGTTCCCCAATGGACGACCTCAGCAGGCGCAAAATGCTGATCATGGGAGGAGCGCTCGGAGCGCTCGGAGCACTGGGAGCCGCGTCACCGGCCCAGGCCCGGTCCCTGTGGACGTGGGCGCCGAGCGGCTCGGTGGCGGGCAAGGGAGCGGGCGTCGACCCCGACTGGGTCTGGGACGAGGAAGCGGATCCCGTCCTCGCCGCCGTGATCGAGCGCGGCGACGTGGCCAAAGCCAACGAAGCGCTGCGCAAGTGGACCCGCAACGACCAGGCACTGCCGGCCGGACTCCCCGCGGACCTGCGCGACTTCATGGAGAAGGCACGCCAACTGCCCACCTGGGCGGACCGGGACAAGCTCGCGGCCGCGGCCAGGTTCACCACGAAGAAGGGCATCTACACCGGGGCTCTGTACGGCCTCGGCAGCGGCCTGTTGAGCACCGCCATCCCGAGAGAGGCGCGCGCCGTCTACTACTCCAAGGGCGGCGCGGACATGAAAGACCGCATCGCCAAGACGGCCCAGCTCGGCTACGACGTCGGGGACCTGGACGCCTACCAGCCGCAGGGCGGGATGATCGTGACCGCCGTGAAGACCCGGCTGGTGCACGCGGCCGTACGGCATCTGCTGCCCCAGTCGCCGGGCTGGTCCCGCACCAGCGGCGGCCAGACCATCCCCATCAGCCAGGCCGACATCATGGTCACCTGGCACAGCCTGGCCACGTTTGTCATGCGCAAGCTAAAGGAGTGGAAGGTCCCGATCACCACCGCCGAGTCGGACGGCTACCTGCACGTGTGGCAGGTCACCGCCCATATGCTCGGCGTCCTGGACGAGTACATCCCCGCCACCTGGGACGCGGCCAACGCACAGTCCAAGCAGGTCCTCGACCCGATCCTGGCGTCCACCCCGGAGGGCACCGAGCTGACCGACGTCCTCCTCGACATCGTCGCGGAACTCGACGCCGGCCTCACCAGGCCCCTCATCAACGGCTTCGCCCGGTACACCCTGGGCGACCGGACCGGTGATCTGATCGGGCTGGACCGGGAGCCGTTCTGGAAACCGCTGATCAGCACCGCCTGGCCGCTGCTGGTGGCCTTCCGTGAAGGACTCATCCCGCTTCCGCTGATCCCCCAGGCCGCCTGGACCGTGGAGGAAGCCCTCCGCAAGTTCGTCCTGCTCTTCCTCAGCGAAGGACGGGGCATCCACCTCGAGATCCCGGATGCCAACCGCCCCTCCTGAACCGCGTCCGGCACCACGACAAGGGGGTACGCCCCCACCGGCGTACCCCCGCAGGTGCCGCACAAGCCCGCCCGAGCCACCCGACCACGCGAACACGAGTTGAGACGATGACGACATCGCCCCATGGCGGAACGACACGCTTGTGCCCGGTTCGGGCCGCCCACGCACAGCACCCGGCGGAACCTGCCCCAGGAGCAGGGGGCCACCGGTGACGGACACCGATCACTCCTCCCACGACGCCGTCGCGCAGCCCTTCGCCAGACGCCGCTTCCTCGGATACGTCCTGGCCGCTCCGACGCTGGTGACGGCCGCCCAGCTCGTCCCCGCGTCCGAGGCGCGTGCGGACATCCCGTCGCCGGAGATCACGGAACTCATCGACCTCAACGACGTGATGACGGCGGCGGCCCTGCCGACCTCCGGCCTGATCACGGTCGAGGTGAACACCGACGGCACCGTGTCCTTCGCGCTGCCGCGAACCGAGGTGGGACAGGGGATCACCACGTCGACGGCCATGCTGATCGCCGAGGAACTCGGCATCCCCCTGACCCGAGTGCACATCACCCTGGCCGCCGCGCGTCCGGAGCTGCTCTTCAACCAGCTCACCGGCGGATCCAACACGACGTTCTCCACCTACACCCCGATCCGGGTGGCCGCCGCCGTCGCCCGGGACCGGCTGCTCCGGGCCGCGGCCACCGCATGGGACACCGCCGTCACCGAGCTGACCTGGAAAGCGGGAATCGTCACCGGCCCCGGAGGCCGGAGCGCCGGCATGGGGGCCCTGTCCCGCGCGGCGGCGGGCACGCGGACGGAGCAGGTGCCGGTCAGCCTCAAGCCCCGCGACATGTTCACCGTCATCGGCAAGCCGCACAACCGCGTCGACGCACACGCGGCGGTCACCGGACGCAAGACGTTCACACTGGATCTGAACGTTCCGGACGCACTGCCGACCATGGTGTGCCGTCCGCCGACGATCAACGGCAAGGTCGGAACGGTGTCCAACCTGTCCGAGGTCCGTTCCATGCCCGGCGTCACCGACGTGGTCGTGATATCGACCGGGGTGGCCGTGCGTGCCACCACCTTCGGCCGGTGCATCGACGCGGTGCGTGCGTTGCGGGTGTCGTGGAAGCCCGGCAGCGCCGAGGGCAAGTCCGACGACTCCGTGCTCAAGGAACTGGGCGCTGCCGAACTACCCATGGGCCTACCGCCGTTGACGCCCCACGTGGAGGAACGGTTCACGTTCCACTTCCGCAGCAACAGCGCGCTGGAACCCAACTGCGCGATAGCCGACGTGCGCTCCGACCGTGCCGAGATCTGGTCGAGCCTCAAGGCTCCGATCGTCGCGAAGGAGGCGATCGCCGCCAGACTCGGACTGCCCCTCGGGGCAGTGACCGTGCATGTCACGGAGGGAGGGGGCTCCTTCGGCCGCAAACTCTTCTTCGACGCCGCGCTGGAGGCCGTGGAAGTCTCCCAGCGGATCCGCAAGCCGGTGAAGCTCATGTGGCATCGCGCCGACGACTCCCGCCAGGGGCGCACCCATCCCATGGCCACCTCGCGCGTGCGCATCTCCTATCTTGGCAACACCGTCCTCGGCTACAAGCAGCGGCACACCAGTGTGTCGACCGACCTCAGCCACGGGCTCGGGGAGATCTTCACCGCCCTGGCCGCGAAACTGCCGGTGGGTGACATCGGGTTCTCGGAGACCTTCTTCCAGCTCTCCCAGTCGATGCCCTACGACTTCGGCGCCAACAGCCGGCTCCTGAGCGAAACCGACAAGGGCTTCAACACCGGCAGCATGCGCAACGTGTACTCCCCCGACGTCACGTGCGCCCGGGAACTCCTCGTCGACCGGCTCGCCGGGAAGATGGGCAAGGACCCCTACCGGTTCCGGCACGACTTCCTGCGGGACGACCGCTGCCGGGCCGTCCTGGACAAGGCGGCCGAAGCCGGGAACTGGGGCCGGAGCATGCCGGCCGGCACCGCGCAGGGCATCGCCTTCCACTCCGAATACCACTCCGCGAGCGCGGTGCTGGTGGAACTCGACTGCCGCCCGCAGACCGTCAACCGCCCCATCCGCGACGGTGTCGCCGGCCCGCGCGTCACCAAGGCCGTCATCGCCGTGGACGTCGGCCTCGCCGTCAACCCACGTGGTCTGGAGGCACAGATGATGGGCTGCCTCATGGACGGCATCGCCCTGACCCTTACCTCCAGCCTGCACCTGCGCGACGGGCACTTCCTCGAAGCCAGCTGGGACAACTACTTCTACACCCGGCAGTGGAACACACCGCCCGAACTCGACGTCATCGTCATACCGCCCAGCACCGGCACGCCCGGCGGCGCGGGGGAACTCGGTGTCGCCGCGTCGATGGCCGCGGTCGCGTGCGCGTACGGCCGTGCCACCGGCACGATGCCCACGGTCTTCCCGATCAACCACGGCACCCTCTCCTTCGAACCGAAACCCACCGTCCCGCCCATCCCGGCGTCCCCCGTCGACGGCCTGGACCACGTCCGCTGAAACCCGTGAAACACCTGGGAGTTCCCGTGCCCAAGCACACATTCCGCCTCAACGGCGAGCAGGTCACCGTCGACGCCCCGGACGACGAGCGGCTGCTGTGGGTCCTTCGCGACCTCCTCGCCGTCACCGGACCCAAGTACGGCTGCGGCATCAACGTCTGCAAGGCCTGCACGAGCCACCTCAACGGCAGGGCCGCGAACCCCTGCGCCATCCCCGTACGGGACCTGAGGCCGACCGACGAGGTCACCACCATCGAGGGTCTCCCGGCCACCGTGGGCGCGGACCTGCACCCGATGCAGAAGGCCTGGCTCGACCAGGACGTGGCCCAGTGCGGCTACTGCCAGCCCGGACAGATCATGGCCGCCGTCGCCCTGGTCCGCCGCGTCAGGGAGGAGGGCCGCACGATCACCGAGGCCGACCTGGACGGAATCCGCAACATCTGCCGGTGCGGCACCTACCCCCGCATCCGCGAAGCGATCAGGGCCGGCGCCGAGAACATGTGACCAGACCGTTGAAGGGAGGACGCCGTGTCCGCTCGCCGTCCGTCGATCGTGCTCATCGCCCTGGCCGTGCTCCTCGTCGCCGCCGCGGCCGTCGTACGGCTCGTCGTGGCCCCGAACGCGACGAAACTGCCCGGCGACACCGACCAGACAGTGCACTACGCGGGCAAGGCCACCTTGCTGGACGGCAAGGCCCTGCTCTCCGGGGACACCGCGCACGCGCTCCGCTCCGGCATCCCGGTCACCGCCGACCGGCGAGTGCGGGTCACGTCCACACACGGCGACACCGCCGTGATCGAGGACTTCCTGACGGTCCACGCCGGCGAGCAGTCCCTGCCCAGCTCGAAGACGTACGCCGTCGACCGGACAAGCAGGGAGGGTGCGTCGCCACCCGCCTCGACATCGGTGGAGCCTTCGCAAGGAGCCCTGAGTTCGGCCTTCCCGCCGGACGCCGGACAGGACGACTCCCACACGTACTACGACGCCACGACCCGTTCGATCGTGCCCGTCCACTACACCGGAACCGCACGTCGGGAGGGCCGCGCGGTGAACGTCTACGAGATCAAGGTCTCTGCCCCCGTCAAGGACCCGGCCGTGCTCGAACCGCTGCCCACCACCCTGCCGAAGAACCTCGTCGCGGGCCTGGTGCACACCCTCGCCCCAGGGACTCAGGCCCGTCTCACGCCCAACGCGCTGGCCGCACTGCCGGACCCGGTGCCGCTCACCTACCTCGGCCAGTCAACGCTGGTCGCCCACATCGACCAGCAGACCGGCATCGCCCTCGACCAGACCCTGAGCAGGAAGACGGTGGCGACCACCTCTGTCGCCGGTGCGCCAACGCCTCTGATGCCGGTATCTGCCCTGACGCTCAAGGTCACTCCGGACAGCGCGCACGACCTGGGCGACAAGGCGGCATCAGCCGGTCGGATCCTCACCCTCCTGACCGACCTCGCACCCCTCGCACTGCTCGTCACCGCCGCCCTGCTCCTCCTGGCCGCGTTCCTCCTCACACGGAGGCGCCGACAGCCCGCCCCAGACGGGCCCGTCACGGACGGTGCCCGCAGTTCATCCCCCCGGGGCCGGTAGCGGCTCAGCCGTGGTGCGAACCGCACCCGGACGACTGTGCAACCCCTTCCGTCTGCTTCTCCGCGCGGTCCTGCTTCGCCGTCGGCGCAGTCGACGTTCCTGTGGACTTGTGGAGGCGTCGAAACCGGACGGTCGCGAAGCAGGTCGTCATGGTGGCGTGTGCTGACCGGTAGCAGGCCGTCGGGACGTAGCACGCAGCGCATCTCGGCCAGGGCGGTGTCCGTATCCTGCTCTGTCAGCAGGTGAGGCAGCGAGTTGTCGGCGCCGACGACCGTGTCGAAACGGCCCTCAGGAAAACGGGAGGCGTCGCATGTCGGCAGCGGCCGTGCGCAGGCACAGGTTCCGGCTGGCGGCCTCACGGACAGCGCGGGCCGCGGCGCGGGGGCTGAGGCCGGTCCCGGGGACCGCTGCCCGCGCAGCGCCAGGCCGATGGCCTGCGTGCCGATGCCGCAGGAACAGTCGAGAACCGCCGCGCACTCCTGGCCGATCAGGGCGTCCAGGGCACCCCCTGCCGACGGATGCTCGCGTCCCAGTCTGAATGGATCAGGGGGTAGTCATCAGCTAGTACTCCAGTCTGACTTCGCGATCTTGTCGCTGATCCTGCTGGGACCGGGTCCGGCCGCTGGGCTGCTGCACCCGCTGGTGAAGACGGCCGGGAAGTACGCGGTGTCCGGGCCCTGTGGCGACCTGCTGCCGGTGGACCGCTTCACCCTCACCCGCTCCCGCCGTGCCTGACCCGTCGGCGGGGGCCGTCCCTCCGGCTTGACTTCGAACGCGCTCCAAGTCCTAGCGTCGGAGGCAATTCGTCAGCCCTCGAGGTACCGCCCGGTCCGCTGGGCAGGAGGAGTGTCCGCGCATGATCACCCGAACCACGCTCGGCTCGCCCGGTCTCACCGTCAGCGCGATGGGCCTGGGGTGCATGGGGATGAGCGAGAGCTACGGTGCCGCCGACTGGGACGGCGGCCTGGCCACCATCGACCGGGCCCTGGAGCTGGGCATCACATTCCTGGACACCGCCGACGCCTACGGCACCGGGCACAACGAGGTGCTGGTGGGCCGGGCCATCCACGGCCGCCGGGAGCAGGTGCAGCTGGCCACCAAGTTCGGCATCGACCGCAGTGCCGGCGACCGGGGACGCCGCATCCGCGGTGCCCGGGACTTCGTGCTGCGCTCCTGCGACGCCTCGCTGCTGCGGCTGGGCGTCGAGGTGATCGACCTGTACTACGCCCACCGCCCGCCCCAGGACGTGGAGATCGAGGAGACCGTTGGGGCGATGGCCGAGCTGGTCGAGGCGGGCAAGGTCCGCCATCTGGGCCTGTCCGAGGTCGACGGCGAGCTGCTGCGCCGGGCGCACGCGGTGCACCCGATCACCGCGGTGCAGAGCGAGTACTCGCTGTGGAGCCGCGACGTCGAGGCGGTTACCCCGGTGATGGCCGAGCTGGGGGTCGGGCTGGTGCCGTACTCGCCGCTGGGGCGGGGGTTCCTGACCGGCGCCCTGGACCGCTCCACGCTGGGCGAGAAGGACTTCCGGCGCACCAACCCCCGTTTCGCCGGCGAGGCGGGCGAGGCCAACGAGAAGATCGCGCAGACCGTGCGCGAGGTGGCCGACCGGCTGGGTGCCACCCCGGCCCAGGTGGCGCTGGCCTGGGTGTACGCCCAGGCCGAGCGGCTCGGGGTGGCGGTGGCGACCATTCCGGGCACCCGCAGCCCGGCCCGGCTGGAGCAGAACGCGGCCGCGCTGGAGCTCACCCTGGACGCCGAGGCGCTGGCCGCGCTGGACCCGCTGAGCGACCAGGTGACGGGCGAGCGCTACACCCCCGCACACACCGCTGAGGTCGCTCGGGGTTAGGACTCCAGTCCGACTTCGCGAACTTGTCGCGGACCCGGCCGGGAACGGGTACGGCCACCGCCTGATCATCGGGGGTTGTGTGGACTCCTGAAGATCGTGCGGTGGCCGCGAGCCATAACGTAGACCCTGCCCGCTGGTGGGCCATGTTCGACCGGGTCACGGCCCGGATCGCGGGCCGGTTCGGGCGGGTTGAGCCACGGAGGACGGCCCGCGCCTATCTGCTCGGGCTGCTGTCGGGCGTTGAGCGGAAGAACTGCTGGCAGCTGGCCGAACAAGCCGGTCACGCCCGGCCCGGGCCGATGCAGCGCCTGCTGCGCTACGCCCGCTGGGACGCCGATACCGTCCGCGACGACCTGCGCGCCTACGCCGCCGAACACCTCGGCACCGACGGCGGTGTCCTGGTCGTGGACGAGACCGGGTTCGTGAAGAAGGGGTCCGCCTCGGCGGGCGTGCAACGGCAGTACACCGGCACCGCCGGACGCATCGAGAACAGCCAGGTCGGTGTGTTCCTCGCCTACGCCACCCGCCGGGGACGAGCGTTGATCGACCGCCGCCTCTACCTGCCCGAGCACTCCTGGTGCACCGATCCCGAGCGCCGCCGGGCTGCCGGGATACCCGACGAGGTGGACTTCGCCACCAAGCCCCGCCTTGCCGGTGAGATGATCGCTGCCGCGCTCGACGGCGGTGTCACCGCCTCCTGGGTGACCGGCGACGAGGCCTACGGCCAGGACCCGCAGCTGCGAACAACCCTGGAAAAACGCGGCATCGGCTACGTCATGGCCATCGCCTGCTCGATTCGGGTCCGCATCAACCACGGCCGCACTCCCCTCCGCGCGGACACCATCGCCAGCCGTCTGCCCGCCACGGCCTGGCACCGCCACAGCGCCGGCAACGGAGCGAAAGGCCCGCGCTACTACGACTGGGCCTGGATCCACATCGGCGCCAGCAGCCACCGCCACCTGCTCATCCGCCGCAACCGGACCACTGGCGAACTCGCCTTCTACCTGTGCTGGTCACCCGCCCAGGCGCCCCTGTCCGAACTGGTCCGCGTCGCCGGCATCCGCTGGAGCGTGGAGGAATGCTTCCAGGCCGCCAAGGGCCAGGTCGGACTCGACCACTACCAGGTCCGCAACTGGACCTCCTGGCACAGGCACGTCACCCTCGCCATGCTCGCCCTGGCCTTCCTGACCGCCCTCGCCGCCGACGCGGCCCCCGACCGGCCCGCCAATCCGCACCATCCCGCCCTCAGCCGGGACCCCATCGCGCTGACCGTCCCGGAAATCCGCCACCTGCTTGCCGTCGTCTTCCACCCACCGGCCCGGTCAGTGGCCAAGCTGCTGCACTGGTCCACCTGGCGCAGACACCACCAGGCAACAGCCCGACGTCGCCACTACCGACGAGGGCCACCGACGAGCCCGCTGGATAGATCACGAAACCGCACTGGAGTACTAGTTCGTGTAGAAGTGCGCCACCGAATCGATCTTCACGTGTCCAGGTCGTTCGTCACGCAATGACCTTGGGCACCTTTTGTATTGGGGGTGATCGGTTGTGCGAGATCGAGAAGGTGCGCCATGACATCGGAGTCGGAGCGGTTCATCGTCCTGACCGGGGCCCCCGGGTCCGGGAAGAGCACCTTGATCGACCACCTGGAGGGCATGGGCTACGCGAGGTCCCCCGAGGCAGGGCGCGGGGTCATCCAGGACCAGGTCGCCATCGCCGGACGGGCGCTGCCTTGGACAGATCCAGCCCTGTTCGCGGAACTGATGCTCTGTTGGGAAGTGCGCTCATACCGCATCGCCGCAGCACAGACGGCACCCGTCTTCTTCGACCGAGGAGTCCCCGACATCGTGGGCTACCTGAAGCTGGAAGGGCTGCCCGTACCGGAGTACGTTCGCGCTGCCGCGCAGAGGTTCCGATACCACCGCCGCGTGTTCATCGCACCCCCCTGGCCGGAGATCTACGAACAGGACAACGAGCGCAAGCAGTCCTACGAAGAGGCCGAACGTACCTATGAGGCAATGGCTACCATCTACGCCGCCTACGGCTACGAACTGGTACACCTTCCCCTCGTCCCCGTCGTGGAGCGGGCACAGTTCGTCATCGACTCCCTTCGCTGACTGCTTCGGGGCCACTCATCTAGACCTAGCGACTCGAAATCAGCAGCTGGGCCGGTCGTCTCGGGTGCTGGACACCACTGACGTAGCTCTTCGCGGTTCTGCGCGCCCATCCCGCGGGCGCGCCCTGGGTGGTTTTCACCCAGTCGTTTGCGCTGTGTGCCGAGGCCGGTGTGGTGGCTCCCGAGTACGCGTCGCTTCACTGGCTCCCCCTTGAATGTCGTTGCCGCGGTAGCGTCGGTCCCGCGAGACTTCTTTCCGGGCTCAAGGCTGCTGGCTAATCAGGAAACCTGACCAACGGCTGCCCCCGCGTCGGCGGCCCCAGGGACGGTTGGCTTGGCGGGAGCAGGCGGTGTGCGGTAGGCGCGAAGGGGCGCGTTGGTCGCGGCCACGGCGGCGATCGCCAGGATGGCGGACAGGCCGCCGAAGACCAGGGAGAAGGAGGCGGAGGTGGCCGACGCCAACAGACCACCACGGAAGTTGCCGAGTTCGGGGCCCGCGACACCGATGACGTGTTCCACCGAGGAGACCCGCCCCCGGTACGCGTCCGGGGTCTCCAGCTGAACCAGGGCACTGCGGGTGACGACAGACACGGTGTCGGCAGCGCCCGCCACGGCCAGGCACCCGAGCGCCAGCCACAACGGCCCCGCCAGACCGAAACAGGCCAGGGCCAGGCCCCAGACACCGGCTGCGGACAGCTGCACCAGGCCGGCACGGCGCCAGCGCGTCACCGTCCCGGAGAGCAGACCGGCCGTGATCCCCCCGACCGCGACGGCCGAGAGGAACAGGCCGAGAGTCTGCGGGTTACCCCCGAAGCGGATCTCGTTGACCAGCGGGAAGAGCGCGATGGGCATGGCGAGCAGCGTTGCGGACAGGTCGGTGGCCATCGAGCCCCACAGTGGCGGGCTACGCAGGACGATCCGCCAACCGCCACGCTTCGGCCGGCGTCTGCCGCCCGCCGCGTCGGCACCTTCAGGCCGCATGGCAGGCAGGCGGATCACCGCGAGCATCGAGACGACCATGGCCGCTGCCTGGGCTGCGTATGCGGCAGGGAGATCCCAGCGGGCGATGATCAGCCCAGCCATCGCGGGCCCGGCCAGCATCGCTGCCTGGAAGGAGACGTTGGTCAACGCAAGGCCGGCCGCGACCTGGTCGTCCGGCAGCAGCCGGACCGGGAAGGTACGCCGGGCAGGAGCTCCGAGAGCGCTGCAGCTCGTCCCCACGGCGACCAGGGCGAGCAGCAGCAGCACGTTCCGGTTGTCCGCCAGGGCCTGGGCACACAGCGCGGCGGCGGCCAGCAGTTGGCCTGCGGTGGTGGCCCGCACCACCGCACGGCGGTCAACGGTATCGGCCAACGTGCCGCCGAGCAGCCCGAACAGCACCATCGGCAGGCCGGTGGCGAGCCCGATGGCACCGGTGCCTACCGGGCTGCCGGTCAGGTCCCAGACCTGGGCCAGCACCGCCACGTTTGCTATCTGCCCACCGACTTGAGAGACCGAGGTGCCGATCCACAGGTCGCGAAACGGATGACTGCCACGCAGCGGGCGGGTGTCAAGGAACCGGAGACGGACACGCCCCCTCATCGCGGTGGCTCGACGAGGTGGTGGAGGATCCGCTGCCGCATCGACCGGCGTTCCAGCGCCCGCCGAACCTCTTCGACGACGGTGGTCATCGCGTAGGGGATCTCGCTGTCCAATTCGGCGACCGTCTCGTGGGTGGCGCGCCACTCCGCCTCCAGGAACGGCACCAGCGACCGGCCGCGCGCTGTCAGGTCGATCCGCCGGGTGCGGGCGTCAGGCCCCGGCTCGGAGGTGACCAGATCCTCCTTGCGCATGGCGGCGATGGTCTGGCTGATCGCGGAGTGCGAGCGGTCCAGCGACTTCGCAAGCTCGCGAATGGTCAGTGGTCCGGTGTGGGCGAGCCGGATCAGCGGATAGGCGAACCGCGGCCGCACCCCCTCGATGCCACGCTCGACGTATACCTGCTCGATCTCGGCATCCATGGCGGCCAGAAGCTCGTGCAGGGAGTGCCATGGGTCGGGTAGCGCTGTGGGATCCGAAGATGTCACAGCGCTAATATAACAGCGCTGCGACAATCTGCGCTCTTGATCGACTGCTTAACGCCGACGGCAGCGGTGGGGGACGGACGGCCGTGGCCGCCGCCGCCATCTTCGGAAGCTGCGCAAGAAGGTCGTTTTCCGACGGGAACGCCGACCGCAGCAGGCGTCGAACGCGTTCGTTACGATCGATGTCATGAGTGCGAGAAAAGAGCCGGTCAGCCGGCGGGAGCGTCCGGCGAAGCCTGCTCTGTCCCGGCGTTGGATCGTGGACACGGCCGTGCAGATCATGCGGGCGGAGGGGCTGGAGAAGGTCACGATGCGGCGTTTGGCGCAGGAGCTGGACACCGGGCCGGCCTCCCTGTACGTCTACGTCGCCAATACCGCCGAACTGCACGCGGCGGTGCTTGACGCACTGCTGGGCGAGGTGGACCTGAGCGGCCGGGGTGGCGGTGACGGCTGGCGTGACCAGCTCAACGCGGTCCTGACGTCGTACACCCTGGTGCTGTTCGAGCACCCGCAGCTCGCCCGGTCCGCGCTCGTGGCCAGGCCGAGCGGCGAGAACTATCTGCGGCTGGTGGAACGGATCCTCGACCTGCTCGCACACAGCGGCGCGCCCCGGACTCAGGTCGCCTGGGGGGTGGACAAGCTGCTCCAGGACGCCACGGCCACCGCCGCAGAGCAGTCGACCCACGAGCACGACCCCACCTCCGGGGAAGACTGGAACGCCACCGTGCGTGCGCTGCGCTCCGTCGACGAGGCCACGCATCCGGCGATCGCCGCCCACATGCCGGACCTCATCGACGGTGCGGCCCAGGACCGGATGCGCTGGAGTTTCGACGTCCTCGTCAACGGCATCACGCACACCCCGGTACCCGACCGGGCTGACTGAGCCCTTCTGTCCGGGTCCGGCGGCGGGACGACGCGCGTCGGGCCGGGGAAGCCGTGGTGACGCACACTCCTCACCGAACTTGTTCGCTACGAACATGTTCGCTACGGTGGAAGTGGCCGGAGAGACCACTGCGACGCCACTACGCAGCAGCACGCCGTCCCGCCCCGGCGGTGGAGCCGCCTCCCCGGCCGTGCACACACCCCACTTCCGCGAAGAGGTTCACGATGAGCACCACCCACTTCCCCGTCGCGATCATCGGCGGTGGTCTCGGCGGTCTGACCGCCGCCCGCGTCCTCCACGTCAACGGCATCGAGTCCGCGGTCTTCGACCTGGAGACGGGCCCTGAGGCCCGCACCCAGGGCGGCATGCTCGACATCCACGCCGAAAACGGCCAGAAGGCCCTGCACGCCGCCGGCCTGCACGACGACTTCCTCCGCCTCGTCCACGAGGGCGGCCAGGCCATGCGCCTGCTCGGCCCCGACGGCACCGTCCGCGTCGCCGAAGAGGACGACGGCACCGGCGAGCGCCCGGAGGTCGACCGTGGTGAACTGCGTGACGTGCTGCTGAGCTCCCTGCCGGACGGCACGGTCCGCTGGGGCCGCAAGGCCACCGGCGCTCGGCCGCTGGGTGACGGCCGCCACGAAGTGACGTTCGCCGACGGATCGGCCGTCACCACCGACCTCCTCGTCGGCGCCGATGGCGCCTGGTCGCGTGTCCGGCCGCTGCTCTCGGACGCCAAGCCCGCCTACACCGGCATCTCCTTCGTGGAGACGGACCTGTACGAGGCCGACACCCAGCATCCGCGCAGCGCCGCGGTCATCGGCGGCGGCTTCTTCATGGCGCTGGGGCACGAGCGGGGCTTCCTCGCGCACCGCGAGCCCGACGGCAGCCTGCACGTCTACACCGCTCTGAAGACGGACGAGGGCTGGATCGACACCGTCGACTTCAGTGACCACGCCGCCGCCAAGGCCGCCGTCCTCGCCCACTTCGACGGGTGGAACGAGGGCCTGCGCGGCCTGGTCGCCGACGCGGACACGATCACCCCGCGCCGCATCCACGCCCTGCCCGTCGGCCACCGCTGGGACCGCGTCCCCGGCGTCACCCTGCTCGGCGACGCCGCCCACGTCATGTCTCCGTTCGCGGGCGAGGGCGCCAACCTCGCCATGTACGACGGCGCCGAACTCGCCCTCGCCCTCGCTGCCCACCCCGACGACACCGAGGCCGCCCTGACCGCCTACGAGGAAGCGCTCTTCCCGCGCAGCGAAACCTCCGCCGCCGAGTCCGCCGCCAGCCTGGACACCATGTTCGGCCCCGACGGCCTGGAGCAGATGACCAGGTTCTTCACCACCGGACCCGCCCACCAGTGACAGCCCGACCCGTCTTCGCGACGCCCGCCGCATCCGGAAGGGACCTCATGACCTCACCGACTCCACCCGCCCGCCACACCGCCCAGGTCCGGGCCGGTCTCGACCTGCGACTGCACGAGGCCGGCCAGGGCAACCCCGTCCTCGTCCTGCACGGCGGCCCCGGCCCCGGCAGCCTCAGCCCCCTGGTCGGCCACCTGGCGGCACGCCACCGGGTGCTGGCGCCCACCCATCCGGGCTGGGACGGCACCGCACGCCCCGACGACCTGGACAGCGTCCCTGCGCTCGCCTCCCTCTACCTGAACCTGCTCGACCACCTCGGCCTCCACGACGTGACGGTGATCGGCACGTCCTTCGGCGGCTGGGTCGCCGCCCAGACGGTCCTGGACGACCGCGCAGGCCGCGTCTCCCAGCTCGTCCTCATGGACGCCATCGGCCCGGTCGTGCCCGGCCAGCAGGTCACCGCACCCACCGGACCACCACCCCAGGAACCCGCCCCGCGCGGCGGACCGTCCCCACAGTCGATGGCCGCCCTGCGTACCTACGCCGGGCCGGCCATGTCGGACGCCGGCCTGCTGCCCCGCTTCTCCACCGTCACCTGTCCGGTGCTGGTGATCTGGGGCGGCGACGACACGGTCGTCACGCCCGACTTCGGCCGTGCCTATGCGGCCGCCTTCCCCCAGGCGCGGTTCGAACTCGTCGAGGGCGCCGGGCATCTGCCCCTGCGCGAGAAGCCGGAGGCGGTCTTCGCCCTCCTCGATTCCTTCCTCACGCCCCGGGACGCGACCGCACACCACTGATCCCGATCTCACGCGGTCACTTCCGGAGACGGGAGACGCCATGTCGAAGATCGCGATCACCCTCGTCGGCAGCCGTACCGGGCGGACCGGCGCACACGTCGCACAGCGGGTTCTCGACCAGACACGTCAGCGCGGCGACGCAGACCACGACCAGGTCGACCTGCCACAGACCGGCGAGCCCCCAGCCATAGGTCGGCTACAGCCGCGCACCCGGCAGGGGACCCGGACCGTCGCCGCCTACGACGGCCATGTGATCGTCACTCCCGAGTACAACCACCCCTTCCCCGGCGTCCCCAAGAACCCTCTCGACCGCGTGCACGCCGAGTGGAACACCAAGGCCGTCACCTTCGTCTCTACGGCGTCGACCGTGGCGTACCGGCCCTCAAGGCCCTGCGCACCGACTTCACCGGCTTCGGCGCCACCTTCGCCCCCTGACGGCACGCGCTGCCCGTCCCGACGGCCGCGTCCCGGTGAGCCGCTCGCGGAGGAAGACCGAACAATGACCGGACACCCCTCAGGCGGCCAACCGCTCCTCGTCCTGGGAAACGCTCGTACGGCCGGTGTACCGCGCGAGCAGGGCGTCCGCCGCGATCAGGGCGTCCTCGGCAGTGCGGGCCCCGGTCATCACGCACAGCGTGTAGGTGGCGTCGTCGAGTGCCCTGCTGGTGTGGCCGGTGGGACACACGTCGTGTTCCATGCGCGCGTGGGCGAACCGAGCCAGCACCGCACGCAGTTCCTTCTCCGCCGGAAGGATCATCGTCTTACCTCTCCCCTGGTGAATCCCGCCCGCGCGACGGCCGACCGCCGCACCGCGAGGCGGTGACTGTCTCCATCTCCACGGTCCCCGCAACTTGGGCGAGGACGCGTCAAACAGAATCCCGAATGCCCCGTGTCGAAAGGTCCATTCCGACCTCCTGGCCGGGACTGCGGGGCCTAGCAGGTGGCGGCCTCCTCCACTGTCGCCCGCACCTTGAGATGCGTGTCGACCCCGGTGATGTCGAGAAGGCGGCGCAACTGCTGTGTCGGCGCGGCCACTCGGAGGTCGACGGATCGCTGGGTGAGGATCAGCAGGTTCAGGAGAGCCGAGTCGGCGAAGGCGATGCCGGAAGCATCCAGAACCACCTTCGAATGCTCTTTCGCCGCCGCGTCCAACGCCTCCGCCAGCGGGGTGATCGAGTTCAGATCGTATGGGCCACGCGCACCGACGACGCAGACACCGCAACACTCGTACTGCGCCACCGAGGCCTGGTCGAGACCCTGCGGCCGGGCCACGTCAGCGTCCGCGCACCCAGTGGCCGCCTCATGCAAAGACACCTTCGGGTCCCTCCCACACACAGGCCTGTCATCCATTACACGAAAAGTATGTCATGTACTTTGATTCATGCAAAGACGGTACGCAGAAGCGCCGTGCAAGCTTGAGGTGTCCGAGACTCATGCGAGATGGACCTTCGTCACCAATCCACGCCCGCGCGCTGGCGGCCATCGACATCGCCGGCCACTGCTGCCCCGTCGAACGCGCCGTCCAGCGGATCATCTGCGACGCGGCAGGCGTGGCCGTGCCCCCTCCTCTCCCTGCCCATACAGGACGAAACCCATCGCACCATCACTGTCTGCGGCATGCGACCAGCTTCAACGGGCAGATGAACGGACCACAGACGGAGGGGAAAACACAAACATGACGACGGAGTCGATCGGGCGGCCGGAGGCAGGGGCCGGCGGATGCTGTACGTGCGGAGCGCACGGCGACGTCGCCACGGACGAGGCACCGGAGACGCCACGCGAGCGGGTCAACCGTCGCTGGAACGAGATCATGCAGGAGACGCGCGTCGCTCAGACTGGTGTCCAGATCCTTTTCGGCTTCCTGCTCAGCGTCGCGTTCACCCCGCTCTTCCACGACCTGGACACCTTCGACCACGCCGTGTACGTCACCACCGTCATCTCGGGTGCCACGGCCACCGCGTGCCTGATCGCCCCGGTCTCCATCCATCGCTTCCTCTCGGGGCAGCGAATGAAGGACGAGATGGTCGAGGTGGCGCACCGGCTGATGATGGGCGGCATGCTCCTGATGGCCCTGACCATCGGCTGCACTCTGCTTCTGATCCTGCACGTCGTGGTACCGGGGCTCATGGCGAAACTGCTCGTCGGCGGCGTGATGCTGTGGTTCGCACTGTCGTGGTACGCCCTACCCCTGTGGCTTCGCCACCGGTCCGACCGCCGTGCGGCCCGTTGACAGGCGCCACAGTCCGCAGCAGAAGCGGAAAGAAGTAGCGAAGTAAGGAACAAACGATGTCACACCCGCAGATTCGCCGTGGAGAACAGGCCGTTGACGGGACGGCTCCTCCCAAGCCTCAATGGCAGAACCTCTTCACGGCCCCCACCTACGGCCCCGAGGTCGGCGAGGACCTCGCGCATGACGAAGCGGTACTCCCCCGGCGTCCACGACAGCGCCGCGGTGGACGGGGCCGCATCCGGACTGCCTGAGCATCGGAGCCGGTCCGCCACGGCGGACCGGCTACATTCCCGCCAGGATGATTAGTAGAATCAGTGCATGGCAGAGGCACCTGAATCTCACACCGGATGGACGTTCGTCACCAACCACGCGCGGGTGCTGGCGGCCATCGCCGACAACCCGAACATCCGTATCCGTGACATCGCCGTCCGCTGCCGGCTCACCGAGCGGGCCGTCCAGCGGATCATCTCCGACCTGGAGCAGGACGGCTACCTCTCCCACACCCGGGACGGGCGCACCAACACCTACCGCATCCAGCCGGACCGGGTCCTGCGCCACCCCGCCGAAGCGGGCCTGACCGTGGCCTCGCTCCTCTCCCTGCTCGTACAGGACGAGACCGACCGCGGACGACCGTCCGGCACCACGCTGTCGCCCTATGCTCACACGAGCGGTGCGCGATAGGGGCAGTGCCGCAGTCCGCCCACCTCGATGTCCTCGGCGCTGAACCCGCACCCGCGGCCCTCGTCGTCGCTGCAACGCGGGAGCCGGGCGCTTCGCGTACCTCCACCACGTCGCGGGCTTAGCCGTCCAGGGACGGGTAGCGGTCCCGTGAAATGGGAAGTGCGGAGAACTGCCTTGCACCGGTGTTCCGGCGAGCCGCGGGGCGAAGGGGAAGGTATGGACATGGCGACTCGCTCCCGGCGCCTGTTGCACCGGCGCCGCATGCCCTGACAGCATGCCGTCATGGACGGTCCTCCGCGGCGCGACGGCCGGACGCAACACGACTCCCCAGAGCCCCCGAACCGGCCGCGGCCTGGTGCCCTGCTCCACATCACGCTGGACGACGTGAGGACGTCCGCCATCGTGTTGGACGACGACGGCGCCATCGTCGCAGCCAATGACGCGGCCCTCAGGATGCTGGGCAGAAGCCTCGTGGAGCTCGTCGGAGAGGACTTCCACGACCTGCTGCACCGGGACGACCATGGGCACCCCATGCCCCGCACCAGCTGCCCACTGCGCAGAGCGCTGCTCGAAGGCAGCACCAGCCACGGCGACACCGGGCGGTTCGTCCTCGGAGACGGCTCCCTCGTCCTGCTGTCCTGGGTGGTCACACCCTACGCACTCGGCGCGAACGCGCCGGGCGGGCTCGTGCTGCTGTACGAACCGACCGCGGTGACACTCGTCAAGGGTGATGCAGGAACCCCTGCTCCGCTGACGGAGCTGGAGCGCCTGGCCCTGCTGGCGGAGACGACCACGACGCTCACATCAACGCTGGACGTGGACGAGGCGCTGCACCGGCTGGTGGCCCTGACGGTGCCCCGGCTGGCGGACTGGGCGGTGTTCGACCTGCTCACCGAACGCGACGAGGTGACGCGCGCACTGGTGATGGAACACAAGGACGGCGTGCTGATCGAGCGGGAGGATCTGCAGGGGCCCATGCCACCGGTCCCCGAGGAGTCCCCGATGCCTCTGTCCAGGGCGCTGCGCGGCGTCGCCTCCTCACTCGCCGGCCCCTCCACCTACCAGGGCGAGCCCGACTCGGGTATCGCCGTCGAACAGCATCGCCTCTTCACCACGACGGGCATGCACTCCGCGATCATCGCGCCCATCCGCGGTCTGCGGGACGTACTCGGCGCCCTGACCCTGGGTCGCTCGCAGCGCCCTGACGCCTTCACCGCCGCGGACCTGCCGCTGCTGGAGGACCTGACGCGCCGCACGGGTCTCGCCCTGGACAACGCCCGCTTGTACCAGCGCCAGCGCAAGGTCGCCGAAACCATGCAGCGCCATCTGCTGCCGCAGCTCCCCAGCGTGCCCGGCCTCGAGATGACGACGAGGTACCTGCCCGCACCGCACGCCTCCTCTGTGGGCGGAGACTGGTACGACGCTTTCGCCCTGTCCCCCGAGGCGCACGCCCTGGTCATCGGTGATGTCGTCGGGCACGATCTCGACGCCGCGGCCGGCATGGCCCAGGTACGCAACATGCTGCGCGCCTTCGCCTGGTCCCAGCCAACGGCCGACCCCAGTGCCGTGGTCAAACAGCTCGACGAGGCCGTGATGCACATCGCCGAGGTCCCCATGGTGACCATGATCCTCGGCAGGATCTGGCGCGGTGACGACGGTCTCTGGCACCTGCGGTGGACGAACGCCGGCCATCCGCCGCCCCTGCTCATCGCCCACGACGGCCAGGCCCGCTATCTGGACGACGCCCACGGCGTCCTCCTCGGCACCGGGGCCGACAGACCACGCCCCGACACCGTCACCGTGCTGCCGCCCCGCGCGACGCTGCTGCTGTACACCGATGGGCTGGTCGAGTCCCCGCACCATTCCATCGACCGGGGGCTGGACCGGCTGCGCCGGCACGCGGCGTCCCTCGCCCGCCGTCCACTCCCCGGGTTCTGCGACTCCCTGCTGCACGAGGTGCGACCGGACGACAACGACGACGACGTCGCCATGCTCGCCTTGCGCACGCCGGACCGATCCCAGGATTGATGCCCGCTGAACGGGGACGCCTGGCGTCTCCCGGATCGGGAGAACCCGACCACCTGCCCGCTTACCCCCGCCACCACCGCTGAGAGAGCGGGGAGATCAACATCCGGTCGAGACGACAATCCGGTGGATTCGAAACACGGCGTCGTCGCAGTCTCCCATGGCTGCCGCACCTCTCGGTAGCTCGAGCTGGATCTGCTGCCCTGCCGTCTGGAGACCGTGATCCGACCTGGCCTCTGCCTCCTCCGTCCCACCGCCGCAAGGAGGCGTCGCGGAGGGTGTGAAGGCGGGCCCGGCGCAGCCTTCGTCCTGGCGGGAGGTGCCCGGACACGCGGGTGGGCCCGCCCCCTTGCTGAGGGGTCGGGCCCACGCGCATGGTGTGGCCGCTCGGCGAGTGAGTCGCGGGGCGGTGCCGGGGTCACTCACCTGGCCTGATGCGCCCGCGCCAGGCTCCGGACTCGTCGCCGCGCTTCTCGATGTACTCCTTGAAGCGCTGCATGTCGCCCTTCACCCGTCGGTCGATGACTCCCAGCATGTCGCCGGTCTTCTCCGCGATGCCGGTGGGCTCGACGTCCATGACGAGTTCGACCCGGGTGTGCGTCTCGTCCAGGCGCTGGAAGCGGACCGTGCCCTTCTGGCTGGTGTCACCCGTGGTGGTACGCCACGTGATGCGCTCGTCGGGGAGCTGGTCGACGATCTCGGTGTCGAACTCGCGCTTCACACCGCTGACCTGGGTGATCCAGTGGTTGTGCCGCTCGTCGAGTTGCCTGACCTCCTCGACCCCCTCCATGAAGTGCGGGAACTCCTCGAACTGGGTCCACTGGTTGTAGGCGGTGTGCACGGGAACCTCGACGTCCACCGCTTCCTTGACCGTGCTCATCTGAGAACTTCCCTCTCTGTCGCGATCGTTGCTGCCGAGGGGCTGACGTCCGGTCAGAGCCCTCGGCACGATGGGGCGAGTACCCGAGGACCGCCCGTATAACGTCACTCCGCCGACTCCGACCGTGGCCCTTGTGGACGACGACGTCCAGGACGACCGCGCCCACGGCGCCGATTCCCGTGAACGGACCGGTGTGCGACATCGTTTGAGCCGCAATGGTGTGCCCTGGTCGACCAGGGCACGGGCGATCGCGACCATCCGCTCCACGTTGCGGGCGGCGTCCGCCCTGCGGGAAGAACCGGCAGTTGCCGGTGCAGGTCACGGTCCGGCCCATGGGTCAGTACCCGCCACTATGTTCACCATATGAAACCCGAGATGCTCGACAAGATGAACCGGTTCCGTGAGAAGGCGCTCGCGGGCGGCGTCCCGTCTGCCGAGGTGGAGAGGTGGCTCGAGGCCGCCCGCCCTTGCGCCACCCTGGCGTCCACCGTGGACGGGCCGGTCGTGGGCCACTTCGGCGGGCCCCACCTGCTCCCCGCCGACGCTCCCCAACTCCCGGCAGGGCTGCACCTGATCGCGATGCTGGACCTCGCCGTGCTGCCCGACGACGCGACGACTCTGGTACTGCCCTCCGACGGCCGGCTCCTCTTCTTCGCCCAGCTCCACCCCGACGACCTTGGTGCTTCCGGCCGAGTGATGTACGTCCCCGCCGGCACACGCCTCGATGAACGCCCTGGGGACGGCGGCTATGACCGCGCAGAGCTACGGCTGAAGTACGACCTCTCCCTGCCAGACAACGAGGTGCTTATCGACCCCGTCGAGCACCCCCACGCCAAGGAACTGCGCCAGGCATGGTCAGACGTGCTGTACGAGGACAGGCACCATCGCCACGAGAGTCACCTGCAGATAGACGGATACTCCAGGGACTCCTACGGCGAGGACGACCCCATCACCGCGTCCGCCGCCATGGCGGCACTGAGGGCAGGGAAGCCGGAGGGCAGGCGGGCCAGCCCATGGGCACCGCCTCGTCCCGACGACTGGGCCCTTCTCGCTCAATGGTATGGCGGCGCCTTGGACTTCGGTAACCTCCGCATCGGCGGTGACGTCTTCTGGACGATCGCGAGGAAGGACGTGAAGGCCCGGCGCTTCGACCAGGTGACCGTCCTGGGGTGCTTCGAAGGCCCGTGAGTTGATTGTCCGGTTCTGGCTGATGCTCGTGGCAGGGATGCGGCTCGCGTCTCCGGCTGCTTCCTGACGATGCTGCCGCGCGGGGACCGGAGCAGGTCACAGCAACCGGTCGACCAGCCCGTCGATGTAGTCCGGGGTGAGCGGAACCATGCCGAACAAGACGCGGATATACATCGGGGCCAGGATGTGGTCGAGCACGTCGAACGCGTCGGGTGCGTGCTCGCCACGGTCGCGGGCGCGATCGAGCATGGCCTGCAGCTGCCGGGTGCGTTCGGCGCGGAGGCCGGCGCCGGCCCGCAGCCCCTGCTGACCGCTGCTCGACAGGGCGACGGCCAGGTGCAGCACCGCCGGACCGTCGGGTCCGGTGATCTCACGGGCCACTTGGGCCGCGTAAGTGCGCAGGTCACCGGCGAGGCTCCCGGTGTCGGGCATCGGCGACTGCGCATTGAGGCGGGTGAGCGCCACGTCGGTGAGCAGGGTTTCCAGGTCGCCCCACCGGCGGTAGATGCTGCTGTCGGCCACGCCTGCGCGGGTTGCGACCTCGCCGACGGTGAAGTTGCCGTAGCCGCGCTCACCGATCAGGGCGGTGACGGCCTGGTGCACCTGCGCGCCGACGCGGGCGCTGCGCCCGCCGGGCCGCCGGGCTCGCTGTGGCTCGTTCATCCCACCACCTTAACGCAGTCAGCACTTGCGTTTATGAGGCGACCCTCCCTATAGTCACCTAACGCAGTCACCGACTGCGTTAGTGCGCTCAGGTGCATCACCACCCGCGTCGACCGCGACCGGGCGGGCGTAATCAACGATGGAGGGGCATCCCATGGCCGCATCGCATGCGACCGCAGGCAGTCGATCGAGCCGTGCCGTGCTGCTCACGACGACCTGCCTGGGCCAATTCATGGTCCTGCTCGACAACACGATCGTCGGAGCGGCACTGCCCGATATGCAGCACCGGCTGCACACCGAGCTGACCGGACTGCAATGGATCGTCGACGCGTACGTACTGCTGGTCGCCATGCTGCTGCTGTCCGGCGGTGTCTTCGCCGACCGTTTCGGTCGCAAGCGGGTGTACCTGACCGGCGTGGCGGTGTTCACCGCCGCGTCGCTGCTGTGCAGCCTCGCCCCCTCGCTCGGCTGGCTGGTCGCCGGCCGGGTGCTGCAGGGCATCGGGGCCGCGGCACTGAGCCCTGCCTCGCTCGCCCTGCTCGCCGCCTCCTGTCCGGTGCCGCAGGAACGCATCAAGGCGATCGGGCTGTGGGCCGGACTCAGCGGAATCGGCCTGGCCGCAGGCCCGGTGGCCGGCGGCGTGCTCACACAAGCCTTCGGCTGGCCCGCCATCTTCCTGGTCAATCTGCCCATCGGCGTGGTCCTGCTGCTGGTCGGCCTGCGTTACGTCGGCGAGTCCCGCAACCCGAGCGCCCCCGCTATCGACGTCCCGGGCACGCTGCTGTCCGTTCTGGCGGTGGGGGTACTGACCTACGGGCTGATCGAGGGGGGTGCCCGCGGCTGGACCTCACCGATGATCCTGGGCAGCTTCGCTGCCGGGGTGATCCTCCTCGCCGCCTTCGTCGCCGTCGAAACCCGTCGTTCCGCTCCGATGCTGCCGCTGCGGCTGTTCGGGCAGCGTCTGTTCACCGTGTCCAACATCGCCATGGTCGTGGTGGGGTTCGCGCTCATGGGCTCGTCGTTCTTCTTCTCCCAGTTCTTCGTGTACGTACAGGGCAGCTCGATCCTGCGGGCCGGCCTGCAGACCCTGCCGGTGTCCCTCGCCATGGTGATCGTCAGCCCGTACGCGGGCCGACTCGCCGCCCGGTACGGCTTCCGAATCCTGGTCACCACCGGCCTGGCCCTGGCCGGCCTGGGACTGCTGGCGCTCGGCGCGGTGCACGCCGACACCGGCTACGGGAACGTGTGGTGGCGGCTGGGACTCGTCGGCATCGGCTTCGCACTGGCCATGTCCCCACTGACAGGCGCCGCCATCCAAGCAGTCGGTCCACAGGAAAGCGGCCTCGCCTCTGGCATCAGCAGCACCACCCGGCAGATCGGTGCGGTGCTCGGCGTAGCGGTGCTCGGAGCCGTCGTCCGCACCCGGCAATCCGGCGGCGCCTCGTTCGAGACCGGCCTCAACAGCGCCTTCCTCGCAGCGGGCGCCATCCTTCTGGCCACCGCCGTGGTCACCGGCCTGTGGCTGACGAGGTCGAAGCCCGCGGAGGGCTCCGCGACGCCGCGACGTTCCACTGATCCCGGTGTGGTCACCGCCTCGTACGAGGCACCGTGAACAGCCGTTGACACCAAGTACCACGATTGAAGCCATGGCCAGAGGGATCGGAGCCCTCTCGAGCCCTTGGTCTTGCTCAGAAGATCGTTCTATTGGAGGCTGACGCATGCAGAATTCGCCGACATTCGTCTTTGTTCATGGGGCCTTCGCGAATTCGTTCTCGTTCGCACCGCTGCAGGCCGAGCTCGCCCTACTCGGGTACCGCTCGGCCGCGGTCGACCTTCCCGGGCACGGATTCGAGGCGACCTTCCCCGCTGCCTACCAGGCTCCCCAGATCCTCGATGCCCTCGCCGCAGCACCGGGGCGCATCAGTGGAGTCATGCTCGCCGACAACGCCGCCCGCGTGATCGAAGTCCTCGAACGGGCCAAGCAGAACGGGCCCACCATGCTCGTCGCCCACAGCAGGGGTGGCATCACGGCCACCGCCGTCGCCAACGCCCGGCCCGAGCTGATCGACCGGCTGGTCTACGTTTCCGCCTGGTGCCCCGTCGATCTGGACGTCAGCGACTACTACGCCCAGCCGGAGATGGCGAACGTCGACGCGGGAGCCTTCGCTGCCACGCTCGTCGGGAACCCCGCCGAACTCGGTCTGCTCCGCACCAACTTCCGCACCGCTGATCCGGCGGCGCTCGCCGCGCTCAAGCGAGCGCTCGCCGCCGACCTCACCGATGACGAGTTCCGGGCCTTCCTGAACACTTTCCAGCCCGATGAGAACCTCGACGTCGGTACGTCCGCCGACCGGGCAAGAGCCGCGACCTGGGGCCGGATCCCCAAGACCTATGTGCGCCTGGCCGCCGATGCCAGCATTCCGCTCGCCGTGCAGGATCGCATGATTCGCGAAGCCGAGGCGCTCACACCCGACAACCCCTTCGACGTCCGGACACTCGAGGGGAGCCACCTGCACTGGCTCGTCCACCCGAAGCCCGCCGCCGAGCTGCTGGCAAACCTCGCAGCGCGCTGACGCACCCTCAGGGGCGACTGCCCGCTCAGCTTCGTCGTGACAAGCGGGAACAGCGACGACTGCACCCAGTTCACCACGGTGAGGGAAGCGCTCCGGGTACCCCGCACCGGGACCGGGCGGCCAGGTGGTCACGCGTACCGGCCGCCGTGGCTGCGGTCTCCCGGCTCGTGCGGGACGGTCTCGCCGAGCTGGTGGCGGGCGGTGTGGCGGTGAGCGCTGTGGCTCAGAGCCGGGCGAGCATGGTCAGCAGGGCGATGGTGTCCGACTCGTGGGATGCGAAGGCTCCGTGGTCGCTGTGCCAGGTGACCGTGCGGGTGGCGCGCTGCGTGAAGCGGCGTTGCAGCTCCGGGTGGATGACCCGGTCGTCGGTGCAGCGGACATAGGTGCTGGGCCGCGAGTGCCAGGCCGCGGTCACGGCCGCCTGGTGGCCGGCCTCCATGACCTGTGGGACCAGCTCGGTGACGTGACGGAATTGCCGGTCCGCATCGAGCTGGCCGTGGAACAGCGATCCGGCCCGGGCCGGATCGATCGTGGTGGTGCCGGTGATGTCACCGATCATGCAGGCGCCCAGTTCGCTTGGCGGGGCCTGGGCGAGCAGCCCGAAGCTGGTCTCGCCGGCATCGGGCATCATCGCGGCCAGATACACGAGATGCGCCACCTTCCGCGGCGGCAGACCGCTGATGACGGCGCCGCCGTAGGAGTGGCCGCAGACGACCGCCGGCCCGGACCCGGCGATGTCGTCCAGTGCGGCTTCGGCGGCGGCGACGTCCCCCGCCAGTGATCCTCGGTGCAACTCGGCTACGGCCACGGGAACGCCCTGCGCGCGCAGCCCGGCGGCGACATCGTTCCACGCTCTGCCGCTGTGCCAGGCACCGTGCACGAGGAGCACGCCGCGGGGCCCGGTCGGGAAGGTGTTCGTGCTCACTCCGGCTCACCCAGCCCCTCACGCACGGCGCGGCGGGCGCGGTGCAGCCGGGACTTCATCGCCGGCGTACTCAGCCGGAGCGCCGAGGCGACGGTCCTCCCCGGCAGTCCCTGGATGTCCCGCATGACGAGGACGCGGCGCTGGTCGTCCGGCAGGGAGGCGATCACCTCGACCAGCCGCTCGATCTCCAGCTGACCCAGCACGTCGTCCTCGGCCGAGGACACGGTCGCATCGACGGCCGTTCCCGAGCGGTGCACGAGGCTCCGCGCACGCCGTGAGCACTCGCTGCGCACGATCCGGAACATCCATGACGCGAGAGCGGCGGCGGCCCGCAGTGTCCCGATCCTGCGGAACAGGACGATCATCGCCTCCTGCGCCGCGTCCTCGGCGTCCTGACTGCTGGCGCACAGCGAGAACGCGAACCGCCGGACATGTGGGTACACGCCGGAGATCAGCACCCCGATCGACGACTCGTCGCCGCGCTGCGCGGCGCTGACGAGTTGGTCACCCGGCCATGAGCTCCTGGTGAACTGGGCCACGGTCCTCGCACCACCTTCCACTCTTCGGCCGTACGGCCGCTTACCCATACGTTCATAAGAGTCGGCGTCCGGTGCAAAGGATTCAGACGAGTTGGGGCCGGCTGCCGGCCCGCCGGCTTGCGGCCAAGCCCGGACACAGGTTCGGGGCGTTGTCCGGCCGTAGAACGGGAGCCGGTGCGATTCGGGTTCGTGGTCCCAGGCGCGCGCCGACACGTCGACGCTCACGCGGGTCGCCGACGGCGCATCGGACCGCACCGGCCGACTTGCCGGTTCAGCAAAGTCATTTGCCGCCCACAGATCTGTGCGGGCAGGCTGAATCCAGCAAGTGCGGCTCACAAACCAAAGCCGGTACCTCTCGGACTCGGCCGTGTTCCCTCATTCGTCGGCAACTCTCCGGCGCGAGCGGCACGAATTGCCTTACAGGACAAAGGAGACCAGAGATGGAAAATCACCATGTCGTGATCATTCCGATCGAGATCGACGAGGAGAGGGAAGGCGCGTATCTCGACGCCTGGCAGGAAGCCGCAGACGTGATGGCACATCAGCCCGGTTTCATTCGGACGTACATGTTCCGCACGATCATTCCCGGGAGCAGATTCTCTCTCGTCAACGTGGCGGAATGGGAGTCCACAGCTCACTGGGAAGAGGCGATGAACGTCTGCCCGATGATGGGACAACAGATAGCAGTCGCCCACGCCTCGAACTACGAGGCGGTCCGCACGGTCCTGCCCGCCACGAAGCAGGCCCCCGGCTCCGGCGATGGCCGCACGCCTGTTGACCTGTCTCCCGCAGAGGCACGTCAGCGCGTCGTGGACGGGGAACTCACGCTGGTCGATGTCCGTGAAGAGGATGAATGGGCAGAAGGTCACCCCGCGGACGCCCTCCACGCCGCGCTCAGCACATGGCCGGCCTCGCTGTCAGAATTGCCTGACGGCCCACTGGCCTTCGTATGCCGCACGGGCAGACGCAGCGCGCAGGCCGGCGTTCAGGCTTTCCGCGCAGGCCGGTCCTCCGTCTACAGCGTGACCGGCGGCCTTGAGGCATGGCGAGCGTCAGGGCTGCCGGTCACTCTTCCTGAGCGCGAGGCCTCGGTGAACAACGGCGACCACCTCAAAGCAGCCGCACGTGAGGACTGACGTAAGCAGAGCCGAACGCCATCCGCCTCGCCTCTTTCGGGAAATTCCCTACCGCCATGTCAGGTGGCGATCGCTTGCGCACATGGTGACGGTTTCCCGAGACGGGAATCGCCCGCGTACGCCACTCCAGAAAGGAGTCACTTCATGTTCTTTGTCGATACCCTGGAGTACGAGGGCTTGGGCAATCGGAGTTACCTGGCCGGTGGGCAGAGAGCGGCGGTCGTGGTCGATCCGCCGCGGGACATCGACCAGGTGATCGCTGCCGCCGCCCGGCGAGGGGTGCGCATCGCCTACGTGGCGGAGACGCACATGCACAACGACTACGTCACCGGTGGTCTGGAACTGGCACGCCTCACCGGTGCCCGCTACCTGGTCCCGGCCGACGCCGCCGCCTCCTTCGCCCGCACTCCCGTCACTGACGCCGACACGTTCGAGGTGGACGAACACCTCGTGCTGCGTGCGATAGCCACCCCGGGCCACACCCCGCACCACACCTCATATGCCCTGGAGGAGGACGGCCGCGCGGTGGCGGCCTTCACCGGAGGCTCGCTGCTGATCGGCACCGTGGGGCGTCCGGACCTGGTGGACCCACGCCTGACCGAGCACCTGGCCCGCGCGCAGCACGCCTCCGCCCACCGGCTGGCGGCAACGCTCGGCGACGAGGTGCCCGTGCTGCCCACGCACGGCTTCGGCAGCTTCTGCTCCTCCTCCCAGGCCGAGGGCGATGCGACCACGATCGGCGAAGAACGCACCAGCAACGACGCTTTCACTCTGGACGAGGACACCTTCGTAAAGCGGATCCTGGCCGAACTGGAAGACGTGCCCGCCTACTACACGCACATGGCCCCGGCCAACGCCGCCGGCCCCGCGCCCGTCGACCTCACCCCGCCCGAGCCCGCCGACGCCGCGCAGATCGCCGAACGGCTGGCGGCCGGTGAATGGGTGGTGGACCTGCGTAGCCGGGTCGCCTTCGCCGACGGACATGTGGCCGGATCGTTCAACTTCGAGAGCACCGGCAAGCTGGCCACCTATCTGGCCTGGCTGATCCCGTGGGGCAAGCCGGTCACCCTGCTCGGCGACACGCCGGCGCAGATTGCCGACGCGCAGCGGGAGCTGACCCGGGTCGGCATCGACCGCCCGGCCGCAGCCGCCACCGGAGATCCAGCCACCTGGGTCCGTGAGGGAGAACGGCTCGCCTCCTTCCCCCGCGCCCGTTTCGCCGATCTCTCCGATGCACACGAGCACGACGAGAACGTGACGGTACTGGATGTGCGCCGGGATTCCGAACGTGCGAACGGCTTCATCGAGGGCTCCGTGCACATTCCGCTCCACGAACTGCACGGCCGGGTCGGCGAGGTCCCGCACGGCACGGTGTGGGTGCACTGCGCCGGCGGCATGCGCGCGGCAATCGCCGCTTCCCTCCTGGACGCGACCGGACGACAGGTCATCGCCATCGATGACAGCTTCGCGGCGGCCGCCGACGCGGGCCTGAGCCTCACCCGGCCGTGAACCCCTCGCTCCACCTGCGCAGAAGGCACACGATGTTCCTCTACCACCAGGGTCATGGCCGCCTCGGCCCCGAACAGGCACACCCCCGCGTCACCGGGACCGGAATGCCGTCGGCCGACGACAGCGGACACAGCGGGCGAACAGCGTGACCGCCCTGATCCTCCCCCTGATCGCAGGGGCCGTCGTCGGCCTGACGCTCGGCGCCCTTGGCGGCGGCGGCAGCGTCCTGGCGGTGCCCGCCCTGATCTACCTGCTCGGCTTCACCCCCGCCGCGGCCACCACCGCCAGCCTGGTCATCGTCACCGCCACTTCTCTGGCCGCCCTGTACGCGCACGCCCGGACCGGGCACGTGCGATGGAAGGCCGGAGCGGCATTCGCAGCCGCCGGGATTCTTCCGGCGGCTGCCGCCGGAGCCGCCGCCACCCACATGCCCCAAGCAGTCCTCACCCTCGCCTTCGCCACAACAGCCATCCTCGCCGGCCTCCACATGCTCCGGCCTGCTGACACCGGCCGCCCCGGGAGCGGCGAGGTACGGCCGGGCAAGGCAGCCGCGGCCGGTGTCGGCCTGGGCACGCTGACCGGACTACTCGGTGTGGGCGGCGGCTTTCTCGTCGTCCCCGCCCTGGTCACCGTCCTGGCCTTCGAGATGGAGGCCGCAGTCGGCACCAGTCTCCTGATCATCACGGCCAACTCGCTGGCCTCACTGGCCACTCGTTCCAGCGCCGCCGTCTCACTCGACTGGGCGCTGATCGGCCCGTTCATCGCAACCGCGATCCTGGGCGCCCGGGACGGCAAGCGCTTGGCCGCGAAGGTCTCCGGACCCCGCCTGCAACGCATGTTCGCGGTGGCCCTCCTGGCCGTGGCCGTCTTCATGGTTGCCGACGCCATGGTGTGATGGCAGTTCAGGTCGGCGACAACTTCCCCGGGCGGCCCGTAGCGGCGGGTGTCAGGGCTGGAGATCGCGTCGTCCAAGGTGAGCCGGAGGATGTCGAAGGTCTCACGGCGGCACAGTCGCCGGGCCACGTCGCCGTGATGAGGTCTACAGGCCACTCCGCACTCACCCGCGGCCTCCCGCAGCGTGCCGGGGGTCCGTGGGCGGGGGCGCCGTCCGCACCCGCAGCGGCGCCGGGGCCCTCAGGGGTGCTGCGGGTCGTCGGCGCTGCGGCCGTAACGGGCGAGCATCGTCGTGACCGCCTCGTCGACGGCGTGGCCGACGTCGGCAGGTGCGGGGCTCCAGTCGGCGAGCAGCATCCGCGGCCACAGGACGTAGTTGGCGATCATGCCGAGGAACTGGTTGGTGGCGCTCTCCGCGTCAGGTACCACCGCGGTGCCCGCGGCGTGCTGAGCCTCCAGGTAGCGCTGGACGGAGACGAAGTAGGGCAGCTTGCCCAGCTCGAACTGAGCCCGTCCCAGTTCCGGGAAGCGCGGCAGTTCGGCGATGACGATGCGGAAGAGGGCCGCCATCGCGGGTCGGCCGATCAGGTCGGCGTACTGGCGGCCGATCGCGCTCAGGCCGGCGCCCAGGTCCCCGGGCTGCGTCGCGGGCGCCGCCGGGTCCGGGCCGCCCTTCCAGTACTCGGTGACGATGGCCTCGAAGAGCGCCGCCTTGGTGGGGAACTGCTTGAACAGCGTGGACTTCGAGACGGCCGCTTCCTGCGCGATCCTCGCCAGCGAGGTCCCGTCATAGCCCCGCTCCAGGAACAGCTTCGTGGCCGCTGCGGTGATCGCCTCGCGCTTGCGCTGAGCGAGTCGTTGATGGTGCGCGGAGAGTCCTGCGGTCATCGGCCCAGTATGCCGCATCACGAGGCGAGTCACTTGACTCGCCACTGTGTGGATGTTTACGTGGACGGGGACGCGAGTCGCTCGACTCGCCTCCGGTCGGCGGGAGCACTCTCGGCCGCGTCGTTCCGTTCCCGAAGGAGAAGCACGCATGGAGTCAGGCAAGATCGCATTGGTGACCGGTGGCAATCGCGGGCTGGGCCGGGCCACGGCGCAGGCGCTGGCCCGGCACGGACTGCGCGTCATCGTCACCTACCGCGTCGACGCGCAGGAGGCCGACGAGGCGGTCAAGAAGGTTCAGCAAACCGGCGCCACGGCTGCCGCACTGCGGCTGGACATCAGCGACGTGGCCTCCTTCTCCGCCTTCGTCTCCCGTCTGGCCGCGCAACTGGAGCGCTGGGAGGCGCCCCGGCTGGACGTCCTGGTCAACAATGCCGGGATCGGGGTGTTCGGACCGCTGGAAGCGGTTACGGTCGACGACTACGACGCGGTGATGGACACCAACGTGCGCGGCACGTTCTTCCTCATCCAGGCGCTTGCACCCGTACTGGCCGACGGGGGGCGGATCATCAACGTCTCCTCCTCCCTCAGCCGCCACACCAGCGCCGGCACCTCGGTCTACTCGGCCTCCAAGGCGGCGGTCGAGGTCCTCAGCCGGACATTGGCCGTGGAGCTGGGGGCGCGCAAGATCCGCGTCAACGCCATCGCGCCGGGGCCGACCGCCACCGACTTCAACGGCGGCGCGATGCGGGACGACGCACAGATACGCGAGGGCCTGAGCGAGCAAACCGCGCTCGGCCGCGTCGGCGAACCGCAGGAGATCGGCGACGCCATCGCCGCGCTCGCCTCCGAGGACCTGCGATGGGTCACCGCCCAGCGCCTCGAAGTGTCCGGCGGCGTCCTGCTGTAGGGATCCCCGGATCTCCTGCCGGATTCCGCAGGCATGCCCAGGGCTGGTGTGCGCGGCCTGTCGGTGCAGGCCGCGCAGCGGCTGCCAGTGTTCCCGCCTCTCCACGAGCCGCCGCTCCACCGCGTGTCGGGAAGACAGCCCAAGACCTTCCGCAGCCATTGCTCGATCTGGGCGAGCTGTTCGTCGCGGACGGCCAAGACGCCAGGTGCGACGAGGAGTTCGCACAGATGATCTCCCCTCGCCGCGGCCGCTACTCGAAATCCCAGCACCCGCACGCAGACAAAGCCCACGACCGCGCCGGCCTTCGCAGATGGCTTCGGTGAAAGCGGATCGGAGTGCGCATCGCCCGCAAAGGCATCGAGCCCCGCGAGCGATCAGAGCGACGACACCCGGTCGTCGAGCGCACCATGCCGTGGCTCTCCGGCTACCGCAGACTCAGCCCCCGCTACGGGCAACAGCCTCGTAACCACCTGGCTTCTCTAGGACGCGATCTCAGAAGAAATGCTTGCGTCCACCGACCGCGCGACCGGTCGCACCCAGGATCCACAGGATGGCGCCAACCAGAATGAGGATGCCACCGATCGTCGTCAGCAGACCCATGCCGACAAGCAGGCCGATGATCAGCAGAATAAGCCCAAGAATGATCATTTCAAATCCCATCGTCAATTCCGACTCAGGCGCCTGTACGCACAAGCGTCACAAGGGCCTGAGTTCGTCCCTTGGTTGGTAGATCCCGACCCGCTCCGAATGCCAGGACCTCGGTGCGATAGCTCGTGTGCCCGGCGGCACGGCGTTCACACACGCCTTCGAAAGTTCGTTCAGCACGCCACCTCCTCGACCGACCACCGTTCCAGAAGGACCCTCCACCCCGGGCGGTTCGGACGGTGGTGGCCGAGACACTCGCAGCGGCGCCAACGCCAGGCCCGCAGGCCCCCAGGTCCAGGGATGCTTCATTCCCGAAGGACATGGCTCCGGCGGTCGGGGCGACGTTCATCGCGCCAAGCGTCTTCAGGCGCCCGCACGCCAGGTTCCGCAGCGACGCCGTCTCGCCCACCTGCCTGGAATGCGGTGAACCGTCAGAAGGCAGTCGGCCACTGGTGGCCACCGCAGCTTCCGGCCAGTGCTCACGTCGCGTTGCCGCGCAGCAGCGCCGTGGCAGCGTGCGTGGCGCGGGCAGCGACATCCTCGAGGGAAAGGCGGGAGCGGGTCAGAAAGTCCTCCGCGTCCAGGGTGATGTAGCCGTGGGCCAGGCAGAAGAGCTGTTCGAGCAGGAGCAGTGCCCGGGAAGGATCGGTGTGGCCCGCCCGCCGTGCGAGGTCGAGCAGCAGCGTCATCAGACCGCGACCGGCCCGGGCCAGGTCGGCGTCGCGCAGCGGCCTCAACTCCCGGGCGAAGATCACGTCAAGGCCGGCGCCGCGGTCGGACACGTGACGCACGTATGCTCCCGCGGTGGCCGCGAGCCGGTCGATCGGGTCGGGGCCGGCCGCCTGTGCGGCGGTCTCCATGGCGCGGGTCAGCTCGTCGGCGGCCTGTGCCGCGACGACGGCGAGCAGCGCCTCCCGGTTGCGGAAGTGGCGGTACGGGGCGGCGGTGCTCACCTTGAGCCTGCGGGCGAGTTCGGCGACGGAGAAACCGGCCATCCCCTTCTCGGAGAGCAGCGTGAAGCTCTCGGCGATCAGTGCCGAGCGGAGCTGCCCCCGGGCGGGACGCCCCACACCCGCCCCAACTGTGGCCTCGGCCACTCAGACCACCTGCCTTGACCAGAAGTAAGAGACCTCTTACTGTAAAAGTGATAGCCCTCTTACTTCTAGTGCCGGAGGCCGCACGTGTCAGGGATCAACGGAAAAGTGGTGGCCATCACGGGCGCGGGCAGCGGGATCGGCGAAGCGAGCGCACTGCTGCTGGCCTCGCACGGTGCAAAGCTGGTCCTCGGGGCGCGTCGCGGCGACCGGCTCGAAGCGCTCGCCGCCCGCATCGAGGCCGAGGGCGGCACAGCCGCCTGGACGACTACGGACGTGCGTCGCCGCAGCGACCTCGCGGACCTGGTGGCGTGCGCCCGCGAGCGCTACGGCGCGCTCGACGTCCTCGTCAACAACGCCGGGGTCGGTCCCATCTCCCCTTTCGACGAGCTGCGCGTCGAGGACTGGGACCAGATGATCGATGTCAACTTCCGCGGCGTGCTGTACGGGATCGCTGCAGCACTCCCCGTCTTCCGCGAGCAACGCAAGGGGCAGTTCGTCAACGTGGTCTCGACCGCCGGGCTGCGCATCGTGCCGAACCAGGCTGTCTACGCGGCGACGAAGAACGCGGTCCGCACCCTCACGGAGGGACTGCGCCAGGAAGCCGGGCCCGACCTGCGGGTCACCATGGTCTCGCCCGGCTACGTCGGGACGGAGTTCGCCGACTCGGTCACCAGCCCCACCGTCAAGTCGCAGACCCCGACGGTCGACTTCTCCCTCGCCCCCGACGACATCGCCCGCGCTATCGCCTTCGCGATCGAGCAGCCGTCGAACGTCGACGTAGGCGACATCGTCGTCCGTCCCACGGCCCAAGGCTGACGCCTCACGGAGATCCTGGCCCCCTCACGTCGGTGGCCAGGTCCGCTGAAATTCCGCGTTGATCTTGACCGTGCAGGCGTCCGTCCGGGAAGCAGGCCGGGCGGCAAGGCCGTCGCAGTGCCTGGGAAGGGAAGGCCGGTGCGTACCCGCCGGCGTGAAGGCCAAGGCCAAGGGCTCGTGGAAGGCCCGGCGGTGGCCCGGACTACCGGGAGCCCGCCACAGGGTGCGGCTTGTAGAAGGACGCCTCCAGGTAAGCGGCCTCGTGCGGCTGGTAAGGCTCCTCCAAGTAGGCGGCCTCGTCTTCGTCGAGTTGGACGTCCACCGCGGCGATCGCGTCGGCCAGTTGGGCCGGCTTGGTGACCCCGACGATGGGCGAGGTCACCGTAGGGTGGCGCATGACCCAGGCCAGGGCGACCTGGGCCGGGGACAGACCCCGCTTGCCCGCGATCTCGTGGACGCGCTCGGCCACTGCCTGGTCCTCGTCGCGGTAGAGGATCTTGCCGCCCGCGTCGGTCTCGGCACGCGCCGTGGCGGTGTCCCGGGCCCGCGTCAGCCTGCCTCGCGCCAGCGGGCTCCACGGGATCACGCCGATGCCCTGGTCGGCGCAGAGCGGGAGCATCTCCCGTTCTGCTTCTCGATGGATGAGGTTGTAGTGGTCCTGCATCGACACGAATCGGGTCCAGCGGTGCAGGTCTGCCAGGTACAGGGCCTTGGCGAACTGCCAGGCGTACATGGAAGAGGCTCCGATGTAGCGGACCTTCCCGGACTTGACCGCGTCGTGCAGTGCCTCGAGGGTTTCCTCGATCGGGGTCTCGTAGTCCCAGCGGTGGATCTGGTACAGGTCGATGTAGTCGGTACCCAGTCGCTTCAGGGAGGCGTCGAGTTCGGCGAAGATCGCCTTGCGGGACAGCCCGGCGCCGTTCGGGCCGGGGCGCATCCGCATCCAGACCTTGGTGGAGAGAACCACCTCCTCGCGCCGGGTGAAGTCCTTGACCGCCTGGCCGACGATCTCCTCACTGCTTCCGGCGCTGTACCCATTGGCCGTGTCGAGGAAGTTGACGCCGCTCTCGAGGGCCTGCTTGATGATGTCCCGGCTGGCGTCCGCGCCCAGCGACCAGGGCTCGCCGCCCCGGTCCGGCTCGCCGAAGCTCATGCAGCCGAGGGTGATGGCGGAGACTTCCAGTCCGGTCGTTCCCAGTTTCATGTATCGCACGACCCGAACCTAGGAGTTGGAGTGCGTTCTAACGCAATACGTCTCCGTTCGGAACCCGTCCCGACACCCCTGTATCGGGGACATGCTGGGTACCGGTCCGACCAGGTTGAAGACCTCGCGCGCGGCATACCGCGTCATTCCGCAGCAACGTGAAACTCGAATTCGGGACGGTCCCACGGCACAACGGGCGGGTTCGCGAGCACGGTCCCGACCCGCACCGCACCGACGCGGTGGTAGAAGCCCTCGGCGGGAAGGTGCGACACGACCTTGACACAATGCAGCCCGGCGGCACGGGCCTCGGACTGCATGTGCGCGACGAGCAGCCGCCCAATGCCCCGTCCTTGCGCTTCGTCGGCGACAAACAGCAGGTCGAGCTCCGGTGGCGCGAGGACGAGCGAGTAGAACCCGAGGACCCGGCCCCCATGCTCGTCGGCGCCGACGGCCACAAAGGTGCGGTGGGCCTCGATGTAATCCGGCCCGACCCGATAGCCCGCGACTGCGGCTGCGTACTTACCCGCGTAGGCGCCTGAGCCACGCACGAGCCGGGTAAGCCGCTTGGCATCCCGCGCAACGGCCCTCCGTATCGTGATCGGCTGGCTGATCGGGGAAGGGCGTGAACTCATCGGGAGAGTATTTCGCACCGGGGCGTACCGTCGTGCGGCGGGTCGGCTGCTCGGGCAGAATTCCTGCACCCCTCCCGGGAACCGCGTGTCCAGGCCCTATCGCCCCAGTCACTGCCGCCGCATCCGCCGCCCGCCGAGCGACTGGGACGCCTGAACCGCTGCGGGGGAACTGGAGAACGGGAAGCAAACGGATGTGTCCCTGGTTGATCGCCTCAAGTCCCTGGGGCATGGGGGGTGCCTTCGGTGACCTGCGCCCCCTCCCGGCGTCTCAAAAGGCCACACCTGCGGCGTGAGCGTGCTGACGCCGCGTCCACCGCCGTGGCGGTGATCGGGCCGGTCCTGTGCGTCAGCCTTCGGGGGTCGGCCGGACGAGACCGCTCTGGTAGGCGATCACGACCAGTTGTGCCCGGTCGCGTGCGTGGAGTTTGGTCATCGCGCGGGAGACGTGGCTGCGCACGGTCAGAGGGCTGAGGACCAGCTGGTCGGCGATCTCGTGGTTCGACTTGCCCAGCGCGGCCAGGGCCATGACCTCGCGTTCACGTTCGGTGAGCAGGGCGAGGCGTTCCGGCGCGGCAAGGGGCACGTGGTCGGACGGGGAGGCCAGGAAGCGGGTGATCAGGGCACGGGTGGCCGTGGGCGAGAGCAGGGAGTCGCCTGCGGCCACGGTGCGGATGCCGGCCAGCAGGTCGTCGGGGCCGACGTCCTTGCCGAGGAATCCACTCGCCCCGGAACGCAGGGCCATGGCGACGTTCTCGTCGTTCTCGAACGTGGTGAGGATCAGGACCCGGGTGCCCGACAGCTCGGTCCGGGCGCAGATGCCGGAGGTGGCGGCCAGCCCGTCGGTGGAGGGCATGCGGATGTCCATGAGGACGACGTCGGGACGGTGCCGGTGCGTGAGTTCCACGGCCTGCTGACCGTCGGCCGCCTCTGCCACCACGGTCATGTCCGGGTCGGAGTCGATGAGAATGCGGAAGGTGGCCCGGAGCAGCGCTTGGTCGTCGGCGAGCAGAACGCGGATGGTCATCTGGTGCTTTCCTCGGAGCTGGGAAGGGGGAGCGTGCAGGCTACTTCGAAACCGCCTTCGGGCCTCAGGCCGGCATGAAACGTTCCGCCCACCGACAAGGCGCGTTCGCGCATGCCGAGCAGTCCGTAGCCACGGCTGGAGCCGGGGAAGCCTGCAGCGGCCGCAAGGCGTGGGCCGGCTTCGTTGGTGATGGTCAGTGTCAGGTCGTGAGGGGTGTAGTCCAGCCGAACCCGTGCGGAGGGTGTGGCGGCGTGTTTGGTGATGTTGGTGAGTGCCTCCTGGACGATTCGGTAGGCCGTGAGGTCCAGACCGGGCGGGAGTGGCCGTCGTCGCCCCTCAATGGCGACCGCGACGTTCAGGCCTGCTGACGAGCAGGCGTCGACGAGCTGCGGCAACTGCTCCAGGCCCGGTGCGGGAGAGAGTTCCCGGGAGTCGGTGTCCTGACGGAGCAAGCCGACGGTGGCCTTGAGCTCGCGGAGGGCCGAGGCGGTCACTTCCGGCAGTTTCTCGATCATGGCGATGGCCTGGTCGGGATGGGTCCGGGACAGATGGGCGGCGGTGCCGGCCTGGGCGTTGGCGAGCGCGAGATGGTGGGCGACCACGTCGTGCAGCTCGCGGGCGATCCGCATGCGTTCCTGGACCACCCGTCGGCGTGTCTCCTCTTCCCGCTCCTGGGCGGCGTGCTCGGCGCGGGCAACAGCGTACTCGCGGCGCACGCGCACGTAGCTGCCGAAGGAGGCGACCATCAGGATCCAGGCGGCCGGATTGACCAGGCCGATGATCCAGTCGTGCGGAGAGTCGGTGGCGATGAAGCCGGTGAGCGCGATCCCGGCTGCGGCCACGACGGCGCTGTACCAGGTGGTCCTGCGATCGGGACGCAGGCTCACGGTGTACTGCGCGACCAGCATCGGGCCCATGAGCAGCGGCGTCAGGAGGTACCCCAGGAACCCCTCGGCCATGACGCATGCCGTGGTCACCAGCAGCACGACAAGGGGGAAGCTGCGGCGGCGCAGCAACACGGCGCAGGCCGCGGCGGACAGAACGAGGCCGGGCCACAGGGCGAGCGGCTCCTCGGCCGCGACCGCCGGGGTGAGGAAGACACCGCCCACGGTGAAGGCCAGCAGCAGGCTCGTAGTCACCACTTGGACGAGGTGGGTGCGGTCGTCGGCGCGGTGCTTCCATCGTTCAGTCATCGTCGTACTCCGAGGTGGGACCAGCCGGTTCAGGGTGACAGACGCGCCGTGGCGCCGTGCCACGGCGCCACGGCGCGTCTTGAGGGCGGCTTCCTTCAGCCGGTGCGGGCCGGCTCCCGGGGGTGGGCTTCAGCGCCCGTCGCAGCGGATTCCTGCGTCCGGGAGGTGAGTGCGGCACCTTCGACGTCGACTCGGGGCAGCGCCCTGTCGAGCCACCGGGGCAGCCACCATGCCTTGTCCCCCACCAGGGCGAGGACGGCGGGCACCAGGGCCAGGCGGACGACGAAGGCGTCGAAGAGGACTGCGACGGCGAGGCCGAACCCGATCGTCTTGATCATGGACTCTCCGGAGCCGATGAAGCCGGAGAAGACCGCCATCATGATCACGGCCGCGGCGACGACCACGCGGGCGCTGTGCCGGAAGCCGCTCACCACGGCCTGTCCGGGACGCTCGCCGTGGACGTATGCCTCCCGCATGCGGGCGACGAGGAAGACCTCGTAGTCCATGGCCAGACCGAACACGATGCCCACCAGGAAGATCGGCATGAGGCTCATGATCGGGCCGGTCTGCTCCACACCCAGCAGTTCGGCGCCCCAGCCCCACTGGAAGACTGCAACGACCGTACCGAGCGAGGCGAGTACCGACAGCAGGAAGCCGAGAGCCGCCTTGACGGGCACGAGTACGGAGCGGAAGACGACCAGGAGCAGCAGCAGGGACAGCAGCACGATGACGGCCAGGTAGGGCACCAGGGCGTCCTTCAGGGCCTGCGCGACATCGATGTTCATCGCGGTGCTGCCGGTGACCTCGAACGCCGCCCCGGTCTCCGCCTCCACATCGGAACGCTCCGCGCGGATGGTCTGAACGATGTCCTTCGTGGCCTCCTCGCTGGGGCCGGTGCTCGGCACGGCGGAGAAGAGCGCGGCGTCCCCGGCCTCGTTGAACTGCGGGGGCGTCACGGACACGACGCCCTCGGTGTCCTTGATCTGCTCGGCCATCTTTGCTGCGGCCGCCTGCGGGTCCGAGGATCCCTTGACGTCGGCGATGATGGTCAGCGGGCCGTTGAAGCCCGCACCGAAGCCGTCGGCCAACGCGTCGTAGGCACGTCGCTCCGTCGCCGACGCAGGCTTCGCCTCATCGCCGGGCATGCCCATCTCCAGCTGAGCGGCGGGCAGCGCCAAGGCTCCCAGACCGGCCACACCCAGCAGAAGGACCGCCACGGGCCGCCTCATCACGAAGCGTGCCCACCGGGTCCCGCCACTGGCTGCGGTCCCGGAGCGGCGCCCGGCGCTGCCGTCCCGCTTGCCGGGCTTGCGGACCTTGCGGGACAGGACGGCGTTCGGCCACATCCCGAGCAGCGCGGGCACCAGGGTCAGGGCGACCAGGACGCCGACGGCGACCGCTCCGGCGGCGCACAGACCCATCTTCGTCAGCATCGGCACGCCGACCACGGACAGTCCGGCGAGCGCGATGATCACGGTCAGGCCGGCGAAGACCACGGCGGAACCGGCCGTGCCTGCCGCGAGGCCCGCTGCCTCCTGGGGATCGCGGCCGTTCGCGCGCTCCTCGCGGTAGCGGGAGACGACGAAGAGGGCGTAGTCGATGCCGACCGCGAGCCCGAGCATCGACGCGAGCGTACCGGTGGTCATGGACAGCCCCAGGGCGCTGCCGAGAGTGAGGATCGCGCACATGCTGACGCCGACGCCGATGACGGCTGTGAGCAGCGGCAGCCCGGCCGCGGCCAGGGAGCCGAAGGTGATCAGCAGGACGACGGCGGCGAGGGCGATGCCGATCGCCTCGGCCGACCCGCCTGCGGCCGGCTGCGAAGCGAGTGCGGTGCCACCCACCTCCACCGTGAGCCCCGCGTCGCGGGCCTGGCCGAGGGCCCTTTCGAGGCTCTCCTTGCTGGCGTCGGTCAGGTCGTCGGCCTTGACCTTGTAATTGACCGTGGTGTACGCGATCGAGGCGTCCTTGCTGACCGCGTGGGTCTTGAAGGGATCGACGGTGCTGTCCACCTGTGCGCCCTCGGCGACCGTGGACACCAGCTCGTCGATGGCGGCCCGGTTCTCCTTGGCCGTCACCTTCTCCCCGCCGGAAGCGATGAAGACGATGCGGGCGTTGGCGCCGTTGGCGTCCGAGCCGGGGAATCGCTCACCGATGAGGTCAAAAGCCTTCTGAGCCTCGATGCCGGGCATGAACGACGTGCCGTCGTCACCCGCGGCCGGGGCCTTGGCGGCGCCGAGACCGACGCCGCCGAGGACCATCAGCCACAACAAGGTCACGAGCCAGCGCCGCCGGAAGGCGGCTCGGCCCAGTCGGTACAGGAAGGTAGCCACGAGAAAGGTCTCTCCAAAGGGGTTCTCAGGTAGGTACCAAGGCTGTCCTTCCAGGTGGCGCCGGAGCATCGTGCCGGTGCCGTGACCTGGTCCTCGTGCCCGTGCAGCAGGCGGGAGGCGTCCTCGTGCGGGACGAGGACGGCGTTCTCCTACCTGAGGATGACCGTGGGGGCGAAGGAGCCCGGCCACGGCATTGGGGACGCCGCAGGCAAGGGGCGACCTGCGAGGCGAGGACGGCCCGGGTGTGAACCGCGCGCTCGGTTTGCCAAGGCGTCCGGCCAGGGGTGCAGCGCGGTCGAGTGAAGGAGGTTCGACGGCATCCACCCTTCGGCCACGGTCGGGCACCGAGCCGGCACGCGAGTACCTTCCATCGGCTTGCTCTGGCATCCCGCCTCGGCACCACCGACGGGCAGGACGTGTGGGTGCACTACGGCTCACTGGCACGGGTAGATGGATCTCGCCCACCGCCGTCCACTGAAAGGTGCTGCCGGCCAACAAGCTCTACCCCGTTCCCGCGACCGTCAGCCCGCGCCCGACCTCCGCACCACCTTCGAGGTGAACAGGGCCTGGAGGGTCTGTGTCGCCAGGTTGCGGAGCCAGGTGTGGGCGGGGTCGTTGTCGTGGCGCTGGTGCCAGAGCAAGTGGAGGGGCACTTTGGGCAGTTCGAGCGGCAGCGGCAGAGTGGTCAGGCCCAGCTGGTGGCGGGAGGAGCGGGTGGCTGCGTCGGGGAGGGTGACCACGAGGTCGGTGTCATGGGCGAGTTGGAGTGCGGTGGCCGTGGTGGGGGCGGAGGCGATGACCCGGCGTTCGCGACCGAGGTCGGTCAGGGCGTCGTCGATCCGGTCGCGCAGGCGTCCGCGCCGGGAGACGGTGAGGTGGTCGGCCGCGGCGTACCTCGCCGTGGTCACGGGCTGTTCGGTGAGCGGGTGGCCGGGTCGGACGGTGAGGACGAACTGGTCGCGGCCGATGAGGCGGTGGCGGATGTCGGGCAGGGACGGCGGGCCGGCGCTGGAGGCGAGGTCGACCTCGCCGCGGCGCAGTCCGGGGGTGTCGTCGCCGGGTTCGGCGGTGAGCCGCAGTCGCACTCCGGGGGTGTGGCGGTGGACTTCGGCGATCAGGGCGGTCCCGCACGTGGTGACGAGGGCGTCGTGCCAGCGGACGGTGAACACCCGCTCCAGCGTCGCCAGGTCGAGTTCCGTCTGAGCCGACAGCGGATGGTGGGCCTCGCTGTGCCAGGGCGTGGACCTCGGTGCGCATGGCCAGCGCGCGGGTCGTGGGGGTCATGTGGCGTCCGGTGCGGACCAGGATCTGGTCGCCGGTGGCCTTGCGGATGCGGCCCAGCGAGCGGCTCATCGCGGGTGCGGTGACGTGGAGGCGGGCTGCGGCCCCGGTGACGCTGCCCTCTTCCAGTAGCGCGTCAGCCTGATCCAGTCAGCTGCGGCCCGGTCGGTTCGCCGGTCCCTGCTTGGGTCGCATCACGGGAGGACACGCCCGAGCGGGGAGCGCATCCCCGTTCGGGCGTCGACGGCTTCTACGACTGGTCGGTGGCGTCAGTCCAATGCGGGGCGTGTGCGGCGTGCCGTGGGCGCGGGCCGCCCGACTGCGGCGTACCAGACCAGGGCCGCACATATGAAGGCCGTCGCCGCGGAGACCAGCGACCTTGTGAGGGTGTCGTTCCGTGCACCGGAAGCGAGGGCGACGGCCAGCGCCAGCGTCAGGGTGATGACGGGCAGCGCACGGGGGTTCCGCGTGGCGCCCGGCTCGGCGGCCTGCGGGAGCAGCCAGGTCGCGAGACCGTAACAGGCACAGGCCAGCAGTGTGGCTCCCAGCACTTCGCTGGGCCGGTGGCCGCCCATCGTCGCGCTGGCGGCGGCGATGCTGGCGAGCCACAGCACACCGACCGTGGCGGCGTAGGGGCGGATGCGGGGGGAAACCACGAGGACGGCGGCGAGGGTCAGCGCGGCGGGGATGACCGTGTGCCCGCTGGGAAAACCCTGATCAAGGAGGTTCTCGGGCGCGCCCGCCAGGTCGGGGCGGGGCATGGCCGATTTGAACACCTCCTTGCCTCCGGTCGCGAGAATGACGACCCCGAGCGCCGCGCCCCCCTGTCGCCAGCACCGCCGCACCAGGGTGAGGACCACGATGACGGCCAGACCCACCATCACGGTGGGCTTGGCGCTCAATTCCATCGGCGGCAGGGGCGTCGAGCCGTAGGCCGATCCTGACAAGGGGTAGAACCATGCTTCTTCGCCGCCCTGTTTGCCGAGACCGAACAGGGCGTTCTCAGCTCGTTGCCCCCACGGAGTACAGACGGCGAGCAGGTAGACCGTCAGGAACCCCAGGGTGTACAGCAGAGCCGGCATCCACGGCCGCGTCTCACGCGACGGGCTGGTGTCGTCGGGAGCCTCGGGGGCCTGCCTCGAGGCCCCCGGACGGTGCGCGGGCAAGGACGGCGAATTGTGCTGAGTCATCTCTCTGCTTCTTCCGTTGGGAGGAGTTCGGTCACGCGCGTCCTGCGGCACGACGTGGGCCGCTGGGCTCGGTCGGCCCAGCGGGGGTCCGCTCCTATTCGGCGAGTGCCTGCCCCTGCCGGCGCTGGGCGGTGATCGCCAGGGCGGGGAGCGGTGCGATCAGCAGGATGAGGACGACCAGGTCCGGAAAGGACTGCATGAACGCGTCCGGCCGGACGACGATCGCCTGCGTGCGGACGATCGCGACCGCCGCGACGGGGATCAGCCAGCGGTGGTCGCCGGTGGCGGCCGTCGCCACCCACGCGGCGATCAGCGCGGCGACTTCCAGGACGAACAGACCGCGCTGGAAAGCCGGGCTGACGGAGATGATGTGCAGGCTCCCGGCCACGAACATGGCGAGCACGACGGGGGCCAGCCAGCGGTACGAGCGGCGCCGCAGACGGCTGGGACGGCAGAGCGCCAGCACGGCGCACGCGGCGCACAATGCCCCCGAGAGCGCCAGGTCGCGGGCCGTTATCGGGGCGCCGAGACCGTAGTAGCCCAGGCCCGCCTTGCCCTCGTCGCCGAAGAGGGTGCGGCCGGGATACGTGGCGCCGGCCCAGATCATGGCTGCCGCGGTCGGCAGCGCGATCCACGCCCTGCCACGCAGCAGAGCGATCAGGCAACCCAGCGGGAGCAGCCCGTAGGGCAGCAGCCGTATCCGCGTGGGACCTTCGGCCCACGGGTACCAGCCGGAGAAGCGGAAGGCGATGGCGTGCTGTCCGGGGTCGATGTGCAATGCCCAGTGCCACACATCCTGCAAGTACGGAACCAGCGCCAGCGCGGCGAGGACCAGGGCGGCCAGGTGGAAGCCGTCCAGCCACCACGGCCGAGTGCTGTCGTCAACGGTGGCACGGGCGCGGGCCTGCACCCCGGCGCGCACCAAGGCGGCAACTTCCCGCGGCGGGGGCCAGGAGCGGCCGGGATACGCCTCGGCCAGGCAGGCCAGCACCTCCTCTCCCTGCCGGGAACGGTAGGGCTCGGGATAGGCCGCAAGCAGCAGACGATTCATGCCGGGGCCGCTCCGGCATCCCGCGAGCGTCCGATGACGACGGCCGCCGCCTGCTGCATCCGCAGCGCCTCCCGGCCGAGCGCCTCTGTGCCGTCCTCGGTGAGCCGGTAGTAGCGCCGCGCCCGCCCGTCCACGATCTCCTCGTGGCCGGCGGCCACCAGCCCGGCCCGCTCCATCCGCTCCAGCGCACCGTAGAGGGTGCCGGCAGCGATCCGCAGCCGCCCGTCGGTCGCCTGCTCGGCAGCCTTGATGATGCCGTATCCGTGCAACGGGCCATCCATGAGCGCAGCCAGGATGAAGTACTGCGGTTCCGTCAAGGGCGGATTCTGTCTGGTCATGTGCCGAGCATATATCGAGCTACGAAATATATATGCCACCCCTGGATGGCGCGACGGCGGCGGCCTCCTCGACGCAGTCGCACGGCGTTGGGCCAGCGCCTGGCCGACATGGCCGGCGACAACCACGTATCCGAGACCACCGTCCGGCGCTGACGAGACGAACTGGCACCCTCCTCGCCTCGCCGGCCGACGGGACGCGTGCTGAGCGTGTCGGTCAACTACCGACTCGGCGCACTGTGCGCGCCCTCGCTGTCGCGGCACAGCGGGCGACTCGCCGAGGCCAGCAGCCATTTGTCCCCTGACCCAACTGATCACCGAAGGCAAGGTGAAGTACTTCGGCCTGAGCAACGTCGGCCCCCAGTACATCCGCCGTGCCCACGCCGTCACCCCGGTCTCCGCGCTCCAGTACGAGGACTCGCTGTTCGAGCGGGAGGTGGAGGCAAAGATCCTTCCCGTCCTGCGGGAACTCGGCATCGGCCTGGTGCCGTACTCCCCACTCGGCCGCGGCTTCCTCACCGGCCACGTCAAGCCCGCGGGCGAGTACCCCGCGGACGACATGCGCAGCTGGGACGAGCGCCGGCAGGGCGAGAACTACACGTACAACCTGCGCGCCACCGAACAGCTCAGGAATCTGGCCGACACCAGGGGCATCACCACCGCCCAACTCGCGCTGGCCTGGCTGCTCGCCCAGGGCGAGGATGTCGCACCCATTCCCGGCACCCGCAGCACCAAGCGCCTTGAGGAGAACGCCGACGCCGTCGACGTCCAGCTCTCCGCCGCCGATCTGGCTCGCATCACTGAGATCCTTCCCCACGGCTCGGCAGGCAGCCGCTATCCCGCTGCGGCACTGCCCAGCTTCACCACAGACTGACCGCGACGTCGTCCGAGCGGAGGCAGGCAGCCCCCGAAGACGCATGCGGAGACGAGGGCTTCGGCTTGCCCCGGTGGTAGCGGCCTTCGGGGTGCCCTGCCACTCCTCGTCCTGACCGACGGTGCCCCGCTGCCGATCGGACGCCGCCGGGCCTTCGGTGAACGAGCCGGCCAGAACCCGCCGGGCCCGATCGAGGTCCAGTGAGTCTTCCCAGCGGGCGACGACCAGGGTGGCGACCGCGTTGCCGCAGAAGTTCACGAGGGCGCGGCACTCGGACATGAACTTGTCGATGCCGAAAACGAGCATGATGCCCGCGGCCGGGACATGCCCGACGGTCGACAGCGTCGCGGTCAGCGCGATGAACCCGCCGCCGGCCACGCCGGCCGCGCCCTTGGACGTCAGCAGCATCACCGCGAGCAGACCGAGTTGCTGGCCCACCGACAGCGGGGTGTCGGTGGCCTGGGCGATGTAGAGGGTGGCCAGGGAGAGGTAGATCGCCGCGCCGTCGAGGTTGAAGCTGTACCCGGTCGGCACGACGAGGCCGACGGTGGGCCGGTCGACTCCCATGAACTGCAGCTTGCGCATCAGTCCGGGCATCGCCGGCTCGGCCGTCGAGGTACCGAGGACCAGCAGCAGTTCCTCCTTGACGAAGCGCAGCAGCTGGAAGATCTTCAGCTTCACGTAGGCGGCCAGCACGGTGCCCAGCACGACCACCACGAAGAGGATCGAGGTGACGTAGAACAGCAGGATCAGGGAGCCGAGACTGGTCAGGGTCGACAGGCCGAACTTGCCGATCGCGAAGGCCATCGCCCCGAAGGCACCGAGCGGGGCCGCCTTCATCACGAACGACATGACCTTGAAGACCACCTCAGTCAACCGGTTCACGGACGCGATGATGGGCTCCCCCGCCTGGACCACCATCTTCAGCGCGATACCGAAGAGCACCGCCAGGAAGATGACCTGGAGGATGTCACCCTCGACGAACGCGCCGAAGAAACTGTCCGGGACCAGGTTCGTCAGGAACTCCCACCAGTGCTGGTGTTCACCCTTCTCGATGTACTGGCCGGCGTCACCGGAGGCATCCAGCTCGCCCACGTCGGTGTGAACGCCCTCGCCGAGCGGGAACAGGTTGATGGCGACGAGCCCGGCGGCCATGGCCACGACGGTGCCGATCTGGAAGTAGGCGAGCGACCCATCACCCAGGCGACGGAAAACGCCGCCAGGAACAGATCGAAACCGGTCACCGAAAGGCGTGCCTGCCCTGCGCGCTGCGCGGCCCGCACGTACTCGTCGGTGGTGACGACGAGGTGGTCACAGGGCAGGGTGAGCGGATTGTCCGGCTCCTGCGCTCTGGCGGCGGCGATGAGCGGTTCGGGCAGCCCGTTGAAGGCGCTGAAGTACTCCTCGACGTCCCTCAGCCACTGGCGCAACGCCTCGCCGGCGTCGTCGAGTCGGGCGATCTCTTCCCGGCGGGCGACCAGTTCCTCCGAGCGCGTCTGCAGCACGGCCGCCAGCAGAGCCTCCCTGGTGGGGAAGTGCCGGTACAGCGTGCCGGGACCGACCCCAACCTCTTTGGCCACCGCCTCCAGGGAGGTGCCGACCCCGTACTTCGGGAAGTGGGGCTGCGCCGCTTTCCAGGAGGGCAGCCCGCTTGCGCTGCACGTCCGCACGGGGCTTGCGGCCCTGGCCTTCGGCGCTCATCCGCTTCTCCCTGAGCAATGCGACCCCCGGACAATAGAACGGAGGCCAACTCCGTATGCTCTGGTCCACTTCGTGTGGGCGCGTACAGAAGCCGGCTGGCTGCGCTTGAAGCGAGCTCCTCTCATCAGGCTTCTTGGGATCGGTCGTCTAGGCTGGCGCGGTGACCGAGCAGGAGTGGGTGCAGCCGTCGGGAGTGTGGGCCACGGCGGTGGGGGTGGCCAGGGTGCGGGCGCTGGAGACCGAGCGGGAGAACGCACTGTTCCGCGACCCGCTGGCACAGGCCTTCGCCGCCGCCGGCGGCCTATGGCCCTCCTCGTCGCCGCTGCCCGATGACGAGGCCGCACGCCGCCGCCGGCTGGCCGTGTCGCTCTCCATCGTCATCAGGACGAAGTTCCTCGACGACCTGTTGCAGCGGGCCTCCGCGTCCGGGGTCCGGCAGGTCGTACTGCTCGGCGCCGGCATGGACAGCCGGGCCTTCCGGATGAACTGGCCCGAAGGTACCCGGCTCTTCGAGGTCGACACCGCCGCGCCACTGGCCTTCAAGGCGTCGGTACTGCGCCAGGAGCGGGCCGTCGCACGCTGCGAGCGGATCACCGTCGCGGTGGACCTGCGTGAGGACTGGCCGGACGCACTGGCCGCCGCGGGTCACGACCCGGCCGTGCCGACCGCGTGGATCGCCGAAGGACTACTGATCTATCTGCCCGAGGACGCGGTGGAGCTACTGCTGGCCCGGATCAGCGCGCAGTCGGCGGCAGGTAGTTGGATGGGCCTGACATTGGGCTCGCGCGGCGTGGTTGAACGCTTCGGCGCGGACGCCGAGCCGGGATCGGCGGCGTCCATGTGGGTCTCGGAGATGCCCGACGACCCGGTGGGCTGGCTGGCCGGGCACGGCTGGGACGCCGACAGCCACACCCTGCGCGAGCGCGCCGCCGCCTACGGCCGCCCGATCAGCACCCCGCCGCAGCGCGAGGAGCGGCCCGGCGGACTGATCTCGGCGGTCCGCCGATAGAGAGCTCGATGACTACGAGCCCTACTCGACCAACGTTGGCCGGAAGGCTGCACCAACGCCCGGAAAGAGCGGTGTCCCGCAAAGATCTTGGCTCCGAGCGCGCAGCAACCTGAGGAGCCGGCGAGATGCTTAGCCGGTGGTTCGTGAGGCGTCCAGGAACCGGGCGAAGTCGGCGAGCGTGCGGAAGTCGTTCTCCCGTAGGCCAATCCGCGGGTTGACGTGGTGCAGGAGCCCGTGGCCTTGGTGGCGAGCAGTCACGTACGCCCGATCCAACTCACTCTGCTCGTCGTCCACCCATGCGAAAGGACGGCCGTCTGCGTAGTCCACCAGCGATCCGGTCTTCCAGTGGACTCCATCAGGGCGTTCCTGGAGCAGGACGTCGCCGAAGTCCACGAAGGGAAGTTCCGGGAGGCCGAGGATCGGTGCGATCCACCGGTTGGCGTCGTCCATCCACGTGGTGGCCCAGCACAGCTCGAAGCCGAGCTCGAGCAGGATTCTTCCGTGATCCGGATTGAGCCAGACCCGCAGGTGGCGCCGTCGGGACGAAAGGCCCCTGTCGTCCTGATGGGCGTCGTTCCGGGGGACTCTGAGTGTGGTGTAGCCGTCGGGACGCGTCTCCGGCTTGGCTGCATAGGATTGAGTGGCCCGTCCACGTCGAGGAACAGCAGCGGTCGGTTCACGGTTCCCCCGGATCTTGCGTACTGTGGACTGCCCCGATCAGCGCAACTGCGGGATTGCCCTGGCACGTCACCAACCACCTCCGCCCCTGTTCGCACTCCAGCCTCGCAAGCGGTTCGCCAAGGCCGCCGTCGGCAAGACCCTCGCAATCGCCGACGCCGACTACCCGGGCACCGGACTCGTCGTCCCGCACCGCCGACAGCGCGGTCGGAGCGAACCCCCGGCTTGGAAGGAGGAGCACAACCGCTCCTACAGCAGGTCCGGTCCCGCGTTGAGCACGCCATGCTCGTCATCGCCCGGATGCACAACCTCGCGCTCATCGGAAAGACAAGCGGGTCGCACGGCCGCCCAATGTGCCCGAGGCGACTTCAAGATCCTTACGGGAAGCCCCTACTCGGCCCCCCGCCCGCCGTCAGCCCGGGCCGTCATGCGGTGGATCCTCACCCGCCCCGACGGCCTGCCCGAAGGCGACCGGTTCCGTCCCGGTTCGGGGAAGGGCGGCGGCTGCTGTCGGTGTACGCGAGCACCAAGGCCTTCGGCGAAGTCCAGACCGAGCTGGTCCTGCGCCCGGCCGGGGTCTCCTACAGCGTGGTGCGCTACTTCTCAGTCTGCGGCCAGCCGCAGGTCATCAAACCCGGCAACCACTCGTAGGTGCTCGCGTGGTCCGCGGCCCGCGCCGCTGCCGGGCTCCCCCTGCACCTCAAAGATGGCGGCCGCCAATTCCGCGACTTCGTCCATGTCGACGACATCGCGGAGGGCACCCTGCGTGCCCTCACCGAGCCCGCCACGGACAGGAGGACGGTCGACATCGGCACCGGACGCCCCACCACGATCCGCACGGTCACCGACCTCGTCGCCACACACCTCCCCGGCACCCGTGTGGTGGAGACACCGATGCCGCCGGGCGATCCCCTGGGCGGCTGCGTCGACACCACCCTGATGCAACGGGTCCTGGACTGGCAGCCCGCCATCAGCGTCGAGGGCGGAGGCGCCCGGTACGTCCGCCTGCTGAAGGGCACGCCCAACGCTCTGCCCGGCCGGCCGCGCCAGGAAGCAGGGCAGCGCGCCTATATGACCGGCGGGCGGCCCAGGCGCGTCATCCGTGCCACGGTCGCCCACCGCATCGGCCGCCGCGGGCCGCCCGACTCACGGACACCCTCGGCGAACCCGCCCGCCCATGCCCGCCATCCGTCCCACGACCGCGTCCGCACCGCTGTCAGCAGGGCCCACACTCCGAGATAGGCCGGGACCAGAGGCGCGGGCAGATGCCGTTTCGCCAGCCACACCCGGTTGCGGGCCGTCATCCGGTAGTAGACCGCGTGCCGGGCCGGTGACGTCCACGGGTGCTGCAGCAGCAGCGACGGCTCGTACACCACCCGCCACCCGTCATCCAGCGCCCGCCAGGCCAGATCTGTCTCCTCATGGGCGAAGAAGAACTTCTCGGGCCAGTCACCGATCCGTTCCAGCATGCGCATCGACAGCCCGTGCCCGCCCCCCAGGAACGTTGTCACCTCCCCGGCCCGCATCGGGTCCTTCGACCGCAGCCGCGGCACGTGCCGTCGCTGCGTACGACCGCGCTCGTCGGCGATCCGGAACGACACGATCCCCAGCCGCTCATCGGCCTCGTACATCGAGGCCAGGTGGACGAACACACCGGTGTCCACGAGCAGTCCGTCGTCGTCCAGGTCGACGACGACGTCCACGTCGCCACACGCCCGCAGATGCTCGATGGCCACGTTCCTGCCGCCGGACACCCCCAGGTTCTCCTCCAGCTCCACCCCGTGCACGCCTGCGGGCAGCTCCGGCAGCGGGCTGCCGTTGCCCACCACCACGATCCGCGTGGCCGGCAAGGTCTGCCGCGCCACCGACTCCAGCAGCGCCTGCAGCTCCGCGGGCCGGTTGCCCATGGTCAGGACCGCAATCCCCAAGCGTGGACGACTCACAGGTGAACTCCGATCGACTTCCGATCGACGCAGCCTACCGGCCGGCCACCCCCTTTCCGCGGCACCGACAGGAGACCACCGCGCGACGACCAACCGGCCGACCCTCCCTCAACCCCGTACGCCGCCTGGACTTCAGCAACCTGACCGCCTGGCTGAACCAGCGGCCCAACCTCCACACGCAGACCGTGAAGACCGCCCCGCCCCTTCCACCCCACCGAGATCAGCAGTGACGAGGCGAGGCTTCCGCGTGCTGTCGGTCGGTGAGGGGCTCTCCAACCAGGTAGTGCCGTCGCCGACCACAAGGCGGACCAGCGCGGCGGCCAGGTGGGGCGGTTCAGTCGGCGGCTCGATCGTGTTGAGGTTGACATCGCCGGTGAACCGCCCGGCCGGGGCCTGCACGAGGGCGCACGACTGGTGGGACCGCCGCTCAGGCAGCATCGTCGTGGCCGAGGTTGCCGCCCAGCTCACGAGAGGCTTCGACCTGGGCGAGAAGCTCCTGGGCCTTGGCCGTGACGCCCTCGATGGCGTCGGCGCCGGCGATGAAGCGCAGCGGCGGCCGGCCCTGGCCAGCGAGGGTCAGCAGGGCATGGGCGAGCTTGGCGGGGTCTCCGGGCTGCTGTCCGTTGATGCTCTTCCAGGCTTCGACCGTGGCGGTGGTGCGCTCGGCGTAGTCGTCGATGGTCGGCTCGGGCCAGGTGGTGGAGGCGTCCACGAGCAGTTCGGTGCGGAAGTAGCCGGGCTCCACGATCGTGGTGCGGATTCCGTACGGCTTGATGTCGTGGTGCAGGGCTTCCATCCAGCCCTCGACTGCGAACTTGGACGCCGCGTAGGCGGAGGTGAACTCCGTGCCCACCTGACCGGCGAGCGAGGAGATCGTGATGACGTGGCCGTCACGCTGAGCGCGCATGACGGGCAGGACGGCGCGGGTGACGTTCATCGGGCCGAAGAGATTGGTGTCCAACTGCCGGCGCATGTGCTCCGGGGAGATCTCCTCGAAGTAACCGGCGAAGAAGTTCCCGGCGTTGTTGATCAGCACGTCGATACGGCCGAACCGGTCGACGGCGGCCTGCGCGGCCGCCTGCGCGTCGTGCAGGCTGGTGACGTCCAGCTTGGTGGCGAGCAGGTTGTCCTGCGGGCCGCCCAGGATCTTCTCGACCTCCTCGGGTCGCCGGCCGGTGGCGACGACCCGATGCCCGACCGCGAGGGCCTGGCGGACGATGTCCGTGCCCAGACCGCGTCCGGCACCGGTGATGAAAATGACCTTGCTCATGAGGGGTTCCTTTCGGGTTCCGTAGGCGGGACCCGGTGGGTAGAGGGAGTCAGCGGGTTGTGCCGGCCAGGCTGTGCCTCCGTGGAAGGGCTCAGGCCTGTTCGGTGGGCATGATCCACAGTTCGCCGATGGCGGCGTGGCGGGGACGGGTGACCATGTAGGCCACGCCGTCGGCGATGTCCTCGGCGGCCAGGACCTCGGTCCCCTCGAAGTAGGGGTCGATCAGCTCGCCGCGGACCTCGGGCTTGTTGTGCGTACCCAGTTCGCTCTGCACGGCGCCCGGCTCAAGGACACCGACGCGTACGTGGCGCTGGGTGACCTCCTGGCGCAGGGACTCGGTGAAGGCGTGCACGCCGAACTTGGTGGCGTTGTAGACGCCGAAGCCCTTGCTCGCCACACGGCCGGCGACAGAGCCGATGTTGACGATGTCGGCGACCTTACGCGGGTCCTGTTCTGCCGCCTCCAGGAGGTGCGGCAGGGCGGCGCGAGTGGTGTAGAGCAGGCCCTGAACATTGATGGCGATCATGCGGTCCCACTCCTCGGCGTCCGCGCCGACGACGGGTCCCAGGAGCATCAGACCGGCGTTGTTGACCAGGGTGTCCAGTCGTCCGAACCGCTCGACGACCTGCTGTACGGCGTCCCCGGCCTGGGTGCGGTCGGTGATGTCCGCTTCCACCACCGTGGCGGTGCCACCCGTCTGCTCGATCTCAGCGGCAAGAGCGTCCAGACGGTCCTTGCGGCGGGCCACGAGCGCCACCGAGGCGCCCTGCTCGGCCAGCCGGCGGGCGGTGGCGGCGCCGATGCCGCTGCTCGCACCGGTGACGAGCGCGACGGTACCGGTCAGTATCGGCCTCATGAAGGGTGTCCTCTTCTCCAGACGTCACGGCGTGAGGGGGAAGGGCGGACAACGGCAGTGACGATCTCCTGCGCGCCGTTAGAGCGCGTACTTCGCGAATGATCAGTGCCGTGCACCGGCCCGCTATCCAGGCAACCACCCGCGAAGGTCCCGTGGAGCACTCAAAAGGGCACCGCTCTTCCGGGGGTCTGCCAGTACCCCTTTCAGCATGCTGACCTGCTGGTTACCGCCGTACCGTGGACCGTATGGACCGCAGCAGCGAGATCCGCGAGTTCCTGCGCACCCGCCGCGCCCGGATCACCCCCGAACAGGCCGGCCTCGCCCCGCACGGCGGCCCTCGCCGCGTACCGGGACTGCGCCGCGAGGAAGTGGCGCAGCTCGCCGGCGTCAGCGTCGACTACTACATCCGCCTGGAACGGGGCCGCACCCAGGGCGTCTCCGAAACCGTCCTGGAGGCCGTCGCCCGCGCCCTGCACCTGGACGACACCGAACGCGCGCACCTCTTCGACCTCGCCCAGCCCACCGCCACCCGGACCCGCCGCCGACGCCCCCTCGCCCCCCAGCGGGTCCACCCCGTCCTGTACCGGACCTTGGACTCGCTCAGCGTCCCCGCCGTGGTCCAGGGACGACGTACAGACGTGCTGGCCGCCAATCGGCTCGCCCACGCTCTTTACACCGACTTCGAGGCCCGGCCCCGCCGTGAGCGCAACTTCGCCCGCTTCGTCTTCCTCGACGAGGCCGCTCGTGCGTTGTACGCCGACTGGGAGCGGGTCGCCGGCGACTGCCTGGCCATGCTGCGCCTGTACGCCGGACGCCACCCCGACGACCCGCAGCTCACCGAACTGATCGGGGAGCTGTCCCTGCACAGCGACATCTTCCGCCGCATGTGGGCCGACCACGACGTCCAAGCCCACACCAGCGGCACCAAACGCCTCCACCACCCGCTCGTCGGCGACCTCACCCTCGACTACCTCGTCCTGGCCGTCGAAGGCGACCCCGAACAGACCCTCACCATCTACACCCCCGAACCCGCCTCCCCGTCCGCCGAAGCGCTCGACCTCCTCGCCAGCTGGACCGGGACCTCGGCCACGGGGCCGGACACCCGCGAAGAGAAGACCGACTCAGCCGGCTGACCACGAGTGGCAGGCACGCTCGTCTGGGTAGTGGGAAGGCAGCGTTCCGGCCCTGTGCTATTCAGTGACTTCGCCGGCCGCGCGGTAGTCCGCCCAATCCTGCGCGTACCTAGCCCACCTGTGTGCGTCACCACCTCGCGCGCGGGGGTGGACCGCTGGCGGTCCATAGCGTGTTCGTAGGGCCAGCGCGTGGGTCGGGTCGCGCAGCCGCGCCGCCCTCGGACGGCGGGACCGTCGTCTGGCGGGAATGGCCGATCTCGGTACGGTCGGATACGCCCGTCACAACGGTCATGCGTGACGAGCCGGTGAAGGAACCTCAGGAGGCGTGGCAGGCGTCCCCTGAGCGATCAAGCTAAAGGAGTCTTCACCATGCGGATCTACATCAGCGCGGACATGGAAGGCGTCACTGGACTCGTCGACGCTGACGATGTCCAGCCCGGCGGCCGGGACTACGAGCGTGGACGGTTGATGATGGCGCAGGACGTCAACGCAGCCGTCCGAGGGGCTGTCGCGGCCGGCGCCACCGACATCACCGTCAACGACGCTCATGGTCCGATGCGCAACATCCTTCCGGAGGCCCTGCACCCGGCAGCTCGTCTGATCCGCGGCAAGCCCAAGCACATGGGCATGCTCGAAGGCCTCTTGCCCGAGCATGACGCCATGGTCTGCGTCGGGTACCACTCCCGGGCCGGTGCCGTCGGAGTGCTGAGCCACAGCTTCATGGGGCACGAGATCGAAGACATGTGGCTGGACGGCCGGCCGGTGGGCGAGATCGGCTTGGCCCACGCCACTGCGGCGGCCATCGGCGTCCCGGTAACGGTCCTTACCGGCGACGACTGCGCCTGCGAGGAGATGACGGAATGGGATGCCTCTGTTACTACCGTGGTGGTGAAGCGTGCGCGGGATCGATTCTCGGCGGATCTGTACCCAACTGAGGAGGCACAGGGGGCCATTGAAGAGGCGGTCGCCACCAGCCTCTCCACCCGGCGGACGCCTTCAGCGGTACCTTCCGGTCCGTCCACCCTCGCGGTCCGCTGGCAGTCGGCATCCGTCGCCTCCACCCTCCTGGGAATTCCAGGGGTCACTTCGAAGGACACGCGGATCGTCCAGGCTCAGGGAAATCTGCCTGCCCTCTACCGGCTGTTCGGGGTGTGGATGCGAGTAGCGGCTTCCCTGACCAACCAGCCGCCGTACTGCTGACCCGCCAGCGGCCTTTCGGCGCGGCTGCCAGCCGGCCTCCGGCTGGTGATGATCGGGCCAGGTTGGTCAGAAGGGGTGTGCGGCATCTTGAGGTGGCGCCCGCCGTGAGCGGGCATGCACTCGTTCGTCCGCTCCCCCATCAGGCAGGCACGCTCCCGGCTGCGGCTGTCGACCCGAGACCGGGCGCCTGTGAGGTCAACCCGTCGCCGATGGGCTGACGGCACTGGCCTGTGGCCTCGGGGACATCAGGCGAGTCGGCCGCGCGCGACGCGCAGGATCTGGCCGGCTCGCGGGACGTGCTGCCTACTTCGTCGCACATTCTCGGGGCTCGCCGGCATCGGCTCCGGCACCGCCCGCACCACCGCGCGCTCATCACCGCGGTGCCGGGCGGTGTCGGGCGGTGACCATCGCCGTTCTGCTCGCACAGACCGTGGAGCCCGGTTGGCACGGAGCGTGCCCCGGGCCGGGTCAGGCTGTCGGGGCGGCCGCCAGCAGGTCCGCGGGGACGCCACCCTTGTCGGGCGCGTAGTAGTTCTTGATCTCGGCCTCCCAGACGTCCACCCGGATCCGGTCGTCGGCGTCGGGTCCGAACGCGTTGAACAGGGCCTCGATGTTGGGCAGGTCGAAGCCGACTCCCCTCATCATTCCGACGAACACCGGGCGCGTGACGGTGCCGCTGCCGTCCACGTCACCGAAGCGCGCGAAGCCCGCCGCGAACGCGTCCACGGCGCCGCTGAAGCGTTCCGGTGACAGGACGCACTCCTGGAACTCGTCATAGGTGATCCGACCGTCGCGGTTGGTGTCGAGTTCCTTGGCCAGCGTCTCCCAGTAGCGCTGGAAACCGGCGCGCATCGCCTTGGTGCCGGCCTCGTCGGCGTCGGGCACCGCCGCGGCCACCCGGTCACTCATGAGCCTGAAGTCGTCGGCTTCCAGGACCCCGTTGCCGTCGGCGTCGAACAGGGTGAAGACCAGTTTCACGCGTGTGACTGCTTCGGTGCGCATGTGTATGTGCCCTTCTTGAGTCCGGGAGACGGCCGTGTGTGTCAGCCGAGCAGCAACTATGCGGGCCTGCGGGCCCGGTGTCCCGGGAAGACTGGCTGGTCAACATAAAGAGTGAAGATGGCGCCACGCCGGCATGAACGTGACGCGGAGCCGGTTGAACCGGCGCGCACGGCGCATTGGTTACGGGGGTAGCACCTCCCTCGGTTCTCGCGCGCCCTACCGGTGGTCGCGGGCGGCCGCTGATGATGAGCAGACCGCAAAAGACGCAAGCGCGTTCGCACGCTCCGGCCTGCTTCCCGGGCACTGGGGGGTGTGCGGGAAGGAGTCACGTTGTTACTTCTGATCTCCCCGGACAGCGTCGAGGAAGCCCTCGAGTGCGCGAAGGCGGCGCAGCATCTCGACATCGTCGATGTGAAGCGACCCGAGGAGGGCTCGCTCGGCGCCAACTTCCCGTGGGTCATCAAGGACATCCGGGGAGTGGTCCCCGCCGACAAGCCGGTGTCCGCCACCGTCGGCGACGTGCCGTACAAGCCAGGCACCGTGGCGCAGGCGGCCCTCGGCGCGGTTGTCTCGGGAGCCACGTACATCAAGGTCGGGCTGTACGGGTGCACGACGCCCGCGCAAGGTGCCGAGGTCATGCAAGGGGTCGTCAGAGCGGTGAAGGACCACCGGCCGGACGCCTTCGTCGTCGCCTCGGGCTACGCCGACGCCCACCGCATCGGCTGCGTCAACCCGCTCGCGCTCCCCGACATCGCCCTGCGATCGGGCGCCGACGCGGCGATGCTCGACACCGCGATCAAGGACGGGACACGGCTGTTCGACCATGTGCCCGTGGAGGTTTGCGCGGAGTTCGTGCGGCGGGCCCATGAAGCCGGACTCCTCGCCGCTCTCGCGGGCAGCGTGAAGGTCAGCGACCTCGGTGCGCTGACCCGCATCGGCACGGACATCGTGGGTGTGCGGGGAGCGGTCTGCGAGGGCGGTGACCGCAACGCCGGCAGGATCCAGCCCCAGTTGGTCGCCACCTTCCGCGCGGAGATGGACCGGCACGCCAGGGAGCAGGCGGCCGCCGCCGTCGCCGCGGGCTGACCGCTGCCATGTCGATGAAGTTCGACGCGGCGGTTCTGCGTTCCTCAGAAGGCCGGTTCTCGGTCGAGGAAGTGCTGCTGCACACAGGACCCGACGCCGACGAAGTACTGGTGCGGATCGCGGGCTGCGGGATGTGCCGCACCGATCTTGCCGTCCGGCGACCGGACAGCCGCTCACCGCTGCCGGCGGTGCTCGGTCACGAAGGTGCCGGGACCGTGGTGGAGACGGGCGGGCCCCACACCGGCCTGGCCACCGGCGACCACGTCGTCCTGAGCTTCGACTCCTGCGGCCGCTGCCCGAACTGCCAGGGCGCCGCCCCCGCCTACTGCGACTCGTTCGCCGAGCTCAACCTGTTCGGCGGGCGCAAGGAGAACGCCGCCAGGTTCACCGACGCGGCGGGAGAAGGCCTGGCCCCGCGCTGGTTCGGCCAGTCCTCGTTCGCCGAGTACGCGCTGGTGCCGGCCCGCAACGCCGTACGGGTCGACCCCTCCCTTCCCATCGCACTGCTCGGGCCACTGGGCTGCGGATTCCTCACCGGCGCCGGGGCAGTCCTCAACTCCTTCGGCGCGGGGCCGCACGACACCGTGGCCGTCTTCGGCGCGGGTGCGGTGGGCCTGGCCGCGATCATGGCCGCCACGGCTGCCGGAGCGCTGACCGTGGCGGTCGACCAGTACCCCGAACGGCTCGCCCTCGCGGAGCGCTACGGCGCGATACCCCTGCCCGTCACGACATCCGACCTGTCCGCCCGCATCCGCCGACTGACCGACGGCGGCGCGCACTACGCCCTGGACACCACGGCAGTCCCCTCACTGATCAACGACGCGCTGTGGTCCCTGCGCCCGACCGGCCAACTCGGCCTGATCGCACGGCTGCACACCACCTTGCCGATCGAGCCGGGAGCGCTGGACCGCGGCAGGCGCATCTCACACATCTGCGAGGGGGACGCCGTGCCGGGCCTGCTCATCCCGCGGCTGATCGGCCTGTGGCAGGCAGGCCGGTTCCCATTCAGCGAGCTGATACGTACGTACCCGCTCACCGACATCAACGAAGCCGAACGCGACTGCCAAGCGGGCCGCGTCATCAAACCCGTCGTGGTCCCGCGGGAGCGGAGCCGATGAGCACATCCGTCAACGGAGGAAGCGTGGTCGGAACAACGGAGCACGACACCGGCGTCACGAGCGGAGTGGGAAGGACCGCACTCCTGGTCGCCGCCGCACGAGCCATCGAAACGTATCGCGACGACAGTCTCGCCCAGGATGTCTTCGCGGAACACTTCGTGCTCGCCGCGCCGGCCTCCCACGGCTGGCCGACCCGCTTGCGCCAGGTAGCGGACGGGGACGCGAACCCGCTGTGGGGACGCTTCGCCCGCTACTTCGGCCTGCGGACGAGGGTCCTCGACGACTTCCTCCTCCAGTCGGCACACACGACTGACGCCCGCCAAGTCATCCTGCTCGGCGCGGGGTTGGACACGCGCGCCTTCCGGCTCGACTGGCCTCCCGGCACCGTCTTCTTCGAGATCGACAGGGAGGAGGTGCTGGCCTTCAAACACAAGGTGCTCGACGGCCTGTCGGCCACCCCAAAGGCGGCGCGCGTCCCGGTCCCGGTGGATCTGCGCGCCGACTGGGTCACGGCGCTCGCCGCCTCCGGATTCGACCCGGCCGCACCGAGCGTCTGGCTCGCCGAAGGGCTGCTGTTCTACCTCCCCGCCGTCGCCGAGTCAGCCCTCATCGCACAGGTGGACCGGTTGAGCGCGCACGGCAGCGCCCTGGCCTACGAGGTCAAACTCGAACCTGACCTGATGACCTACCGCGACAGTCCCCTCTACGTCGCGACGACCCAGCAGATCGGCATCGACCTACTCGGCCTGTTCGCGAAGGAACCGCGCCCCGACTCCGCCGGCGCGCTGGCGAGCAACGGCTGGTCCACATCGATCCATACTCCCTTCGAATTCACCCACCTCCACGGACGCGGCCCACTCCCCGAGGAGAACGACGCCTTGGCGGGCAACCGGTGGGTGTTCGCGAACAGACCCTGAGTTCTAGGAGGCCCGGACCCGATCCGCCGAACGAACGCGGGTACTTCCATACGGGTCCGGTCCACGCCGGTGAGGAACTCGGTGACCGGTGTGTCCGTGGTGCATCGCGGGCGGAAGCGTCACCGAACGGTCCTGCGAGGAATCAAGGACACCCTGCTCCAAAGCCGGCAGGGCAATGGACGGCACCTGCGCGGCCTGTTCAGCGAAAGGGTCGGGCTGGCGCCCAAGCGCTTCGCCCTCCTCCCGAGGGGCCCCGCCCCGCCCCGCCCCCGAAGCGTGCACTTCTCCGTGCCGTGATGGGTAGGATCACGCCGCACGCCAAGCGGCCGGTTTGAGCCACGCCGCGCACGGCACAGACGGAAATATCGGGGGCGCACGGGATGAGTACGTACGGCAATGGTCAGTGGAGTCCGGCGGGCGGACCCGGGTACGGCCCGGGTGGGCAGCCCGGCCCCGGTCCCGGCCCTCAGCCTTACCCCGGAAGCGGACCCCACCCGTACACCGGCGGCCCCGGCGTGGGGCCCTACCCACCGCAGCCCGCCCCCGTACCGCCGCAAGGGTTTCCGGGACATCCGCAGGGCTGGGGTCCGTACCCGCCGCAACCGCACGGCGGTGGCCCGCGACCGCCGTTCCCGCGACCGCCCCGGCCGCCGCTGGCGCGCGGGCAGCGGATTTTCAGGTGCGTCTACAACCCGTTCTACGCCGCCCGGCGCGCCTTCCGCCCCTCGCGCCCGGACGCCGTGGAGGACCTGACGGTGCGCAAGATCCAGATGTGGCGGACCGGGCTCGGCGTCGCCGCCTGGCTCGTGCTGGTCATGTCGTACAAGCCGGTCGACACCGCCAAGGGCGCCAACGCCGCCGCCAGCGACAAGTTCGACCAGAGCTGGACCAGCACACTCCTCCTCGTGTGCGCTTTCCCGTTCGTGATCGCCCTGTTCGCGTTCGCCGCGCAGGGCACGTTGCGCCGGCTCTACCTGCGACGGTCCCTGAAGCCCTTCGGAGCGGTGGCGGCTCTGATGGGGTCCATGGCCACCTTCCCCCTCGCCGTCGCCCCCGACCCGGCGACCAGTGGCTTCCGTGACGCCATCGGGATTCCCGGCATGGTCGTCCTCATCGCCCTCTGCACGTGGTCGCTGGGATTCGCCCTGTACGGGATCGCGCTCTGCCTCAACCACGTCTTCCGCACCGCCGACATCCACGAGGTGCTGCCGCCGGTTCTCGCCACCGTGCTGGCGTGGGTGATGGCCGCCCTCGACATGATCAACAACGCGAACGCCGAGGTTCCCGCCCTTGCCCGGATCGTGTTTCTGCTCGGAGCTCCGGTATCGGTGACGGTGCTGTCGTGCTGGGAGCTGTACCGGCTGCGGAAGTACCACAACCTGTCCGTGCGACAGGCCCTCGGCCGCTAGGTGGACGAAGCGAGGAGCATGGCTTCGTGCAGTGGGGGTTATACCCCTGGCTCGGTCCAGTCCCGCAGACGCCGCCACGGATGACCCCCGAGCAGCTGATCCGTTCGGCCGGACGTCCACCTAAGAGACGCTTTTGCGCAGGGACATGGACCGAGCTGGACGTCTCCTTCAGTCTCCGTTCGCGGCTGAGTTCGCCGGCTGCCGTGCCTGGTTGCGGAACTGTGCGGGCGATGAGCCGACCACACGGCGGAACGCGGTGCTGAACGCGCTCTCGGACTGGTAGCCCGTGGCCCGTGCGAGTTCGGAGATCGACAGGGTGTCGCGGGCGAGGGCGTCGCGCGCGAGGCTCATGCGCCATTGGATCAGGTACTCCAACGGCGGGACCCCGACATGGGTCTTGAATGCCTGGGCGAACGCGGAGCGCGACATGTGGCTGATCCCCGCGAGTTCCTTGAGGCTCCAGGGGTGGCCCACGTCCGCATGCACGGCACGCAGGGCGGCACCGATGCCGTCCTCGTTCAGGGCGCCCAGCCAGCCGGTGGGCCGGTCGGTCTGACCGGCGTGCGCGCGCAGCATGTGCACGAGCAGGATCTGCGCGAGGTGGTTCTGCACCAGCGGGCCGCCGGCGGCGGCGATCCCGACCTCGGTGGCCAGGAGATCGATCAGCTGCGCGAGCCGCCCGCCATGAGGATCGCCCACGCGGACGATCACCAGCGGCGGCAGAAGGTCCGTCAGGAGGGCCGCGTTCTGGTCGTCGAACGCGATGTGCCCGACGCAGAGGTAGAGGTCCTTCTCGGACTTGGGGCCGATGCGCACGAACCCGTCCTCGGCCTCCGCCCACACGTGCTCCGCAGGGCGCGGACTGGCGTCTAGGGTGCTGGCCAGCACGTAAGGCGGCGGGTTGCCCAGCATGAAGGTGTCTCCCTCATGCAGGAGCACCGGCTCGTGCCCATCGAGGATCAACCAGCACGTACCGCGGACGAGGCCACCGATCCGCACGTGCAAGAACGTGTCGAAGCGCAACGCCCACTCGCCCACGGCCCGGAGACTGGGCCCGATCACCGTGCGGGGCCGGAGCAGGCCGATCGCGTCAGCCACTGGATCCCGGAATCCGAGCACCGACGACACCTCCTGGACGATACGTAAAGAATCCTGGACCCAGCGTCATTGATCATACTCCGCTGTTTCCGCAGTATCGGTGTCGGACGGATCGGTATCGAGAGGGTGAAGGAGTCGTCCGCATGGGACAGCTGGAAGGCAAGACGTCGGTGGTCACGGGGGGCAGTACCGGTATCGGTCTGGCCACCGCCGTTCGGCTGGCGGAGGAGGGTGCGTACGTGTTCGTCACCGGTCGGCGCGAGGCCGAGCTGGAGGCCGCGGTCAAGACCATCGGCGCGGACCGGGCCGCGGCGGTCGCGGGTGACATCTCGAAGCCGGAGGACCTGGACCGCCTGTACGAGGCGGTCCGGGCGCGGGGCAGGGGGTTGGACGTGCTGGTGGCGAACGCGGCGGTCGGTGCGTTCGTGACGCTGGAGCACACCACCGAGGAGCACTTCGACCAGACTTTCGACGTCAACGTCCGAGGCACACTGTTCACCGTGCAGAAGGCGTCGCCGCTGCTCAACGACGGAGCCTCGGTCGTCCTGGTCGGTTCGACGGCCGCCGACCGCGGAGTAGAGGCGTTCGGCGCGTACGCGGCGTCGAAGGCGGCCGTGCGGTCCTTCGCGCGGACGTGGTCCAGCGAGCTCAAGGACCGCGGGATCAGGGTCAACGTGGTCTCGCCGGCCTGGATCGAGACTCCCGGGGGCACCGCCGCCTTCGGTGACGAGGAGACCGCCCGGGCCGTCAAGGAACAGGTCGCCGCGACAGTGCCCAAGGGCCGCTTCGGTCAGCCCGAGGAGGCCGCCGCAGTCGTGGCTTTCCTGGCCTCGGAACAGAGCAGCTACGTCGTGGGCGCGAACATCTACGTCGACGGCGGCGAGAACCAGACCTGAGCGGTACCTGCGGCGTCCCGGCCGGACCGGACTGCCGTCGCGGTCGATTCAGGTCAGAACCATCCATCGTCGGCCGTCGATGAGTTCCCGTGCGGCGTCGAGATGTCCGGCGTGGCATGCGGTTTCGGTGATGACGTGCAGCAGGACGTCCCGAACGGTGTGCAAGTGCGGTTCTCCGAAGAGGTGGTGGGGCCACCAGGCCAGAGGAGCGTCCGCGTCCGCAGCGGCGACAGCGGTGTTTGCGAGGTCCGCCTCCGTGCGGTATCGGTCGAGCACCTCGGTGTGCGGTACGTCGGGGGCAACCTGCCAGGCGTCGTCGATGTCATCGAGGGCTTCGATGACGGCGGGATCACCGGTGATGACGGCACGGAACCAGAACCGCTCGACGTCGAGCGCGAGGTGCTGGACGAGCCCCAGGCAGTTCCATCGGGACGGCAGCACGGGCCGTCGCAGTGTCTCCGGGTCCAGCCCTTCGAGTATGCCGAGGACATGGCGGCGCTGTGCCTCCAGAACGGACAGGAGGGCCTGGACCTCACTGTTCGCTGTCGGGAACACGTTTGCGGTCACTGTGCGATCTCCCAGATGTGGCCGCCCGGATCCTTGAAGCTGGCCGTTCGTATGCCCCAGGGCCTGTCCATCGGACCGTTCAGGAGTGTCACGCCGCGGCTGGTCAGCTCCTTGCACATCGCGTCCACGTCGTCCACGGGGAGGGTGAGCTGAACGCGGGAGCCGGCGTCGGGGGCGGCGACGGGCACGGGGTCGATCAGTTGGTGGGCCGCGGTGGATCGCAACAGGTTGATGATGGTGTTGGCGAAGCTGAACACCGCCGAGTTGTCGTTCTCGTAGGTCACCGGCAGGCGGAACACGTCACGGTAGAACCGCTTCGTGGCCTCCAGGTCCTCTACGAACAGGGTGATGGCACTGATCTTTCCGGGCCACGCGGTTTCGCTTGTCGTGTGGGTCACGGCTACAAAGGATCTACTAGTGGCTGCCCCCTGCATAGGTGGCAGCGGGTATCTCCTCAGAGCAGACCCAGGTCATCAAACGGGGAAGACGTGCTCGACGCGGGTGTGGACCTGAAGCACCGGTAGGCCTTCGACTGCTCGCCCACCTTGTGGTCACGGGTGCGGAGCAGGGTGCCGTCCATGATCAGCACGGTGCCGCTCCGGAACCTTTGGCGTTGCCGGTGCGCGAGCGCCGGGCCGGGGTGGGCGATGATGCGTTGGGACCGACTTCGACCCGCCAAGCCATGCAGCGGAGCCACCTGGCGCAGGACGAGACCGGTGGCCAGTAGGCGTTGACCAGCAGGGGACGGTCCCCCAGCGGCAGGCTCCAGGGCCGACCCCTGCGGACCGGGTCCGCTCCTGTACGCCGCAGGACGGTGACCGGTTTGCCGAACTGACGCGAACTCGGCAGAGAAAGGCGGAGCGCTATACCACTTCGGTCAGACGGTCGAGGCGATCGCGATGCACGGGGGTCACTTCGAGGCACTCCGCGACGAGGTCCTCCTCCAGGTGATCGATCCGGGCGGTGCCAGGGATCGGGAGGATGACGGGTGAGTGGCCGAGGAGCCAGGCGAACGCTACCTGCGTGGGGGTGGCGTCGAGCTCGGTCGCCACGGACGCGACCTCGGCCTTCGCCCCCGACTTGCCCGAGGCGACGGGTCGCCACGGCAGAAACGCGATCCCTGCCGCTTCGCAGGCCGCGAGCACAGGCTCGTGCTCGCGGTCGAGCAGGCTGTATCGGTTCTGCACGCTCGCAATCTCGACGATTTCCCGCGCCTGGTTGAGTTCGCCGACGGTGACCTCGGACAGCCCGATCCGGCCGATCTTGCCCTCGGCCCGCAGGTCCCGCAGTGTGCCGACCTGGTCGGCGAGCGGCGTCTCGGGGTCGATGCGGAGCAGCTGAAGAAGCTCGATCCGCTCGACCCCCAGTCGGCGAAGTGCCTGCTCGACCTGCTCCCGCAGCACGGCAGGCCGCCCGTCGAGCCTCCACTCGCCTGAGGAGTCCGACCGAGCAACACCGACCTTGGTAGTGATCAGCTCCTTCCGGACAAGGGTGCAGGGCCTCGGTCAAGAGTTCCTCATTGGCTCCCCCGCCATACAGGTACGCGGTGTCGATCAGCGTGACACCCAGCTCGACTGCCCGCCGGGCAACCGCGAGAGAGGCGTCGCGGGCCGGGCCCGGTTCCGTCGGCAAATGCATAGCCCCGAACCCCAGCCGCCGTACCTCCAGATCCCCGCCGACACAAAACACAGTCGATGTCACGTGCTGTCTACTCCCCCTCGCTCAAGCAACAACGCCAACAGCGCAGTTGGCCATGACAAGCGCCCACCAGCAAGGAGCAGCCACCGATCAGGACAACAGCTGCCTGATCGACGACGCACTCGGTGAGCAGCACGCACTGAGGCTGAGATTCAACCCGTGGGAACCTGGGGGCGTGACTCGCATACTGGTCCCATGAGTTCGACCTTCACGCACCACCGAGTTCAGGGACCCGCGGTGCACGGAGTACGACTTCCTCACGTCGATTCTGGTGCGCTGTCCCGGCTGCGGAAAGTCGCACACGTCGGTACGGCACCAGACCCGTGTGGGGTCGCGCGGGGACGGCTTGGCACAAGTACCAGCCGCTGTTGTCAGCGTGGATCACTCGTCGCCTGACGGTGCGGGCTGGAAGGCGATGGCGACGAGGTCGTCGCCCAGAGTGGGCGCCCACCGGGCGACGTCCTCCTCGATGAAGGTGACAAGACGGCTGGGGGAAACCGGCCCCGCACTGCTCGAACAGTGGTCCTGGAGGCGTTCGCGCAGCGGGTAGAACGTGCCGGCCCTGTCACGCGCCTCGGTGACCCCGTCAGAGTAGGCGATCAGGATGTCACCGGGGTCCAGAGTCTGCGTCACGGTGCGCGGAGGCGCGGTCAGCAGGTCGCTCATGCCCAGCGGCAGGCTGTGGTCGCTCTCCACGACGGACGCCGTGCCGTGCCGGACCGTGAGCAGAGGCTGATGCCCCCGGTCCAGGACCCGTACGGCACGCGCGTCGGCGGAGAACTCGAGCAGGACGGCCGTGACGAAGACCTCGTCCGCCGGCCCCGCGGCCTCCCCGGGTGTGTATGCCGGCCGGCCGTCCCCCATCGGCTCCGACGGAGGGCTGTCGCGGTCCAGCTGCAGGGCCACGTCGATCCGCTCGGCCACCTGGCTCAGCGACGGATGGAGCAACGCCGCTTCCTGGAACGAGGAGATCACCGTGGCCACCGTCTGCGTCGCGCTGACGCCCTTGCCCTTGACGTCCCCGACGATCACCCGGATGCCGAACGGCGTCGGGCGGACACTGTAGAGGTCCCCGCCGATGAGTGCCTCGTCGTCCGCCGCACGGTAGAAGCCGGCCAGGCGCAACGGGCCGATCCGGGCGGGCAGCGGACGCAGCAGGGCCAGTTGCACGGCCTCGGCGACCGCCTGGACGCGGCGGAAACGGCTCTCGGCCCGTCGGCGCACCACGCACAGCGCAGCGGACAGCACCGTGACGGTGGCCAGAACGGTCAGGGCCACGATGGTCATCGGACCGATGTAGTCCTCGAGCGACTGGGTGACCGCCAGCAGCGCACATCCTGCGGCGCCGACGGCGAGGACACCCAACGGCGGGTACGTGAAGAGGGCCAGCACCACCGAGGCCGACAGCAGCGAGCCGAAGAAGTAGCGCGGCGGTGTCACCTGGTCGAGCACCATGGTCACCACGACGAGTGCGGGCGGGACACAGCGGAGCCACCGGGGCGGCCAGGGATGCTGCTCGTCCCACTGTCTGTGCTCCGCGGCAGCCCGCCCCGCACCCACACTGTCACCCCGCTTCTCACGAGTTCCCGGTCCAAGGCCTCGGTGAGCATCATGCACGAGTGAGCACGTTCCGGACGGCACCAACCCACCGCGCGACGACACTGCCCGGAGCACGGGACGCCGCGGCCCCGGGGGCCAGGGAGGCTCAGATCCAGCTCTAAAGCGGAAAGGTCGGCGAGGACGAGGCGGAGCCCGTTCATATCGCTCACGTCCGAACGCCACCAGGCCCGCCGTGAAGCCGCTGAAACCGGTCATCCGGGCAGCCTCCACCGATGAGAGGGGCGGCCGCGCATACGTCCGTGGGCATCACGTCAGCCTGCCTGCACGGTCGACGCTGCACCTCACGCCGACCACCCCGGTGACCCGCTGCGAGGGCGCAAGACCCCGTCCTCTTCCGCGGGTTCGACCAGGTACTGGCCCAGCCGTTCCGCAGGTCTCCCATATTCCGGACTTCCTCGTACTCGCGGCGGGAAGCTCGTGGCCGGCGGACGCGCGCCCAGGGGCCTGATCCGGGAGGGGGAAGTGCGGTTCGCTGGGCCCGCGACCGCATGGCTCACCCTGTGCATCGTCTCCCGGTCCAAGGGGTCGAGGGCCTCGTCGTCCTGCCCCGCCGCTGGAAAATCGAGCGCACGATCGGCTGGTGCATCAACGCCCGCCGCAACGCAGGCGACTACCACCGCCTCCCGCTCCTGATCAATCCGAGATCGCACGGTCCTCGGGCGGATTGCCGAATGCCGACGGGACGGCGAAGAAGCCCAGTGCGGCGAGAACCGCCACGCTCGCTGCGAGAGCCAAGGCGACTGGTAGGGACCGACTCGCGACAGGGCCGGCAACCGCCGCTCCCACGGCGAATCCGGTGATCTTCAAACTCGCGCCGGTGGTGAAGATCTGGCCGCGCAAGTCTCCCGGGGCCTCCCGGTGACGGATGGCGAACACAGCGGCCAGTTGGGGACCTTCACCGACGCCCGCTACGAGGGCAGCCACGACAAGCATCACGGGAGAGCCCGCGGTGGCCAGGGCCATTGCGACGGCCTGGACCAGAGCGCTGGTCCAGATGATCTTCTCAGGGGCAACGGAACGCGCGAACCGGGCGTGTACGGCGTTGGCCGCCAGCGCGGAGACCGCCGCGCAGGAGAGCAGCAGCGCGCCACGGCCGACTCCGCCCAGGACGCGCTCGCCCAGGAGCGGGATGCACGCCGTCAGCATGCCCTGGGCGACGCAGGAGACGACGGAGGTCAGGGTCGCGGGGGCCAGTGACGGACTTCCGATGATGATCCGTATCCCGGCGGCGAGGTCCCTGATCACCGGGGCCGTCCGAGCACCCCGCGCCCGAGCTGGACGGACGGGCAACGTCCAGGCCGCGGGCAGTGCCAAGGTGATGAGCACAACGGAGACCACCACTGCCGACGCGGCTCCCAGCGCCTCCGCCACGACGCCTGCGAGAGCCGGGCCGGCCAGACTCGCCGCGCTGAACGTCATGGCATCGAGCGCGTTGGCCCGGGACAGGTGGCCACCGGGCACGACACCGGGCAGCTGGGCCGTCCACCCGCCCGACAGGGCCGGCCCCAGCAGCCCTGTCACCACGGCGATCACGATCGTGACAGCGAACGGCCACCGGCCGAGTCCCGCGAGCATCACCACCAGCCCCGTCGCATACATGACGAGAGCCCCGGCCAGCAGGCGTCCGGGCCTCACTGCCCTGTCGAGGAGCGCCCCGAGCACCGGCCCGCCTACTGCGGCAGAGATCGTGATACCCGCAAGCAGCGACGACGCTTCGACCGTCGATCCGGCCACGGCAAATCCTGCCAGCATCAGCGCCGGTCCCGACATCTCGTCCCCGGCACGAGCTGCCACTGCTCCAGCGAGATACCAGCGGAGTGAGTAACGCCCTCTCATCGTCGGAACGTTACGGAGGTAACTCAAAACTCAGCAAGATGCGTTACATTCCACAGGTGCTCTCCCACAGCGACGCCTGGTCCACCCGGCACTCCGTGCTGACCACGGCTCGTCGGACCGCCGCCCTGATCAACGCCCTCGCCGCCGACCACCCCGACCCGGACGGAGTCGCCGACGTCCTCCGCGCATACGGCGAGACCGATCCCATCGACCTGACCACCCAAGACGTTGCCGAGATGCGCGCAGCCGCTGCCCTACTGCGGCAAGTCTTCGCCGCTGAGCACACCGACGACGCCGCAGCCACCCTCAACCGCCTCCTGCAGGACCACACCGGACCACTCCGCCTGACCTCACACGGCAGCAGCACCCCCTGGCACCCCCACCTCGACCCCGACGACAACGCCCCCTGGCACGAATGGTTCCTCGCCTCCTCCTGCATGGCCCTGACTGTCCTTGTCTGGGACCGCCAACGCCCGCCCGGCAGAGTCTGCGCCTCGTCCAGCTGTCACAACGTCTTCATCACCCAGGGCAGCGGTCCCGAACGCCGCTACTGCTCCCGCCGATGCGCGACCCGCGAACGAGTCGCAGCCCACCGACGCTCCCACACGACCTAACAACCGAACAGACCCATGTAGAACGCTCAACTTCACGCAATACCACTCCCCGAACCGCTCCCGACTCGGATCAGGCTGAAGGACGACACCTGCTGAAGTGGCGGCCAAGCACCGTCGACGCCGCGCGCGCACCGCCCGCCGGCTCCCAAACAGCACCCAAACACACGGACCGACCTCAGCCGCGGAGGCGCCTGCTGTTCGACGTGGTGGCCGGGCCCGGTGCCCTGTGGTCCGTGACCAAGTTGCCCGTCGTTCCTCTTCGCGGACGAGGCCACGCGACCGCAAAGAGGCGGCTGGGTCAGGCGGCGCGGAAATCATGAGCCGGGCTGCCGCGCCATTCCACCCACCGCCGGTCGTCCAGAACGGCTTCCGCGTCGTCAATGCCGGCGCCTTCGAGGAACACCGCCAGGTCGTGATCGCTGTAGGCGGTGCCGAGTATTTCGTCCCGGCCGTGACGGTGCACGGTGACCCGTCGGCCCCCGGAGATCGAGGGCCGGTGCACGACGATGGGTGCGCGACTCACGTCTCCAGGGTGCTCCTGTCAGCCCGGAAGCGCGAGCAGCGCGTGAGGGGGCGGTCAGCGACCGGCGTCGTTGATGGTCAGCGCGCACCACCCTTGGCCTCGCAGTACTCGCAGTACGCACACGGCAGGGCGCGGCCTGGAGCCCGTGAAGACGTCGAGGGCTTGCGGTGACGCCATCAGCGATCAGCGGGCCAGTCCGGGGAGACGAGGCGGCGTACGGCATCTGTGACTGTTGCGCGCTGATGTGCGGGCGGGACCAGGGTGTTGACGTCCTCCGTGTGGTGCTGCCACATGTTCGCGAGCGCCAGAACGAGCGCCAGGATCTCCGCGGCCGACTTGTCCCGCCGGACGCTGCCGCGTTGCTGGGCGGCCTCGACGGAGGCGATCTTGTCTTGCATCGAGCGGGCCACGACGTCGGACGTCGGCCGTTCAGTGCTTTCCAGCGCGTACCAGGTGAGGAAACGCATGACCTGGGGGTGCTGCTGTCCGGCGTCGTGCAGGCGGCCGGCGTATTCGGCCAGGTCGTCGGCGTCGATGGGGACGGCGTTGACGGTCTGCTCGGCGATCGCTTCGTAGACGGCCTCGAACAGGCCCTCCTTGCCTGCGGCGAAGGAGTACACCAGGCCAGGGCTGATGCCGGCTCGTTTTGCGAGCCGGTCCACGCGGGCTCCGGCCAGACCGAACTCGGCGAACTCGGCGAGAGCCGCTTCCATCAGCTGCCGGCGCTTGCGGTCGGGGTCACGTGTTGCCATGCGCTCAGCCTTTCCAATGAACGTTCATTTGACAACTCGGATCGCCGTCTGCATGCTGAGCGAAGTAAATGAACATTCATTTAGGAAGGTGCTCATGACCGACTCGCACTGGACACCGGCCGACATCCCGGATCTCAAGGGCCGGACGGCACTGATCACCGGCGCCAACAGCGGCATCGGCTACCGCACCGCCCAGGTTCTGGCGGAGCACGGTGCCCGCATCCTGCTGGCGGGTCGGCGCCCTGGCTCCCTGGCCGATGCCGCCCGCCGCCTGGGCAGCGACGTGCCCGGTGCCAGTCTGAAGACACTGGAACTCGACCTCGGCGACCTTGCCGCGATCCGTGAGGCGGCAGCCCCGCTCGCCGCGGGCGAGACGATCGACATCCTCATCAACAACGCCGGTGTGATGGATGTCCCGGAACGTCGGCTCACCCCCGACGGGCTGGAACTCACGGTGGGCACCAACCACCTCGGTCACTTCGCGCTGACAGCGCACCTGATGCCGGCCCTGCAGCGCTCTTCAGCTGCCCGCGTCGTCACGGTCAGCGCCGTCGCCGCCGCCTGGCGCTCCGGTGATCTCGCAGATCTGATGAGCGAGCGCGGCTACCGCCCGATGAGTGCGTACGCGAAGTCCAAGCGCGCCAACGTCGTCTTCACGAAGGAACTCGCCCGCCGCCTTGCCGGCAGTGCGCATCGTGCAGTGGCTGTCCATCCGGGCTCGGCCGTCACCAACCTCCAGCGCCACACCTCCGCCAGCCGGACGGGGCGCCTGTTCGTGGCCCTCGCCTCCCGCACACTGATGGGCTCCCCCGACGGCGCGGCCTGGCCGTCATTGTTCGCCGCGACCCACCCCGAAGTCACCAATGGGGCCTACCTCGGCCCGGCCGGACGCGACCAGACCTCCGGCACGCCCAAGCCGGCCCGACTGCCCGCCGGAGCAGACAGACCCGACCTGGGGGCCTGGCTGTGGCATGAGAGCGAACGGCTGACCGGCGTCACCTTTCCCATCCTTCAGACGTGACCTCCACCCACCGCCCACCACACGGCACCGGAAAGCCGTCTCCCGGCCCACAGGCGGCGGAGGTGCCAACCCGGCCTTCTGCCGCTCGGCGACTGCCCTGATCGCTGGATCGACGGTGAAGGAGGGGCCGACACGGCTCGTGGCATTCTTACACCCCCGTACCACGCGCACATGCAGGTCCTCATAGTCGAACGTGAGTGGTTCCATGCGAGGTAGTTACCTCCGTGCGACAGCGTTCGTCGGGCGTCACAGAAGCACCGCTCCGGCGACGACCGCCGCCACGCCGAGGAGCAACGCCACGACGCCGAAGGCAGTGTCGAGTGAGCGGGATCGGTGTTCTGCCGCGAGGTCGGTGGTGAACACAGCGGGGTCGTCGGGCGTGTAGTGGACGGTGACGTTGCGGCCGTAGGAGTTCGCGGGTTCAGGCAGCCCGCCGGTGCAATAGGCGGTGACGGTGGCGCCGTCGTGGGTGGTGAAGGTAATGACCGGCGTGTGGCTGGTACTGGTGTGGCCGTCCTCGTCGGTGCTGGTGTCCGTGAGCACGGCTGTGACCCGGCCTTGAACAGGGGGCCGGGAGGTCAGTCCATCCATACGGCGGCTCACCGCGCGTTCGCTCTGCGGCAGGTACCAGACGCCGGACATGGTCCACGGCACACCGAAGCCGATCAAGGCCCACGGCCAGGCCCAGTCGACGGCGGCGTAGACGACCAGCCCGACGTAGATCAGGAAGAGCGCGACGTTCGGCCACCCGAGCCCTCGTCGGCCCGCCCACAGGTCGCCGATGAAATGGTAGGCATGCGGTCTCCCGCGCGGATAGCGGACACCGATCTCCCGTCCCGTCCAGGCCGCCGAGATCCTTTCCCCGTGGTCACCGTCGTTCGTCACGGTGAACGCCTCCCCGGTGGACGGGTCCTGGAAGGAGATGACCACGGGTATCCCGTCGTGCTGCGAGCTTCCGTGCCTGGGCTCGCGCACCCGCTCGATCCGCCCCACCACCCTCACCGCCCGCTGCGCCCGTGTCACCCCGGCGAGCGACCGGGCATAACCGACCAGCGCGAAGGTGCCGAACGCCCCGCACCACAGCGCCAGATATCCCTGCAGGCCCACGTGCCTTCCCTCTTCTTCCGTGTCGATGCGGCGACGCGGCACCCGTCAGTGCGCCGGAGTGCGCCGCACCACCTTGCCCTGCGCGTCCGCCTCCAGCGAGGCACCTCCTTCGGTCCCCGTCACACCGACCCTGACGGTGAGAGAGCCGGTGAGGCGCTCGACGGTGATCTGCCAGGTCTGCGAGGATCCGGCCCCCAGGCTGCTCCTCGCCTCCTTGACCAGCGCAGGGAAACGGTCGTAGGGCAGGGAATCCGGGTCGAACGTCGAAGCCCGGGCGCCGGTGGGCGCGTACACGATCGACAGCAGGCGTTCCTGCACGACGACGGTGAGCGCCGCACGCGTGTCCGTGCCCAGGGCGAGCGAGCCGACCGCCCGGCGCAGTTCACCCTCGTCGAGGAACGACTGGTTCGGGCCGAGGGTGACCGTGCCGGACGCCGACGACACCACCGTGGTCGACGACGAGGAAGTGGAGGAGGAGACCGATGGTCCGGCGGCAGAGGGCGGGTGCGCGGAGGCGTTCTGGTCGAACAGGTCGGCGCGGAACAGCAGGACCACGCCGCCCGCTGCCAGCAACAGGGCAAGCAGCCCGACAAAGCCGACGGCACAGCCCTCGGGGCTCTCGCTCACCATGGCGGGTCCTGGCGCGGAGTCGATGCGGGCCCCGGCCGCCCGCTCCTCCCACTCCGGGGTCGGCCGCTTCACGATCCTCACCCGCCACGGCCGGTCCGGCGGGTACTGGACCACCACGACGCCACCCGGCCGGTAGTCGGCCAGGTCGACGACGTTGACGGTCTGCGTGAACGCGACGCGATACGCTCGTACATCGTCCGGCGCGACCGTCAGATCGAAACGCACCATCACGTCGCTCGTCGCCTCACCCCCGACCGCCTCCAGGCTCTCGACCATCGCGAGCGCGGTGCGGGGCGCGACCGCCGCCTCCCGGGCCCGACGCGGTGCACCGGCGAGGAAGAAGAGCAGACCGTAGACCACGGGCAGCACCAGTCCCGTGACGAAGAGCAGCGCGTCCTCGATGATGCCGCCGACAACTAGAGCGGCCAGCGACGCCCCGATCACACCGCTCGTGAGGAACCCCGAGGCGACAGCAGCGGGAGTGCTGCGCGCGGGCGGCGCGCCCGTGGTGATCGTCATACGGGTGATTGTGCCGGGCTCGGGTGACGGCCGGTACCTCTTCGACCACCCCCGGCTCGGATCCGTGACGCCGCCCGGCCAGCCCGGCCGGAGCGCGAAGGCGACGGCGCGGGCACCTCGTGACCGAGAAGGTTGTCGATGCCGGTGCTGTGGGCGTCGTCGTGAAGGGCTCGACGGGCAGGCCGACCAGCAGACGAGCGATGCGTGGGCCGTCCGTCGTCCCCGGAGTGCAGCACGACATGGAGGTCAGTCGGTGAAGAAGTCACCCAAGGCGGCGGAGAGCGGGCCAGGAGCCTGCTCGGCCACATGGTGTCCGGCGTCGATGCCGTGGCCCCGGACGTCGTCGGCCCAGTCGCGCCAGATGGTGCGCGGGTCGCCGTACAGGTCCTCCAGATCGTCCTGTAGTGACCACAGGACCAGGACGGGACAGTCGATCCGTGCGCCCCGGGCGCGGTCCGCCTCCTCGTGTTGGCGGTCCACGGTGAGCCCGGCGCGGTAGTCCTCCAGCATGGCGCGGACGACGTCCGGATTTCTGGTGGCGGCCCGCCACTCGTCGTAATTCTCCTGCCCCATGGTCTCTGGGTCGCCGCGGTACCAGGAGTCGGCATCGGCGTTGATGACGCGTTCGGGGATCTCCGGCTGGGCGAAGAAGAACCAGTGCCACCACGCGGTGGCGAACCGGGCATCCGCACGGATCAGGTGCTCGCTCAGAGGCAGGCCGTCCACGAACGCCGCCCGGGTCACCGCGGAAGGGTGGTCCAGCACCAGCCGGAGCGCCACAGCGGCCCCACGGTCGTGCCCGACGAGCCCGAAGTGATGGTGTCCGAGCGCCTGCATGACCTCGACCATGTCCTCGGCCACGGCACGCTTGGAGTGCGGGGCATGATCCGCAGCGGGCGCCGGGCCGCGGGAGCGTCCGTAACCGCGCAGGTCGGGGCAGACGACGGTGAAGCCGCGCCGCATCAGAACGGGCGCGACCCGGTGCCAGGTCGCCGACGTCCGCGGGTGGCCGTGCAACAACAGGAGAGGCGGGCCGTCGCCCCCGTACCGAACGAAGACCGACGCCTCACCGGTGCGCACCGTCTTGGTGGCGAACTCCTCGAACATGGAATGCCCTTCTCGCTCCGAGGCCCGGTCCGCGTTGCCCCCGCCGCCTCACCTGCCCCTGATGAGGCCCGGCACTCATCTGGACGGCCGAGAATCCGTCCGGTCGCCGGCGAACACTTCCTGGACGAGTGCCTGGGTCGCCTGTTGGAAGGCCTGAGCCGTGGACAGTGCCGCATCGTCCACATAGTTGAGCGCTGCGGTCAGGGTCTTGGTGCCGTCGGGGGTGCTGTACATCAGCGCCGCGTGGCCCGCCATGCCACCGTTGTGGGTGACCTTGCCACCGTCGTCGCCGATGTCCTGGACGAAGACGCCGAGGCCGTAACCGGCCTTGGGATGCGGTTTGCGCATCTCGGCCAGCAGCGGGGCGGGGAGGAGCTTGCCGCCCGTCAGTGCGGAGATGAAGGTGTGGAGGTCCCGGGTGGTCGAGATCATGTCACCCCCGGTGGAGATCCAGGAGGGGTTCTGCCGGGTGACGTCGACGGTCTTCTGCAGGCCGGCCTCGTCCTCGTAGCGGTAGTAGGCGTGCGCGTGCGGCTCCTCGATGTCGACAGCGGTGTCCGGCAGCGAGGTGCGCGTCAGCCCGAGTGGCGCAAGGACCAGCCGCTCCGTCTCCTCGGCGAGCGAGTTGCCGGTGACCTGCTCGACCAGAAGCCTGAGCAGTACGTAGTTGGTGTTGGAGTAGCTCCAGTCCGTGCCCGGCTCGAACCGTGCCGGTTTGGGCAACGCCAACTGTGCGAGGTCTTCCGGCCGGTAGGTGCGGAAGCGGTTGTCCACCCATTCCCGGCCTGCGGTCGTAGCCGGGATTCCTGGCGCGAACGTTCCGTCCTCGTAGTACTCGCCGGTGAAGTTGAAGACTCCGCTCGTGTGCTGCGGCAGCATGCGGACGGTGATCCTCCGGTCCAGGCCGAGAGCGGGGAGGAAGGCGGCGGCGGGGGTGTCCAGTCCGAGCCCCGTGCGCTCGTCGGGTACGGACTGTCGATCCCCGACCCGGGCGGGGGCGTTCCAGCGGGTGCGCCGCATCGGCTGTTCCCTGCTCCGTGGTGTCCTTCGCGTGCCGGCAGAAAGCGGCGGTCAGGACGACGCCGGGCCCCAGTAATCGGTGGCCGGAGCCCCGCAGCCGGCCCACGACGTCCCCCGTGTGCCAGTTACACGTTGGCCTTCGCCGGCGACAGCAACCTCGCTACGAACTGCCTGATGCCGAGTAGGCTTTCGTGGAGCCACTGCCGTCGTCCGGGCGGGGCCACAGGCGGCTGGACGACCGGACGGTCCAGAACGGGTTCGTGGGGCCGCTCGGTGCGCGACAGCCTCCGTGGAAGGCACCACACACGAAGCCGGACGAGCGGCACTGCGGTGTCCTGCTCGGCCCAGAAGCCCGTCAATTACTCGGCTGGTTACTCAAGTTCATCCAGTTCCGCGCGACGCGCGGTGATGCCAGCAGTTCGGGTTCCAGCATGCGTCGGATCGTAGAAGGCCGCCCGGCCGCCACAGGAAGGAAGGAACCAGCAAACCGACCGAGACCGCTACTCGCGCTCACCACGTCCACGACCAGCGTGGTCACCTCGCGAACCGGTCGCACCAGCCTGACGACCTGCTGGTTCTAGTTGGCGGAGGCTCACGGGAAGCGGCGTCTACCGGGCGGTGGCCCGGGCGACGCGGATGGCCTCGGCTTGGCCTCCGCCGAGGCCGTCGGCTGCATACCAGCCGCCGCCGGGGCAAGTCGTGAATGCCACACTGACGCGAATCACCGGTGCCGCGACCGAGCTGGTGGAGGGCGGCATGACGGGCTTCCTGCTCTGCACCGACGAAGAGGAGTCGGCAGAGGCCGTCGCCACCCGGCCACTCCATCGGCGAGGCCATGGGCATCCACATGAGCGGCCGCCGCCTCACCGGGGAGCGGCTCCCCCAGCTCATGGGCAGAACCGGGGGGAGCCTGAGCCAGGCCGGCCACCCCAGGGGACACACTGCCGGTCCAGCCTGCGCACCGGGTCTCCCGTCCTGCGCCGCTCACACACCCCGGCCCCCTCGTGACCAGCGTCCGGGCGAGAGGCGATCCGTCACGCCGAGGAGAGAACGGAAACTGGGACGCGCAACGGCGGCGGTGACCACCCGGTTGGGGGACGACCACAGGCCGACCGAAGCCTGAATGACCGGCCCCAGGCAACCGGACAGAAGCTGACGGGGCAGCCGTCTGGGTCAGCCGTGGTGGCGGCGCAGGCAAGGCCCGGCGAGGGTGGAGTAACGCCCGACACTCGTCGGCCCTCGCCACCACTCCTGCAAGGAGCACGCCCATGTCCGGACGCAATACCGTCATCCGTAGCCTGCACGACGTGGGTCTGGCCGCCTGGTTCGGCGGCTCTCTGATGGGCGCGGTCGGTCTCAATGGGGCGGCCGAGCACGAGGGCTCGACGGTCGCCGCCCGGGCTCGGATCGCCTCGGTCGGCTGGACGAAGTGGGTACCGGTCAATGCCGCCGCCATCGGCGCGCACCTGTTCGGCGGTGGCGGCCTGCTCGCCGTCAACGCCCACCGCGTCAGGACCCAGCACGGCGTGGGCGCCTCCACCACCGCCAAGACCGTCGTCACGGCAGCCGCCCTGGCCGCCACCGCCTACGCCCGCGTCCTGGGCAAGAAGGTCGAGTGGGCCTCCTCCGCCAACCCCGACGACGCGGAGAAGGGGGCCCGGCACCCCGTCGACGTCGGAAAGGCCCGGCGCCAGCTCGCCTGCGTGCAGTGGACGGTGCCCGCCCTCACCGGATGCCTCGTCGTGCTGAACGCGCTCCACGGCGAACAGCAGCGCCCCCTCGAACAGCTCCACGGCATGTGGGCACACGCCCGCTCCATGACGCCGCTCGTCCCATGAGCTGACCCGCCGGACGCCTGCCCCGATAGCGAGGTCAACCGGTTCGTCGGCGGCTGCACCCAGGAGCAGGCCGCAGCACGCCTGCACGACATCCAGCAGCAATGGCCTGAGCGCGGTCATGGACTGTCTGCCGTCGAACTGCGAAGCACCGGCGAGACGGTCGGACGCTGCGGCCTCAACTGGCGGGAGCAGTTCGGCGAGACCGAGATCGGCTGGACCTTCGCCCGCGCGCACTGGGGTCGCGGCTACGCCACGGAAGCGGCCCAAGCCGTTCTCAGGTGGGGCTTCGGCACCCTGGGACTCAAGCAGATCACCGCCATGATCCATCACGGCAATACTGCCTTGTCCGCTGTCGCCCAGCGCCTCGGGTTCACGCCCCTGCGCGAGGACACGGTCCTTGGCCGCATCTGCACCGTTTACGCTCTGGCTCGGGACGACTTCCGGTCAGCGCCCCTGGACCGCTGTCTTACGAGGGCGTGAGGTCAGCGGGGCGGGTGGGCCGGATCCGTGGGTGAGGTCTGCGGTGCCGTCCAACTGGCGAGGAGTTTGAGGCGGTCCTCCGAGGGGGTGCCGGGCTCGGCCGTGTAGACGATCAGGTCGTGGACGGCCCGTTGGGGCAGGGGCAGGTCCAGGGAACGGAAGGTCATCTCCAGAAGGCCGACTTCGGGATGGTCCAGCCGCTTGACGCCCTCGTGACGGATTCGGACGTCGTGACTGGCCCACATGGTGCGGAAGTCGGGGCTGAGCGTGGACAGTTCGCCGACGAGCTCGCGCAGGTTCCGGTCGTCAGGTTCACGTCCGGCTTCGGCACGGAGTACTGCGACCGTGGCCCTCGCGCCTTCCTCCCAGTCGACGAAGAAGTCGTGGGAGCCGGGGTCGAGGAAGAAGTAACGGGGGAAATTGGTGCAGCCGCGCTCACCAGTGGTGTCGCTGTCGAACATCGGTGAATACAAGGCCCTGCACAGCGCGTTGCTCTTGACGATGTCCAGACGGCCGGTCCGTACGAAGGCGGGAGCCATCGTCATGGAGTCCACCATCCACTGGACGGAGGACGGGATCTTGACGTCCTTGCGGCGGTTCGAGCTGCGGCGGGCGGGGCGAGCCGCTCTGGCCAGCTCGAGCAGGTAGGTGCGCTCGTCCTCATTCAGCAGCAACGCCTGCGCGACCGCTTCCAGCACGCTCTCGGAGACACCGCCGATGTGGCCCTTCTCCAGCCGCGTGTACCACTCGGTACTCACGCCGGCGAGGGCCGCGACCTCCTCGCGCCGTAGTCCCGGGACCCGGCGCCGTCGACTGGTGGGCAGTCCGACCCGTTCCGGGGCCAGCTTGGCGCGTCGGCTGGTGAGGAAGGCACGGATCTCCGAGCGGTTGTCGGTGGGATCACCGGTCTGGTTTTCGGACGGAGGTTCCATTCGTCCACAGTACCCAGGGTTCGAGCGACGGGGAGGTTGCGTTTATACCCCCCATAAACCCGACCTTGCCCGCCTCTGACGGCGCCGGTTTCCTGAAGTCGGCGGACTTGAGCGGCACTCCTCTTCATAGCGCGCCGCCGTCCGCTGCCCCCCTTCCACACCTCAGGAGCATGACCATGACCGTGGCCAGCAAGACCGTATTGATCACCGGCGCGACCAGCGGTATCGGCGCCCATACCGCGCGGTTGCTCCTCGACCGCGGCCACCGTGTGGTGGTCACCGGCCGCAACGAGAGCAAACTGAAGACCTTCCTCGACCAGGCCGGCCACTCCGACCGGCTGCTGGGCCTGGTGGCGGACGCGGCGGACTGGCAGGCCACCGAGTCGGTCGTGACCCGCACCGTGGAGCACTTCGGTGCCCTTGACGCGGCGGTGGCCAACGCCGGATTCATGTCCGGCGACTCCATCGGGGACGGCGACCCGGCGCTGTGGTCGCCCATGGTCCTCACCAACGTCCTCGGCCCCGCTCTGCTGGCCCATGCCACCCTGCCCCACCTGGAGGCCACCGGCGGACGGCTGGTGCTCATCGGCAGCGTCGCCGGGCTGAAGAACTCTCCCGCCAACCTCTACTCGGCCACCAAGTGGGCTACCACCGGACTCGCCGAGAACCTGCGCCTGCACGCCACGCCGCGCGGCATCGGTGTCACTCTCGTCAACCCCGGAATGATCGACACGCCCTTCTGGCAAGGCGCCGGCGTTCCCCCCTTCGCCCTGTCCCCCCAGCCCATCGCCGAGGCCATCTGCTTCGCCCTCGACCAACCGGCAGGCGTCGACCTCAACACCCTCACCATCCGGCCCATCGGCCAGCCCGCCTGAAAGGGGCAGGGCTGGGGCAGAGACCGGCCGATGAGTCAGTCGGGCAGCGCCTTCGCGGGCGGGCGTGCTCCTGTGGTGGAGGGTGAGTGGTACAGCCTGTCGCGGTGGGTGCGCAGGCGCTGTGCCATGTCGACGGAGTCCGGGACCAGGGCCCACTGGATCTGGTGTCCGTCCATGACGGCGAGGATCTCCTGGGCCGTCGCCGCACAGTCGGTGTCCTGGCCCAGCTCACCCGTGCCGACCGCGGCCTGGAGGGTGTCGGCATGTCATGTACGTCCCTACAGTCACCTGCACCGGGCGGTCCGGCCTATGGCCGAGAGCGCAGACATCCTGCACACCTGCCCCACCGTTTCGATCTCGCTTCCACCGGTACTCAGCCCTCTGGGTCCCGGGAGGCCGGGCATGGAGAGGAGGCGGCTTGAAAGCCCGTCTTGAACGGTATCTGTTGCAGGACTTCCCGTTCATTCACCTGATCATCGGCGGCTTCGGCAACACGACGTTCCTGGTCGGCAGCGTGTGCTTCCTGTTTCCCAGCCTGGAAAAGATCGCCCTGTGGCTGTTCGTGGTGGGCTCACTCGGCATGCTGGTGGGCACCGTCGGTGAGGCGTTCGTCCGGCACGAGCGCAAGTCGCGACAGCGGAACACCACTTCACAACCACCGCCGATGCACGAGGGCGGGGACAGTGGCACGAACGGGCATGGTCGTTAGCAGCCCTGCGGCAGGCGTCCGTCGGGTCAGCTCGTGCGACGAGCGGAGTCGTGGAGCGGGCGTAGGCGGTGGCGGCCAGGGCGGCTGCCGTGACGACGGTCTTGGCGGTGGTGGAGGCGCTCACGCCGTGCCGGGTCCTGACGCGGTGGGCGTTCACGACGAGCAGGCCGCCATCGCCGAACAGGTGCGTGCCGATGGCGGCGGCGTTGACGGACCGGTACTCACTTCGTCCAGCCGACCGAGGCGATCCGGGACCCGGCTGCGATCGTGGAGCCGAGCTGCGGGAGATTGAGATCAAGCTGGTCCAGTCGCTTGCGGGCCCGCGACTTCAGCCGGGCCGAGGGCGACCGGATACAGTGCGCGGGTCTGCAGTGTGGTGAGGGAGGGGAAGCATGACCGACACCAGCAGCGCCCGGCCTGCCGAGGGTGGGGCGCGAGCGCCGCGGCAGAGCCGACTGCACAGCCTGATGCGCTACCTTCCCCTGATCGCCCCCCTCCTGCTGTGGGCCGTGCCCTGCTGGGTGCTCCTGCACGCGGGCCAGCACTGGCCGCTGCCCGTCACGCTGGCCGGCACCGCCCTGTTCGCCCTCGGCCTCGCCGGTATGCCGCTCGCGATGGTGCGCGGTCACGGCCGACGCCAGCAGGACCGGGCGGCGATCGCCGGTGACACGCTGCTGGGCACCAGCTGGGTCCTTTTCACCTGGTCCGTTCTGCTCGGCGTCTTCTTGCGTCTGGCCCTGACCGTGGCCGGCGTCGGCGAGGGCCAGGACAGGGCTCGCATCGTCACGTGGGCCGTGCTCGGCGTGACCGCCGTACTGCTGACCTGGGGGTACGCCGAGGCTCGGCGTGTGCCGCGCGTGCGCCGACTCGATGTGCAACTGCCCCGCTTGGGTGCCGGGTTGGACGGCCTCCGGGTCGCCCTCATCACGGACACCCACTACGGCCCGCTCGACCGCGCCCGCTGGTCGGCACGGGTGTGCGAAGCGGTGAACGCCCTCGAAGCCGACGTGGTCTGCCACACCGGCGACATCGCGGACGGCACAGCCGAACGCCGCCGCGCCCAAGCCGTCCCGCTGGGTACCGTCCGGGCCACCCATGCCCGTGTCTACGTCACCGGCAACCACGAGTACTACAGCGAGGCCCAGGGTTGGGTCGACCTGATGGACGAGCTGGGCTGGGAGCCGCTGCGCAATCGCCACCTGCTGCTCGAACGGGGAGGCGACACCCTCGTGGTCGCCGGCGTGGACGACGTCACCGCCGAATCGTCAGGCCTGGCAGGCCACCGCGCCCACCTTGCCGGAGCCCTGAACGGCGCCGATCCCGATCTCCCCGTCCTGCTCCTCGCACACCAGCCCAAGTTCGTCGACCGGGCCGCAGCAGCCGGCATCGACCTCCAGCTCTCCGGCCACACCCACGGCGGCCAGATCTGGCCCTTCCACCACCTGGTCCGCCTCGACCAGCCCGCCCTCGCCGGTCTCAGCCACCACGGCACCCGCACCTTCCTCTACACCAGCCGCGGCACCGGCTTCTGGGGCCCGCCGTTCCGTGTCTTCGCCCCCAGTGAGATCACCCTGCTCGTCCTCCGCAGCCCGCAGACGACCACGTCGCCGTAGCCCAGGGCGGATCGGCACCGCGCCTGGCCTACGACGAGATCCGACCCACGCCCGAGGCCTGGCTCCGCTGCCGAGCCGACATGGCCACTTGCCAAGCCGGTCAGCGAGGGCTGCGCTGACGCCCGGTTTCGCGGCCGCATGCGTCGTGCCCGTACCTGTCAGGCGGCATACGTCACACCTGTCGCAGGTTGAGTCTCACGTGGACCTGGGTGAATCCCTGCTCCAGCAGAGCTGAGCGGTTCGCATGCCCGTTTGATCGCACCCACTGGCTGGACACCGCGTCGAGTACCGCGGTGGCGGCGTTGGTGAGCAGGTCCGCGGTGAAGGCGTCGATGCCGGCCCCGGGCCGGCTCCGCAGCGCCTCGCTGACTCGCCGACGCCATTCGGCTCTCCGCTGGTGGAGGCGTCCCACCAGCGCGGGTGTGGCCTCGATGAGGCGCAGGGTCGCGAGTACCTGCTCGCTGGCATGGATCTCCTCCTGCCAGGCCCGTAGGACGTGATGCAGAGAGTCCCAAGGGTCTTCCTCGGCAGGGCGTGCCGCGATGTCGCCAACCACCTTCTCGCCGGTGAGGTCGACGCCGTCGAAGACGACGTCTTCCTTGGTGGGGAAATACCGGAAGAAGCTGCGTTTGGTCATGCCGGCTGCTCGAGCGATGTCCTCGACGGTCGTGTCGTCGAAGCCCTGGCGGACGAACAGACCGATGGCCACCTCGGCGAGTTCTGCCCGCACTGCCCTGCGGGTGCGTTCACGCAGTCCTTCTTCCATGCACCAAGTCTACTTTGCATCACTCGATGACTGTATTGTCACCTAGTGACAGACGATGGAATGGAGTGGTGACCATGAAAGGCAAGACCGTGCTGATCACTGGCAGCACCGGAGGCATCGGCAAGGAGACGGCACGCCAACTGGCGGCACTCGGCGCCGACGTCATCCTCGTCGGCCGTAACAAGAACCGCGCCGACACGGCCGTGGCGGACCTCCGCCGCTCCAGCGGAAACGAGGGCGTCGCAGCGATCACAGCCGACGTGTCTCGCTTACGCGACGTCCGTCGACTCGCCCGGGAGGTCAGCACCCGGACCCGTGGCGTGGACGTGCTGATCAACAACGCCGGGGCGACGCGATCCCACCGCGAACTGACCGAGGACGGCATCGAGACCGCGTTCGCGGTCAACGTGGTCGCGCCGTTCTGCCTCACTCACTGGCTGATGCCGGCCCTGACGGCCTCGGGACCGGCCCGGGTCATCAACATCACCGGCGGCATCCCACGGGGACGGATCGACCTGGAGAACCTGCAGGGCGAGAAGTCCTATGTCGGGCTGTCGTTCTACAACCAGACCAAGTTGGCGCAGATGGCCATGAGCCACCGCTTCGCCCAGCAGCTCGAGGCGACGCCGGTGACGCTGAACGTCGCCTACCCCGGGCACGCCTACACCTCGATGAACAAGAACCTCTCCACCAGCACCTACCCGCCCCTGGCACGCCCGATCGTGCCGCTGCTGCGGCTCGCGATGCCCCTCGTGTACGGGCACCGGGCGCTGCTCAAAGCCACACGCTCCAGCGTGTACCTCGCTTCCAGTCCCGAGGTGCAGGAAATCCACGGCACCTACTTCAACAGCAAGGCCCTCCCCACCTCGTGGCCCGACGCAGCCCTGGACGAAACCACTCGCAACACCATCTGGGAACTGTGCGAGACATACCGCGATCGTCTGACCACGACCTGACACACACCACCGACGAGAACGGGGACGCGTGGTTATGCCGACGCGGGCACTCGGGGCGCGGCTGCCTACTCGTAGCAGGAACCGCTGCACAGTACGGTGGCCGTGCCGCTCTCACCGACCGCCGTGGAGGTGTGATGGGCGACGGCTGTGGGGGTCTTGCTGGTCTCCCAGGGCATGGGAGCGGCCATGGCATGCGATCCGAGGGCCGTGAACGCTGCGGTGGTCACGAACACGACGGTCGGCACACGCTTACGCAGATGCATCTGAACTCCTTCACTACCGGTCGAGGTTGGACCGCTGGCACCAGTCCGGGGGCCTGAAGCCAACTGCCAGTCTCAGCAGCGCGGCGCTTGCAGCCAAGGTCTCCGGCCCGACCCCAGGTACATCTCCCTACGATCACCACGACCGGCTGACCGTGTTCCGCACAGACCCAACAACGGCCGCAATGGCCCCCGTTCTCCCGTGCACAACCAGGACGCCCTTGCCCCATCACAACGCCCCACTCAGGGCAGGCCCGACCGATCGCTGGGCTCACCCAGGGCTGTGCCCACTGAACGGCGCGGAATTCCAGGGGTGCGTGGCGGCTTGCGGCCTGGCGGCGGCCTCACGGCTCTGGGATGCAGGCTGCAGCCCGGGTCACCGCTCGTGTCCGTGCTGGGTGGCTGAGAAGGTCGGTGCTGTCAATGAACTGGTCGACGGTGCCCGTCAGCGGCAGTGCGCGGACTCAGGACTTGGAACGGTCTGCTGTGGTACGGGCGCGTGGTGGGGTCGACCGGGTCGGTGAGACCGAGCCGGTTGTGGGCGGTGGCGACAGTTTCGTAGGCATGAGCCAGGTGGTGTTCGCGAGTGTGCCAGTCGGTGGCGGCAAGGGCCGCGGTGAGGACGGGCGTGAGCACGGCGGCCTGGGGGACGCGGGAGAAGGCGCTGCCGAGCCATTTGCTGTACGGCGGGTAGCGGCGGTCCATGAGCAGGCAGAGCCGCATCAGATCGCGGACCAGGCGCGCGGCGACGACGGCGGAGCCGAGTTCGTCACCGACTTCGCCGCACCGGCCGACGAAAGCCTCCTCTCGCGAGACGCGCTGCCACTGACAGGCCAACAGGTGGAGCCAGAGATCGTGCGGGTACCAGGCGAGATGGGCGCGTGCCGAGGTGAGGTGCCCGAGCCCGTCGTGAAAGACGGCGCCGGCCGTGACCTCGGCGAGCCGCTGTGTGGGGGTGGCCAGCCAGTCCAGTGCGGTGATGTACCGGCCGGGATCAAAGCCCAGCTGAACGGTGAACCAGGTGGCCGGGTCGGTGATGTCGACACGGTGGTGCACCGGGCCGTCGGCCGCCTGCATCACCTTGATGCCCGCCTCGGCGGTGTCGGCGAAGTGGGTGGGATAACCATGGAAGGTCTTCGGCAGACGTGCGGAGAGCAGCTTCATGATCGCCGCCCCGTGACGGGTGCCATCCTGCGGGTCGAGGAACAGCTGGAGCCTGGGCCCCCACTCGTGGTCGGCGGAGCGCGCGGAGTCGAATCCAAGCACCTCAGAGCCGCTGCCGAGAAGGGCAGCGGAGTGCGCCACGCCAGGGGCGGCCTCGTCCAGCAGGGGTCGGACGGCTTCGACGTAGAAGCGGCGGGAGAGTTCCAGTCCGGGGATGAAGGACGGTGTGGTCATGGACCGGAGCCTGCCGGACCGGCATGACGTCGGTCGACGGCTTTTCCCCGAGTGCCCCGCGCCGCCCGATCACGCAAACCCGACCCGACAGCCACTCGATCAGACAGTGCTGCTGTACGTCGTCCTCGTAGATGACACGTCCCGAAGACGCCGGTGAAGCGACCTCGGCGGTTCCGGTGAGACGATTGAAACCGCACGTACTGAACGGCCCCGCTGTCGCGTCGCTCATCCCCGTCCTCCCTCTCACGTTGCCCCTAGGGCCCGCTACCCCCTTGCGCACCAGACAGACGCTTTCGTTCCATGCCACAAGGCTTCAGCCTTGGCGGTCAGGGAACATGGCCGGCAGCGCACGACAGACGGGCGGGACGGCCCGCACCCAGACCCTCAGCACCATGCTGCTCACGGTCATGACCGCTCCAGGAGCCCTGGGCCGTTTCGTTTGGATCATCCGCTCGTTCTTCCGGTCATAGGTCCGGTGGTGGCGCGCGATCCGCGCATGCGGGTTTGGCTTGGCCCGCGTCCGCTGCACCACCCTCATGAGAACGCTGCCGCGCTAGGAAGCTCGTGCGTCGTGGCTCTCGCGATTGGCGAGGACTTGTTCCATGTGGGTCTGGGCCCACTGCCTGAGCCCGCGTGTCAGGTGGTGGAGTGAGAGGCCGAGGTCGGTCAGCTCGTAGGTGACGGTGACAGGGACCGTGGGTGTCACGGTGCGGAGGAGTAAACCGTCGCGTTCGAGAGCCCGTAGGGTCTGGGTCAACATCTTCTGGCTGACGCCAGCCAGTAGCCGGGCCAGCTCGGAGTAGCGCATCGCCTTCGGGGCGTGCGATGCGCCGGACTGTTCGGGTGTGTCACCGCCCAGTGCGCACAGGATCAGGACGACCCACTTGTCTGAGATCCGGTCGAGGAGCTGACGGCTGGGGCACACCGCCAGGAACGCGTTGTACTCCGCCTTGGCCTGCGCTTTCTTGTCGGCCTTCGTCGTCACTGGTCTCGCCTCTCACCTTCTGGGGTGTTACGCACTTCAGAGTGCCTACTTCCCGACAGGAAGTTCCTCTCCAACACTGGTGCAAGAGGGCTGGAGACACCACCCCTTGCATGAAGTGAAAGGCACCACGATGTACACGCCCTCCGCACCTCTTCCCGGCGGAACCTGGACGCTGGGTGACTCGTCCGTCACCCGGTTCGGCTACGGCGCGATGCAGCTCGCCGGCCCGTGGGTCATGGGGCCGCCCACCGATCACGACGGCGCTCTGGCCGTGCTGCGTGAGGCAGTCAGCCTCGGGATCACCCACATCGACACCAGCGACGCCTACGGACCGCGCTTCACGAATGAGCTGATCCGTGAAGCGCTGCACCCCTACCCGGAGCCGCTGCTCATCGCCACCAAGGTGGGTGCGACCCGCGACGCACAGGGCGGCTGGCCCACGGCCCGGCGCCCCGAAGACCTGCGCAAGCAGGTCCATGAGAACCTCGAATCCCTCGGCGTCGATACCCTCGACCTGGTCAACATGCGCATGGGCGACGCTCAGGGCCCGCAGACCGGCTCGGTCGCCGAAGCACTCGAGACGCTCGTCGACCTCCAGCAAGAGGGACTGATCCGCCACCTCGGCGTCAGCAATGTCACCGGAGAGCAGGTCGCTGAGGCGCGCAGCATCGCCCCGATCGTGTGCGTGCAGAACATGTACAACCTCGCCCACCGCCACGACGACGACCTCGTAGATCATCTCGCCGCCGATGGCATCGCCTACGTGCCGTTCTTCCCCCTGGGAGGCTTCACGCCGCTACAGTCCGAGGCCCTCTCACAGGTCGCGAACCGACTGGGGGCGACGCCCATGTCGGTCGCGCTGGCCTGGCTGATCCAGCGCTCGCCGAACATCCTGCTCATCCCCGGTACTTCGTCCACCGCCCACCTGCGCGAGAACATCGCAGGCGCCGGTCTCTCCCTCTCAGACGAGGATGTGGCCGAACTGGACAGCATCGGCCACTGAACAACACACAGATCACCAACCGAGACCGCGCTGTCGGGTGGACCAGAGGAAGATGCCCGCGATGTGGAGGCCGGCCGGGTAGATGATGGCGGTCTTCAGGGGCCCCGGCCTCCGAACCCTGATTCGCGCCCACTGCGCGTCAGTCAACGGCACACTCAGATCAACGACCGACTGATCCGCACGAAACCGCCTGGCCACACCGCCCACGGTCTGCCTCTCCGGCAACGACGAGCGGGTGAAGAAGACCGTCACCGGCCTGCTTACCGGCCTGAGCTGGCAGCCCGACCTGTTTGAAGACCTCGGCGACATCACCACCGCCCGCGCCACCGAAGCCATGATTCTCGCCGTCTCCCACATCCTGCGCTGCTCGCATCCGCCGTGCCCCGCACCGCGACGCGAAGAGGTCACGCAGGACGACCACCGTGCTGCCGACTGACCTCGCCGAGCTGACCGGGGCCTTGGGGGAACCGTGTCCGCTTGCTCGCGTCGAATATCTGGGCGAGTGCGGCGAGGGTCACGTCGACGATGGCGCGCAGTTGCTCCGTGCTCGCTCCGGCTCTGCTCATGACGGCGAGGGACTGGTTCACGGCCGCAAGGTGGGTCGCGAAGGACTCCGCCGCCTCGTCGTGCAGTCGGCCGGCCTTCAGCGCGGCGCGTAGCCGGGTGTGCTGGAGGCCGATCGACTCTCGTGCACGCGCCGCGACGCTCGCGCTCAGCGCTGGGGTCGCCATGACCGTTTGAGCCACCAGGCATCCGTCGGGCAGGCCGGGGTCCGCGATGCGTTCGAGGGTGACATCGAAGAACGCCCGCGCGGCTGCCAGGGGCCGGTCGGCGGCGCAGGACAACGCGGCGTCGTACTTGTCCCCGTAGCGCGTGGTGTAGCGCTCCAGGCAGCGCGTGAAGAGCGTGTCCTTGTCACCGAGGGAGGAGTAGATGGAGCTGCGGTTGAGTCCGGTCGCCCGGGACAGGTCGTCGACCGACGTGTCCGCGTAGCCGGCCCGCCAGAACTGGATCATCGCGGCATCGAGCGCCGTGGCGACGTCGAACTGCTTCTTGCCTGCCATACCGCCCCCTCCCTCCTGCTCCGCCTTCCTGGCGGAGACCATCCTCTCATCATGAACCAATCAGTTCAAGATGAGTTAGGGTGGAGGCGTGATCATGGCCGGACACCCCTCGGGCTCACGGCGCAGCCACCCGCGTACCGCGTGCTCGCGGTCGGCGCCGCCGGGTCGCCGGGTCGCCGGGTCGCCGGGTCGCCGGGTCGCCGGGTCGCCGACGCCATGCTCACCGCTCGCGTCGTGTAGTGGAGGAGAATCATGAAGGAACCCGCAAGCACCCCCCGCGACTCCGGCAATCCGGTCGGGGACCTGCCGTTGGCCAACCTGGACGGTTTCACCCACCGCTGGGTCGACGCGGGCGGCGTCCGGCTTCACGCGGTCGAGGGCGGTCAGCCGGACGGTCCGGCCGTCGTGCTGCTCGCCGGGTTCCCGCAGACCTGGTGGGCATGGCGCAAGGTGATGCCGATCCTGGGTGACCGATTCCGAGTCATCGCGATTGACCTGCCGGGCCAGGGCCACTCCGAACGCCCGGACATCAGCTACGACACGCACACGGTCGCGGCGCACGTCCACGCAGCGGTCGAGGGCCTCGGAGTCCCGGCCTACTGGCTGGTCGCCCACGACATCGGCGCGTGGGTCGCCTTTTCGCTCGCCTTGAAGTACCAGGACCAGTTGCGTGGCCTGGCCCTGCTCGACGCCGGTATCCCGGGCATCACCCTCCCTGACGCCATTCCGACCGATCCCGAACAGGCGTGGAAGACCTGGCACTTCGCCTTCCACCTCGTGCCCGAACTGCCCGAGACACTGCTCGCCGGCCGCGAACGGGAGTACGTCGGCTGGTTCCTCAAGGCCAAGACCCTCTCCTCCGACACCTTCGACGCCGCCGAGATCGAGCAGTACGCCGCGTCCGTGGCCGCCGACGGCGGTCTCCGCGCGTCCCTGGCCTACTACCGGGACGCCGCCGCGTCGGCGCGGAAGAACCACGAAGCTCTGGAGCAACAGCTCCTGAGTGTCCCGGTTCTCGGGATCTCCAGCAGCCACGGCTCCATCCCCGACATGGCGGCTTCCATCAGGCCGTGGGCGAAGGAGGCCACCGGGATCGTCGTGCCGGACGCAGGACACTTCATCCCCGATGAACAGCCCGATGCGGTCGCTGCCGCGCTGACCGACTTCCTCACCGAGGACGACTGAGACCGGCGTAAGCAAGTGTCAGGACCGGCACCCGCCCCCCTGACCGACTCAGCTGCCCGGCGTCCAAGGGGCCGTCACCCGCCTCCCGGCGGTATCAGCCTGTTGACCGCTCGAAGTGTAGGGTCTCGCCGCTCGGGGCACAGGGCATGCTCGTTGACCAGCGTTTCTTCCGCTGTCTCAAGTCGATGGCACAGCCGCTCAGTCTTACGAACGTGGCATTTCTGCGCGGTGTCGGCTGACTTCTTGTCCCGCAAGACCGGGCTGGTTGTCTGGTGGGCTGCGTAGCGGGGGTTCGTGGGCGTCAACCAGAGACCTCGTCGGCTGCGACGGCCAGGCAGGCGGCTACCAGGACCAGGTTCTTCAGGACGTACTGGCCTTCGAGGGTGGGCACACCGTGGTGCCACATCTGACCGTGCAGCAGCGCGAGGGAGGTGAAGACCCCGGCCATGTGCCCGAAGAACGCCATCAAGGCGGGCCGGAGGAACAGGCCGGTGACCAGAGCGAGTCCGATCAAGGTCTCCGCGGTGCCGAGCAGAGGCATGGACAGGGTCGTGGGCAGCAGGCCACCGGTGAGCTTCGTCATGGCGGCGGTCGCGATCTCCTCGGCCGGGCTCGCGGCAGGGAAGAACTTGAGCGCCCCGAACCAGCAGTAAAGGACACCGACGCTGATGCGCAGAACCACGGTGCTGCGCATCCGGTAGTACTCGGCCGCGCGCTGTGTGGCTGTCCTTCGGGTGGATGGGGTGCGCACGGCGGGAAGGAGCCGGTCGCGCAGCAGGCGGCGGGGGTGGCTGGTCAGGAGCATGGGTCCTCCGGGAGGCGACCGGACCGGCCGCGGCAGCCGACCGGTAGAGGGAGGGGGAAGGCCCCGCGAGGTGTGCACCTCGCGAGGCCGATGTGCCGTGACGTCGTTCAGCTGGGTCGCGCTGGTGTCAGCTGAAGTTGACGTCGCTGCACAGGAAGTACTTCTGGTCCATGTGGGACGCCTTCCACACGGTCACCACGACGTGCCGTCCGCTGTAGCCGGAGGTGCTGACGTCGGTGACGTAGTGCGCCTGGTAGGGGTAGCGGCCGGTCTTCTTCACCAGTTCGAGGTCGTCCCACCCGATCAGCTCGTACTCGGGGTTGAAGCCCTGCTTGGTGACGTAGACCTCGAGCCAGTCCGCGCCGTGCCGGGCCTCGTCGTAGAGGTCGACGGTGAAGTTGGCGCCGATGTCGGTCATCTTCCACGGGCCGGGGCGGTCGAGCGGCCGGTAGTTCGTCTCGCCCTGGCCGCCGGCGCTGCAGATCTGGCCGTCGGGGATGACCTGCTTGTAGTTGTCGCCGGTGTTGTTGGCGTAGACGGCCTTCCACGCGCCGATGGCGTTGGCGTTCTCGTGGTAGGTGCGGTAGCACATGGGGTCCTGGGACTCGTTGGGCTCGCTGTAGCCCCAGCGCTGCAGGCAGCCGTAGTTGCGGGTCTCGGGCGCGATGACCGTGCCGTGTGCGGCGGCCGTCGGTGCCCCGGCGAGCACGCCGATCAGGCTGGTGGCCAGTACGGCGGCGCCCAGTGCGGTGCGGCCGGCCGCGGTTGCGGGTACGCGGTTCATGATGCTCTTCCTCCGTGTGCGTCGGGGAATCACAGACCGATATGGCCCGTGATTTACGTGCTCATGACAGGCTGTTGTGTGAGGTCAGCTGCTGCGCGTGTCGCTCACCTCCTTTCGCGTGTGCTGCTTGCGGTGGGTGGAAAGGGCGAGCAGCTCGGTCGTGGCCCATCGGCCGGGGCCGAGGACGGCGATGAGCAGGAAGGCCCAGCAGAACAGGGCCGCCTGCTCGCCGCCGTTCTCCAGCGGGAACAGTCCGTCGCTCTGGTGGTGGACGAAGTAGGCGTAGGCCATGGAGCCCGAGCACAGAAGGGCGGCCGGCCGGGTGCCCAGGCCGAGCAGGACGAGGGCGCCGCCGACCAGCTGGATCACCGCCGCCCACCATCCGGGCCACTGGCCGGTGCTGGGGGGCTGCCCGTGCGGTCCGCCGAGCACGTCGAAGAGCGTTGCCGCCCCGTGGCAGGCGAACAGCAGTCCGAGCACGATCCGGAACAGGCCCAGCACCGGTCCCTGGTACCTGGTGGGTTTCTCCACGGTGATGCCCTTTCTCAGCGGCGAGCGGGGGAGGGCCGCTTCCTCCAGAGAGGAGCGGGGTGTGGGGCTGGTGGCCGCCGGCGGCGGTTGGTCGCCGGCGGCGGCCACCGGGGTGGATCAGGAGGTGAGGGTCCACTTCTGGCTGGCCCAGGTGCCGCAGTCCCACAGGTGCAGGCGGGCGCCGTCGGCGGTGCTCTGGCCTTCGATGTCGAGGCAGCGTCCGGACTTGACGTTCTTCAGGGTGCCGTTGGACTGGAAGGCCCACTTCTGGCTGTCCCAGCTGCCGCAGTCCCACAGGTGCGCCTTGGTGCCGTTGGCGGTGGCGCCGCCTTCGACGTCGAGGCACTTGCCGCCGGACTTCAGCTGCTGGCCGTCGAGCGCCCAGCTCATCGAGGCCACGTTGGCGCAGGACCACTGCTGGACGGTGGTGCCGTTGGTGATGGAGCCGCCGGCGCGGTCGATGCACTTGGAGGTCGCACCATTGACGATCTTGCCGCCGGTGACCGGGTCGGGGTCGGGGTTGCTGCCGCCGGGGCCCCAGGCGTTCCAGTTGTCCCAGGTCTCGGCGTCGAAGCCGATCCGGCCGAGCTGGTCGGCGGACCAGTTGTTGCCGGACTTGCTGATGACGGTGCCGCCGACGGTGTAGTTCTCCAGCTTCAGGCCGCGGCTGTCACGCGTCTCGTTGCCGAGGGTCACCTTCTGCCCGGCGCTGTTGCTGTGCCGCTTGAGGAGGCTGACCTGGGAGGACGGGTCGAGCTGGTTCCACGCGCCGATCTTGAGGTTCTTGACGTGGATGTTCTCGGTGCTGGACAGGGCGAAGACGCGGATCGCGCAGTTGGTCATGCCCTCGACGGTGATGTTCTCGAAGGTCATGTTCTTCACCCACGCGCCTGGATCGGCCTTGGTGGTTGAGCCCATGTCCTCCCAGTGCGAGGAGGAGTTGAGGATGCAGGTGTTGTACTTGACGTCCTTCCAGTACATCCGGTTGTGGATGACGTGGGTGTTGTTCACCCGGACGTTGTCGATGTTGCGCGGGGTCCAGCCCCACTGGATGACGGGGCCGTTCTCGTTCTTCCAGATGACGGTGTTATCGATGCTGACGTCGCTGTGGTACATCTTCAGCACGTCGTCGTTGGCGTTGAAGAACGTGTTCTTCATGGTGCTGCCGCGGTACAGCTCGATGCCGTCGGTCTGCCAGTACCAGGAGCCGACCTGCTTGTAGTTGTCGACTCGCATGCTGAACGTCTGCTCGTCGCCGTAGACGACGAAGGAGTGGTAGGGCGGCTCGTTGATGGTCACACCCTGCAGGTCCAGGCGCTGCTGGCGGCCCTGCGCGGAGGCGAACTGCAGCATCTTCACGCAGCTGGAGTGGCAGTTGGACGCGCCGGAGAGGTGGTCGTAGTTGTTGTTGATGTCCGCCTCGTAGACGTACTGCTCACCGGAGAGGACGCCCTGGCCGGTCACCTTGTACAGCCCCTGGCTGTCGTCGGGGAACCGGATGGCGCCCTTCACATATGCGCCGGGAGCGAGGTAGACCCACTTGACCTGCTTGGGCAGCAGCGCGTGGTACTTGGAGGTCATGTAGTAGGTGCCGGGCCGGAAGTACACGATCTCCTCGCTGATCGTGTTCAGGTTGGTGACCTGGCCCTGAGGCGGGTAGTAGGCGCTGCCCGAGGCCGCCGTCGGGACCAGCCGCTCGGCCTCCGCGCCCGTCGGTGCCGGCTCCGCGAAGATCATCATTGAGTTGCGGGGCTCGGTGTGGATGGCCCGGTTGCCGCCGCCGCCCTGGTCGGTGAGCTTGCCGGCGTCGTTCGCGGGGCCGGACATGTCGTTGTAGGCCGTGTACAGCTGCGGGTCGAACTCGACGGAGAACCGGTAGCCGGCCGAGCTGTAGGGCACCTTGACGCGCACGGTGTCGCTGTCGACCAGCTCCTTGGCGAAGTCCAGGCTGCTCGGCTTGATCTTGACCTGGTCGGCCGAGGAGATCGTCTGGCCGGTGCGCAGGGAGACGTCGACCCACACGTCGGTCGTGTACTGGAAGGACGACCAGCTCATGGTGAGGTTCGCGGACGAGGAGAACTCAGCCCCGTCCTCCTTGGTGTAGCCGATCTTTCCCTTGCCGCTCCGCGGAATGCTCATGTAGGCGAACGAGTCGTACTTCGTCGTCGGGGCCGCCGCGGTGGCGACCTTCACGTCGTAGAACGACGACCGCCGCACCTTGTCGTTCGCCACCGGGCTGGTGGTGTTGAACTCGTAGTTGTCGTGCCACCACGTCTTCAGGGCGGTGCTGTCCGCGGGTGTCGGCTCAGCCGCCGGAGCGGCCAGGGCGTCAGGAGCCGGGCGGCTTGGGGGCGTTCCGGCCGCGGCCGTGCTGACGGGCACGATGACCGAGGCCAGTGCCAGCGCCAGACCGACGGCGATCGCCGCCAGTCGTCTCAGCGCTGCTGCGGGCATGCTGATGTCCTTCTCCTTGGCAACAGGGGACCGCCGGCGGCTCTTCACCGCGGTCTGTTCGGGGGTGGCTCGACCAGCGGGCAGGCGGCGGGACCGCACGCATCAGGGGCGCGGCCGAGGCGGCCACCGGCGGATTCCTACAGGTGTGCCGGGGACGGAAACTGGGTGCCCCCGGCCGGTCCGGGTTACGTACACGTAGATGGCTGGATGCCCGGCGGATCGGCTGGCCACGGCCTTATCGCGGGTCGGTGACCGGGCCAGTGCAAGAGTCCTCCCTTCGGCAGGCAAGAACGGGTGGCGCGTGCGCCCGGGTTCATCCGGGGAGGCCGGAACACTCCGGTTCTCCGCCCCGCCCGGGCCGGTGGGCACAGCACGCACTCCGCTGAAGGCACCAACGGCGCAGACAACGGGTCCCTGGATGCCGCGCAAGCGCCGGATGCTGAGCTCAGCGCTGTGCGGTCGCCGGATAACGTCCCGTCATTTCTTGCCCGTGTCAACGAAATAAACAAGATTCGTTGTCGCTCGCCCGCCTCGTCGGCCGAACCGAGGCCCCAGACCGGGACTTCTGATACAGGAAGCGGGCACACGAGGTGCGATTACGGTTGCGTAACGCGCTGTTTTCTTTCTTGACGCACGAAAACTGGGGGGACAGACTCCCGTCATGTCCAGCCGGCCCGGGGCACCGGACCAGGCGCCCGGGGGAAGGCGGGAGGAGAGCACGGCGATCTCCCCGGCCCTGATTGCGCCACGGTTTCGCCGTCACCGACGACGGCGTGTTCCGCATCGGGTTCGATGGAGGCGGACCGGACAGACCAGCCCTTGACCGACTACACCTTTGGAGGCGCGCGTCATGAGCCCGTCCAAGATCCGCTTCTCGGAGCTTGTCGGTGAGCAGACCCGGGCGGAGATCTTCGCGACCGTCCTCACCGCGGGTCCCATCTCGCGCACCCAGCTGGCCCAGCGCCTGGGGCTCGTCCCCTCGAGCGTGACCCGGATGCTTCCCCCGCTCCTGGAGCATGACTACCTACACGAATCGGACGCCGTTCCTCAGGGGAGGGGACGGCCGCAGAAGATGCTCCACGTCAATCCGGACAAGCACATCGTCGTCGGCATCAAGATCGGTCCCGCACAGGTCTCCGGAGTTGTCACCGACATGGCGGCCAACGTCCTGGCACGCGCCGAGGAACCGATCGCCGACTGCACACCCGAGACCGCCCTGTCCGCCGCTGCAGCCCTGACCAGCAGGCTCCTCTCCGAGGCGCCCGAAGCGGCGGACAGGGTACTGGGGCTCGGAGTCGGGGTCAGCGGCCACGTCGACTCGGGCGCCGGCATCTGCCGCTACTCGGCCCTGCTCGACTGGGACAAGGTCGACGTGGCCGGCCCGCTGCGTGAAGCGACCGGTCTGCCGGTCGTCGTGAACAACGACGTCAACACCCTGGTCGTCGCAGAACGCTGGTTCGGGCAGGGCCGCGACGTCGACTCGTTCGCCGTCGTCACCGTCGGCCCCGGCATCGGCTGCGGCCTGCTGCTCGATGGAACCCTGTTCTCCGGCGCCACCGGCCTGGCCGGAGAGCTCGGCCATCTGCCCCTCGACCCCGCGGGCCCGATGTGCAGCTGTGGCCGCCGCGGCTGCCTGGAAGCTCTCGCCGGGGACCGGGCGGTCCTGCGCCACCTGCAAGACGCGGGCATCCCCTGCACCACGATCTCCGAAGCCACCGATCTCGCACGCTCGCCCGCAGGCGGGTCCGCCCAGGCCGTCGCCCGCTCCGCGTTCGCCGAAGCAGGAGCCGCCCTGGGACGGGGACTGGCCGGCATGTGCAATCTCCTGAACCTGCAAAAGATCATCATCGCCGGAGAAGGAGCGGTCGCCTACGACCTCTTCGGCCCGGCGGCGTCACAGGCACTGGAAGCGCACGCGTTTTCCACCGCTGCCCGCGACTGCGACGTCCACGTCGACCCTGTCCGCCACGACCTGTGGGCCAGAGGTGCGGCCTGCCTCGTCATCCGTGACGCGGTGGGCGCGGCCATCTCCTGATCTGCTGCCACCGCCGAGCTTCACGCCAAAGCTGTCACTCTTCCCCGCCTTCACTTTAAGTAGTTGACCACACACGATGAGGTTTGCCGTGCCCGAAAACGTAGCCAGCCCCGCCGATTCCTGGTGGAGCAAGGCGGTCGTCTACCAGATATATCCGCGCTCCTTCGCCGACTCCAACGCGGACGGAATAGGCGACCTCCAGGGGATCACCGAGCGTCTGGACTACCTCTCCGAGCTGGGCGTGGACGTGCTGTGGCTTTCCCCGGTCTACCCCTCACCGCACGACGACAACGGCTACGACATCAGCGACTACCAGGACATCGACCCACTGTTCGGCACGCTCGCCGACTTCGACCGGCTGCTGGTCTCCGTACACGAGCGCGGCATGAAGCTGGTGATGGACCTGGTCGTGAACCACACCAGCGACGAGCACCCCTGGTTCACTGCCTCCCGCGACAGCGGCCCGGGCGGCCCGAAGCGCGACTGGTACATCTGGCGCCGGCCCCGCGAGGGCATGGAGCCCGGGACGGCAGGAGCGGAACCGAACAACTGGGAGTCGTGGTTCTCCGGTCCCGCCTGGACCTACGACATCGCCAGCGGCGAGTACTACCTGCACACCTTCTCCCGCAAGCAGCCCGACCTGAACTGGGACAACCCCGATGTCCGCCAGGCCGTGTACGCGATGATGCGCTGGTGGCTGGAGCGCGGGGTGGACGGCTTCCGCATGGACGTCATCAACCTGATCTCCAAGAACCCGGCCCTGCCCGACGGCATCGTCGCCGAAGGCGCCCGCTTCGGCGACGGAAGCCCCCACTACGTGTGCGGGCCCCGTATCCACGACTACCTCGCCGAGATGCACCGCGAGGTCTTCGCCGGCCACCCGCGGCGCCTGCTGACCGTCGGCGAGATGCCCGGCGTCACCGTCGAGGAGGCCAGGCTCTTCACCGACCCCGCCCGCCGCGAACTCGACATGGTCTTCCAGTTCGAGCACGTCGGACTCGACCAGGGCCCCGGCGGAAAATTCGACATCCGCCCCCTGAAACTGACCGACCTCAAGGCCAGCCTCGGCCGCTGGCAGACCGGCCTGGGCCAGACCGGCTGGAACAGCCTGTACTGGAACAACCACGACCAGCCGCGCGTGGTCTCCCGCTTCGGCGACGACTCACCGTTCTACCGCTACCGCTCGGCAAAGCTGCTCGCCACCGTCCTGCACCTGCACCGCGGCACCCCGTACGTCTACCAGGGCGAGGAACTCGCCATGGCCAACGCGCCCTTCGCCGCCATCGACGACTTCCGGGACATCGAGTCCCTCAACCACCACCGCGATCAGCTGGCCCTCGGCGCCGACGAACAGCAGATCCTCGCCGGGCTGCGCCACCGCAGCCGGGACAACGCCCGCACGCCCATGCAGTGGGACGCCACCGAACACGCGGGCTTCACCGCCGGCACCCCGTGGATCGGAGTCAACCCCGACCACACCGAGGTCAATGCCAAGGCACAGCAGGCCGACCCCGACTCCGTCTTCCACTACTACCGCCGCCTGATCACCCTGCGGCACACCGAACCCGCCCTCACCCACGGCGACTTCCACATGCTCCACCCCGACCACGAACAGCTCTACGCCTTCACCCGCCACGACGCGGACCGGGGCACCGAACTGCTCGTCCTGGCCAACTTCAGCGGCACCGACCTCACCGTCGACCTGCCCGACGGCTGGGAACACAGCGAGACCCTGATCGCCAACGTTCCCGCCACCGGATCCCTCACGACGCCGCACACCCTGCAGCCGTGGGAAGCCCGCGTCCACCGCCGCCGCACCACCAGCTGACACCCGCCCTTGTCGCAACGACGCACACCAAGGAACCGCCATGAACATCCCGCGCACCCGCTCCGCCCTTCGCAGAAGGCCGCTCCTCCTCGCGGTCACCGCCCTGGCCCTGCTGGCACCGCTGACCGCCTGCGGCGGCTCCGACAGTGCCGAGGGCGACGGCAAGACCCTCCGCCTGTGGCACTACGAGCAGGAGGACGGGGCCCTGAGCAAGGCATGGGACGCGGCCATCGCCGAATTCAAGAAGACCCACCCCGACGTCAAGGTCGTCTTCGAGCGCAAGACGTTCGAGCAGGTCCAGCAGAACGCCGGCATGATCCTCAACTCCGACAAGGCGCCCGACGTCATGGAGTACAACAAGGGCAACGCCACCACCGGCCAGCTCGCCAAGCAGGGTCTGCTCACCGACCTCACCCCTTTGGTGAAGGAACACGGCTGGGACAGGAAGATCAGCGACAGCGCCTCCGTCACCGCCCGCTACAACGACAAGGGCGAGATGGGCGGCGACAAGTGGTACGGCATACCCAACTACGGTGAGTTCGTCCTCACCTACTACAACGACGACCTGTTCAAGAAGTACGACGTCGACAAGCCCACCGACTTCAAGAGCTTCGAGGCCGCGCTCGCGAAGTTCAAGGCCGCCGGCATCACGCCGCTCGCCAACGCAGGCAACGACCACCCCGCCAGCCACTGGCTCTACCTGCTCGCCCTGTCCAAGGCGAACAACACCTGGGTCGACAACTACCAGCGCTACCTGGGCAAGGTCGACTTCCACGGCCCCGAGATGACCTACGCCGTCGACAAGTACCAGGAGTGGCTCGACAAGGGCTACTTCGACAAGAAGGACGTCGGTCTCAAGGGCAGCGACATGGCCGAGCAGTTCGTTGCCCAGAAGAGGCCCATCATGGTCGGAGGCAACTGGTGGTTCGGCAGCCTGACCACCGACATCAAGAACTTCAAGTGGTCCACCGCCCCCTACCCGGGCAGCGAGAGGACGCTTGGTTCCGGCGGCAACAACTGGGTCATCCCCACCAAGGCCAAGAACAAGAAGCTCGCCGAGGACTTCATCGACATCACGATGTCCGACAAGATCCAGAAGCTGATCGGTGAGGAGGGCAACGTCCCGCTCGCGGCCAAGCCGGCCGACATCACCAACCCCAAGTCCCGCCAGCTCACCGAAGCCTTCGCGCAGGCCCAGGAGAACGACGGTCTGGCCTTCTACCCCGACTGGCCGGTCGCCGGCTACTACGACACCTGGGTCGCCGCCACACAGAACCTTATGAACGGCGGCAAGGCCGACTCCGTCCTCGACGAACTGGCCGCCCCCTACAAGAAGTACGTCGCGACCAGGCCCTGACGTTCCCGCCCCGGCCGTCGCCTCGTCGCGCCGCAGGCCGGTAACCACGCGTTCCGGGGGCGGCTGCCCGGGCCCGCCGCGGCAGCCGCCCCGCCCAACCAGGAGCAACAGTGAAAACCAAACGTCACCCGCGGTCCACGGGATATGCCGTCTTCCTCACGCCGGGCCTGCTGCTGAGCCTGCTCTTCCTCGTCGTCCCGCTGGTGATGACCTTCTACTACAGCCTCACGGCGTGGCAGGGCATCGGCGACCCCACATTCATCGGCATGGACAACTACACACGCCTCTTCCAGGATGCCGACTTCTGGGCCTCCTTCCGCAACATCGCCTTCGTCATCATCGGCATCGCCGTCGTGCCCACCCTGCTCGGCCTGTTCCTGGCCGCGCTGCTGTTCGACTACATCGGCAAGAAGCACGGCGACGGCATCGTCGGCATCTTCCGCTCCGGTCTCTACCTGCCCCAGGTCATCCCCGTCGCCGTCACCGGCCTGATGTGGGGATGGATCCTCGCCCCCGAAGGCGCCGTCAACAGCATCCTCGACACCATCGGCCTCGGTTCCCTCGCCGAGAACTGGCTCGGCGACCCCGACCTCGCCCTCTGGGTCGTCCTCGGCGTCCTCGTCTGGATGCAGCTCGGCTACCCGCTCGTCCTCTTCATGTCCGGCCTGCAGCGCATCGACCCCGAACTCTACGAGGCCGCCTCACTCGACGGCGCCTCCTGGTGGCAGCGCTTCACCCGCATCACCGTGCCCATCCTGCGGCCCGAGGTATACGTCGTCCTCGTCACCACCACCATCGCCGGCCTGAAGGTCTTCGCCCAGATCTTCGTCCTCACCGGCGGAGGCCCCGGCAACTCCACCCTCGTCCCCGCCTACTTCGCCTACCAGAACTTCTTCGAACGCGCCGACGTCGGCTACGGATCCGCGATCTCCAGCACCATCACCCTGCTCGTGCTGATCATCGCCGGAACGATGCTCAGCCGCCAGGCCCGCGAGGACGGATGACCATGACCACCGACACCACCACCCCCGTCACCTCCCGCACCAAGAAGGCACACACCTCCGGCCCTGCCCCCGCCACGCGCCGACGCAGGAACAAGGCACCCCGTAAGCGCAGTGCAAGCTCCTACGCCGTCCTCGCCGCGGTCACCGTCTTCGTCCTTGCCTTCCTCGCTCCTTTCGCGATCATCCTGCTCAACTCCTTCAAGACCAGCGCCGACTACCGGGCCAACGGGTCACTGTCCTGGCCCGAGCACTGGAACTGGGACATCATCGGCGACGTCTGGGAACGCGTCGACTTCACCCAGAAACTCGTCAACAGCATTCAGATCAGCCTCGGCGTCGTCCTCATCGCCGTCGTCCTCGCCCTCTTCAACGCCTACGCCATCGGCATCGGCCGCGTCCGCTGGCGCACCGCCTTCCTCGTCTTCTTCCTCGGCGTCAACGTCCTGCCACAGGAAGGACTGGTCTACCCCATCTACTACCTGTTCAAGGAGATGGGCCTCTACGACGGCAAACTCGGCTACACCATCCTCGTCGGCATCACCTACAGCGCCTTCGGCACCTACCTGCTCTCCTCTGTCTTCAGCAGCTTCCCCCGCGAACTCATCGAAGCCGCATCCCTCGACGGCGCCGGCCGCTGGACCATCCTGTGGCGCATCATCCTGCCCATGAGCTGGCCCACCCTGTCAGTGATGTGCGTGTTCTTCTTCGTCTGGAGCTGGAACGAGTTCCTCTACCCCCTCGTCCTGCTGATCTCCAACGACAACCAGACCGTCCCCCTCGGCCTCTCCGTCATGCAAGGCCAGTACACCAGCGACCCCACCGCCCTGAGCGCCGCTGCCCTCCTCGGCGTCATCCCCATGGTCGTCTTCTTCCTCATCTTCCAGCGCACCCTCACCCGCGGCGTCACGGCCGGCGCTGTCAAATAGTCCTCCCAGAGGGGCCCATGCACCCCGGATCCGGCTCACGCCTGCCCCGCCGCCGGATCCGGGGCTCATCTGCGCCAGTCAGCCCATTGAGCGGGCGCTGGCATGCTTCGCGGCGGAAGGCGGGCTCCTCAGCGATCACGGCTTCCATGGCGGGTGAGCACTGCGGTGCGATCGCCTTGAGGCGGCCGGTCCTGCGTGCCGGGGCTGGAACAGCAGCCGGATCAGCGCTGTCCGGGGCCTGCAAGCAGTTCCGCCCCTCGCCGGTGAGCGGGCGGGCCAGATCACTTCCGCCCAGGGCGACCTGGATAAGCCCCGGCGGGGCGCAGGACCGAGTTCTTGAGGAATGCCAGGCGGACCGAGCGAAGAGGTAGTCGGGCAGGTCGTCGGCGAGCATGCCGGGATGGGCGTCGGCCAGGACGATGCGCTGTTCGAGGGCGAGCAGGAGTTGGCGCCAGCGGCGGCGGCCCTGTTCAGTGTCGATGGTGAACGGAGGCATGTCGAGGCGGGTGGTGCGCCGGCCGGTCTGTGCCAGCGCCGTGTCTCCGGTGGCTTCGCCTTCGCTGAACAGGCCCTTGTCCGTGAGGCCCACGCCGACCTTGAGCAAGGTGACCGGGAATTCGTTGGCGATCCATTTCAGGTGGTTGCTGACTTCGATGCCGCTGTCTTGCGCCACTTGAGGAAGTGCAAGTCGTCCAGGAGGCGACACTGCACCGCCTGCTGACGATCACCCAGACACCGATGGACAACGTTCAACTGGCGGAGAGCGGTCGACTCCATCTGGCCCGGCACACGGGTCTGAACAGATATTTCACCGACTTCTTCGCCTTCGTCGAGACGCCCACCACCCTGTGCGCGCAGGCGGCCTCCGCCCGCCGGCAGGTCACGGTGCCGGACGTGGGAACCGCCGCCGTATTCGACGAGGCCTCCCGTCAGGCCATCCTTCAGGCAGCAGGGCCGCCCACAGCGTCCCCCTGACCAACGGCAAGGGCCGCGTTCTGGGCATGATCTCCTCCCACCACGAACGTCCCCTGACCGGCTTCTCCCGCCCCCAACTCGCCGCGCTGCAACAGACGGGAAGCGACGTCGGCCGGTGGCTGTCCTGGCACTGGGACACCGTCGTCCTGGACGCCCTGGAACGCCTCCACGCCCAAGCGGTCAGCGCCTGCCGCTGACCCCCTTCGGCGCGGAGCACTGAGCCGAAGCGTCACACCAGCGCGGTACCGCGGGAGTTGCAGGAACCGGGCGGCTACCGCACCGGTCTACGCGGAGTTCAATCCCACGTGGGACGCGAGGGCACGCGGCGGGCCGTACGTTCTGGGACCACGAGGCGTCGGCCGACCACCGACACCACTCACGGCGGGTCCGAGGCATTTCCGTCACGGCACATCCCGTCGCTGGGGGCGGGTGCCGGCCGCACACGTGCGGCCGGCGTCCCGCTCGTGCTCACACAACGGAGGAATCATGCCCTTGAAACTGACACGTGCCCTGAAGACGGCGTCCGTGGTGGCCGCCACCGCTGCCACGCTCGGTGCGGGGACCCTCACCCTCGCCCCCTCGGCGGGTGCCACCTCGTGGAACATCGACACCTGGTCGTCGTTCTGGCAGCCGTGCGGCACCTACATGTGCCTGTACTACAGCCCGAATCTCGACAATGCGAGCTGGACCCCGACCCGGACGTCCGACGCGAACCTCGGCGGAAACACGTTCGCGAACCACGGCACCGGCTCCGCGGGCGCCGGCCAGGTGGTGCGCAACAACGCCGCATCCATGGGCAACAACACGACCAACTGCCACGTCGCCACGTTCGTCTCGCCCAACTTCACCGGTGACGCCAACTGGCTCCACGCGGGCCACGCGGGCAACCTCAACTCCCGCCTGCGCAACAACGAGGCGTCGATCCGCGTGGACTCCTGCACCTGAGCAAGTCAGGCCCACCCGGTCCGACACCGGTCCGCCCTCGGCGTGGGGCGGACCGGCCCGCGCAGGAACCCATGGACGCATGCCCCCGCGGCCGAATGACACGGACGCGGGGAGATCGGAGAGACCACGTGGGAGCAGCAACGACGAGGACGCGGCGGCCACATCTTCACCGGCGTTCGGCACTGCGCACCGCTCTTTCCGGCGGCAGCGTGCTGGCCCTTTCCGCCCTCCTCCTCGGATGTACGCAGGCGCGGCCCGGATCGACGCCCCGTACACCGGTGGCGACACCGACGCCGTCCGGCATGGCCCAACTGCGCCTGCCGATCAACCGCTACGTGCAGACCGCCGAGGAGGAGGCCACCAGCGAATACCTCACCTACCGCGTCGAGCAGACGTGCATGCGGGGGTTCGGGTTTCGGTATCTGCCGCATCTGTCCACCGACTACATCAGCCGTGCGGTGGCGGTCCGGCGCGAGTACGAGTCCCGTCGCTACGGCATCAGCGACCGAGCCATCGCAGCCGAGCGCGGATACCATCTGAGTCCGGCGTCGGCCGGCGGCCGGATGCCGCAGAACATCAACACGCTTTCCACAGCGGAGCGGGCGGCCCTGTCTGGACGCACCGGAGACGGCAGCGGGCCCGCACCGTCCGTCCGAGGTCGGCCTGTGCCCAGCGGCGGGTGCGCGGGGCAGGCCGCACGCACGGTGCAGGGTGACAGCGCTTCGAACGAAGCACGCCAGGGACACGATCTCGTCGTCCGCCTGCGCCACGAACTGTTCCTGGAATCGCGCACGGACCCCCGCGTCACCGCGGTCGACCGCGAGTGGTCCGCCTGTATGAGCGAGAAGGGATTCCGCTACCGCGACCCGGACGCCGCGATCGGCGACAGTCGGTGGAATCTGCAGAGTGACGCACCCAGCCGCGGCGAGATCGCCGTGGCCAGGGCCGACATCGCCTGCAAACTGCGTACGAACCTGCTGGGTGTGAACTTCGCGGTCGAGGCCGAGTATCAGAACGCCGCCGTGTCCGACCACGCCGAGGAACTCAGCACCCTCCTCGAACACCGGAACGCGGAGTCCGGGCGGCTGCCGCGGCTGATGGCCCAGTACGGGACCCCGCCGGCCTGAGGACACACCGGGCCTCGAGCCGCCCTGCCCGACGGTTGTGAGGTCACGTGTGACGGGCACGGGCGACCGCCAGCACTTGCTTTGAATTCGAAGCAGAGGTACCGTCGTCAACAGTTGCTTCGAATTCGAAGCAAGGTGGACTGTTGACGAAGGTGAGAACCGAAATGAAGGCAGTACGTTTCCACGAGTACGGCGATCCCCGTGTCCTGCGCTACGAGGACGTGGAGCGGCCCCTCCCCGGGCCCGGCGAGGTCCGGGTCCGGGTCGCCGCGACGTCGTTCAACTCCGTCGACGGCAACATCCGCGGCGGCTTCATGCGCGGCCCCATCCCGGTGGTGCTGCCGCACACTCCCGGCATCGACGTCGCCGGTACGGTCGATGCGCTGGGCGAGGGCGTCGACGGCATCGCGGTCGGCGACGACGTGATCGGCTTCCTGCCGATGGACGGCGCCGGAGCCGCTGCCGAGTACGTCCTGGCACCGGCCGAGGTCCTGGCCCGGGCACCCAAGAGTGTCCCCTTGGCCGACGCCGCCGCGGTGCCCGTGGTGGGTCTGACCGCGTACCAGGCGCTGTTCGACCACGGCAAGCTGACGGCCGGGCAACGCGTGCTGGTCAACGGCGCCGGCGGAGCGGTCGGCGGCTACGCGGTGCAGCTGGCCAAGAAGGCAGGCGCCCACGTCATCGCCACGGCCGGCCCGCGCAGCAGCGAGGCGGTCACCGCGGCCGGCGCCGACGAAGTCGTCGACCACACCACCACCGGCGTCACCGCGGCGGTGACCGAGCCGGTCGACATCGCACTCAACCTCGCCCCGGTCGACCCCGCCGAACTGGCCGCGCTGGCCACCCTGGTCCGTCCCGGCGGTGCCGTCGTGAACACCACGGTCTGGATGCCCGCTCCCAGCGACGAGGAGCGCGGCGTACGGGGCATCGACCTGTTCGTCCGCAGCGACGCCGGCCAGTTGGCGAAGCTGGTGTCGATGATCGACTGCGGCGAGCTGCACGTCGCCGTCACCGAGCGGGTGCCGCTGGCCGAACTGCCCGCGCTGCACACCCGCGCCGCCGAAGGCGGAGTGCACGGCAAGGTCATCGTCGTCCCGCCCGCCGACTGACGTCGGTCCGTCGCACATCACGTGCCGCCCGCTGTGGGACCACCGGCAATCCGTCAATCCCTCAACGTCAATCCGCGACGCCTCCCACGGTCTTCAGGACCCGTACACACCGACACACAGGATCGCGGCGCTGCTGATGACGAGAGCCGCGGTCAGCCACGGATTGGTGCGGAAGCGTGCCGGTACTCCGGTGTGGCGCAGGCGCCAGACGGCGGCGCGGGGTCGCCACCACCGGACGGAGCCTGAGGACGGCCCTCCGCGGACGATCTGCCGAGGACGATCGCCACTCCCCCGGCGGTTCAGGTCCTCGCCTGCCACAGGGGCCGGGTGCCCAGTCCCACGGTGTCCAGGGCGAGTTCGGCGTACATCGCGTTGGCCCAGGAGAACCAGGGGCGGGTGAACCGGCGGGGATCGTCCTTGTGGAACGACTCGTGCATCTGGCCGGTGCCGGCGTCGGTCGAGAGGAGGGTGGTCAGGGCCCTCACGCGCTCTGTGGTGTCGTCGCTGGTCAGCCCCTGTACGGCGATGGCGATGGGCCAGATGTGCTCGTCGGGGGTGTGCGGGCTGCCGATGCCTGCGGCCGCCGTCCCCTGGTGCCAGGTGGGGTTCGCCGGCGAGAGGACGAACCTTCGGGTCGCGAGGTACACCGGGTCCGTGGTGGGGATGTTCGCTACGAGGGGCAGTGAGAGCAGCCCGGGCATGTTGGCGTCGTCCATCAGCACCGCGTTGCCGTTGCCGTCCACCTCGTACGCGTACATCGGGCCGAGTTCGGGGTGACGCACGGTGCCGTGCCGTACGGTGGCCGCTCGCAGCTCTGCCGCCAGTCGCGCGGCGTCCTCGGCGAGTTCCGTGTCGTGTGCGTGGTGCGCCAGTTCGGCGGTGCCGTCGAGAGCGGCGGCGGCGCAGAGGTTCGCCGGGATGTTGTAGCCGAAGGCGCAGGCGTCGTCGCTGGGTCGGAACCCGCTCCAGGTCATCCCGGTCCGGGCGACGGGCGTGCCCCGTCCGGCGTTCGACAACGTGTCGCTCGGCGGGCCGTTCTCGCGGCGGAAGCGGTACGTGGAGAGATGTTCGTGGTCCTGCTCCGTGCGCCACACCGAGATGACGGTGCGCGCGGTCCGGAGCATCCCGGGGACGTGGTCGGTCCGCCCGGTCGCCGCCCAGAAGCGGTGAGCCAGCAGCAGGGGGAAGGCCAGGGAGTCGACTTCGTACTTCTCCTCCCACACCCAGGGGTCCTCGCACAGGTCCTCGGGGTCGTGGGCCTGCCCGGAGGGTTCCGCGTTGAAGGCGTTGGCGTAGGGATCGTGTGCGATCTGCTGGAACTGCCGCCGCAGCACGGCGAGCAGGAGGTTCTGCGGGGCGGTGTCGTCCTCGAGGAGTGCCAGGTACGGCATCATCTGCGTGGACGAGTCGCGCAGCCACATGGCGGGAATGTCGCCGGTCACGACGAAGGCGGTGCCGTCGGGCATCGGCCGGATGGTGCGGGCCAGGGTGTCGTTCAGGCAGCGTGTCAACGTCTGGCCGAAGCGCGGGTCACCGAGGCCGTCCAGCCGGTGAACGGCCTCTTGGACGACCGGGTGGTCCGTGATGGCGGTGGGAAAGCTCATGGGTCGGCCTTTCGGCGGTCGGCGGGCGGCCGTCGGCGGTCGGAGGCTTCTTGACGGGGTGTCAGGCGCCGGTGGGCGGGTGACCCGGCCCGTCCGCGCGGGGTGCGCCGTGGCGGACGACGCGCGTGGGCACGGTGACGCGACGGGAGGCCCGCGGCGCCGCGTCGTCGTCCTGTTCAAGTCGGTCGATCAGCAGCCGCGCGGCCTGGCGGCCGATCTCGTCGGCGTCGTAGGAGACGAGGGTCAGCGGCAGACCGAGGACGTCGGACAGGTCGAAGTCGTCGAAACCGGCGACGGGCAGGGTGGTTCCGGACTTGTACAGGGCACGGATCGCGCCCTGGCTGATGCGGTTGTTGGTGCAGAACAGCGCGGTGGGGGGTTCGGCCAGGCCGAGCAGGTCGAGAGTGGCGCGCTCCGCTGTCGCGGCGTCGACCAGACCTTGGCGGATGAGGGAGTTGTCCGGATCGACGCCGACTTCTTCGTGTGCCGCCCAGAATCCGCGCAGGCGTTCGGCGCCGGTGTACAGCGCCGGCGGGTTGCCGAGGAAGGCGATGCGGGTCTGTCCGTCGGCGAGGAGGCACGCGGTGGCTTCGCGTGCGCCGTGGAAGTCCTCGACCAGGACGCAGTCGGTGTCGAGTCCGGCGGGCGGTCGTGCGGCGAGGACGACGGGGACGTGCCGCATGGCTCGGGCGAGATGCTGCTGCCTGCTGCCTGCGGGGACGACGATCAGCCCTTCGACCTGGTGGTCCACGAGTCCGTCGATGAGTCCGGGTTCGCGGTCGGCCTGTTCGCCGGAGTTGCTGAGCAGGACGCGCAGGCCGTACTCGGTCGCGACTTCCTGGACGCCGAGGGCGAGGCGTGAGTAGAACGGGTTGGCGAGGTTGGTGACGACGAGGCCGATCATCCCGCTGCCCCCGAGGCGGAGACTGCGCGCGGTCTGGTTGCGGCGGTACCCCAGTCGGTCGACCGCCGCGAAGACGCGCTCGCGGGTCGCTTCGGACACGCCGGGGTCGTTCTTGAGCACACGTGAGACGGTCATGGCGCTGACCTGCGCGAGCTTGCCGACGTCGTGCATGGTCGGCCCGCTGCCCCGGCGAGCGGTCATGCTCCTGCCCCTTCCTCTGCCTTCCTGCACCGGTACCCCCGTCCTCATGACGCGTCCGGCGCGCCCTGCGCCCAGTGGGCGGCCCCGAGCAGGGGGGCCTCCTCGGGCTGCCGGGCCGGCAGGACAGGTACGTCCGATCCGTCGGCCGACGCCAGTCCTGCGGTGAGCGCGGGGTGGATCAGGTCCCACGACCGGGCCATGGAGCCACCGATGACCACCGCGGTGGCCGCGAAGCGGTCGATCCATGGAGCCAGGGCCTGGCCGAGTGCGTCGAAAGCGTAGCGGAAGGCTTCCTGTGCGGCGGCGTCGCCCTTCCTGGCGCGCGCGGCCATGTCACGGACGTCGGGGAGGTGCTGGTCCTCCGTCATGGTGGTGAGGCGGGCGTAGTGCGTGCGGATGCCGCGACGCGAGACCGTGTCCTCCAGTGGCCCGCCGTGCACCGTCAGGCGGTACGCGTGCCCGCCGGGCGGGACGAGGGGCCCCGTGTGGACAGGACGGCCGCCGGACAGGAACGAGGACCCCACCCCCGTGCCCAGCGTCAGGCAGATGACGCGGTCGTGCCCCGCGGCGGCACCGGAACCGTACTCGCCGACGGCGAACGCGTCGGCGTCGTTGAGGAAGCACAGCCGCTCGCACCGGCCGGCCAGGCGCTCGCTCAGTCCCGCCCCGACGTCGACGCCGTTCAGGGATTCGAACTTGCCGACGCCGGCGAAGCGGCCGACGCCGGTGGCGTAGTCGAAGGGGCCGGGCATCGCCACGCCCCAGCGCGGGTCGTGCCCGCCCGGCAGCGCCAGGGCGGCCCGGGCGACGGCGTCGAGGACGGCGTCGGCCTCCGCGTGCGACCTCAGCGGCCTGCGGATCACGGGGGAGGGCACGGGGCGGCTCGCGGTGGGGTCGACGAGGGCCGCGGTGACGTGCGTGCCGCCGATGTCGAGCACCGGGACCGGCCGTGCGGCCTGCCTCGCCGCGGTCACGGTTCGACCACCAGCGCCTTGACGATCCGCACCTCGTCGCCGCCCAGGGCGCGGACGCGGTACGGGCCGACCGCGGCGGGGATCGTGATGGTCTCCGCGAAGGCCAGGGTGTGCGTGCGGCCGTCGTGGGTCTCGATGACGGCGCCTTCGCCCGCGGCCACGTTGAGGATGTGGAAGCGCCCGGCGGTGTCGTCGGGTATGCCGGAGCCCTGCGACACGACGAGGCGGTGCACCGCGTAGAACATCTCGGGCAGTGCGCCGATGACCTCCTCGCGCCAGCCCTCGCCCGAGCGCAGCTGACGCGGCTGCTGGATGAGGTCCTTCGTGACGTCGTCACCGCGCCGGGCCGTGTCCAGGTTGGCGAAGCCGTGCTCGTAGGGCAGGGGCCGGGAGGCACCGGCGGCGTCCTTGCGCAGCCAGTCGTAGAGCCGCAGGGAGTACAGGTAGGGGGTCGCGCTCACCTCCAGCACCAGGTTGCCCGCGCCGGACGCGTGCGGTGTGCCCGCCGGAATCATGAACAGCTGGCCCACCGTCGCGGTGTGCGACTGGATGTGCTCCTCGACGGGCATCGGGGTGCCGTTGCGGATGGCGTCCTCCACCTGGCTCCGCATGACGCCGAGGTCCGCCTCCCCGGTGAGGCCGAGCAGCACCCGGGCGCCGTCCTCGCTCGCGGTGACGTAGTACGTCTCGTGCTGGGTGTACGGCCAGCCGAACACCTCCCGCATGTACCGCTCCCGCGGGTGGAGGTGCAGGGACAGGTTGCCGCCGCCCATCGTGTCCAGGTAGTCGAACCGGATCGGGAAGGAGGTGCCGAAGGCGCGGTGCACGTCGGCACCGAGCATGTCCTCGGGGTGTGCGACGCACAGCAGTTGGAAGGGGATCTCCACCTGGGCCGCGCCCTTGTCACCGATCATGACTCCCGCTTCGGGCGCGATCAGCTCGTAGCCCAGGGCCGTGTTTCCCGCCTGCGGGGTGAAGCCGAGTTCGCTCGCCGCCCACTGGCCTCCCCACGGGGTGGAGTTGAAGTACGGGCGGGTGCGCACCGGCCCCCGGGCCAGGTGTGCCAGCGTGCTGCGCAGTGCGGCACCGTCCAGTGCGGCCGGGCCGGCCGCGTCCTGTACGTCGATCCATCGGTCGATCCGTCCCGCGATCGCGTCGCGGTGCCGGTCCAGCACGGGCCAGTCGGTGTAGAACAGGCGCACCAGGTCGCCGGGCGCGGCGGAGCGGCCCAGGTTGACCCCGACCGGCAGCTCGCCCCTCGACACGGCCGCCTCGGCGTACCGCTTCGGCAGGTCCGCGTACCACAGCAGGTCCGGTTCGCACAGCGACGCACCCGGCCCGTACACCAGCACCACTCCATCCCGCACGGGCCGCTCGGGCCGTGGAGGGGAGTCGAACAGGTCCGCGACCCGCGCCTCGGACAGCGGGGTGAAGAACGGGTCGTCGGCCGGGACGGGCAGGGCCGTGATCCGCTCGTCGGCCGCCGCCGCGTAGTGGTCGCGCACATCGATCGGGGCGATGTCGCGCCCTGCGGCGCGTACGGCTCCCGCGAGGCCGTCGGCCAGCGCGGCCCAGTCGAGGGCCGCAGGACCGTCGACCGCCAGGACGAGCGGGCCCGGCGGCAGATCCGCGGCCAGGGCCGGCCAGCCGACGGCCACCTTGCCGCCGACCGGCTGGTAGCTGGGGAGGGGGTCGTACGAACGAGACGCGGGCACATCGGCTCCTTACTCGGCTCCACTTGCGTTAACGATAACAGTGCTTGGCTGGAGGTGTCCACGACCGATCTGCCACCCGGTGAAGACACCGTCATGCTCTTGACCTCAGCTTTCATTGCTTCTTTCTTTGGGCGGAGATTCTTTTTCCTTCGGAGTCTTGCTACCGACGGAATGGTGTCGTTAACCTCCACGCAACACACACCGGGGCTGCTCCGGGGTCTCTCCGACGCCGCACACGTCCTGTGATTCACATCCGGCCATGCAGGTGGCCCGATTCCGTGAAGGTGATCAATGTCAGCATCGGGCAGGACCAGCAGTGCGGCCGTGCCGCTTGCTCGGCGCCGCTTCCTCACCGGGGTGGCCGCCGGCGCGGCCGCTCTGACGGCTGGGGGCTGCGCACGGGGAGCCAGCACGTCCGCGCAGCCGGGGACCACGAGCATTTCCAACGACAACGCCACCTGGGACGACGGCTACCGGGCGGCCGGCCGCGAACTGAAGAAGATCACCGGATACACGCTCAGGCCGCTGTCGAATCCGTCGGTCACCTCGTACCAGCAGGTCGTGCAGATGACCCTGCAGACCTCGAAGTCCTCCGACCTCGTCAAGTGGGCGTCCGGCTACCAGCTCAAGCGCCTGGCGCGCGCCGGCGGGCTCACCGACCTGACGCGCGTCTGGAAGGGGTACGCGGCCAAGGGCTGGGTGCGTGGCACGTCGCGGGAGTCCGTCTCCTACCGGGGCAAGGTGTTCGGGATCCCGCTGTACGAGTCGTACTACGTGCTCTTCTACAGCAAGCCGGTGTTCGGGAAGCTGGGCCTGTCCGCCCCGAGCAGTTGGGACGAGCTCCTGCACTGCGCCGAAGTCCTCAAGCGCAACAGGATCACACCCTTCCTCGCCAGCCAGGTGGGCGGCTGGCCCGCGATCGAGTGGTTCCAGGAACTGGTCAGCAAGGTCGACCCCGGCTTCTACCAGAAGCTGGTCGCCGGCGAAGCCTCCTACACGGACGACCGGGCCCGCCGGGCCATGGACATCTGGCACGACTTCATGCGCAAGGGCTGGATGACCTCTCCCGACTTCGACCAGGCGCGCGGCCCCGGCGCGCTGAAGGAGGGCACGGTGGGCATGTTCCTGCACGGCACCTGGCAGGCGTCGGGCATGTCGGCGGCCGGGATGAAGCCCGGCACCGACCACGGCGCCTTCATTCTGCCGACGGTGCGTTCCTCCACCCCGAAGAGCGTCATCGCCGAGTCGGGCGTCTTCGTGGTGCCCAGCCGCGCCTCTTCCCACGAGGCGGCGATGGCGAACGTCGGGGCCTGGCTCGACCCGTCCGTCCAGCGGGTGTGGAGCGACTTCCTCCAGGACAGCTCCGCCAACCCGAAGGTGCGCGCCGGCAATCCGGTGGTGGCCGGGCTCCAGCGGGACGTCGCCCGCAACCGCCGGACGGCGCTGGTCCGCTACTGGGAGGCAAGCCCGCCCAGCCTCATCCAGGGCAACACCAACGACCTCGGCGGATTCATGGCCGGACAGACCTCGCCGGCATCCACCCTGCGGCGGATGCAGGAGCGCGCACACGACGAATGGGCGGCCTGGAAGCGAGACGAAGCATGAGCACCTCTGTGACCGACCGACGCCCGCCGACCCCGGCCGGCGGACCGGGAGCGCCCCGGCGCACCATGCGGCGTCCCCCCTTGACGCCTGCGTGGGCCACCGCGCGTGAACGTCTGACGGCCGGCGGGTTCATGGCCCCGGCCGTCCTCCTCGTCACGCTGTTCCTGCTGGCCCCCTTCGTGTGGACCGTCTACCGCAGCTTCTTCAGCGACACGCGGACCTCGCCCTTCAGCTGGTTCGACAACTACTCGTTGTTCGCGTCCGACCCGGCCCTGTCCCGCTCCATCCAGAACACCCTGATGTGGGTGGTGGGCACGGTCGCGCTGCCGTTCGTGCTCGGACTCGCGATCGCCTGCATGACCAACGCCGGCCGCTTCTCACGCCTGGCGCGGCTGTGCGTCGTACTGCCCTACGCGCTCTCCGGATCCGCGGTGGCGGTGGTGTGGAACTTCATGCTCACCACCGACGGCGCCGTCAACCAGGTCCTGACCGGCATGGGGCTCGACTCGGTGGCCCAGGGCTGGCTGCTGACCTGGCCGGGAAACACCGTGGTGATGATCCTCGCCAACGCCTGGCAGGCCACCGGCGTGGCCGTCATCCTCTTCCTGGTCGGACTGCAGTCCATCCCGCCCGAGACCCTGGAGGCCGGTGCCCTGGACGGCGCGAGCGGCTGGCAGCAGTTCCGTCACATCGTGCTGCCGCAGCTCCGCCCGGTGTCGATCATCGTGATCGGCATGAGCCTGGTCAACGGCCTCAAGTCCTTCGACCTGATCTGGGTGCTCACCCAGGGCGGGCCCGGACGGGCCACCGAGACGCTCGCCGTGTCCATGTACAACGAGACCTTCCTCGAACTGCGGCCCGGCGCGGGAGCGGCGATCGCGGTCGTCCTCACCGTGATCGTGCTGGCCGCCTCCTGGCTCTACCTGCGCCGCCAGCTCGACGTGAAAGGCGTGTGACGATGTCCCTCGGCCGAGTTCTGCGCAACGCCGTCATCGCGGTACTGGCCCTGCTGTGGCTGGTGCCCACCTGGCTCCTCGTCGTCAACGCGCTGGTGCCCGCCGGGAGTTACTCCGGCAGTCCGCACTGGCTGCCCCGGGACTTCGGGCTGTTCGGCAACATGTCCCAGGCCTGGGACAAGGCCAACCTGGGCCCTGCGCTCGGCAACAGCCTCCTGTACTCCATGGTCAGCGCCGCGGCCGCCGCGGTGATCGCCGGCTTCGCCGCCTTCGCCACGATCGTCATGCCCGTCAAACGGCAGGCGTTGTGGTTCTGGGTGATCTACTCCGGCACCCTGCTGCCCCTCCAGGTCTTCATCAGGCCCTTGTTCCTGTCCTACGCCCACACCTCGCTGTACGACACCCAGACCGGGCTGGTGCTGATCTACACGGCGATCGCGGTCCCGTTCGCGTTCTTCGTGATGCGCAACTACGCCCTGACGCTGCCGCGGGAGGTCGTGGAGGCCGCCCGCATGGACGGTGCGTCGTGGTGGCGGGTGTTCTGGCAGATCCACGTTCCGCTGACCCGCTCCGCCATGATCGCCGTGTTCGTGTTCCAGTTCGTGGCCGTCTGGAACGACCTGATGTTCGGCATCACCATGGTCGCGAGCCGCAACATCCGCCCCGTCATGGCCGCGCTCGCCGACCTGCAGGGCAACTACTCCAACGTCGGGCCGCCCATCGTCCTGGCCGGCGCCCTCCTGGTGTCGCTGCCGACCGTGGTGCTGTTCTTCTCCGCCCAGCGCTTCTTCGTCAGCAGCCTCAAGATCCACCGCTGAGCCCGCACGCCCGCTCCTCCCCCGTCATCGTCCCGTCATCGTCGCGAAGGGAACACCCATGCTGCGCTCCCTGCTCACCCGCGCCACCGCCCCCGTCGTCTGCGCCGGCCTGCTCTGGTCCGCCGCCCCCGCACACGCCCAGAGCCCCGAGCACACCCGCCCGGTCTCCTCCGGCACCTGGGCCGACCGTGCCACCAGCACCTACCGCGCCCTCCAGCGGCACCTGTACGAGGGTCCCGGCAACCACGGGCTGTACCAGGAGCACACACCCCGGCAGGCCACCGACCCGGAGCACTCCTACCTCTGGCCGTTCCGCGAGGCCGCCCAGGCAGCCGTCGACATGCAGCGACTGCCGCGCACCGGGGGCACCTACCGCCAGGACGCGACCGAGCGGTTCGACACGGCGGAGCTCTACCACACCGGCGGCGAGCGTCCGGGCTACCAGTCGTACCTGCCCGCCCCCCTGGGCACGGGCGGCGACGTGTACTACGACGACAACGCCGTGGTCGCCCTCAGCCAGCTCGACCAGTACGAGGAGACCGGCGACGCACGGTACCTGCGGCGGGCCGAGCAGGTCGTGCCCGTCGTCTCCCGGGCCTGGGACGGCGACGGCACCAAGACCTGCCCGGGCGGCATGGACTGGTACGACGCGCCAGGCAACAACATCCGTGCCACCAACGTCACCGCCCTGTCGGCCCAGCTCGCCGCCCGGCTCTACGAGCACACCCGCGACCGCGCCTACCTCGACAAGGCCGAGCAGTGGTACGGCTGGGTGTACTCGTGCATGCGCAAGGCACCCGGCCTGTACGCCAACGACCGCGGCGACGACGGCAGCACCAACGAGACGCTGTGGACCTACAACTCGGGCTCCATGATCGGCACCGCCACGGCGCTCTACCGCGGCACCGGTGACGCCCGGTACCTGAAGAAGGCGGTGGAGGACGCCCGCGGCTCCCTGGCGTACTGGACCGGGGACACCCGCCTGCACGACCAGCCGGCCGTCTTCAACGCCTTCTACTTCAAGGACCTGCTCGACCTGGACGCCGTCCGGCCGGACCCCGCCTATCTGAAGGCCATGAGCACGTACGCGGACAGCACCTACCGGTCCAACCGGGACACCTCCAGCGGCCTGTTCCGCTTCCAGCCCTCCAACGGCGGCGACTACGACCCCGCCGCACCGGCCGCGACCCTCAACCAGTCGGCCATGGTCCAGATCTTCGCCACCCTCGCCGACGCCACCCGCCGGGACCACCGGACTTCCTGACGCGGCGGACCGCGCGCCCCGCTCCCCTCGACGCAAAGGACCCTCACGCACCATGCCCAAGCCACCGCTGACCCGGCCGTCCTGGTGGGACTCCGACATCGCGCGCGACATCCTGAAGGAGCGCGTGGCCACCACCGTCGGCCTCGGCGGCCTCCAGGTGCGGCTGTCGGGAGAGCCGCTGCTGCGCCACGACGGGACGGGCGGACTGCTGCAGTCCATCCGGCTCGGGGTACACCACCCCGACGGCGCACACCCGCGACAGCGGATCACCCGGGCCCGTGTCACCACCGCCGGGGGCGCCCCCGTCCACTGCGAGATCGTGCCCGGACCGGGAGACGACACCCGTCTCCTGGTCCCGGAAGCAGACGCGCCCACCCCGCTCCTGATCGAACTTCCGGAACTCGAAGAGGGAACCCGGATCGCCTTCGAGGTCCGGCCGCAGCGCCACTGGACGCTGCACCTGGTGCAGCACTCCCACCTGGACATCGGCTACACCGACCCGCAGGGCCGGGTGATGGCCGAGAGCCGCGCCTACCTGGACTCGCTCCTCGAACTGTGCCGCGACACCGACGACTGGCCGGAGCTGGCCCGCTTCCGCTGGGCCGTCGAAGGATTCCACTCCTTCCAGGACTGGCGGGCCAACCGGCCCCAGCGCCAGGTGGAAAGCTTCCTGGACCGGGTGCGCGAGGGACGCGTCGAACTCACGGCCATGCCGTTCAACCTGCACACCGAGACCTGCTCCACCGACGAACTGCACGAACTGCTGCGCCCCGTCACCGCGTTGCGCGACCGGCACGGCATCGACATCACCACGGCGATGCAGACGGACGTGCCCGGCCAGGTGGTGGGCCTGCCCGACGTCCTCACGGACAACGGCATCCGCTACCTTTCCGTGGCGCACAACTGGGCCGGCCGCGCCGTGCCCCACCTCGTCGGCGGGGAACACCTGCCGCGCCTGTTCCGCTGGCAGGCGCCGAGCGGCAACAGCGTCCTGGTCTGGCGCACGGACACGCCGCACGGCCTGGCCTACATGGAGGGCTCGATCCTCGGCTTCGACGAGTCGTACGACCACGTCGACGACCTGCTGCCCGCCTACCTGGGCGCCCTGGCCAGCTTCCCCTACCCCCACCAGGGGCGCGGGATCCCCGGCTTCCCCGCCCTCGATCTGCCCGGCACCGCCGACCCCTACCCGTGGGACGTGCTGCACCTGCGGGTGCTGGGCAAGTTCGCGGACAACGGCCCGCCGCGCCGCATCATCTCCGACACCGTGCGCCGCTGGAACGAACAGTGGGCCTACCCGCGGCTGCGCGCGTCACGCAACCAGGACTTCTTCGAGGACGCCGAGAAGCGCGTCGGAGACCGCCTGGAGACCTACCGGGGCGACTGGAGCGACTGGTGGGTCGACGGCGTCGGCGCGGGCGCCGTCCCGCTGGCGGCCACCCGGCGCGGGCAGGCGGCCCTCGCCGAGGCACAGACCGTGGCCGGGTACGCGCACCTGATGGGCGTACCCGGCAGCACGGCCGTCGCCTCGGCCGCACCGGACGTCTACCGGTCCGCGTCGCTGTTCAACGAGCACACCTGGGGTGCCGGCGACCCCTGGACCCACGGCGACCACGGCCACGGGTCCGGCGAGAAGCAGTGGCACTGGAAGTACTCCCAGGCCATGCGCGCCCACGACGACGCGGAGACGCTCCTGGACGCCGCCCGCGCCCTGCTCGGTGAAGCCTTCGCCCCGTCCGACGACGCGGCGGCGTCCTTCTACGTCGTGAACACCTGCAGCTGGCCGCGCACCGAGACCGCGCGCCTCTTCCTGCCGGAGAGCACGGTCGCGCTCGGCGACGCGGTACGGGTTCTCGACGGGCGTACCGGCGAGCCGCTGCCCTTCACGGAGGAGGCGCAGAGCAACGAGCGTCACCGCGCGGCCGGGCGGTTCCTGCACGTGCCGGTCGCGGACGTGCCGGCCTGCGGAGCCGTGCGGCTGGACATCGTCACCGGCGCCGACTCCCCGGCACCGGTCGGCGGGGCGAACCCGCCCGCCGATGCCACCGTCCTGGAGAACGACCACCTGCGCGTGACGGTCGACCTGCGCGAGGCGTGCATCGCGTCCGTCGTCGACAAGGCGACCGGACGCGAGATGGTCCGCCAGGACGCCGTCGTCGGCTTCAACGGCTACGTCTACGACGAGTACGCCACGGCCGGCGCGTTCAACCACCAGTCCAGCAAGACCGTGGCCGACGACTCGATGCACCTGCTCGCCTCCCGAAGCACCGCGCCGCCCGCCGCCCTCGTCGACCGCACCACGGACGCCACCGGACAGACCCTGGTCTACGAATGCGCCCCGGCCGGTACCCGGCGGCTCCGGGTGCGCGTGCACCTGCCGCACCACGCGGCCCGCGTCGACATCGAGAACCGTATCGACAAGAACGCGACCCTCACCAAGGAGAGTGCCTTCTTCGCCTTCCCCTTCGCCCTCGACGCTCCCGCCGTGCACACGGAGTCCACGGGCGGCGTCCTGGGCAGCGACCGCGAGACCGTGCCGGGCTCCGCGACCCACATGCGCGCCGTGCGGCGCTGGATCAGCCTGAGCGACGGCACCCGCCACGCGGCACTGGCGACGGCCGACGCCCCGCTCGTCCAGCTCGGCGGGATCGCGATCCCCTACGTCCCCTACCCCCAGTCGCTGCCCCAGGCGGAGCCGGCCACTGTCTTCTCCTGGGTGCACAACAACATCTGGGACACCAACTTCCCCGCCCAGCAGGCCTTCGACCACGTCTTCCGCTACAGCGTCGGCTTCGCCACGACCGCGGAGAACGACATGGCGCGGGCCGACGAACTCGCCGTACGCGTCGCCGCTGTCACCGGCCACCCCCTCGTACCGGTACGCGCCCGCGCCCGGGCGGGGGCCGCGTCCCCGGCGCAGGAGCGGTTCCTGGCCCTGGACGATCCCCGGGTGCGGCTCGTCGGGGTGACGGTCCCCGACAGCGGCACGCTCCTGGTACGGCTGCAGTCCCTGGCCGACGTCCCCGTCACCTGTCGCCTGAGCACCCCCTTCGCCGTCGACCGCGCCGTCCGCAGCACCTACCTGGGCAGGCCCCTGCGAGACATCGGTCCGGAACCGGACGGTGCGATACCGGTCGACGTACCGGCACTCGGAACGGCGGCCCTGGTCCTCGGTCTGCACCGGTGACGGCACGGCCCCCGCGGGTCGCGAAGCCGGTCGGGGCGTCGACACGTCTCAGCCCTCGGCGGTGTCGGCGTTTCGGCCACTTCGGACTCGACGCCAGTCCCCCACTGGTCCGGAGATCTGCGCCCGCAGGGCCCCTGGGCCCAGCAGTCAGCGGGTTCCGCAGCGCGACCGAATGACGTGTGTTCGAAATCGCTGCCGAGTCGTTGGTCCTCATGACTGTGCCGCAGCAACCGTTCATGGGGGGACGATGACCTCGATCACTGAGCAGAATCAGCCGTCACAGCCGGCGGAGCACGCCTTGCGGGACGGCTACCCACAGGAGGGCGGTGTTCGAGCGGCTGCCGGCGTGGTCTTCCGCGTGCTCGTGCACGGTCCGTCGTACCGGGCGCTGAACCGGCCTGCGGGAGTGGCCCTGTGAAAAGGTTCTTCGGACGGGTCACGATGGCCGACCCGCAGGTGTCCGACGCCGAACACGAGTTGTTCGGCGGTCCCCTGCGCTACGACATGGGCTGGTCCCAGCACGAGCACGCGACCCTGGACCTGACCATGGTGTCCGCGCTGCGCTCCATGCCCGCCCTCGTCGGGGCCACGCTGCGCATGGCCTGGCAGGCCGATCGGCGTGCCCTGCTCTCGGTCGGGGTCAGCGAGATCGGCCAGGGCGTCGCCGCGGCCGCCGGCCTGCTCGCCGTCAACGCCGTCATGCACGCCCTGCTGGCCGGCACCGGCAGCGCTGCCGAGCGGCTGCACGCCCTGCTCCCCGGTCTGCTGGCCGCCGCCGCCATCGGCGTCGTCAATTCCGCCCTGTCCGCGTGGTCCACGTCGCGCGCGGGGCGGCTGGAGCCCAAGGTGGAGCGGATCGCCACCACGCAGTACCTGGCCGCCGCGGCCGGCGTCGAACTGGAGGCCATCGACGACCCCGACTTCCGGCGGCTGGTGGACATCGCCCAGCACGGCCCCGGTTCCGCCCGTCGCATGATCAGTGCCTGCGTCGCGGCGCTGAACGGCCTCATCTCCCTGATCACCACCGCGGGCGTCCTCCTCGTATTGCACCCCGTGCTGCTGCCCATGCTGCTCCTCATCGCCGCCCCGCGCGGTTGGGGCGCCATGCGCGTGGCCCAGGAACGGTACGTGTCGGTGATGAGCTGGATCGAGCACGTGCGAGCCAGCCGGCTGATCGGCAACCTGCTCACCGAACGCAGCGCCGCACAGGAGGTCCGACTTCATGCCGTCGGCGCCTTCCTCCTCAGCCGCTACGAGCGCATGGCCGAGAGCGCCGAAGCCGAACAGGAGCGCCTCGCCTCGAGCAAGGCGCTGACCGAGTGGGCCGCCTCCGCCCTGTCCGGCCTGGCGATGGCCGCGACCTACGGAGCCATGTTCTGGCTGATCCTCGCCGGGCACATGAGCCTCGCCGTCGCCGGAACCGCCGTCATCGCCGTACGTACCGGCTCGGCGAGCCTGGGTGCGCTGGTGATGAACATCAACCAACTGCACGAGGAGAGCCTCTACGTCCGCGACCACGGACGCTTCCTCACCCAGGCCGCCCGGCGAACGCTGCCGCCCGGCGGTGCGCCCGTCCCCGAGCGGGTCGAGGAGATCGTTCTCGATGAGGTCACCTACCGCTACCCCGACCGGGACACCGCCGCCCTGGACGGGGTGTCTCTGACACTGCCGATGGGGTCCGTCACCGCGGTGGTCGGCGAGAACGGCTCCGGCAAGAGCACCCTGATGAAGATCCTCTCAGGCATGCTGCTGCCCGACTCCGGCACCCTGCGGTGGGGCGAGGCCGACCTCACCGGCCTCGACCGCGCCCAGGTCTTCGCACGCGTGTCCCTGCTCACCCAGGACTTCCAGCGCTGGCCGGTGACCGCCGCGATGAACATCCGCCTCGGCCGCCCCGACCACCCCGCGACAGACAAGGACCTCGGGCCCTCGGTCGACTACGCCGTCGCCGGCCCCGTCATCGCCAAGCTCCCCGACGGCCTGCGCAGCCTGCTGGCCCGCGTGTTCCGCGGCGCCATCGAACTGTCCGGCGGCGAATGGCAGAAGGTCGGCCTGGCCCGCACGCACTGGCGCAGCTCGACCTCCCAGGCGGACGGCATCCTCATCGTGGACGAACCGACCTCCGCCCTAGACCCCGAGGCCGAGATCGAGGCCTTCGACCGCATCCGCCGCCTCGCCGCCCCGAACCGCGCGGTCGTCCTGGTCACCCACCGCATGTCCGGCGTCCGCCACGCCGACCACATCTACGTCCTCAACGACGGACACCTCGCCGAGCACGGCACCCACGACGAACTCATCGCCGCCCGCGGCCGGTACGCCGCCATGTTCGACGCGCAGGCGGCCCAGTACGCCCCGGCCCCGAGCATCCCGAACCCCGCCGCGCCGACCGTGCCGGACCAGGTATGACCCGCTCGGTCCCCCGCCACCGGTCATTCCGGTCCCGCCGGCCCGAGCGGCCGCGTCACCATCCTCGGCATCGCGGCACCCGTCACCAGGTCTCCGGTGCCGGCCGGCTCCGTCGCGGGCGTTCAGTGCCGGCCTCGCGGACGGACGAGCAGCAGGTACACCATGGCGACTACGGCGACCGCCTGCGCCACGGCAGTGGCCTCCTTCTCGCCGAACCAGATCGGCTCGTACATGTTCGGGACCGGCCCCAGTTCGCCGACGTCCACGTAGCGGTACACGAGCAGGAGCGCGAGCCCGCCCGCCGCCACCGCAGTGGCGAAGAGGTCACCGGGAAGGCGGCGCCAGACGAGGACGAGCACGGCGGCCAGCGCCGCGAGTGCCGCCTCGATGCGGAAGAGGTTCCCCTGGCTGATGCTCGCCGAGATGCCGTCGTACTGGTCGGCCAGATCCGCGTGGACATACGCGTCCACGGCGAGGCAGGCCGCGGCGAGGAGCCGTGCCGCGCCCCTGACCAGGCGGCCGACGTCACCTCGGCGCGCGGGCGGGCCGGTGGGCTGGGAGTACATGTCAGGTCTCCATTCGCGGCCCGGACAGTACCGTCGGCCGGGTCTCACTTGACGGTGAGCGTGCCCTTCATGAAGGGGTGGATCGTGCAGTCGTACGGGAAGTCTCCCGGCTTCGACGGCGCCGTGAAGGCGGCGCTCTTGCCCGGGTCGATGTCACCGGTGTCGAAGGCCCCTCCCTTGGTCGCCGTCAGCGTGTGCGTGGTCGTGTCGTCGTTGACGACGGTGATCGTCGTCCCCGGGGAGACGGCCAGGGAGGCCGGCTGGAACTTGAAGTCGTTGATGGAGACCCGAGTCCCGCTGCCGGCGGACGGACCGGCGGTCGACGCGGTCTCACCGCCGCCGCCACCGCCTCCTCCGTTCGAACAGCCGAGGAGGGACGTCAGAACGAGCACGCAGGCGGTGGCCGCGGCGGTCCGGGTTGGGCCCGTGGGGAACGAGAACGGCATGCTGTCTCCGAGCGTTCGTCGGCCTGACCGGGCCGGGGTCAGTAGCCGCCGTCGTTGTTGTTCTGGGGCTTGGTGGTGATCTTCTTACCCTCGGGGTTGACGACGAACCACTTGGCGCCGAAGGCGTCGACGTCCTGACCGTTGGTGTCGCCGGCCTTCTGGTCGTCGGCGAACCGGTACAGCGGGTGCCCGTTGTACGTCACCTGCTCGGAACCGTCGTCGCGTTTGATCGTCTTGAGCAGGTCCTTCTTGACCCCGTCGCCCGCGGTCGGTTGTGCCTTGACGGTGAACGGCGGCCACGCCTTGGCGCAGTCCCCGTTGCACATCGACTTGTCCTTCTTGTCCTTCTCGAACAGGTAGAGCGTCCGGCCCTTCTCGTCGACGAGCATCTTTCCGTAGGTGCCGTTCTTGATGTCGACGGCGGTGGAGGTCGACGAGGTGGCGGCCGGCACCACGTCGGTGTCCAGGTCGGCTGCGGCGTTGTGGGTCTCGGTGCCGTCCCCGCCGCTGTCACCGCCGCTGTCCGAGCATCCCACCGCCGCCGTGGCGAGCAGGAGGACAGAGGCCAGGGCCGTGACCGTCCTGGTGTGCTGCTTCATGTGGGGCTCCTTGATCGTCGGCCGCCCGTGGGCAGCGCGCGGCCCACCCGATCGGGGCCGACGATCCCAGTCCAGCTCAGGGCCGGAGAACCGACCAACCGAGCAGGGCCGTTCGGATGTCTGCCGGTCCATGCCGCACCGACCGAGGCGAGTGTGCGCTCCAGGTGGCCGAAAACCTGCATGATGCACCCACACACCTGCGCGCCGGTGGAGTGCCGGCCCGGGAGCCGGCAGCAACCGGGGGTCGGTTCCGCCCCACCGGTGACGCGGCAGAGCCGACGGCCACCGCGGGCGGCCGTCGGCTCTTCGAAGCGGGGCGCTGACGCCCCCGGAGGTCGGATCAGTTCGAGTTCACCAGGTCGTGCGCAGGTACGGTCACGGTCCGTGCGTCCGGCTTGCCGCCGAGCACGATCTTCCGCAGCGCGCTGTTGTTGTCGAGGCTGGTCTCCTTGAGCCGCTTCTCGGGGTTGGCCAGCACCTGGATGTAGTACGTGCCGTTGGGTACGTCCGTGATGTCGAAGGACTGGCCCGGCAGGTCCTGCGAGTACGTGTCACCGGAGCCGACGTCGAGCACCTCCCGGACGGAGATGGAGTTCTCCTCGCCGCAGGCGGTGGACAGGTCGGTGTTGTACGGGTGCCAGTTGGCGTTCTTCACCGTGTAGTCGATCGCGTCGGTGTTGGCCAGGCAGAACGCCTCCTTTCCGCTGCGCACGGCCTCCTTCTTGTCCGCCTTCAGCAGCCGGTAGCTGGCGAAGTCGGTGAAGTGCCAGTGCACGTGTCCCGGACGCGGGTCCCATTCCATGGTGCCGGTCGGGGTGTAGCCGACCTGCTTGCCCTGGGCGTCGTAGAAGTACTGGTAGGCGTCCATCTTGGCCTTGCCGGGCGACCGGAAGCCGTCCACCACCAGTTGCGCCGGACCGGCGTTCCACACGTTGGCGCTGAAGGCCAGGTAGTCCTTGCCGGGGATGTCCTTCTCCCCGTCGGTGACGACGATGCCGTAGGCCGGCAGCGAGCGCAGGTCGGGCTTGGGAACGTCCGGCACGGCGGGCTTGCCGGCCGGTCGCTTCGCCAGCGGCTGGAGCGCCGGGGCCTTGCGCGAGCCGTCGGTCTGGCCTCCCTTGTCGCCGACCGCCATGGAGCGTGCGGCCTGCTGCTTCTTCAGCGCCCACGGCAGGGCGGGCGGTGCCGCCTTGAGCGGTCCGTGGCCCACGTTGTACGAGGGGCTCGCTCCGCTGGTGACCGGCGCTGCGGCCTGGGCGGGTGTCGGCGCGTGCCCCGGCCCGTGGCCCGCGTGTGCGGCCGGGGCCTGGTGGCCGGCTGCGTGCCCGGTGTGCTCGCCCGCCGTCGCGGACCGGGGCGCGGCCGACCGGGCGGCACCCTGGTCGTCCTCGTAACTCCGCTCCACCACGGTCACCTTGACGGTGGCGGGCTTGTTCGCGATGCCGAAGAGGTCGCGGTACTTCTTGGCGACCCCGACCTTGGCGGTGTAGGTCCCGGCCGCCAGTGCGACGGGCTCGGTGTAAGAACCCGCGTAGGTGTTGGCCGCCCAGCCCTTCTCGACGCCCCACACCGAACCCAGCGTGAACGGATTGGTGGGGCAGCTCTCCGGATACTTGGAGGTGGCGGGCGCGTCGGGGCGTACCCGGCCGCTGGCGTTGTTCGGGCAGAAGTCCTCGGTCCGGTTGAGGACCTTCTTGCCCGCCTTGTCGGTGATCGTGATCTCCGCGAAGCCGGGCAGCCCGGAGAAGTCCTTCACCGTGCCCTTGGGCAACGTCTTGGCCTTGGCCTTGCCGCCGTCGTACACGGTCTGGGTGATGGTCACCGGGTCCTTGTAGGACTTCCGGGTCACCTTCAGCTCCAGCGGCCTGCCCTCCGCGGTGAGGTAGGTGCCGAGGTCGAGGTAGACGCCCGGGTCCTCCTTCCAGGAGGTGAGCGTCAGTGAGTTGGTCGCGGCGATGAGGCTCAGCTTGGGCGCTGTCGCCGCCTTCGCCGGCTCCGCGGTGGCGGCCACGAGTCCGGCGGTCACGGCCATGGCGGCGACGGCCGTGGTGCCTGCGAGCAGTGGACGCCGCAGCCGGGTGGTGCGCGTTCTGGTCATCGATCCCTCGTCCTTCAGGTGCTGGGGGGTGCGGTGGGAAGGAAGCAGGCGGGCACGTTGCTGTGCCCGCGCTGTGAGAGGGAGCGGCCGGATGCTCGGTTGTCCAGAAGCTGGGAAACAGTGGGAGGTTGGCCGGATCGCTGTGTTGTGGACGAAATCAGGCTGAAGTCAGGGATAGGGGCCGCCTGAGTGCGCGCCGTGCGGTAAAGGGCATGGTCCGCACCGACCGGGTGCCGACCGCGCGCACCAACCGCGCGCGGACCTGTGTGGCTCGGACGACTGACGGCAGCTCACGGCACGGCCACACGGAGCGAGCGGCAACTCGCCCACACCGGCCCGCCTCCGATCGCCCACCCCGGCCGCCGCGCCCTTCCACCACGCCTCGCGCACGCGGCACGCCGGACACCACACCCCTCAAGGAGCCGTTCATGACGTCTCACTACCCACCCACGCCCGAACCCGCTGACCGGCGAGCAGTCCGCTCAGGTTGAAGGGGCTCGCCGCCGGCATCGGCGTTGTCTTCCTCTCACCGATCCTGATCGCCGGCACCGGCATGATGCTGGCCTCCTCCGCCGACGCCGTACAGAGCAGCGGCTCCTTCAGCTGAATCTCACTTCAGCGTCGGAGCGCCTTCTCGTTCCGGCGTCCGCAAGATCGGAGCCTGAGCAGCCCTTTCTCGGCGCGTTGTGAGGCGGCTGACCGACACCCAGATCGAAGCGACAGTCAGCAGCTGGCCAGGACCGTCAGCCACGGCTGGAACGTACGCTCCGGACTGCCCCCCGAACGCCGGCGCGAGTCCCTCCGCCTCAACATCCGCCACTACGAACAAGCACGTGAAGAGCGCGATGAGCATCGCGAGAAGGTGGTGGAGGCCTCCGGCATCCTGGCCACCCGGCCGCGCACGTCCCGCGAGTACAAGCAGGCCGTCATGGACTTCGGCATGTCCCGCCCCTCTTGCTGAGAGGCACGATCAGCGGGCCAAGACGCTGGCCGGCCCCGATCAGACCGCCCGGACCGCACTGGCCCAGGACAACACACTGAGGCAGGCGAAGGCGTCGCTGATCGAGCAGGGCGACAAAGCGGAGCGGAGACTGAACTGGCTCCTGCGCGGCCGCCTGGCCGACGCGGTCCGCGACCGTGCCCTGCCGCACATGTGGTGTGTGACCGTCATTGGCCCCGTGCCGCCGACGCGCAAGACCCAGGAGTGGATGGACGTCGCCACCCAGGTCCTGGCCTACCGGGTCACCTACGGGATCACCGACCAGGTCGTCGCGCTCGGATCGGCACTCGACGAGTACGTACCGCGCCGCACCGAATGGCACCGCGAACTCACCAAGGGCCTACGCCGCTGGTAGCCCGGCCGGGTGGCCGGGTACGCCTGTACGCCCGGCAGGGCGGTTCGCTCCTTGGGGGCGGGAGAGCGTGAACGCCGCCCGGCGCCGTCTGCCCGCGGCCAGATCGGCTGAGACGGGACACAGACCGACCATTCTGGTCCGCACCCAAGCTGCTTCGCTGTGCCACTGAATCTTGATCGTTTGCCACCGAACTTTGACCGGTCATGCCCAGCATCTCCGCGCGCTCCAGGCATCGACCTACTCTGTGGTGCCATGGATGACGAGTTGTCCACCGATGACCATCTCCGGGCCTTGGCAGCGCTCGAGGCCGTCGTCCAGAACAACTGTCAAGAGCGCGCCAGCAGTAGGGGCGCGGTCGCGACCGTGAGTGCCCAGGTCAGCGTGAACAGTTGATAGGTGAGGCGGTCAGCGGAGCGGTCGTGTAGGAGCAGCGCCCGCGCGGCGCAGGTCCAGGACGGTAGTGCGAGCCCTGCGGCGCTCAGAATGCCTCGCCAGTCGTCGGCATCTGACAGACGGGCTGGCACGAAATAGAATGCCAGCGGCATCAGGAATAGGAGTGTGGCGAACCATCGGCGCACGAACTTCGGCCCAACTACCAGGACCGGGGTGCGGCGTCCGACAGCGCGGTCACCTTCCATGTCGCGAACGTCTTCGTAAATCAGGGCGAGTGGGAAGTACAGCCCTATGAACGCGACCCATGTCCACGCGATGGCATCGAATGGGGCTGTTACCTGCCATCCTGTGGCGAGTGTGGCGGACGCGCCTGTGATGTTGAGGAACGGTTTCGAGTACAGGTAGGACCTGGGGGAACCACAGCGATAGTGCAGCACCACGGCGACTTGCCACGCCAGCACCCACGGCAAGGCACCGAAGGCCCAGCCAGCCAGAGTGTAGAGCGGCATAGCCGTCCAGAATCGGCGGGTAAGGCTCTCCGCAGTGGCCAGGCCTGCTGGGATGGGGCGATGTGGTTTGTTGTAGGTGTCCTCCATGCCGGCGTGGGCCTGGTTTGCGGTGTCCAGGACGTAGAGGCAAAGCAGTGCGGTCACGATTGCTTTGCCGATGCCTGCCAGTAACCGTTCAGCTGGCAAACTGTAATGGACCCCGCTTGCGACCGCGAACAGGATGGGCGGCGGAACGGCGACGATGAAATTCGCGACGAGTAGTCGCCCGGTGAGCTCCGCTTCCAGGCGCAACCAGCCAGCGGCGGAGCGCAAGCCCGATGCTCCGGTGCGGCTGCGAGGAAAGGTGCCGGGCGTTTCGCCTTTCACCATGATTGATCCCCTATCGTGGTATTTTTTGACCGCTGAGCTCCGGACCGAGGAGAATCGAAATCGAGCCCGCGACTACGGAAAGGCTGTCGCCGCCGACGGGTTCGCTGACGATCACCGGGCACCGAGGGTCTCGGGCCGATCGTCGGTGCTTTGGAAGGCCAGGCCAGGCAGTGGCCCATGCCATCCATCCGGCGCCCGGTTTGCTTGGGCCGGCTGCGGTAGTGACCATCCATGGCCGCGTTGACCCGATTCGCCATCGGTATCGGCCGGTGTGGCACGACCGGCTTGGCCACCACTGCCGCCGACTGCGAGGTCATGTCATTGATGCATGGGCCCGGGCCAGGCGCGGTCGTTGACCGATAGGGCAAGGCATCGGTGTTTCACTCATGCCGTGGCTCCTGTCGTTTCGTAGCGGGTGTGTCCGAGGTACCAGGCGGCATGTTGCAGGAAGTGCTGGAGTCCGTCGGTCCAGCGTTGAGCGGCTTGTTGTGTTGTCGGTGAGGCACCGTGCTGGGCCAGGAGGGCGGGGAGCGCGGCCTGGGCGGCTTGCATGTCGTGCAGCCGCGTCTCGATACGGTTCACGGCCTCCACTGCTGCCTCGCGCAGTGAGCAGCCGGCTTCCCGTTGCAGGATGAGCACGAGATTGTGGACGTCGCCTGCGGCGTACTCTTTCGCGGCGGAGAAGACGTCGTTGGTCCAGTTGGCGATGTCGCAGGTGAGGTGGACCAATTGGTGAAATGCCGGCAGGCCGTACATGTACCGAGGCAGTCGCGTCGATACGGACAGTTCGACGAGGTCGATCTGGCATTGGGTGCCTGCGCTGAAGCGCCGGATGGCGCAGTAGTCGTTGAGTGCAGGTGTGACCTGCCGTTCCCGGTTCGCTGCCTCGGCGGCGAGTGCGTCGTAGTAGGTGTCCAGGTGAGAAGTGAAGACTGCCCACTGGGGCGGGCTCATGCGGTCGCGCAGGCGGGACGCCAGGTTGCTGTATGAGCGGCTGATCCGTCCCAGCAGTTCAGTTTGTGCCGCTGCGACGGTGTCGGACTGAACAGGGTGGGGTGGAGGTGTGTTCAGTGAGGCGATGAATGCGCGTGCGGAGTCGACGCGCATTCCCGTCTCGCCGGTGTCGAAGAGTTCGTCGATGAAGAAGAGCCAGGCGGTCAGGTCTGCCGCGAGGGCGAGGATGTCCGCGTCTGCATGGGGGAACGCGTATGCGCATACTTCGCACAGGTGCATGGTTTCCGGTCGGCAGCTCTGCTTGACGAGGTCGTAGCGGTGCAGCCAGTCGAGGTGCAGCCGTTCGGCGGTCTCCTGAGCCGGATTTGTTTCCCCTTTGAGGGGCACCGGCCAGCGAGACTGCACTGCTTCGAGTACGGTCTCAGAAACCTCACGGAGTGTCTGCTGTGAGACACCGTCCTCGCAGGAGTCGTCACGGGTCATGGTGATGCTCTCTTTGTCGAGCTGGTCTGCCGACGGCGACGCCCCTCACGGGTACGCCTGGGGACCAGCGATCCGGTCGGCTTCTGTCAGGCGTTGTGCCGGGTGACGGCGTGGATCATGTGATGCAGCACGGCGATGACGGGGGCGGGCAGATCGCGCTTGTTGAGAGCCGCGGCGGCCTCCAGTCCTCCGGCTTCGATCCGGTGTTCCACTTCCTGGCGCGCCCCTGTCGTGGTGAGGATCTCGCGGACTTTCGCAGCGCCTTCTTCGTCCAGACTCGGATCTCCCACCAACCGGTGGAGCAGCCCGCGTTGACCGGGGTCGGCACGGGACAAGGCGATCGCGAGGAGAAGGGTGGGCTTGCCCTCGCGTAGGTCGTCGAGGGCGGGTTTGCCGGTGACGGAGGTGTCTCCGAAGACCCCGAGGATGTCGTCGCGGAGTTGGAACGCCTCTCCGAGCGGGATGCCGTAGGCGGTACAGGTGTCCAGGACCGCGGTGTCGGCCCCGCCCAGAACGGCACCGAGATGCAGCGGGCGCTCGATGGTGTATTTCGCCGACTTCAGCCTGTTGATCTCCATCGGCGTCTCGACATCGTCGTTGAAGTGGTCGGTGGCGAGGAGCTCGATGTAGCACCCGATGAGTGCTTCCGAGCGCAGGGTGTCGAGCAGCGGGTGGACGGCTCGTAGCTGTGCAGCGTCGAGTCGGCCGCGGTAGAGCAGTTGGTCGGACCAGGACAGGGCCAGGTCTCCCAGGACGAGGGCGGCGCTGCCGCCGAACCAGCTTCTGGTGTCGCTGTCGGCAGGCGCCGTGCAGTGTGCGCGCAGCGCCTGGTGGGCGCTCGGGTAGCCGCGGCGGGTGGCCGAGCGGTCGATGATGTCATCGTGGATCATCGCGGCGGCGTGGAACATTTCGATGGCCGCGGCCAGATGCAGGAGCTGCGGTGGTGTGCCTGAGCGGCCGGCGGCGTGCCAGCCGATGGCACACAGGATTGGTCGGGTGCGCTTTCCGCCTGCTTCGATGAGGGTGCGCAGGTGTTCGACGAGAGGTCGGGCCCTGTGGTGAGGCAGATCGCGGAGTCTTTCGTCGAGGAAGGACTGCAGGATGTCCTCGACTTTTCGGCGGATGTCCGCCAGGTCGAGTGGTTCCGGCTGCGGACGGGCGTGCGGGAGGTGTGTCTGCCCGTCCGCGGGGATGTTGTTGTCCGTGCTGTTCGGTGGCGGTGTCACGAGGTGGCCTGTTCCGTGGTCTGGGCCTTCTCCGCGACGATGACGAGGTAGTTGAGTCGGTTGAGGCGGTATCCGTCGAGGAAGGGTTTCTCGACGCCCGTGCTCAGGTCGCTGTGGGAGCGTAGCTCCCAGTAGGGCATCGCCTCGGCGGTCAGGTCGCGGACGGTGGAGGGCACCAGCCCGTTGGCGGCCAGGGCGCGGAAGTAGGTGCTGCGCGGGTGGATGTGGCACACGTAGTGGGTGTTGATGGCGTCGATCTCTGGGCTTGTGCCGGGGGCCGTGACGGCGTCGTTCTGGCACCAGGTGACCAGGACGTAGCGGCCTCCGGGTTGCAGGAGGCGGGAGAACTCGGCGAACGCCTCGAAGAGGTCGACGTACATGGTGGTTTCGTTGGTGACCACGTACTGGAACGACGCGTTCGGGAAGGGGGTGGCGACCATGTTCGCGTAGTGGAAACGGACGCTGGCGGCGCAGCCCCTGCGGGTGGCTAGCTCCTGGGAGAAGGCCAGGTGGTGCTCGCAGAAGTTGACGCCGTCCACGCGGCATCCGAAGCGGTCGTGGACCATGAATGAGGTGCCGCCGCGGCCGGAGCCGGCGTCCAGGACGCGGGCGCTGGGCGGGAGGTCGCCCAGGCCGTCGTGGATCAGCGCGACCTGTTCGCTCTCCATGCGGTGCATCTCGTTGAGGATGAGTTGCTGACGCTGGTCGGGCGGGGCCGTGAGTACGTGGCGGTTGAAGTCGCCGACCGCGTAGTGGTGGTGGTAGAGGCCGTCCGCCTTGCCGAGGAGCAGGTTGATGGCGTCGTTCGTCTTGGCCTCCCAGTGTTCGTTGAGCTGGGTTTCGTAGTCGTTGCGGACGACTTCGGGCGAGCGGGTGGGTACAGAAGTCATGGCTTCTCCTCGGAATGGCGGGACGGGGTTCGGCGGGGGTTAGGCCGAGCGGGTGACGATGAATCGGAAGAGCGCGGTCAGTGCGTGGCGTGAGGGCTCGGGCACGTGCAGCTTCCGCAGGTGGGCCTCTGCCGAGTTGAGCTTGTTCAGGGCCAGGCGCTCGGTGGCTGCGCGTCCTCCGGCTCGGACGATCAGGTCGGCGATGAGCTCCAGGTCCTCCGAGTTGGAGCCGGTGGTGGAGGTTCGGCAGGCTGCCAGTTCGCGTCCTGCGGGAGTGTCGGAGGCGAGGGCAGCCAGCACGGGGAGCGTCGTCTTTCCCTGGCGCAGATCGCTGAGGCGGGGTTTGCCGGTGACAGCGGGGTCGCCCCAAATGTCCTCCACGTCGTTGGCGGCTTGCCAGGCAAGCCCCAGGTCCGTGCAGGCGGCCTGAAGACGGACGATCGTTGCCTCGTCTGCACCGCAGAGCACCGCTCCCACGCCGGCGGCGCACGCCAGGAGTGCGCTGGTTTTGTCGGCGGCCATCTGCAGGTAGTCCTCCACCGTGACGGCGCGGCCTCGTTCCAGCTCCAGGTCGGCTGCTTGTCCTGCGCAGATGCACTCAAAGGCGTTTAGCAGCATCACGAGGGCGCGCCTTGCCGGTGTCGTTCCCACTCGGGACAGGTGGCTGACTGACAGCGCTGCCAGGGCGTCTCCGGCCAGGACTGCCGTTCCTGTTCCGTATGCAGACCACACGGTGCGCCGGCCGCGGCGGAGGTCGTCCTGGTCAATGACGTCGTCGTGCAGGAGGGAGTGGTTGTGCAGCAGTTCCACGGCGACTGCACCGGGTACTGCGGTGTGCGGGCTTCCACCGACTGCCTCGGCGGCCAGCAGTGTGAGGGTGGCCCGTAGGAACTTGCTCGGCACCGCGTTCTCCGACGGTTCTCCGTCGGCGGTCCACCAGCCGAAGTGGTAGCCGCATACGTGAGCCAGGTGCGGATGGAGCCTGCTCACTGCCTCGCGTAGCGGAGGAAGAATGGACTCTCGGGCCCGCGTCAGCTGGGCTGCTACCGATTCTGACGTGTGAGCGTCGGTCACTGAGAGTCCTCCTGGGAGCTCAAGTGGCGCTGCGGGCTGCCGGTCGGCCTGACGCGGGACTCAGGCTGTGCCACCACGGTCGGCTGCGGAGTGACCGACAGGCTCAGACATCCGCAGACCTCGCTGTTTGCCGTGGGGGGAAGTGCGTCGCCCGGTGGGTTTGCGGAGCCGGTCGGGCTGGTTGTGAGAGAGCGGCTGGCACTGTCCTGCGGCGATGGGTCCGAGGATGTGGGCCGAGGACTCGCCGGTTCGCACGAGGGGGAGGCGGGGTCCTCGGGGGAGTCCGGGAGCGTGGAGGAACCGGAAGAGGTTGAAGGCGCGGAGGGGCTACTGGTGGAAGGAGCAAGGGTTGGCCCGTCGACGGCCCGGGCCGTCGACGTGAGAGCGGTAACCGGATCGGATGCCATGTGGGAGGGCTGGGCCATGGGCAGGTGGACCTCGACACTGACGGCCGGAGGGGGTGGCGGAACTGGAGGAGACTGGACGGCCGATGGGGCGAGCCCGCACCCGGAAACGGCGAGAGAGACGACGAACAACAGGGGCGGCAGCCTGAACGGGACGTGCATGACAGGACCCTCCTGTCGGCTGATGGGTGGGGGTTTGGGCCAGGTCAGGACCTTTCGAGGGTGTCGATGAGGATGTCCAAGGAGTCGAAGAACTGCCGGGCACCGCGGGCCAAGGCAAGGACGGCGTGGGCGAGTTCGGTCGGGGCGGTGGCGATGACGTAGAGCAGGATGATGAGTACGAGCCAGAACAGAAGGCTGCGCGGGCGACTCAGCACGAATCCCTCCTCCTCTGTCGGCGCTGAGATAGGCGGGCCGCGTGGTGGCGGGGCGGCGGTCGGAGGCGCTGGCCGTGGCGGGGGCGTCGCCGTGATGAGAGCAGGTGTGACGGTTACCCGCCACCCCAGTGGACTCCTACAACGGTCGTGTGGGGACGGACAGGAGGGCGGTGGTCAGGTCGGCCGCTGGCGGCGCCCGAGGGCCATCAGTGCCAGGGAGAACGCCGCTCGGCTGAAGCGGGTGTCGTGGAAGCGGGTGTGATTGTGGAGGGTGAGCTGACGGTCGGACACGTCGTTGAGAATGCGTGTGGTCTGGCCGGGCCCGTCAGTGAGGGCGCGGAGGGCATGCAGGCCGTACTGCGCCAGTTGTTCGGGGGAGCCGAGGTCCCGGACCATGTCCTGCAGGATGTCCTGCAGAGCGTCGCGGATACTGTCGGACAGCTTCAGGCCCGGGTGGATGTGCCGGACTGTGCCCTCCATGTTGGCCACGGCTTTGCCCACGATCGATACGTTGGGGGTGGTCTGGATACCGCGACTGCTGGAGTACGCGAGGACTGAGGTGAGGGCGACGCCGAAGTTCAGTTCGGCGAGAGAAGCGTCAGTGATGTGGGGGACGAAGCGTGCGATGTCCGCGGTGAAGCCGCCGATGTCGCTCCAAGGGGTAGGGCTGCCCATCTGGATCCAGGACTGTGCAAGTGCCGGGCCGTCGTTGTAGGCCATGCCGATCATCGTGCCAAGCATGGCGGCGCTGGTGCTGCGGTCAATGCGGCCCACCATGCCCCAGTCGATGACGTGGGCTTTCCCGCCGAGACCGACCAGCACGTTCCCAGGGTGCGGATCGGCATGAAAGACCCGGTCGACGAAGAAACCCCTGAGCATGTAGGCGACAAACTCCTTGGCCATCCGCTTTCGCTGCTTGCGGCTCAGTTCGTCTTCCTTGAGCCGGTGAGCTGCCTGTCCGTCGGCAAAGCTCTGGACGAGGACGCGTGGCGTCGCGACGAGAGCTTTCGGCACCTTGACCGTCTTGAAGGCTTTCGCGGCCTTACGGGCGTCCTTCATGTTGGCGGCTTCCCGCGTGAAGTCGAGCTCATCGCCCATGGCGCGGAAGATGACATCGAGCATTGCTCCGGTGTCGACAACTTCGTTGAACCGTGGTGCGAGCCGCCCGAGAATCCGCGAGACGCGCCGTAGGACAGTCATGTCGCCGAACACGATTCCCTGGGACCCAGGCCGCTGGATCTTCACGACACACGGGGTGCCGTCCCGGCGAGTGGCGCGATAGACCTGAGCGAGGGAGGCGGCACCGAGCGGCTGGCCGGTCTCGAACGAACTGAACGAGTCACGCCAGCCGGCTCCCAGCTCTGCCTCCAGCGTCGGCACGAACGTGCTGAACGGCCGGACGGTAGCCTGGTCAGTCAGAAGAGCAAGTTCCTCACGGATGTAGTCCGGCACGAAGTCCGGCCTGGTCGAGAGGATCTGGCCGATCTTCACATACAGGGGTCCAAGCTGCTCAAGGGCCTCGCGGACCGCTCGGGCACGTTGTTGTTCGGGGGACGTCTCAGGCGCGCCGCCAGTCGGGGGGCGACGGCGTCCGGTAGCCCGGGACATCTCCTGTAGCCCGAGCCGGGCGAGTACGTGAGCAGTGTGTCGCGCGCGGCGCTCAACCACTCGGGTCCGCCTTTCCTCACCGCTGGCCACCGAGGCCAGAGCAGATGGACAGCCCTGCTGCGCGGGCCTCAGCCGGCGTCGTGGGTCTTCGCCTTCTCCCGGTCGCGCTTGATGTACTGCTCGAGTTGCACCACGAGTGCTTCGATCGCCCGGTTGTTGCGCTTGACCAGCTTGCGGGTGCTTTTCTTCCCCTTCTTTTTCCTCTTCTTGCCGGTGAGTGCTCGGCGCGTCATGTCGCGGGAGTCCTGACCGATGTCGCTTGCCCGGTCCAGGACGTCATCGACAAGGCTTTTCCGCCTTTTAGACATGCAGAAGTTCCTCTCAGTGAATGCTGCGAAATACGTCGACCGCCGGGCGCTTTCAGCAGCCTCTGGCTGGGTCACGGCGAACTGTGCGTGAGCCCCGGAGAGCCCGCGGCGGGCTGCGCTGTGCCTCATCGGCGGTCTTTCACGCCCAGAGGGTCGCCACCCGGGCGTAGATCGCTCAATCGCAATCATTCGGCGCTCAGAGTCACGGAAGCAACCCCCTGCCGCAGGGGAGCTTGCAGCACGTAAGGGGGAGCGCACAGACCGTGAAGTACTACCGGAGTACAAGCAGTCCGCCGCGCCGACCCACTGCTGCGCAGCTGCTCCACAGGCCATCAGCGACAAGCAAGAACAGGGCACCGCAAAGCGCCCTGGGAGACGTAGAAGAGACAATCCGACCTGTGCCTATGGCGCGTCAGCAGACTGTTCCGTTAGGGGCCGTGAGTACGGTCGGTCCAGCCGGCCCGACAAAGTCGGCGGCAACCTTGAGCTGCTACGCCTGAAACTATTGGTGCCCGGCGCATCTATCGAGTCGCGCGCCGGTGTGCCGCACAGCCAGTGCAGGACGCGCGGGCCGAAGCAAACACGCCCAGTGCTCCCAGTGCGCCTGCGAACGCGGTCGTGACCCGCCGAGAAAGGGGCACTTGAAGAAGCACTCCCCAACAGTTCTTACGGATCGAACTTGTCCGTCCCCGCGGCGGAAGGACGCTTGTGCCCCCGTATCGCACTGCCCTCTCGCGACGCCCACCCGCTGCTGCCCACGCCTTCAGCAGGCAGCTGCCGCTGTCAGACCTTCCACCGAACCCCTCCGCACACTGCACCCAGCGTCGCCCCGAGAGGGGCCGGGAGGCACCGTGGCTGAGCTCTCCGAAGCACCTGCCAACGAACCACCCACCGAACTTAGGAGGACACATCTGACCATGCTCGGCGGCCCACGCGACGTGCGCGCACTGGCGGCCGGACAACTTGCCGCCCTGGCCCAGGACATCCGCACGTTCCTGATCGAGAAGGTCTGTGCCACGGGAGGACACCTGGGGCCCAACCTCGGTGTGGTGGAACTGACCATCGCCCTGCACCGTGTCTTCGACTCCCCCCGGGACGCCATCCTCTTCGACACCGGCCACCAGGCATACGTCCACAAGATCCTGACCGGCCGTGCTGCGGGCTTCGACCGCCTGCGTCAGGCCGGAGGACTGTCTGGCTACCCCTCGCGGGAGGAGTCGGTGCATGACTGGTGCGCGAACTCCCACGCCTCCACCGCTCTCTCCTATGCCGACGGCCTCGCCAAAGCCAACGAACTGCGCGGCTACCAGGACCACTCGGTGGTCGCAGTGATCGGCGACGGAGCGATGACCGGGGGTATGACCTGGGAGGCTCTCAACAACGTCGGTGCCAGTCAGCGCCCCGTGATCGTGGTCCTCAACGACAACGGCCGCTCCTACGCTCCCACCACCGGAGCCCTGGCCGAGCACCTGCACACCCTCAAGCACCCCGGCGGCGGCATCAGCGCGTTTGGCCGGGCAGAGCCCGCGAACCTGTTCACCCAGCTCGGTTTCGCCTACCTGGGGCCGGTCGACGGGCACGACACCGGTGCTCTGCAGAGCGTCCTGGACCAGGCACGCCTGCTGCGCCGACCGGTGCTCGTCCACGCCGTCACCGTCAAGGGCCGGGGATTCGCTCCGGCCGAAGGAGACGAGGCGGACTGCCTGCACGTGGTCAGCACCGTCGACGCGGTCACCGGACAGCCCGCTCCCGCCCTGGGGCCGCCTTCTGCGTCATGGACCGACGTCTTCGGACAGGCCCTGCTGGAGATAGCCGGCGAACGCGAAGACGTCGTCGCCATCACCGCCTCCATGCTCCGCCCCACCGGCCTGCATCCGATGACGGAGAAATACCCCAAGCGGGTCTTCGACGTCGGGATCGCCGAACAGCACGCCGTCACCTCAGCCGCCGGCCTGGCTCTGGGCGGCTTCCATCCCGTCGTCGCCCTCTACTCCACCTTCCTCACTCGGGCCGCAGACCAGGTCCTCATGGATGTGGCCCTGCACGGGCTACCGGTCACCTTCGTCCTGGACCGCGCCGGCATCACCGGCCCCGACGGCGCCTCCCATCACGGCATGTGGGACACCTCCCTGCTCAGCTTGGTGCCCGGCATGCGCATCGCCGCCCCCCGCGACAGCGGACAGCTACGGTCCCTGCTGCGGGAAGCCATCGCGTACGACGTAGGCCCCAGCGCCGTCCGTTTCCCCAAAGGGACAGCCGGCCCTGGCATCGAGGCAGTGCGCCGCACCGGCAGCGTCGACGTCCTGTCAGAGTCCGGGATCCTCGATGTATTGCTGGTCTCCTACGGACCGATGGCGCAGCAGTGCATGGAGGCCGCCGCCCAACTGACCGAGCAGGGAATCGGCGTGAGCGTCGTCGACCCGCGCTGGGTTACCCCGGTGTCCGAGGAACTACTCGCCCTGGCAGCCCGGCACCGGCTGGTGATCACCGTGGAGGACAGTTCCCGTAGCGGAGGCAGCGGCAGTGCTCTCGCCCAGAATCTGCGTGACCGTGCCGTCACCACCCCCCTCCACATCCTGGGCCTGCCTCGTGCCTTCCTCCCGCACGGTTCACGCGACGAACTTTTGGCCCAGACGGGCTTGTCCGCTGCGCAGATCACCTACGCCGTCCTGCGCGCCCGCGCCGGAAAACCTCTCGCGCACACCACGAGCACCGATCTGCCAGAGCCACAGCCCGACGGGCCGAGCCCCGGCAGAACGACCGGTCAAGCAAGCGGCAACAGTTGTTCACCGCAGCGGACGTGCAGCCGGTCCGAACCATCCACGCCGTATGACACGCCGAAGTAGAAGGCCGGGAGCACACTCTTGCTAGCCATGGGAGCCCACAATGAGCGCCGTCAATCTTTCATCGCCCGCTCTGCCTCCCGCCGCACGACGCCGCCGCTGTCGGCAGATCCACGTCGGCGGTGTTCCGGTAGGCGGTGACGCACCGGTTTCCGTGCAGTCCATGACGACCACGCCGACTGTGGACGTAGACGCGACGCTGCAGCAGATCGCCGAGCTCACCGCGGCTGGCTGTGACATCGTGCGCGTTGCAGTGCCTTCCCAGGACGACGCCGACGCCCTCCCGGCCATCGCCGCGAAGTCGAAGATCCCCGTCATCGCCGACATCCACTTCCAACCGCGCTACGTCTTCGCCGCCCTGGAGGCTGGCTGCGCAGCGGTACGGGTCAACCCGGGCAACATCAGAGCCTTCGACGACAAGGTCAAAGAGATCGCGAAAGCCGCCTCAGCGGCCGGAGTGTCCATCCGTATCGGCGTCAATGCCGGAAGCCTGGACCGGCGGCTGCTGGGCAAGTACGGCAAAGCCACCCCCGAGGCCCTAGTGGAGTCCGCACTGTGGGAATGCTCCCTGTTCGAGGAACACGGCTTCACCGACCTGAAGATCTCCGTCAAGCACCACGACCCCCTGACCACGGTCGCCGCCTACCGCCACCTCGCAGCCGCCTGCGACTACCCCCTGCACCTGGGCGTCACCGAAGCCGGGCCCCCACCCCAGGGCACCATCAAATCGGCGACCGCCTTCGCGATCCTTCTGGCCGAAGGAATCGGCGACACCATCCGCGTCTCCCTCACAGCACCCCCCGTCGAGGAGGTCAAAACCGGCATCCAGATCCTGCAAGCCCTAGGACTGCGCCCCCGCCAGCTGGAAATCGTCTCCTGCCCCTCCTGCGGCCGCGCCCAGGTCGACGTCTACGCCCTCACCGAACGCGTCACCGCAGCACTGGACGGCTTCCCCTACCCACTGCGCGTCGCCGTCATGGGCTGCGTCGTCAACGGGCCCGGCGAAGCACGCGAGGCCGACCTCGGCGTCGCCTCCGGCAACGGCAAAGGCCAGATCTTCGTCAAAGGCGAAGTCATCAAAACCGTTCCCGAGTCGAAGATCGTCGAAGCCCTGGTCGAGGAAGCGATGCGCCTGGGCGAGCAGCTCAGCGAGGAAGCCGACAACGAGGAGGGACAATTGTGAGCGCCGAGGTTACGGCGGCCTCTTCGTCTTACCGGGCCGGAGGCATCGCCTTGGGCATGTTGGCCGTCCTCGACCTGACGTTGCCGCGTGCTGACTGACGCTTCGATGCGCTGGTCATTCTCACTGGGTGTCGGTCAGCCGCCTCACAACGCGCCGAGAAAGGACTGCTCAGGGCCCGATCTTGCGGACGCCGGAACGAGAAGGCGCTCCGACGCTGAAGTGAGACTCAGCACAAAGTCGGAGCGTAGATCGGCTACCAGCGCAGCCGGGCCCGACGCCGGCTCCTGAGCGGGTCGAGCAGCTGTCCGCAATCGGGGCGCGGTGGGCGCAGCAGCGCAGCGCGAGGCGACAGCGCCCGGCCCTGAGACACAAAGCGGCCGGTGGCACCGCCACACACCCACAGTGCGACCGGCCACTGTGGTCTTCTCATCCGTACGAGCCCTGCACTGGGCAGGCCAGAGTGTTGTCAAGGCTGCGATCGACGCGAGCTCAGGGGCAGTTCGGCGAGGCCCTGCCAACCTGTGTGGGTAAGGCCGACCACATGCAAGGAGTTGACCTCCGTGGTGATCGGCAGGGCGGCGGCGGTACGGCGGGCGATGTCGGCGGCGGCCTGCGGGGCCGCGTCCAGGGCGACGGTGACGTGCACGGGCGGACGGGGTCCGAACCGGCCGCCGTAGGGGACCTGCGCCGGAAATGCCGTGCGGACGGCGTCGGCCACCCGGCTCAGTTCGGGCACCGGGACACCGACGAACCCGCCGGTTCGTTCGACGGTGGCCAACCTGATGGGGACCGGGCCTGCCGGTAGGGCGACCCGCAGCCGGTGCAGTTGCGCCTCTTCGACCTCGTCGGCGGGCAGCCAGGGATAGAGCAGCGCCGCGTGCGCGGGCACGCCCGGTCGCACCACCAGCCCGTCCACCTCGGCGGCCAGCCGCAACAGCGGCTCGGCGTCCGGCAAAAGCGCCAGCACCGCCGTCGTCCCCGTCCGGGCCATCTTCTTCCTCTCCCCCGCGCCTGGTCCCCCGGTCGAGCCGACCCTACGGCTACCGGAGTGGCTGGAGGTCGCGCTGGTACCAGGTGCCTGACTTGCCGCCGAGGTCGGCCGGGGCGGCGGGGCCGACCGGGACGAACCCGGCCTTGGTCAGGACTTTCCGGGACGCGGCGTTGTCATGGGAGGTGGCGGCCCGCAGTGTGCGCAGGCCGTGCGTCGCCGGCGCCGTCCGGCACAGCTCCCGGACGGCCGCGGTCGCCACGCCGCGGCCGGCGACCTGCTCCGCGACCCGGTAGCCGAGTCTGGCGGTGCCGTCCTCCACGTCGTACAGATTGAACCTGCCGAGCACCGAGCCGTCCTCGGCGACGAGCACGTAGAAGGCGCAGACGCCGCCCTCCTGCTCGGCCAGCGCCGCCTTGTACCGTTCGGCGAACCGGTCGAAGAAGTCGTCGCCGCGGTCGGGGATCGAGGTGGCGAAGTAGGTGCGGTTCGCCACCTCGAAGGCCAGGACCGCCGATGCGTGGTCGTCATGCAGCCTCTTCAGCTCGGGCATTGCCCGACCCTATCCCGATCGTGCGCTGCCCATCCTTCAGTCCCACGTCACCGACAGTGGATTTCCCACGGCTTGCGATGATGTGTGGGAACACGACGGAGTACGGATGGCGCGGCCACGGTGCTGGCTGGGCCCGGAAAGGGGGATGAGGTGGCCAAAGCGGTGCGGGCCTCACTCGGAGAGATGTGGATCACGTGTCAGGTCTGCAAGAGCGACCTCTTCCGCGAACGGAGCGTGAAACTCAACAGCACCGGCGGAGAGTTGTTCAATCTGGCCTGGGCGGATGAGAGCGCTACGGGGCTGATCTGCCTGCGTTGCGGTTTCGTGCACCTCTTCGTCAATCGGCAGATACAACTGCACCGGGCCAAGGACTGAAGGCAGGCGCGGCTGCGGATCGGCGCCCGACCGCGTCAGCGCGCGCCTTCCCGAGCGACGGAGTTGTTCACTTCGGCGGAACCGGCCGCTGAACAACTCCGGCGCTGGTGCACAAGAAGCTGGGCGGCGGTGGGCTCCCAGCGAAACCTCCTCGCACGTTCGGCGTGCCTCACACCCGGTGGCGGTCCTTGCGGCCACTCCGTCTCTTCGGCCCTCACACCCTCGTCCTCGCGGCTTACCCGGTCGCGGACGGAGACTTCCCGCTCACGGATCTCTGAGCAGGTGTCTCGCCTGCGCCCGGCACCGGCGGGGTCAGGCGCGGCGTGCGGTGTCGCCCAGGCGGGCCACGGCCGTCCGCCAGGCGGCGGTCACCGCGGTCCTGGCCCGTGCCGTCCGCGCGGCGTGGTCACCGGTCAGCTCCAGCGGTGCGCCCACATGGACGTGCAGAGCGGGTCGGCGCACGGGCGCCGTGACGAGACCCGCGAGTTGCTTGGCCGCGCGGCCCGAGACGACCCGGCGGGCGCCGGCCTGTCCCACGGGCACCAAGGGGGCTCCGGTGCGCTCGACGAGTCTGGCCAGGCCGCTGCGGAAGGGCCCGGGAGGTGCCTCCCCGGCGTCCCTGCGGTGGGGCAGGCCGCCCTCGGCGTAGATGAGGACCAGCCGCCCCCGCTCCAGGGCATCGGCTGCCGCGTCCAGCGCGGCTGCGGCACGCCGGTCGCCGCGCACGACGGGTATGTGCCCTTCCCGGGCCAGGGCACGGCCGAGGACCGGGATGCGCCACAGCCCGGCGGCCGCCATGACGACCGGTTCGCCGCCGAGCCGGCGAAGGGCGGCGATCACCAGGGCCGGGTCCGCGAGGGACGTGTGGTTCGCGGCGATGATGCTGCCCGGCGCGAGCACGGCACTCGGGTCGGCGGTCAACGACAGACGGCCGACGGCGGGCACCAACAGGTCCGCGATGCGGCTGAGCATGAGCAGTCTCCCGGTCTCGGCGATGTCGGTCCTCATCGTCGGTGGCGGGCGCCGGTGTCGGCATGAGCCGTCGTACTCATCCTCGGCCCTCGCGGACCGTCCGCACCGGCCGGGCGACGGGCTATGCGTCGCCGTCGCCGTCGCGCAGGGAGTGAATCATGCTCCGCAGGCTGCGGAACGCGCTCGCCTGCTCGGCCTCGGTCATGCCGGCCAGCATTCTCACCTCGACGGACCGGACCGCTGCGGTCGCCTTCTCCAGGCTTCGTCGGCCGCTCGGTGTGAGCCGCGCGGGCAGAGCCTTCCCGACGGGCGCCTCCGCGGGCCTGGTCACGTAGCCATCCCGCTCCAGGGTCTGGAGCAGCACGTTCATCGTCTGCCGTGTCACGAACGCGCCACGCGCCAGCTCGGAGTTCGACAGGCCCGGCCGTTGAGCCAGCAACTCGAGGCACGAGTAGTGCGTCACGCTCATTCCGAGCGGCCGCAGCACCTCCTCCATGGCCGCGCGCAGGGCGCTCGAAGCCTCTTTCAGCAGGTAGCCCAGCGATTTGTCCAGGTCGATGCCGGCACCGTTTTGACTCATGTCAGTATTCTGACATACGTTGGTCCGTGTCAGGAAGCTGACACGACGATAGGAGCACCACCATGCCCGCCACCGGCCCCGACTTCATCTCGCTCCAGGTACGCGACCTCGGCACTTCACAGGCGTTCTACGAGCAGTACCTCGGCCTCGTCCGCTCGCAGGCCGGACCTCCGCACGCCGTCGTCTTCGACACGAAGCCGATCGCGTTCGCGGTCCGCGACATCGCACCCGGCACCGACCTCGCCTCCGTCGCCCGGCCCGGCATCGGTGCCGCGATCTGGCTCCACGCCACCGGCGTCCAGGAGATCCACGACGCTCTCGCCGCCGACGGTCACAAAATCGTCTCCGCGCCGATCGACGGCCCCTTCGGCCGGACGTTCACCTTCGCCGACCCCGACGGCTACCACGTCACCCTCCACGACCGCGCCTGATCGCCCCGAGGCACCGTCATGCGCCCGCACCCCCGCCGCGCGCGACGGCCGGCGCGTTCGGTCGCGTACTACCGTCCCGCGGGCCCCGACGCCGGCTCCCTGGTCGGACGACCGATGCCCGACATCTCGCTGACGGCCGCGGGCTCGTCCGCCACCCGGGTCTACGACCTGCTGCCCACCGCCCGGTTCGTCCACCTCGACCTGGCTCCCGGCCCCACGCCGACCGCCGGTCCGGAACGCGACGCGCGTGTCACCACCGCTCTGGTGACCGGCTACGACGACCACCCGGACCTGCGCGGAACGACCGAGATCCTCGTCCGTCCCGACGGTCACGTCGCCTGGACCACCCGCACCACCGACCCGGCCGCGCGCCGCACCGAGCGGTTGACCGCCCTCACCCGGGCACTCGGCCGCCGGCGCCCCCCCCTGGCGCGTGCTCTACCCGTTGAGGCGCCTGCCGATCGCGAGGAACGCCTGGACGAGGGGGACCTGAGGGACCGCCGGGGAGACCACCTGGGAGGCGTAGTGGACGACGACCAGGTCCAGGGCGGGTGAGACGAACAGGCGTTGGCCGTGGATGCCGCTGGCCATGAAGGAGCCGTAGGGGTCGTTCAGGATCCACCACAGGTCGTGGTACGAGAGGGTGGCCGGTGAGTCGGGCGGTGCCGCGGGAAGGCGAACGCGGCGCGGGTAGCCGTCGGGGACGCCCCCGACGAGGGCGGTCACGGCTTCCGGCACGATCTGACGGTCGCCGACGGCACCGCCGCAGCGGACGAGTTCGCCCAGGCGGGCCACGTCGCGCGCGGTGGCGCTGAAGCCGCCGCAGGCCGCCTCCGCCCCGTCCGCGTCGACGAGGTAGTAGGCGTCCTCCTCCGCCCCGATGCCGGACCAGATCATCTCGGACATCAGCGCCGAGGTGCTCAGGCCGGTGATCCGTCGCAGGACCTCGGCGAGCGCCTCGACGTTGCCGTTCTCGTAACGGAACTCCGTGCCGGGCTCGCCCGTGGCCCTGGCGGTGGCGAGGTGTTCGCGGATGGTCGCGGGTCCCGAGTAGCCGTAGGGGCGCAGTCGCGGAGCGAGGACGGCGAAGTAGCGCTGCGCCTCCAGGGCCTTGTCGTAGGGGCGCCCGGCGTAGCTCATCCGCGTGCCCATGTGCAGCAGGTGGTCGACCTGGGCGTCGCCGAAGGCGGTGCCGGACAGTTCGGGCACGTACGTGGCGACCCGGGCCCCGCGGTCGAGGTGTCCTTCGTGGGCCAGGGTCGCCGCCAGGAGACCGAGGTAGGACTTGGCGGCCGAGGCGTTGAAGTGCGGGACGTGGGCCTCGTAGCCGTGCAGGTACTGCTCGTGGACGAGCCTGCCCCGGTGCAGCACGAGCAGGGCGTCCGTCTCGGCCTCGGCGAGCAGTTCCGACAGCGTGAGAGTACGTCCGTGGGAGCCGCTGACGCTGAGGTCGTCGAGGGCGCCGGGCGGCGAGGCGGGCAGGTCACCGGGGCCGCCCGGACCCCGCCAGACGCGACGGCTGGGCATGATCTCCCGGCCTGTCGTCGTGTGCCGCCGCGCCCAGGCCGAGTCCGTGAATCCTCGTGCCCACACAAGGTCCGCCAGTGAGTCCGTGCCGGTCACGTGTCGCTCCGCTCGTTCGGGATCAGCTCATCACGAGATCGATACCGTACATGCTGTTCGGAAACGGAGGAAGGGTCGACCGGCCGGTAGCGACTACTGGGGTCCGGCACCCTGCCCCCCGGGGAGGTCGACGGCCCCGGGAGCGTCCACCGGGGTCAGGCCCGTGGCCCAGACCCTTCCGTAGACGGACAGGTCCCGCAGGTGGGCGGTGATCTGCTCGGCGGTGTACCCCGTGTCGTTCTCGACCCACCAGCTCAGCACCGAGATGAGTTCGCCGGTCCAGGCGCGGGCGACGATGCCGAGCGGGATCCTCGGCTCCACGCCGAGCTGCCCCGCCCGGTCGCGGAAGGCCATCTCGGCGTGCGTGCGGATGAGTTCGGTGAACTCCCGCAGTGCCCGCCCGTCGCCCTCACCCCGCAGGATGACGCGGTAGACGTCCCGCTCCTGGGTGGCGTGCTCGAAGATGTACTTGACCGGCAGGCCGGTGAAGCCCTGGGCGTGCGCCTGGCGGACGGCCGGCAGCAGACGCTCGCGGTCCTGTGCGAGGTCGCGGACGATGCCGACGAGCAGATCCTCCTTGTCCCGGTAGTGCGCGTAGAAGGTGGCCCGGCCGATGTCGGCCCGCTCGGTGATCTCCTCGACGGTGATGGCCTGGAACCCCTTGTCCAGCACCAGTTCGACCAGGGCCTGGCGGAGCGCGGCGCGCGTCCGCCGGACCCGGCGGTCCTCGGGCTTCATGTCCACTTCGATTCCTTCTCGTCACGACCGTTGACCTGACCCTAGCGCTGCCCGTACGTTGCCCGACAACGAGATTGTTACTGAACACATTGTTCTGAAACTCTGGAGGCGGCGATGAACCTCGGTCGCTACGTACGCCGGACAGCCGAGCACCACCCGGACGCCGAGGCGGTGGTGTGCGGACCGGTCCGCCTGACCTATGCCGAACTCGACGACCACAGCGACCGGCTGGCGGCCGCGCTCACCGGGATGGGCCTGAGCCGGGGCGAGCGCGTGGCGACGCTCGCGGCCAACCGCGCGGAACTGGTCGTCACGGAAGTGGCGCTCTACAAGGCGGGCCTGGCCCGGGCGCCGGTCAACGCCCGCCTCGGCGACGGCGAAGTCGCCCATCTCCTGCGGGAGTCCGACGCCCGTGTCCTGCTCACCGACGCCGCACACCTGGAGACGGCGCGGCGGGCCGTACCCGGTTCGGGTGTGAAGGCCGTCATCGGCTACGACGGTCCCGCCGACCTCGGTCCCGGCTATGCGGAGACCCTCGCGACCACCTCCCGCGAGGCCGTCGACGTGGAGTGCGCCGAGGACGACATCGCCGTCCTGCACTTCACCTCGGGCTCCACCGGCAAGCTCAAGGCCGCCGTGCAGACGTACGGCAATCGGCTGGCCCTGCTGCGCAAGTCGGTGATGAACCAGGCCACCCGGGTCGGGGCGGGCGACCGGCAGATCCTCGCCGGTCCCGTCACCCACGCCTCCGGCATGCCGCTCATGGGCATCTTCTTCGCCGGCGGATGCGCCGTGGTGCTGCCGCGCTGGGACGCCGCGGAGTTCCTCGCCACCGTGGAACGGGAACGCGCGACCCACGCGTTCCTGGTCCCGACCATGGTCAACACCGTCCTCGCGCTGGAGAACGCCCGCGACCACGACCTCTCCAGTCTCCGCCATCTGCTCTACGGCGCGGCACCCATGTCACCCGCCCGGGTCCGGGCGGCCTGGGACCTCTTCGGCCCCGTGCTCAGCCAGGGCTACGGCTGCGGCGAGACGACCTCCGGCGTGCTGTTCCTCTCCACGGAGGACCACCGCCGCGCCGTCGAGGGCGAGGACGAGGAACTGCTGCTGTCCTGCGGCCGCCCGCTCGCCGAGGCCGAGGTACGGATCGTCGACGACAGCGGCGTCCCGGTGGCGGACGGCGAGATCGGCGAGATCGCCGTCCGCGGGCCCGACGTCGTTCCCGGCTACCACAACGAGCCGGAACTGACCGCGCGGAGCTTCCGCGACGGCTGGTTCCTCACCGGCGACCTGGCGCGGCGACGCCGGGACGGCTACGTCTTCATCGTCGACCGCAAGAAGGACATGATCATCTCCGGTGGTTTCAACATCTACGCCGTCGAGGTGGAATCCGTCCTCCACCAGCATCCCGGCGTCTTCGAGGCCGCGGTCGTGGGCGTCCCCGACGAGCAGTGGGGCGAGGCGGTCAAGGCCGTCGTCGTCCCGCGGGCAGGGGTCACGCTCGACGCGGAGGAATTGATCGCCTTCTGCGCCGAACGCCTGGCGCGCATGAAGAAGCCCCGCTCCGTGGACGTCGTCGCCGCGTTGCCCCACAACCCCAACGGCAAGATCGACCGCCGCGCGATACGCGACACCTACTGGTCCGGCGCCGAGCGCCGCGTCCACTGAACAGGGAACACCCCATGCCCTACACCCTTACTCCCCGCTACGACGACAACCCCCGCCTGGAGGAACTGGTCGGCCGGCTGCGCGCCTATCTGACCGACGAACTCCTCCCCTACGAGCGGGCACACGGCATCACCCCCGAGAGCAAGCTGGACCGGCCCACCCTGGAAGGCGTCTGGAAACGCAGCGCCGAACTCGGCTTCTACGGCATCAGCCTGCCGCCGGAACTCGGCGGCCAGGGCCTGAACTTCACCGAACTGTGTGCCCTGAAGGAGGAACTCACCGCCTCCGGGGCGGCCTTGTCCCACTCGGTCCTCGGCGACATGGGCGGACCACTGCGCGTCGGCGCGATCGTGAAGTACGCCACCGACGAGCAACGGGAGCGCTATCTCCTCCCGGTCGTCCGGGGTGAGCGCGCCTGCTGCTTCTCCCTCACCGAGCAGGACGCGGGTTCGGACGTACGCCGCATGCGGACCACCGCGACGCGCGACGGCGACTCCTACGTGCTGAACGGGCACAAGGTGTTCAGCTCCGCCGCCCCGTTCGCCGACTTCGCCGTCGTCGTCGCCCGGATGGCGGACAGCGAGGAGACGTACAGTGCCTTCCTCGTCGACCTGGACACCCCCGGCTGCCGTGTACTGGACGGCGCCGTGCCCATGTCGGGCCAGCGGATGGAAGGCGACCTGGTCTTCGAGGACTGCCGCGTCCCCGTCGCGAACCTGCTCGGCGAGGTCGGCCAGGGGCTGCGCATCGGCATCGGCCGCATCACCCTCAACCGGCTGCTCCACTGCCCCTCCCTGATCGGTGCCGCCCGGCGCGCCTGGGACCTGTCCGTCGCCCACGCCAAGACCCGCGTCGCGTTCGGGCAGCCGCTGCTGGCGCTCCAGGCCATCCAGCACAAGCTCGCAGACATGGCCACCGACCTGTACGCGGCCCGGTCGATGGTCCTCGCCACCGCCGCGAAGGCCGACCGCGGCGAGAACATCGCGGTGGAGGCGAACATGTGCAAGCTGTTCACCGCCGAAGCGTGCTTCCGCACGGCGGACCAGGCCGTGCAGATCCACGGCAAGGACGGCCTGACCCGCGGTCACGAGGTGGAGCAGATCTTCCGGTCCCTGCGCATGTTCCGGATCGTCACCGGCACGACCGAGATCCACAAGAACGCCATCGTCAAGGCACTCGTCTGACCGGCGCCCCGGGGAGGCCGTCCGGGCCGGCACTCCCCGGGGCCTGCTCGGCCCGCATCCGCAGGAGTCACCATGGCACCCCAACCCTCCGCGCCTCCCGCCGACCGCTCGGCGCGTCGGCCCGCCGCCCGCCCGCTCGACCGGCGCCGGGCCTGGCTGGTGACGGCCATGATCGTCACCTTCATGGTCATCAACTTCGCCGACAAGTCGGTCCTCGGCCTCGCCGCCGTCCCGATCATGGACGAGCTGCACATCAGCAACAGCACCTACGGACTGATCTCGAGCTCCTTCTACCTCTTGTTCAGCCTGTCCGGACTGGTCGTCGGATTCTTCTCCTCCCGGGTCTCCAGCAGGACCATGCTCCTCGTCATGGCACTGCTGTGGGCGGTCGCCCAGCTGCCGGTGCTGGCCGTGGCGGCGGTCCCGACCCTGATCGCGGGCCGCGTCCTGCTGGGTGTCGCGGAAGGCCCGGCAGCCTCCATGTCCATGCACGCGCTGTACAAGTGGTTCCCGCCCGAGCGGCGCGGGCTGCCCTCGGCCCTGCAGATCGGCGGCGCCGCGATCGGCACGCTGGTCTCCGCGCCCGTACTCACCTGGCTCATCACGGACTTCGGGTGGCGGTCGGCGTACGCCGTCCTGGCCGTCGTCAGCCTGCTGTGGGCGCTGGTGTGGCGGCGGACGGGCCACGACGGGCCGTACGACGAGACACGTCCGCCACGAGCCGCCGATCCACGAGCCGTCGACCCACGGCCCGTGGAACACCTGCCCTACCGCCGGCTGCTGCTCACCGGAACCACGGTGGGCAGTATCGCCGGCGCCTTCGGAGCCGCCTGGGCCCTCGCGCTGGCCCACGCCTGGCTGCCCGCCTACCTCAGGACCCAGCTAGGTCTGGGCCCCCAGACGGTGGCGACCGCCATCAGCGGCATCTCCGCCCTCAGCCTCGTGCTGCTGCTGACCGTCTCGCCGCTCATGGACGCCCTCAAGGCACGCGGAGTGTCCAGCCGCTGGTCCAGCGGTGCCGCACAGGGAGCCTCGGTATGTGTCGCGGGCTGCGCCATGGCCGCCTTTCCCTTCACCGACGGGGACGTCGTCCGCCTGCTGCTGATCGGGGTGGCCTTCGGCACGGTCGCCGTCGCGATCCCCCTGCACTACGTGACCGTCGCGGAGGTCGTTCCCGCGGCCCAGCGCGGTGCCGTCTTCGGGATCGTCGCGGCGACGGGCACCCTGCCCGGCCTGATCGCGCCCTTCGTCACCGGCCACCTCATCGACTCGGCGGACACCGCGTCCGCCGGCTACACGACCGCGTTCCTCATCGCGGCGGCGGTGATGCTGCTGGCGGGCGCATCGGCCATCGCCGCCATCCGGCCGGAGCGGGACGCTCGACGGCTCGGCCTGCTCCGCTCCGCGACCGACCCCGAGAAGGGTGCACACGCATGAACCCGATGAACCGGCGCGGCTTCGTCGCCGCCGCGGCGGGCGCCGCCGCGGCGACCGTCCCGCTGAACACGCAGGCGTCCGAGGCGTCCCCCGGCCCCCGGCCCGCCGAAACCCCGTCCCCCACCCACACCGGCGGTCTCCCCTACGACGACCGAAGCGACTTCGCCGACGCCGACCGCGGCTTCATCGCCGCGTACACCGGCGGACCGATCACCACCCCCTCCGGCGGCACCGCCTGGGACCCCGACGCCCACCGCTTCCTCGCCGACGCCACCGGGACCCCGCCCGCGACCGTCGACCCGAGTCTCTGGCGCCAGGCCAGGCTGCTGTCCCGCCAGGGGCTCTACGCGGTCACGGAACGGATCTACCAGGTCCGCGGCCTGGACCTGTCCAACATGACGATCGTCGAGGGCGAAACCGGCATCATCGTCATAGACCCCCTGACCTCCGCGGAGACCGCGGCCGCGGCACTCCGGCTGTACCGCGTCCACCGCGGGAACCGTCCGGTCAAGGCCATGATCTACACCCACCCGCACGTCGACCACTTCGGCGGCTGCCGGGGCGTCCTGCCCGACGGCACCGACGGCACACCCGTTCTCGCGCCGCGGGGATTCATGGAGCACGCGGTCAGCGAGAACGTCTACGCCGGCCCCGCCATGTCCCGCCGTGCCGGCTACATGTACGGCTCCAGCCTGCCCGCCGACGCCGCGGGCCAGGTCGGCTGCGGCCTAGGGCTGGCGGTCTCCACCGGCACCGTCGGCCTGATCCCGCCCACCCGCCACATCGAGGCCACCGGGCAGGAGGTCGTCCTCGACGGGGTGCGGATCCGTTTCCAGATGACTCCCGGTACGGAGTGCCAGGAGGAGATGAACTTCCTCCTCCCCGACCTGCGGGCGGTGTGCATGGCCGAGAACGCCACCCACACGATGCACAACATCCTGACCCTGCGCGGCGCCCAGGTCCGCGACGCGCACGCCTGGGCGGGATACCTGACGGAGTCGATCGGCCTCTACGCGGGCGCGGCCGACGTGGCGTTCGCCTCCCACCACTGGCCCACCTGGGGCAACGACGGCATCGTCGCCCTGCTCACCCGGCAGCGGGACCTCTACGGCTATCTGCACGACCAGACCGTCCGCCTCATCAACCAGGGTCTCAACGGCACCGAGATCGCGGAGAGCCTCCGCCTCCCGCCGCAGCTGGAGCAGGTGTGGGCCAACCGTGGCTACTACGGCTCCCTCAGCCACAACGTCAAGGCCGTGTACCAGCGGTACATGGGCTGGTTCGACGCCAACCCCGCGCACCTGTGGGAGCATCCGCCGGCCGAGGAGGCGCGGCGGTGGGTCGAGTCCCTCGGCGGGCAGGCCGCCGTGCGGGCACGTGCCCGGCACTACAGCGACCGGGGCGACCTGCGCTTCGCCGTGACCCTCCTCAACCACGCCGTCTTCAACGACCCGGCCGACACCAGGGCGAGGCGGCAACTCGCCCTGCTCTACCACCGCTTGGGCCGGGCCACCGAGAACGCGGTGTGGCGCAATTTCTACCTCACCGGTGCCCAGGAGCTCCTGCACGGAATCAAGCCGGTTCCCAAGCCCACCACGGGACCCGATCTGCACCGGGCCCTGACGGTCGGACAGCTCGTCGACAGTCTGGCCGTCCGTGTCAACGGACCCGCCGCGTGGTCGCTGCGTCTCGCCCTCGACTGGCACATCGGCGATGTCTACTGGCACCTTCGGCTCGCCAACGGTGTGCTCACCTGGACCAGCGACGCGAGCCCCGCCCCCGACACGGCGCTGACCATGACGATGTCCAAGGAGCAGCTCCTCGCGGTGCTCGCGGGCAAGGGCACCGACGGCATCACCATGACGGGTGACCGTTCACAACTGGCGCAGCTCTTGTCGGTCCTGGACACTCCGGACCATCGCTTCCCCGTCGTCACTCCCTCCTGACGATCGCCGGGGCCCGTGCCTGCCGTCGCTCGCTGCGGCACCCTCCTGGCCCGCGCCCCGGCTCACGGATTCCCTGTCGAAGAGCCAGACATCAAGTTCTGCCGCGTACTCCGGTATCAACAGGTCGGACAGGCACCCGAGAATGGCGCTGTGGCTGAGTGACGCGGTGATGGTGTGAACTGGCGTCGGCGAGGAGCGTCAGCAGCCGCCGGGCACGTTCGGCCTCGGCACGTGCGACTCGCTCGGCCCGGAACAGGTCGCGCTGGGCCAGTGCGGCGGCGAGTACATCTCGACGAGGCTCGTCTGCCCGTCCAGCTGGTCCAGCACGGCCGAGGTGTTGTCGTCCGCGTGCCAGAGCACCTCGGACAGCGGCGGCCGACGGCCGCGAGGGGCCCGGACCGGCCCGTGCGGCAGGGGGCAGACGAGTGGGGGGGGCGTCCTGCCGGTTCACGACGGGCCGGGCGATCGGCCGGAGCCGGACGGAGAGTTCACCTTCCCGTCCGGCGGTGGCCTGCCGGATGTACAGGGCGACTTCCCACGCGCCGCCCCGGCTGACGCAGCGGCGCCGTCGCCCGGTCAGCGAGGTGAGGAATCGGGCACGTGCGAGTGCGGGAGCCCGGCCCGCGGTGACGACCTGTGCGACGACGGCGCGTACCGGGCCGCGTCGGTGACGGACACGACCTTCCAGGCGTCGGAGGTCACGGTCATGGACGTCCGTCCCCGGGGCCGGGGGTCAGTACGGCCACGCTGGTGTCGTCACGCAGGGGGCGAGCCGCGCTGCCGGCGTCCCGCAGGACGACCGCGGCCACCAGGGCCGGGTCGTGGGCTTGGAGCGCGGGGTCGTGCGGCGGCTCCCACCGGCTCGGGAGCCCGTCGCTGTGCAGGACGAGCAGGCTGTCCGTCTGCCACGCCTCCTCGTGCACGGGCACCCGCGCGGGGAAGTGCGCTCCGACGATGCCCGGGTGGGACGTGAGGGAGCGCCAGGAGACGCCCGTGCGGAGCCGGGCGCCGGTGTTGCCGACACCGGCGAAGGAGAGCCGGCCCCTGCTCTCGTCGAGCTGCGCCACGCCCACGGCCGCGCCTCGCGTGTCGTGCAGGGCGGCGTGCAACTGCCTGAGGATCTCGGCCGGTGGCCGGTCGGCGGTTGCGTGCAGCGCCTGGACGGCTGCGGTGGACGCCCGGGCCGCCGCTTCGCCGTGCCCGAGCCCGTCCGCGAGCATCAGGGTCAGTCGCTGGCCCGAGCGCGCCCAGGCGAAGGAGTCTCCGGAGTGCTCGGCGTGGGCGAGTGAGGTGTTGACTCCCCCGGCCCGGACTCCCGTGGCGGAGCGGACCGGCCGGGACCGGCGGCCGGCGGATGTCACTGACGCGTTGATGCGCGCCATGGCCACGGTGCCCCGGCCCGGTCGGCTGTGGAGGTCGAAGTCGCCGGCTATGCGCAGGCAGGTACCGAGGCCGGCGCCGAGGGAGACGGCGGAGGTGGTGTAGCCGTCGCGCAGGGTCGCCTGGATGTCGTCGATGCCGGGGCCGTGGTCGAGCGAGATGATCTGTACCTGCGGCGCGGCCTCCGCGAGGGTGTCGGAGGGGCCGGTCAGATTGATGATGATGCGTCCGCCGTCGGCGTGTTTGACCAGGTTGGTGGCCAGCTCGGTGGCCACCAGGGCGGCGACCGCCGTGGCGTGCGCGTCCAGGCCGCTGGAGGCGCAGGCGGCTTCCGCCGCGACGCGGGCGTCCCGGACCCGCGTGCTGTCCTGGAGCGGGATGTCCCAGACCCTGCTCATGATCCGCCCGTACGGGCGGAGGGGAGGGCGGTGGCCCAGTCGGTGACGGTGACGGTGGTGCCCTGTCCGGGACGGCTGTCGAGGGTGAATTCGTGGACGAGCCGCTTGGCTCCGCTCAGGCCCAGACCCAGGCCGCCGCCGGAGGTGTATCCGTCGGTCATGGCCAACTCCAGGTCCGGGATTCCGGGGCCCTCGTCCGTGAAGGCCAGCCGCAGTCCGCCGCGGACACCGTCGTCGAGGTGTGTCATCTCCACGTGTCCGCCGCCGCCGTGCACGAGTGTGTTGCGGGCCAGTTCGCTGGCCGCGGTCACCAGCTTCGTCTGCTGGACCAGGCTGAAGCCGAGGTCGGCAGCGGCCTGCCGCACTTCGTGACGAACCCAGGCCAGGTCCGCGTCCGAGCCGATGTGCAGACGTGTCGTCGAGGCGGATGGGGCATGCATCACGCACCCCCTTCCGGGTGAACGTGGGGAGCGGACAGAGGGCCTCGTCCCAACAGGGACAGGGCCGCTTCGACGTCCAGGGCCGTCACCAGGCCGGGCAGGGTCAGACCCAGCTCCACGAGGGTGATGGCCACGGCAGGACGCATCCCGGCCAGGACCGTGCGGGTGGCCAGCAGGCTCGCGGCCGCCGCGATCTCGGCCAGGACGCGGCCCAGAAAGGAGTCGACGATCTCCACGCCGGAGATGTCGATCACCACACCTCCGACCGGTGCCGCGCTGGAGGCGATGCGGTAAGCCACGTCGTCCTGAAGTTGTTCGGCCGCCCCGTCGTGCAGTTCTCCCTGCAGCGTGACCAGCAGGACGTCCCCCAGCGCGAGCACCGGCACGTGCACCGGCACCGGCACCGGCGGGGAGGTGGAGAACCTGGTCACGACGCGCTCGCTCCCCCGACCGCCCGTGGGGAGACGACGATGCCCTGCCGGGTGAGGGCGTGCGCCAGGGCGTCGGCCAGGGAGGCGCGGGTGGTGATCGACCCGAGGTCGATGCCGAGGTGGACGATGGTCTGGGCGATGGCGGGACGGATTCCGGACACGATGCATTCGGCCCCCATCAGGCGGGCCGCGGCGACGGTCTTCATCAGGTGCTGCGCCACGAGCGAGTCCACGGTCGGCACACCGGTGATGTCGAGGATGGCGTACCGGGCCCGCTGGGCCACTACCGCTTCCAGCAGGTTCTCCATCACCACCTGGCTGCGGGCGCTGTCCAGTGTGCCGATCAGCGGCACGGCGACGATGCCCTCCCACAGTTGGATGACCGGGGTGGCGACCTCCAGAAGTTGCTCGCGCTGGCGGGCGATCAGCTCCTCGCCGGCGTGCACGGTCGTCTGCATCACCACGAGGCGGAGCGTGCCCATGAGAACGGTCAGCGCCAACAGGCAGGCGTTGGCCTGCTCGACGGAGCGCTCCTCGAAGTCGGCCCGCAGCAGTGCGCCGACCGGCTCGCGCAGGCCGGCGATCTCCTCGGCGATCTGCGACGGGCTCTGGCCGGCCCGGGTCCGGGATGCGGACATCCGCCCCAACTGGTCTCTCACGGTGCTGTAACCGGGTGCCGTGACGTCCTCCAGCCGCCCGGCGCGGGCCACGTCGGCCAGGGCGTCCACCACGGCCTTGCACGCCTCGACCGCCTCGTCTCTCGAGACGGTGAAGACCGTGCGGAACAGCGCGGCGTCCGCCCATCGTTGGGCGATCTGCTCGCGTCGGCGTTCCAGGAAGGCGCCCAGCTCCTGCGCCGTCTCGGGGGCCGTGTCGTGCTCCGCCACCTGCATCGTCTCCCTGCTGTGTCCTGTGTCTTGGCCCTGCCCGAACGATGGACCATGCGGCAATTATTGCCTAATGACAAACGTTAGCGCGAGGGAATGAGTCGAACAACACGCGATCGTCACAACTGGACGGGCCCGGCCGTCAGCCGTCGTCCCGCCTCCCGTGCCAGTCCAGACACATGACCAGGGCGTCGTCGTTCGGCACGGCCTCGCCGCGGTGGCCGGTCAGCTCCCGCAGGATGGCGCGCGGCACCTCCGCGGCGGGCAGCAGCCGGGTGGCGTGGATGGCCCGGGCGAGGGCCCCGTCGCCGTAGGTCTCCCCCCTTCGGAGAAGCCACCGCGTGGACGCCGTCACTGACGCACACAAGGCGGTCACCGGGCTCCACCTGGAAGTCCTGCACCACGTAGTCGGTCTCCTCGAACATGCCCAGAGGCAACTGGGCCTCGAAGGACACACGTTCCACCTTGCCGTCCCGCAGCCGCAGCAACTGGGGGGAGCCGGCGTCCACCACGCTCGCCCGGCCGGCAGCCAGATCGAAGTCGAACATGAGGACGGACAGGTAGCAGCGCCCCTGGTAGTGGGCGTAGACCGCCTGATCGGCCAGGGCGGCCTGGTCGGCGATGGAAAGGCCGGCGCGGCGCGCGTTGCGCAGGGCGTTGATCACCAGGTTCGTCAGCAGGGACGCCTCTATGCCCTCGCCCATGCCGTTGGTGACGTACAGCATCAGATGGTCGGCGGTGGCGGACCAGTCGAAGTTGTCGCCGTAGATGGCGTAGGCGGGCTCCAGCTGAGCACCCAACTCGTACTCGGGACGCGAGCTGGAACGGCCGGGCAGCAACTGCCACTGCATCTCGGCGGCCAGGGTCAGCCGGTCCCTGCGCCGCGCCTGGAGGTACAGATCGGTGTCGCGTTCCGCCACCATCACCTCGTGCCCCAGCACGGAGGCGATCTCGGCCAGTTCGGACTCCCGCTCCCGGGCGGGGCCGTCCCCGGGCAGCGTGACGCTCAGCACGCCGAGCCGGTCGCCGCGCACACTGACCGGAAGGTGCAGGCGCGCCCGCCCGTCCCCGGCGTCCTCGCGGTAGGGCTCCTGCGAGCCGAAGGCCCGCCCGGCGGGACTGTTGTGCACCGACACCGGCTCCATGGTGTGCGGGAGCACCGACACCGGCTGAAGCACGGTCAGGCCGTAGTCCGCCATGAACAGCTCGACGTCCTCCCCACCGTACTGGTCGGCCAGTACGGCACGGACGGCGTCGAGCAGCTCGTGCGGAGCCGCCGTACGCAGAGCGCGCTCGGCGGCTACGAATCTGTTCATTATGGGATAAACACCTGTCTTTCGTCCTACAACGAAACGCGTCTCGCTCACGGAGTGGCATCGGTCGCCCCGGACCCGTCTGTACTCAGCGAGCGCGCCTAGTACGCTGGCAGGCACCCCAGCGCCTGCGAGAGTGTGATCGTGACTGCCTTCCGCCGCCCGGAGCCCGACGAGGTCGCGCGTGTGACCACGACGGCCGTTGAGCTGCTGGAAGTCGTGTGGGGCCGGGCTTCCACGGCGCCCACGTCCGCTTCCCAGCTGCGCGTGCTGCACATCCTGGAGCACCACGACGGCATCAACCTGCGCACTCTTGCCGAGTCCCTCGCCTCCACGCCACCGTCCACCAGCCGACTGTGCGACCGCCTGCACGCGGCCGGATTCGTCGAGCGGGTGACGCGTCCGGAGGACAGGCGTGAGGTGCGGCTGCACCTCAGCAGCCGAGGCCGCGCGTTCCTCGCCGACCTGCGCGCCCGGAGAGAGAAGGAACTGCGGAAGGTACTCGCGGACATGCCCGCCGCCAAGCGAGTGGCCCTGCTGGAAGGGCTGGAGGCGTTCTGCGACAGCGCGGCAGCGCAGATGCACGATGACGTGACGGACTCCGACAGCCGCACCGCCTGACCCAGCGCTCGCAGCATCTCAGGTCCTCTCCCCTCGTACCCGGCACCGACACTTTGTTGCCGACGACCGCTATTGCCACGCGGCAACTATGTCTGTGCGGCCCTTGTCTGCCCTTGTCCTGACCCCGTCTACCCGCTCGGAGCGAGTTCTGCCGCGACTGTGCGCCACATCGCTCACTTCGGCTGCTACGCCCGTATGGGTGAGCCTGCTCAGGAGGCGGTGGGGCAGGCGCCCCCGATGGGATTCCTCGAAAGCGAACGCGTCATGGAGCGGTGGGTCATGAACGTGTGGGGCCGCCTGTCACCGGCTCGGCAGCCGCACGGCGAGGCCTTGACGACGTTATTGCGGCAGTGCGACGAGAACGCCCTGATCGTCGGACGGCAGCGCGTCGTGGCACCCAACGCCTACGTCATCGAACTGCTTCCGCAGACCCACCGCCTGATCTCGGACAGCCCGGTCCCCGTGGCGCCCGCCCTCGCCGCCCACGTCCGCCGCCATGCGGCCGAGCGGGGGTACACCTTCGCCGGCCCCGTCACGGTTCGCCTGTGCCCCGCGCCGGACGAACGTACCGACCGGTTTCGCGTGCACAGCCGTATCTCTCCGGCACAAAGGCGATGAGGCTCGTGCTGCGCATACGCCCGGAAGCGGGCGTTACGGGTTGAAATCCCGTCGGGCGGGCACACGCTGGGCCTGCCGGCACAACCGATCAGGACCGGGTGGTAGTGCATGACCGACACCGACACCACACGTACTTTCACCCCCAGGGCTCCCGTCCGTACCGAAGGGGACAGCCCTTGCGGCATCGCTCACGCTCGTGACGTCACTCGTGCCTTCGTCGGCGGACTGGACCCGGCCCCGGCCGCCGAGACCGTGGAGACTCTTGTCCTCGTGGTCTCCGAACTCACCACCAACGCCCTGCGTCATGGCGGCGGCCGGTACACGCTCGAACTCACGGCGACCGCCGACGCGCTCGACGCTGCCGTCAGCGATCCCGACCCCGCGCCCCCACGGGAGCGCACCCCCGACCTCGACGGCGGCACCGGCGGGTTCGGGTGGCCCATGGTCCGCCGCCTCACCAGCAGGGTCAGCGTCACCACGGTCCCCGGACGGGGCAAGACCGTCCACGCCCGCCTGCCGCGACGGACCAGGGCCGGCGACTACTGAGCCGACAGTTTCTCCAGGTCCTCGAGGAGGCGGGGATGCGTCGGCTGCCACGCGAGGGCAGCACGGGTGTGTGCGCTGGACGCCGACTGGTCCATGGCGAAGATGGGGTCGAACGGGCCGGGCTCGTCCCCGGGGGCTCTCCTCGACCGGCAGGCTCAGTCGCCGCCCGATGACGGCCGCGATGTCCCGCAACGCGTCGCGCTCGTCGCCCACGGCGTGCCAAGCCGTCCCACCCGGCGCGGACTCCAGGGCCAACCGGAACAGGACCGCCGCGTCGAGCGCGTGCACGGCCGGCCAGCGCTGCGTGCCGTCGCCCGGGTAGCCGACCGCCCCGGTACGGCGGGCGTGATCGGTCAACAGACCGGCGAATCCGCCCTTGCCCTCGTTGTGGACCGTGCGTGGCATGCGGACAGCCGCCCAGCGCACACCGCGCGAGGCCAGCTCCAGCAGCGCGTTGACCGAACGGCCCCGACTCCCCACCGGCCCGTCCGTCGGCAGCGGATCGGCCTCGGTGGAGGCGCGTCCCGGCACCCAGGGCGTACCCGACGACATCGTGACGACGCGGAAGGCCCCGCACCCCATGCGCTGGCAGCCCTGGAGGAGCTGCGCGCGGCAACCGCGTCGCTGGGCTGATCCTTCTCGTCCGCCGCCGACCGCGCGGATTTCGACGTTCCTTTAAATCGTTGAACTGCGTCTTCCCACGCGGGAAGGTGTCCTGGGTACCTTGCGCTGGGCTCGGGGGGGGGAGGGCGACAGAATATGAGGCGCGCGGACTGGCTGGCACCAGCGGTCGCGGTTCTCGCGGTGGTCGGTTTCGTCGCAGTGCTCGGACCACCGTTCTGGGCCCGAGTGGGCGTGGTGCTCCTGTGCCTGCTGGTAGGTCCCCTGTGGGCCCTGCTGTGCCGGGCGCTGGCCCGAAGAGGGATGCGGTCGTCGGCCTACGGGGGTGGCCGACGACTGCGCCTCGCCGTCCTGGCGGCCGCAGTGGCCGCTCCCCTCGCGGTCCTGGGGTGGGTGGCGTTCGCCGTCCACCACTCCAGCGGTTACGCCATGAAGTACGGCGTGGAAGACCAGGTGGACCTGCCGCAGAAATGCGCGTCCGACGGTGCCACAGCCACCTGCTCCGGCTGGCGACTACTGGAGCGCGGAGACCCGGACGAGGTCGTCGACGACGAGTACCGCAGAGTCGACGTCCACTTCGGCGAGGCCGCCTGGACGGAATACGGCCAGTACTACTCCTTGGCCGGGATCGGCTCGTCCGGGGGGAACATCGACGTCGACGTCCGGATCGTCGGCGCCGACGCCTACGTGACGACGGGGCTGGCGCCCAGCGTCTTCGCACCGCTGGGCCGGGCACCGCTCCCCTGGCTGGCATGGGCATCGTTGCCCGCCCTGCTGATCCCGCTGACGCTCGGCCTGCGCGCCCCTGGACACGCCGCGTCCGGGCAGCCCCCGTCATCAAGGGCTCCGGCGCCGGCAGCGGACGGCGGCGGACCACGCGCCGTCCCGCACGTCTCGCCTCCGGCCGGTACACAGGGCACGGTGAGTGCGACATCGGCGTCCGCACGTGTGACGGCCGCATCGGACGGCTTCGTCATCGAGAAGGCCGAGGCCGGGCCCGGGGCCGGCCGGCGGTGGCGCGTCCGTATGGAGCTGGAGTGGGGACGGATCGCCGCCATGGAGTTCGCCCGCGAGCGGCCGGGCGGCCCCGTCTTCCTGTGCGTCCGGCTCCCGGACCTGCCGTCACGGCGAGTCCTGGAGGCCGCGGCCCTGTCCGCGGAGCAGTGGAAGGAGGTCGCCGCAGCCGTGGCCGCCCACACGCACCGCCGGCTCCTCCTCGATTTGTCCGGCGGGTTCCCCGGGGACGGAACTTCCCGCTGAGGACCGCGCAGCGCCCTGGCCCCTGATGCGGGACCGGCAGGCGCAGAGATACACCGACTATCTGGAGAGAGACCGTGTCCTTCCTGTCCCTGTCGCCCGACAGCATGTTCCCCGGCGAACACGTCGTGCTGCACAAGAACGCCAACGCGGTGATCGACGTGAAGGAGTCCGGGCTCACCCAGTTCGCGTTCGACGACCTGATGTGGCTGATCGGGATGAGCGGCAAGGAGGCCATCGGCGGGCGCTGCTTTCTGACCAACTACCGCCTGGTGTTCAAAGCGCACTCGGCCAACCGGCTCCGGGGCTCCTTCAGTGTCTTCCTGCCGTCCGTCGTGGATGTCCGCAACAGCTCCTTCGCCGTCACCCGTAAAGTCACGGTCCTCACCGGGCTGCAGGAGTTGACCATGGTGCTGTGGGGCGTCCCCCGCTTCATCGACACCGTACGCGCGCTCTCGGTCGGGCTGGGTCCCCATGATGTGGCGCATCTGGTCCGGATGGTGCTGGGAGAGCCCTGGAAAGCGGGCGACGGGCTGAAGGTCGCCGCGCGCCTGGAGCGGCTCAACGCGGTCCTGAGCCTGGCGCGGGGCGGAGCGGAGGCCGACCTCGAACGGGTCGCCGGCATGGTGGCCGCCCTGATCGACGGTACTTTCCGCCGCACGGACGCCGCCGGAGTGCTCGGCATCGTCGATCTGCTGCACAGCGCCCGGCCAACAGGAGACGACTGGCGTGCCGGGACGTGGTGACGGGACGGTGGTGGCAGGGTCAGGTTCTCCCGGGAGTACCCGGGCGGGGACCGCCGGAGGAGGATCGCGGACGCAGCAGGTCCAGCGACTGGGCCAGCAGCGCCGTTTCCATGCGGTCCTTGGTACCCAGCTTTCGGTAGAGGTTCTGGAGGTGTTTTTGGACGGTGCGTACGGAGATGCCCAGGCGTGCCGCGATGCCCTTGGCCGGGAGCGCCTCGCCGAGAAGGACCAGTATCGCGAGTTCACGCGGGGTCAGTCCGTGCTCCCGCGCCCGGGCCGTCGCGTCCTGGCCGGTCCGCTGGAGGGTCCGGCTCATCCCCCGCTGGTGCGCGTCCACCACCGCCAGCAGCGGCTGCGCCCGGCGCAGGAACGCGCGTTGCGCCGGCGAGAAGCGCTTCCTGCTGTAGACGACACATCCGCGCAGTACACCGGAGTGCCCGGTGGGCAGGGTGCACGGCACCCCCAGGACGTGCTCGGCACCGAAGTGCTCCCGGGCCACTGACCGGGCCGCGCTGTCGCGCCACCCCGCACTTCCCGTCAACTCCTCCGCGGTACGCGGCACGGGGTCGCGTGCTCGGCGGTAGTGACCGATGAGCGGATTGCCGCACAGCATGGACTGACGTGACAGCTCGCGGATGCGCCCGTCGCCGACCCCGCCCGGCGCCCAGGCCAGCGGTCGACTGCGTTGTCGGGCGATCTCCGTCAGCGTCACCGCCTCCACGCCCAGGTGCCCGTGGATCGTCCTTGTCAGCGCGGGCCACGGCGACGCGGAGCCGTCCTGCTCCAATGCATGGACCGAGAGCGCCAGCAGCACCTCGTAGTCACGGTGATCCAGTCCCACGGTGCCTCCACACCCCCCTTGCAGTCTCGAACCGCTCATCATAGGAGGGAAAAGCCACTACGCAGTTGTGCGTAGCGCTCCCGGAACCGATGCCGGGCTCCGCGAAAATGGACTCGCGGGACGGGACGGCACGGTGACAGGACGTTCGGACATGCGCGGGCACACGGCACTACACCTCGGGACGCTCGACGACGTGCGGGTGTCGGTGGCCGACCACCAGGGGGCGACGGTGCTGTCGCTCGTCGCCGACGTCCTCGGCGGACGCGACCACGGAGTCCCGAGCCAGTGGCGGCAGATGGTCCTCGACGCGGTGCCGGCCACGGCCGGTCGGGTGCTGCGCCCCCTCTTCGACCCCGGGTACTCCGTCATCCCGGACTGCGTCACGCCGACCGCCAGCATGCCCCGCGGTGACGTCCTCACCCAGTGCGAACAGCTGCGGGACCTGTCCGCCAGTGTGCTGCTGGCCGAACTGGAGACGGAGTTCGGCGGCGTGGTTCCCCCGCAGTGGCGCCCTGTCGTCGACCGCCCGACACAGTGGATACGGACCTACGCACAGGTCGTCCAGGCGGTGTGGCAGGCGTTCGTGCCGGTGTGGGAGCGCGCCCGGCCCCTGCTGGAACGCGAGACCGAGCGGGTGGGGAGCGCTGTGGTCCGCGGCTGCGCCGAGGCCGTACTGTCCGGGCTCAGCGGCCGTACGCGACTGACCGACGACCGCCTGCTGCTCCCCGATCCGCAGAACGACACCTACGCTCTGGACGGTCGGCGGCTCGTCCTCGTCCCAGTGGTGTCCGGTCCCCGGACGTGCATGTTCGCCCTCGACAGGGCCGACCTGGTGTGGATCGGCTACCCGCTGCCGGGTCTGGGCCGCCTGTGGAACGTCGACTCCGCACCTCGACCGGACGCGGACACGGATGCGCTCACCCTGGTCGTCGGCGACGTACGCGCCCGCGTCCTGCGCGTCGTCGGTACTCCCGCCACCATGGGCGACGTCGCCGCCCTCGTCGGCTGCTCCCCGGCCAACCTGACGCACCACTGTGCCAGGTTGGAGAAGGGCGGCCTTATCGTCCGCCGGCGCGAAGGCCAGTACGTACGCCTGGTGCGAACCCCGCGCGGAGACACGCTCGTCGACCTGCTCACCTGACCACCGCCCGGTGCGGGCCCAAGCGGAGGACGGACGGGCCGGCGGTCCCAAGCTGGGGCCCCGGCCTCGGCGCGGCGTTCTTCAAGGCGTGGCGCCGACGGCTCGGCGCCTCCGTGCCGCTACCTTCAAGGGATACAAACCGGGGCATTACGGTATGCCCTCCGGGGATTTGCTCACCGTTGGGAGGCAGGCGTGGCCGTCATGCATCATCTGGCCGCGACGCCGTGGCAGGCCGCCGTACTGGCGGTGGACAAGGTCTCCGAGGGCGACCTCGCCGCGGCCCGGGCGCAGATGGGGTTCTCCCTCGCCTGGCACATCGTCGTCGCGTGCCTCGGTGTGGGCCTGCCCGCGCTCACGCTGATCGCCGAGTGGTACGGCATCCGTACCGGAAACCCCGCCCACCGGCTCCTGGCGCGCAGGTGGGCTCGTGCGATGGGTGTGCTCTTTGCCGTGGGCGCGGTGTCCGGCACGATCCTCAGCTTCGAGATGGGGCTGCTGTGGCCGGGTCTGATGGGGAGGTTCGGGCAGGTCATCGGGCTGCCGTTCGCCCTGGAGGGCATCGCCTTCTTCATCGAGGCGATCTTTCTGGGCATCTACCTCTACGCCTGGGACCGCCTCCCGCCCAGGCGGCACCTGCTCACCGGGCTGCCGATCGTGGTGGCCGGTGTCGCCTCGGCGTTCTTCGTGGTCTGCGCCAACGCCTGGATGAACCAGCCCCGTGGCTTCGTGCTGCGCGAGGGGAAGGTCGTCGACGTGGACCCCTGGGCCGCCATGCTCAATCCCGCGAGCCCGCCGCAGACCGTGCACATGATCCTCGCCGCGTTCATGGTGGCGTCCTTCCTGACCGCCGCCGTCTACGCGGTCGCCCTGCTGCGGGGCCGCCGGGACGCCTACCACAAGGCGGGGTTCTACATCCCTTTCACGCTGGGAGCGGTGGTGACGCCCTTCCAGCTCGTCGTGGGGGACTGGGCCGCGCGGTTCCTGGCGGAGTTCCAGCCGGCGAAACTGGCGGCGATCGAGGGGGTGTTCACCACCGGTTCGCACGTGCCGCTGACCCTCGGCGGCGTCGCGCGTGACGATGCCCTGCGTTACGGTCTTGAGATCCCCAACGGCCTTTCCCTGCTGGTCGGCTACTCGCCGGACACCGTCGTCCAGGGCCTGGACAAGGTGCCCCGCGACCAGTGGCCGGCGGTGACGGGCGTGCACTGGGCGTTCGACGTCATGGTGGGGATCGGATTGTTCCTCCTGGCCCTGGGGGCCTGGCTGTTGCTCTCCTGGTGGCGCGGACGCCGGTCCCGGGGCGAGCTGCTCGACCAGCGCGGGTCCCGGCTGTTCCTGACGCTGGCCGCGATCGGCGGTCCGGCCTCGGTGATCGCGCTGGAGAGCGGCTGGTGCGTCACCGAACTCGGGCGGCAGCCCTGGATCGTCTGGGGAGTCATGAGCGTGCGTGATGCCGTCAACCCGGCGCCGGGCCTCATGACCGGACTGTGGCTGGTGCTGATCGTCTATGCCGGCATGACCGTCGCCACCGTCTATGTGCTCCGCCGCCTCGCCAAGGGCACCGCCGTGCCACTGGCACCGCAGGAACAGGACGTCGAGAGCTACCCCGTCGTATGAACGGCCCGCGGCCCCCTGGCGCTCCGCACCGCCCGCCTCACCCCGAGCGCTCCCCCGCCCGCTGCTTCCACCACCCGAACCCCTTCTCGCGCCGCCCAGTCGGCCAGCACCGGAGGTGACCGTGCTCGCAGACACGGCTCTTGCTGTCATGTGGGTGGGCCTCACCTGCTACGCACTGTTCGGCGGGGCGGACTTCGGGGCCGGCGTGTGGGACCTGCTCGCCGGTGGTTCCCGGCGCGGACTGCCCCAGCGGCGTCTGATCGAGCACAGCATCGGCCCCATCTGGGAGGCCAACCACGTATGGCTGATCTTCGTGATCGTGCTGCTGTGGTCCGCCTTCTCCCCCGTGTTCGCCGCCGTCATGTCCACGCTCTACCTGCCGCTGACGCTCGCTGCCCTCGGCATCATCGCGCGCGGGGCCGCCTTCGCCTTCCGCAAGGCGAGCACCGAGCTGTGGCAGCAGCGGCTGTTCGGGGCCTGCTTCGCTCTGTCCTCGCTGATCACGCCGTTCTTCCTCGGCGCCGTCGCGGGGGCGGTCGCCTCCGGACGGGTCCCGCCGGGACTCGCCGCCGGCAACGTGATCACCAGCTGGCTCAATCCGACGTCTGCCCTCGGCGGCGTCCTCGCGGTCACCGCCTGCGCCCATCTCGCCGCGGTGTACCTGTGTGCCGACGCCGCCCGCGCCGGCGAGCGGGCACTCGCCTCGGCCTTCGCCCGTCGCGCCGTCATCAGCGGTCTGGTCAGCGGCGCCGTCGCGGGCGCCGGTATCGCCGTGCTGCACGCCGACGCCCCCGAGCTCTTCCACGGGCTGACGCACCGCGCGCTGCCGCTGGTCGTCCTGAGCGTCGTGGCCGGTCTCCTCGGCCTCGCCCTGCTGCACCGCAACCGCTTCGTGCCGGCCCGTCCCGCCTCGGCGCTGGCGGTCGCCGCGATCCTGTGGGCGTGGGGCGCGGCGCAGTACCCGGCGATGCTGGTCGGCGGAACGACGGTCGAGCAGGCCGCTTCGGACGGTGCGGTCCTGGCCGCCTGCCTGGTGGTCCTGGCCGTGGGAGCCCTCCTGCTCGTCCCCTCGCTGTGGCTGCTGTACGCCACGTTCCAGCGGCGCCCACCTGCCGCCGGGTCCGGCTCCTCCCCCTCCTCCGAGGCGTCGAGCGACTGAGCGACTGAGCGACAAGAGTCAGTCCACGTCGGGCAGCTGGTCCCGTTCCAGGGCCCGCATGGCGTGCGACGCGTTGAACGGCAGGATCGTGACCGCCACGTGCGGCAGTTGCTCCAGCGCTCTGGACATCTTCTCCCCCGTGCCCCGGTGGAGGAGTTTGCCGAGGGCGTTGGCGTACATCCGCCGGGGCACGAGCACCGTCAGGGACGTGTCCCCGTCGTCTGTGGTTCTCACGGCGAGTTCCCGCATCGCGTGACGGAGGCGGCGGTCGGGGCACGCCACCACTTCCAGCTCGACCGAGGTCGCGGACGTGGACGCCCAGCGAGCGGACAGCCGGCGCGCGTACGCCTCGTCGATGGCGAAGTGGACCGCCCTGACGTTGTCGGGCCGCAGCTCGTGGGCGTACCGCAGGGCTTTGAGAGTGGCCAGGTCCAGCGTCTCGACCAGCACGAACACCCGGTGGCGGCGCGTACGCGGCCGGTCCGCGCCCGCGGGCAGCAGCTCCAGGGCGGCGGCCTCGCGCCGGTACTCGCGGTTGATCCGGATCAGTACCCAGACCCCGAGTGGGAAGACCACGACGACCAGCCAGGCGCCCTCGGTGAACTTCGTGACGGCGAAGATCAGCACCACGGTGGCGGAGACGATCGCCGCCAGCGCGTTGACCGTGATCTTCACCCGGCGCAGTGACTCGCGCCTGCGCAGGTGGTAGGCGGTGAGACCGGCCCCTGCCATGGTGAAGGCGGTGAACACGCCGATCGCGTAGAGGGCCACCAGCTTGTCCACGTTGGCGCCCGTGCCGAGCAGCAGGGCCAGCGAGAGCGCGGAGAGCGTGACGATGCCGTTGGAGAAGGCCAGCCGGTGCCCGCGCCGGGTGAGCACCCGCGGCAGGAACCGGTCCTGTGCGACGAAGCTGGCCAGGTACGGAAAGCCGGTGAAGGGCGTGTTGGCACCGGTGTAGAGGACCAGCGCGGTCGCCAGCTGGACGAAGACCAGACCGATCGTCCCCGCGGTGCCGTTCCCGAAGGCGAGCCTCGCCTCCTGTGCGATGACGGTCGGGGTCCCGTCGGTGTACGGAACGGCGTGGGTGAAGTGGGCGAGCGTGGAGACGCCCAGGACCAGGACGGCGAGCACGCAGCTCATGGCGATGAGGGTGTGCCGGGCGTTGCGGCCCTGCGGTTCGCGGAAGGCGGAGATGCCGTTCGAGATCGCTTCGAGTCCGGTGAGGGACGAGCCGCCGTTGGCGAAGGAACGCAGCACGATGAAGAGCGACGCACCGTAGAGCCAGCCATCGCCGGCGGTCCCCAGAGGCACGACGCCGGGAGCGTTCAGATCGGCGTGCGGCAGCCCGCCGCTCAGTCCGCGCACCGCCGCGACGACGAACACCAGGCCCATTGCGGCGACGAAGAGGTAGGCGGGCAGCGCGAACATCCGGCCCGCCTCGCGCACCCCGCGCAGATTCCCGAACCCCAGCAGCACGATCACCGCCGCGGAGACCGGCAACTGGAGGTGGTCCAGCCCCGTCCAGCCGTTGCCGACGAGATGGGCGAGTGAGATCAGCGCGCTCGTGCCGGCCGACACCTGGACGGCGACCGTGACGATGTAGTCGACGAGCAGGGCCACCGCGGCGACCTGGGCGACGTTCGGCCCGAAGTTCTCCCGGGCCACCACATAGGAGCCGCCGGCCCGGCTGTAGATCGTGACGACATCGCTGTAGCAGAGTGTCAGCAGCAGCAACACCAGCAGAATCGCCCCGGTCACCGGCATGACCAGCGTGAACGCGGCCGCTCCGGCGACCGGCACGAGGACCCGGAGCATCTCCTCGGAGCCGTAGGCGGACGAACTGATGCAGTCGGAGGCGAGCACCCCGAGCGCCGTCCGGTTGCTCAGTTTCTCCTCGGTGACACGTTCGGTGGTGAGCGGTTTGCCGAGCAGGCGCCGCTTGACGCGGTACATCGGCCGATCGAGAGTCATACGGCCATGAGACCGGGTGGCCGGCCCGGAACCGGGGAGACACCACCGCCGGGCACCAGGCGCCTACGCCCGCTCAGCGGGTGGGCAGGGCGGCGGAACGGACGCGGAGGGTTACCTCCCGCGTGTCATTCCGCCGTCTCCTTCGCCTCGTCCGCGGCGTTGCCGGCGCGCAGCGCCACGAGGGCGTCCGCCTGGGAGAGTCCGCTCTCCTCGACCACGCCGCGCACGCTCTGGGCCTCGCGCACGAGGGCGAGGGCGACCCGTCCGCCGGAATCCGTCCGATAGCCGTAGACGGCGGGCCGTGGCAGGGAGTTGTAGGAGAAGTGCGAGGAGAAGTAGTACGCCCCGGTGTCGTACAGCGCCACCATGTCGCCCGGCTCGACGGCCGGCAGCTCGCGCCCGGTCGCCGTCAGGTCGCCGGCGAAACAGCACGGGCCCGCGATGTCGACGACCTCGGTCGGGCCCTGCTTGGGACGGCCCGTGGCGTCGAACACCCCGACGCGCAGCGGCCAGGCGTCCGGCATGAAGACCGTGCGGGTGGCCACCTGGGCACCGGCGTGCGTGACCGCGATCCGTCGGCCGCCGGCCGTCTTGGTGTATTCGACGATCGAGCCGATGGTGCCGCTCTTGGCGAGCAGGGAACGGCCGAATTCGGTGATCAGGGCGTAGCGGCCGTCGAAGAGACCGGGTACGGCGGTGCGGAGCTCGGCGACGTAGTCCGCGTACGTCGGGCGGTCGTCCTCGCTGTCGAAGTCGACGGGCAGGCCACCGCCGATGTCGAGTCCGGTGATCTGGGCGCGGCCCAGTTCGGTGTTGATGCGCTCGGCCAGTTCGTAGGCCGCCCGCACCCCTTGGGCGATGAGCGGCAGAGGGCAGCCCTGGGAGCCCACGTGGGCGTGCAGCCGGGTGAGCCACGGCCGGCGCGCGAAAGCCTCGATCACCGCGTCGACGGCTCCCTCGTCGCGCAGGGCGACACCGAACTTGGAGGTCGCGGTGGCGGTACTCATCGCACCGATGGCACCGGCGCCGACCTGCGGGTTCACTCGCAGCCCGAGGGGCCCGGAGGCCTCTCGGCCGGCCAGCAGGGCGTCGACGCGGGCCATCTCCTGGAAGTTGTCCAGGTTGATCGCGATTCCGTGGGCCAGGGCGAACTCGAGCTCCTCGACCGTCTTGGCGGGGCTGTCGAAGACCAGCCGGTCGTAGGTGAACCCGGCCGCCAGCGCCTGCTCCAGTTCCCCGGGCGAGGCCACTTCGCAGCCCATGCCCGCCTCCGCGAGCAGCCGCAGCACGGGCACCAGCCCGCACGCCTTCGCCGCGAACGTGTGCTGCACCGCGGCCGGTCCCTCGAACGCCTCGTTCAGCGCCTCGACGGCGGCAAGCACACCGTCGACGTCGAGGAGACCGACCAGGGGCGCCCGCGGGCCCAGCAGGCCGTCCTCGACGACCCGGGCGAGCGCGGCCTCACGGGCGCTGCGGCGCTGGTGGAGGGAACCGGTAGTCACTGTCAACACACTCCAGACGCGTCGGTCGTGCACGGCGCTCGTCGGGCGGCCGGCCCTTCTGTCCTGCACAGCTTCGTTCCGCGGAACCCGTCGCGTCTTCGTTCGGTACGACCACGGTCCAACCAGAATGCTGTGCGCCACCACAGTCGAATGATCAGTGTCCCGGGCCGAGGTCTCACCCCGTGCGCCGTGCCAGCCGCAGTCCGATGTCCGCCAGGAGCCGTACGGTCGGGTCCGCCAGGTCGATGCCGAACAGCTCCCGAGCCCGCCGCAGCCGGTACCGCAGGGTGTTCGGATGCACGTTCAGACGACCGGCTGCCGTGCCCGTGTCACCGAACGCGTCGATGTAGGCGGCGACCGACGCGCCGTACTCCGAGCCGTGCGCCCGGTCGTGTTCCACCATCGTGTGCACAGGACCCGACAGGCTCTCCCACAACGGCGCGATCCGGTCGAGCAACCGCAGCGCGGACACCTCGGGCACCAGCTCACCGAACGCCGCCACCGCGGACCCCACGTCGGCGGCAGGCAGTCGCGCGGCCCGCTCCGCCAGCACCCGCACCACCAGCTCCGCGGCCTCGCGCGACGCGGGCAGCTCCGACAGGTCGGACGTCACCGGGCCGACGCCCGCGAACACCACACCGCGCGGCACCGAGCGAGCCGCCGCCAGCAGGGCCCGCGCCGGGTCCGTCTCCTCCTCCCCCGCCGGAAGCAGGACGTACAGCCGTCGCCCCGACCGCGCCGTCACACAGCCCGGCCGGTACGCCGCGGCCTGCAGCGCGAGCACGTCCAGCACCCGCTGCTCGGCGGCACCCCCCGCTGTCCCGGCGGGCACACCTGCCGGATCCCGGCCGTCGTAGGCCTCCGCGACCATCACGGTGTACGGCCGACCCGGCGCGACCCCGGCTTCGTGCGCGACGCGGGCCGCCCGCCCGCTCCCGTCGAGCAGCGCGTGCACCGCGCCCTCGCGCGCCCTGGCCGCGGCCCGGCCCCAGGTCTGGTGGTGGGACAGATGCGGCACGGCGGCCCGCGCCGCCGTGTGCAGCGCCGCCGCCGCGCCCTCGGCCAGCGGCCGGCCGTCGGCGGCGGCCCAGAGCGACCCGAGGACCTCCGACCCGTGGCGCACCGCGACGGCCAGCCGTTCCGCGTACCGGTCGTCGGCGGGCAGACGTACGACGCCGTCGGTGCTCCACAGGGCCTGGAAGAAGCCGCTCTCGCGCAGTTCGTCCACCCGCCAGCGCGGGACCTCCTGTCCGAGGATCGTCAGCCTGCGCATCGGGTCCGGCTCATGGTCCATCCGCGAGTAGGCGAGCACCCGCGACTGAGGGTCCTCGATGGTGATCGCGCCGCCGACCAGGACCGCCACCGTGTTGGCCAGTCCTGACAGGTCACCGAGCCGCAGGCCCTCCACCCCGGTCGTTCCGGTCGGGGCACTGTGCGCCAGGGCGGTGCGCAGCTGGCCGAGCACCTCCGTCCATCCCTGCCCCGGCCGCCGGGTGAGCAGCGCCGTACGTCCCGAAGCGGCCGCCTCCAGCAGCGCCGTCCGCGGGCCGCGAGCACCCCGCCTCAGCACCACGGCCGCGGCTCCGGCCCGGTCGGCGCCGCGCAGCACGTCGACCGCCTCCGGCGAGGCGACGTCCGCACCGACCGCGAGCAGGATCAGTCCGGATGCCGCCCAGGTGTCGTCGTCCCGCTCCTCGCCCGGGTCGTGCAGCACCACGTCGGCCACCGGCACACGGGAGCCGCGCGGCGCCACGACGACATCGAGCATGCCGGGGGCGATCAGACCGAGGATCTGCTCCAGCGACGGGCCGCTGTCGGGCCGGTCGGGTTCCTGTGCTGCCATACGTCCATCATCGTCGGCCGTCGGCCGTGTGCTCAGGGTCCGTCTCGGGGCACCGGGCTGTCGTCGCCCGGCCCGGTGAGACGGCTGGCGAGGTGGTACCGCACGGTCCCGTCGCGGTAGTCGTGCCCGGGCTGCACCCGCTGGGGGAGGTTGGTCCGCTCAGTGCGGGACGCCGACTCGCGCGCTCCGGTGCCGGGGAAGGCGACCCGGGTCCGTGGCGCCTCCTCGAAGCGCAGACGGGCGCCGCTGACGACCGCGTCGAAGGAGACGGCGGGGGCGGGGCCCGCGCGGTGCCCGGTGGATGTCTCGGCGGACGGGGGCGCCGGCGGGTCCATTCAGGGCGGCTCCTCGCGCTTCCTCGCCCCCCGGCGCCCGACGGGTCGCGTCGCCCCGGACTCGTCGTCGCGTGTGCGGCGCCGACGGGCGGAGTCCCCGCCCGAGGCGCCCGGGGAAGCGGTGCGGTGCGTGCCATGGTCCGTACGAGTGACGGAACCAGCCGTTCCACCGGCCCGACGAGCTGTCTTCCCGGCTGCCTCCCCGACCCCGGCCTCCTGCGCGGTGCGGCGAACGCTTCGCCCCGCGGCCCGTCCGGTCTCCAGCGCCGCGTCGCCCGCGCCCGCGCCGACCTCGCCGACGCCCTGCGCCACCTCTCCGAGGGCTTCGCCGGCGCTGCCGCCGATGTCCTCGACCGCGGACCCGGCCCCCTCGCCGACGTCCTGCACGGCGTTCCCGATGCCGCGGGCCAGGTCCTCCAGGATCTGCGGATTGCGGTCGAGCGTGGTGAGGACCCGGTTGATGATCAGCGCGACGTTGTCCAGGCGGACCTTGAGCTGGGCCTGTGCCTCGACGCCTGAGATGCCGAGGTGGACCTGGCCGAGCGCCACGTCCGCGCCCACGTTCAGCTTGAGCAGGTCCAGCACCTCGGCCTGGAGGGACACCCGGGCCCGCAGGTTCTCCACGTCGAGGTCGAGCTCGTCGACCTTGAGCTGGGGGACGTCCAGGAAGACGTCGGGGCCGCGCTCCTCCGCGGCGTCCGTCGTGTGGTCGTCCTCGTTCTCGGCGTGCTGCTCCATCGCTGCGCCTCCGCGAACTCGCCCTTAGGGATTTCATCCCATTTGCACCAGTATGGCGCGGACGTGCGGCGTCAGGCGTCAGGCGTCGGTGACCGTCGTGCTCACCGGGGTGCCGATCTCGACGGTCCTGCTCACGGTGCACAGACGGTCATGGGAGGCCTTGACCGCGCGGGGCAGGATCGCACGGGCGCGCTCCGCCCCCTCGTCGTCCGGGAAGGCCACGGTGAACGCGACCTCGAGGTTCGTCATGCGGTTGCCCAGGTCGTCGCTGACCTTGTCCCCCGTGACCGTCACGGAGAACCGGGTGGGCTCCGCGTGCCGACCGGTCGCGATATCGACGTCCACGGCCGAGCAGCCGCCGATCGCGGCCAGGAACAATTCGACCGGGGTGAACCCGGCGTCCTGCTCACCGTCCGGAGACGTGCCGAAACGGATGGATGCGCCGCTGGCGTTGGTCGCCACGAACTGACCGCTGCTGGTGCGTTCGACGACGACGGAACGCTCCGAGTGTTCGCTCATGCCGTTCACACTAGTCACATCGTTCCGGCCGGTCGCGTCCGTACAGCGCCACCCGGCTCTGCTGCACGACGGCCGCCGTGAGCCGCGCCTCGTCGTCCGTGGCGAGAAGGTCGAGCAGCGCGCCCCGCAGGACGGCCAGGGCCAGGGTGCGGCGAGCGAGACCGTCCTCGCCGGCACGTTCGGACGGCGTCTGGAAGCCGGCCAGGACGCCGAGCCAGTCGTCCACCGTCACACGGGCGAACCCGGCCCAAACCCCGTCGGCCTGGTTGAGGGAGCGCGCGTAGGCCTCGGCCCACAGCCGCAGCAAGGGGCGGTGCTCCTTCGCGGCGAGCCATGTCCAGACCCGTTCGACGGCCGACGCCAGTCCCGCGGGGCGATCGGGCCGCCCGGCCCGTTCCAGGAGCGCCAGTTGGTCGGCGCGCGCCCGTGCGAGCAGCGCGCGCAGCAGCCCGTCCTTGCTGTCGAAGAGGAAGAGCAGGACCCGCGGGCTGGAGCCGATGGCCCCGGCCAGGGGGCGCAGGGACAGGCCGGCCAGTCCGTGGGTGAGGACGTACCGGTAGGCGGCCTCCAGCAGTTCGTTCCGCCGGGCGGAGGGGGTTGGCGCTTCCTGGGACATGCGGCTAGCCTAACTGAAACGACTGTTTCAGTGATGCGGTGATGCGTGATGCCGACGGAACGACCGCGGGGGCCGGGAGAGCGCCACATGCCGCAACCAGATCAGGAGAACGTCGTCGTACGCCGCGCCGACCGGTCCGGCGACCTGGGGTGGGTGGTGATGGCCCACGGCGAGACCTATGACCAGCAGTTCGGCTGGAACACCGATTTCGAGGCGCTGGTCGCCAGGATCGTCGCCGACTACGCCGCCCGGCACGACCCGGCCCGCGAGGCGGGCTGGATCGCCGAGGTCGACGGCCGGCGCGTGGGCTGCGTCTTCCTCGTCGCGGGCGACCGGCCGGAGGTGGCCAGGCTGCGGATCCTGCTCGTCACCCCGCGGGGCAGGGGCCTAGGCCTCGGAAGGCGTCTGGTCGGGGAGTGCCTCGCCTTCGCCCGTGAGGCGGGCTACGAGCAGGTGACCCTGTGGACCAACGACGTGCTCGTTGCGGCGCGCAGGATCTACCGGAGCTTCGGCTTCACCCTCGCCGACGAGGAGCACCACCACAGCTACGGCCAGGACCTCGTCGGCCAGAACTGGACGCTCGACCTGCGCCCCGGGCCGCCGCGCTGAGCTTCTTCCGCTGGGCGCGGCGGCGCGACCGGCGCAGGCACGCTACGGGTCAGTTGTTCACGTCCTCGTTGAAGTCGTCCGCGCAGGCGTCCCGTTCGCTCTGGGTGTCGGCGTGCCGCACACAGTCGTCGAAGTCCTTGAACTCGTCCGAGTTCAGGATCGACGCGCCGATCGCGAGGATCACCACGGAACCGATGACCCCGAGCACGCCCAGCACCGCCCCGAAGATGGACATCGTGCGGCGCGGCGCTCTGCCGCCCCGGGCTCTGCGCGCGCCGATGATGCCGAAGACCAGCGCGAGGATGCCGAGCACCACACCGCCGATGACGGTCCAGAAGAAGATCACGGCCAGGATGCCGAGCACGAGCGCGGCGATCGCCATGCCGTTGCCGCGCCCGGCTCCGGCCCCGGTGTGCGGCTGCGTCGAACCGGCGGGCGTTGCGGGGTGTTCGGGGAAGGACACGTCATCACGCTCATCTCTGTGTGCGTCGCGGGGAGTTGTCGTGAACTGCGACTGCCCCGCCGAGCGTGACGGATGCCTGCCGCCGCGTACCGAGTCGGTGCACCCGGCGGGGACACCTCTGCCGCCGCATCCGCCGTCCGACGAGGAAGGTGCGGAACGTCCCGCTGACCTGCGATGTCGGTGCGGTGTCGGCGCCTCGTAGGAGCTCTGTCGGCGGCGTCGGTCGGATGTCGGTGACTCGTCGGCGGTGGCTGACACCTTTCGAAAGGCGGCCGTACGGAGCCAACCGGACGGCCCGATACCGAAGGAGTCACCATGCACACCCCCGTCACGATCATCGGCGCCGGGCTCGGCGGACTGACGCTGGCCCGCGTCCTGCACGTCCACGCGATCCCGGTCACCGTCTACGAGGCCGACTCCTCCCCTTCGGCGCGCGCGCAGGGCGGGTTGCTCGACATCCACGACTACAACGGGCAACTCGCGCTCAAGGAAGCCGGGTTGATGGACGAATTCCAGGCCATCGTTCTGGAGGGCCGCCAGGCGATGCGGGTGCTCGACCCGGACGGGACCGTTCTGCTCGACCAGCCCGACGACGGCACCGGCGGACGTCCGGAGGTACAGCGCGGTGACCTGCGCCAGGTCCTGCTCGACTCGCTCCCGGCAGGGACCGTGCGGTGGGGGCACAAGGTCAGCCGGGTCCGTCCCCTGGGCGACGGCCGCCACGAGGTGACGTTCGCCGACGGCACCTCCGTCGTCACGGACCTGCTGGTCGGCGCGGACGGCGCCTGGTCACGCGTCCGGCCGCTGCTGTCCGACGCCACACCCGAGTACATCGGCAAATCGGTCGTCGAGACCTACCTGTTCGACTCCGGCACCCGGCACCCGGCCGCCGCGGAGGTCGTCGGCGGTGGAATGCTGATCGCTCCTTCGCCGGGCCAGGAGATCTTCGCCCACCGGGAGAAGGGCGACACGCTGCACGCCTATGTGGGGCTGTCCCGGCCGCGGGACTGGTTCGCCGCCGTCGACTTCACCGATGCCGCCGCGGCCACCGCGCGGATCGCCCAGGAGTTCGACGGCTGGGCACCGCAGCTCACCGCGCTGATCACCGACAGCGATGTCGCACCGGTCCTGCGCTCCCTCTACGCCCTGCCGGCCGGACACCGGTGGGACCGGGTGCCGGGGGTGACCCTGCTGGGCGACGCCGCCCATCTCTCCGCTCCCAACGGTGAGGGCGCCAACCTGGCGATGCTCGACGGCGCGGAACTGGGCACCGCGCTCGCCGCGCACCCCGGAGACGTCGAGACGGCGCTGACCGAGTACGAAAGGGTCATGTTCCCCCGCAGCGCCGAGTGGGCCACCGACGAGATGCCCGGGCTCGACTCCGCGGACAACACGGCCCAGGGCCTGATCGACCTGTTCACCGAGAAGGGCCTGTGAGCCCATGACCCGTGCCCCGCCCGCGCCTGGTGGGGCAGCGGGTCCCGGGTGATGGCGGGCCGGTGCGGCGGGGTGTCGTGGGCGCACGCTCACGACACCCCGCCCCTCGGGACCGTGCCGGGCAGGACAAGCGGGTCCGACTTGCCGTAACCGCAAGGTTTCGTGCCAGGCGCGACGTGCACGGCAAGACTGCCGGCGAGGCACCTCGCCACGGTTCCGCTCTCCTCAGGATGAGACGCACATGATCACTGCACAACGGCCGCTGCCGTGCCGCGCCGTCCGAACCACGCGCGCACGGGCAACCGTCGTCCTCGCCCTCCTGCTCGCGCCGGCCACCGCGGCCTGTTCCACGCCGACACCGCGTCAGGACACTCCCGCCCACGCCGCCGCCACGCAGGACGACCCCCGCTTCGAGGGCACCTTCCGTCACGAGTTCGCCGAGGTCGACGGCGTCCGCATGCACTACGTGACCGGTGGCAGGGGCACACCGGTCGTGTTGATCCACGGCTGGCCGCAGACCTGGTACGGCTGGTGGCCGGTCATGCCGGAACTCGCCGAACACCACACCGTCCACGCCGTCGACCTCCCCGGGCTGGGCGACAGCACCGGCTCACCGAGTTCGTCACCGCGGAGCTCTTGCGCTTCCTCGACGCGTGACCCACGCACCCGCACTCGCACCCACTGACGCATCAAGGAGTCCCGCACCATGCACAAGTACGACGTCACCGTGACGACCGGCGCCTCGCCGGAGACCGTGTGGAAGCTGCTGGTCGACGCCTCGAGCTGGCCGCTGTGGTCCAAGGTGGACAGCCTGGACACGGCACGGTCGGCCGGCCTCGACCCGGGCGGCGACGACGCCGTCGGGGCCGTCCGGGCCTTCCGGACCGGACGCACCGTGACCGGCGAAAGGCTGACCGAGAAGGTCGAGGGACGCGTGCTGGCCTACGAGGACGCGTTCAACTCGTCGATACGCAACTATCACGCGCGCATCGAGCTGACCCCGGCCGCCGGCGGCTCGGGCACGGTCATTCACTGGTACGGCGAGTACGAGACGAGCCGGCTGCTCGGCTGGTTCATGCCCCGCTACCTCCGGAAGTTCATGCGGGGCATGGCGGAAGGGCTGGCCCGCTATGCCGAGGAGCACTCCATCGACGCGGACGGGCACCGCCCCTCTTGATATGCAAGTGTGCGCTTGCCTATCATGACGTGGTGGCCGACGAACTCTTCAAAGCCCTGGCCGACCGCACGCGCCGCATCATCCTCGACGAACTCGTGCAGAAGTCCGGACAGACCCTGTTCGAGATCTGTTCGCGGCTGAGCATGAAACACCGGCTGGCCATCTCCCGCCAGGGCGTCTCCCAGCACCTCGCCGTCCTGGAGGCCGCCGGGCTCGTGGAGTCCCGGCGCGAGGGCCGCTACAAGTACCACGACCTGAACACCGCGCCACTGAGGCACATCACCGAGCGATGGCCGGCCCCCGGCACGTCCGAACCGAAGGAGAACACCCCATGAAAATCCATTTGACCAGCCTATTCGTCGACGACCAGGCCAAGGCGCTGGCGTTCTACACCGAGGTGCTCGGCTTCGTGAAGAAGCACGACGTACCGGTCGGCGAACAGGACCGGTGGCTGACCGTCGTCTCCCCCGACGAGCCCGGCGGCACCGAGCTCCTGCTGGAGCCCGCGGGCCACCCGGCCGTCAAGCCCTACCGCGACGCCCTCGTCGAGGACGGGATCCCCCTCGCCCAGTTCGCCGTCGCCGACGTGCACGCCGAGTACGCGCGCATGAGCGCCCTCGGCGTACGCTTCACCCAGGAACCCCTGGAGATGGGCCCGGTCACCACCGCCGTCTTCGACGACACCTGCGGCAACCTGATCCAGATCTCCACCGGACCGCAGTGACGGCCCGCTGCCGTCCCGCGCCCACTCGACCGCCCGGGCGGCAGCACGTCGGGCGGGGCCCATGCCGAGCCCGGCAGGTACGGGTGCTCAGGTTCGCCAGTCGGGGGCGAGAACCGCCCAGACCTGCTTGTCGTGACGCACACCCTCGTACGGCCACGCCTCGCGTCGTACGCCTTCCAGCGTCATGCCCAGCCTCTCGGCCACCGCGGCGCTGCGGTCGTTGTCCGCCCGGCAGTGCCATTCGGCCCGGTGCAGTCCCCGGACCGTGAAGGCCCAGTCCAGCATCAGACCGCAGGCCCGCGTGATCAGACCGTGGCCCTCGGCCGACGGCTCCAGCCAGCAGCCGATCTCGCAGGTGCCGAAGGCGGCGTCGAAGTCGGTGAACATCACACCGCCGACCAGCGCTTCCTCGCGCCAGATGCCGTACATGCGGGCACCGTCGCCGGCCTGGCGTGCGGCATACCGCTCAAGGGTGGCCCGCGCTCCCTCCACGTCGTCGGTGACGAACGCGGGTCCGACCCAGGGGCGGATGTGTTCCCGCGCCCGGTCCAGATGACCTGCGAACTCCTCGGCGTGCCACACCTCCAGCGGACCGAGGCGGGCAGCGCCACCTAGCGACACCGAGAACATGAGACCTCCCCGTTTGCACAACACTTGTTATGTCAATGTAGCGTGGCGGCATGCCACGCACCAAGGGAGATCACGAGGCCCGGCGGCGGGACGTCTCCGCGGCGGTCTGGCAGGTCATGGCCACCCGCGGTTTCGCCGGCCTGACCCTGCGCGCCGTCGCCGCCGAACTCGGTGCGACCACGGGCCTGCTCACGCACTACTTCCCCACCAAGCGCGCCCTGGTCGAATACGCCCTCGACCTGCTTGAACAGCGCACCCTCTCCCGCCCCCGCCGCCGTGCGGGACAGGGCCTGGCCGCCCTCAGGGACGCCCTGCTGGACATCCTGCCGCTGACCCCCGAGGCCACGGACAGCAACCGCGTCTGGGTTTCGTCCTGGGACGCCGCGCTCTCCGACCCGGCCCTGGCCACCGACTACGCCCGCAAGTACGCCCAGGGCCGCGAGAGGCTGCGCGTACGGGTGGCCGCCGCGCAGGAACTCGGTGAACTGCCCCCGGGCGACCCCGCACAGCTCGCGGAGGGCGCGCAGTCCTTCGTACTCGGACTGGTGGTCCAAGCCCTCTTCGACCCGTCGGCGTTCCCGCCGGAGCGGCAGGTCGAGCTCCTGGACGGCTACCTGGCCGCCTTGGCCGCCGACACGTAGCAGCCGCGCGAGTCCCGCGTCCGGCGCCGTGCCGGACACGGCGCCCCGCGCCCCCGCCGCCTCACCCGCTCACGGGCCTCAGGGCCTCGATCCGGCGCTGCTGGGCCCCCGTGAGGGAGCGGACCATGAGGGCGCAGGCGAGGGCGGCGCCGACCACGGCAGCGTCTGCCACCAGCAACGGGGTGACATCGGAGTAGGCGCGGGCGATGACGGCGTCGGTCGAGTCGGCGTACATCAGACCCACCCCGCTCAGGGCGCCGATCAGCCACAGACCCCACCACACGTTCACGCTGCGCGGCAGGCGGGACTCCGGGTCACCGGCACGGTGGACCTCCGCCACGATGCCGCGGGGCACCCAGAAGTTGGCTATGGGGACGACCCAGCCGAGATAGACCCAGGGCAGGCCGTAGCGCAACCGCCGCCCGGACAGCGCACGCGCGTTGTCGCGGACGCGCAGCAACCAGGCCAGAAAGGCTATGGCGCACAGCACCGTGGCGATGTCACCACAGGTACTGACGAGATGGTAGGCGTTCTCCAAGGTGGTCAGCGGGCGATGCCGACCGTCTCCCTGGTCCGGCGGACCGGAGACCGGCCGGCCGGCCACGGCCAGTCGGATCTGCCAGATGCCTCTGGCGGTCCAAGCCGCTCCCGCCACGGCAAGGGCCACGACAACGCAGCGGGATACTCCCCTGACCGAACTCAGGGCTGGCGGGTTCATGTCACCGTTCACCCGTCCATCCTGCCTCATGGCGGCCTACGCGGTTCCACCTGCTCTTTCCCACGTCCGCCGGTGGCGCCGAAAGCCGGGAGCAGTGACCTGTTCACCCCTGTGGTCAGCCCGCCGTGCCGTCGAGCAGCCGGTTGTAGCGCAGCCGCAGGGCCCGCTCCGTGCCGGCCGACAGGGTGATCAGGGTCAGCACGGCATTGCCCGCGGCCGAAAAGTGTACCGGCGAGGTGAGGGCCCCGACGCGTTCGGCCACCGCGGGTACCGCCGTGATGTGTTCGACGATCTGCGCGGCGAGGACGGCCAGCGAGACGACGAGCGCGGTCAGCGAGAGGGCGCCGATCCCGCGGCTCAGCGCGGGGTGCGCACGGTCGAGGTGGGCGCGGCGCCCCTCGGCGGAGTCGCGGTCCGGGACCAGCAGCTGCTCGGTGCCCTTGGTGGTGACGTAGTGGCAGCGCCGCAACCCGAATCTGCTCAGCCGCACCTCGATGGTGCCGCCGGGGACCGGGAAGGCGGCGGGGAGCCTCGACCGGGCGTGGTGCCTGCCGTCGAGGTACAGGTCGGCCTTGGCCTGCGCGGAGGTCTGGTCCTGACCGCGTCTGACGTCCACGGCGTAGACCGCCTGCCCGCCGCCACCGTCCGGCAGCCGGAGATAGAACAGGGAGCGGTAGGGCAGCTGCCACCAGCGGAACCGCCGGAGCGGCCGGCCGTCCCCGGGGGTGATCCGCCGGGCGGCACGACGGTTGCGCATCTCCTCGAACATCTCCGGCTCCCTTGTCACTCGCTCACTTGGCCGGTCGCGCCGCGCAGGCGAGGTCCCGCGCAGGACGTTCTCCGGTGGTCAGGAACGTCGTCGCCGCATCGTTGGCGCATGCGTTGCGGCCGTACGGATACACACCGTGGCCGCCCTGGTCGGCCGTCACCAGCGTGGCCCGCCCGCCGAAGGCACGCCGCAGTTCCCGGGCGCCGGCGAGCGGGGTGCCCGGGTCGCGCTCGTTCTGCAGCATCAGTACGGTGGACGGGCCCCGGCCGGTGATGCGTACCGGCGGTTCCGTCCGCTTCCGCGGCCAGAACGCGCAGGGGTTGATGCTCGCCGTGGAGCCGCCCAGCATCGGGTACTTGAGCCGGTCGACGGCGACGTTGCGCTGGTACTGCCCTGTCGTCCTCGGCCAGCGCGAGTCACCGCAGACCACGGCGAGACGCGAGGCCATGAGGTTTTCCAGGTCCGCGGGCAGATCCGGGAGCGGCAGTTGCGCGCCGGTGTCGGCCGCCTGCCAGAACTCGGCGAGCCGCGGCATGGAGCCGTCCGCGTAGAGCAGTTCGAAGGTGTGCGCGCGGAACGCGGTCCCGTCTACGCCCTGTCGCGGTTCGGCGTCCAGTCGCTCCGCCAGCTCGAAGAACTTGGCCCTGATCTGCTGCGGCGTGGAGCCCAGGCCGTATTCCGGGTGCGCGACGGCGAACGCGGCGAAGTCGGGGAAGCGGTCCTCCAGTCCGCGGGCGAACAGCCGCATGGCCGTGATGTCGTAGCCGCCGGGCCCCATGTTGCTGTCGAGCACGATCCGGTCGCCGCGCCGCGGGTACAGCGTCGTGTAGACCGCCCCGAGGTAACTTCCGTAGGAGGCCCCGAGGTACGACAGCCTCGGCTCGCCCAGCGCCGTCCGGATGCGGTCCATGTCGCGTGCCGTGTTGGCGGTGGTCGTGTGCGGCAGCATCCACGCCGTCCGCGAGCTGTCGCACTGTTCGGCGATCTTCCGCGCGGGCCCGGCCGCCCGTGTGACGTCGGCCGCGGTGCGCGCGTACGGCGGGAAGTTGCCGCGCCACTGCTGCTCCTGCGTCAGGTCGCAGGTCACCGGCGTACTGTGGCCGACGCCGCGCGGGTCGAAGCCGATGATGTCGTAGGAGTCGCGCACCTTCTGCGGCAGCCCCGAGGCGGCGAGGACGGCCGGGTACTGAAGGCCGGAACCGCCGGGGCCGCCCGGGTTGGTCAGCAGGATGCCACGCCGCTGTGCCGGCTTCTCGCTCGCCAGCCGGGAGACCGCGATCTCGATCCGACGGCCGTCCGGGTCGCGGTAGTCCAGCGGCACCCGGAGCGTCGCGCACTCCAGGCGGGGAGCGGCGGCGCCCTCGGGGCACGGGCCCCACCGCAGGGTGTCCGGCGGTGTCGTCGCAGCCACCGACGACGACGACGGCAACGCGGTCACCGTCAGCGCGGCGGCGGCGAGAGCGAGGGGCAAACTTCTGCGCATGAGGTGTCCTCCTGTGGGGGGCGACCGGGACGTGAACGAGTCTGTTCATCGGGCGCGGCCGGCACATCGGCCCGGCGGACCGGCTCCGCCTCCGACCGCGGGAGAGGCACCGGTTAGACCTGGGTCGAAGGCGCATCGGCCCTCGGTCTGATCCGCCGGTCGCCCGGTGTGGCGACAATGGCCTGGTGAACAAGGACGTTGTGCCGCGGCTCGGGGCGTGGCAGCACGCATGGCGGCTGCTGGTGGCCGCGGCCGTGAGCGTGCCGATCTGGCTCGCGACCGTCGCGCTGGCGCGGAAGGAGTCCGGTGACCCGGGCTCCTGGATCCTCGTCGGGGATCCGCTGGTGGGCCTGGGCTGCCTGGCGGCGCTCCGGTGGCGGCGGCGGTGGCCCCTCACGGTCGCGCTGACGGTCACGATCGCCTCGGCCATGTCGGTGCTCGCCACCGGCGCCGCGCTGCTGGCGCTGTGCTCGGTCGCCACCCGTCGTCGCCCGGTGGAGATCGGGGCCGTCGTCGTGGCCTACGTGGCCGCCTCCCACCTCGCCGGCGGGGTCTATCCGACGCAGGATGCGGCCGAGGGGCTGTGGTGGGTCACCGTCGTGGTGTCGGTGCTGACCGCGGGGATCGCGGTGGCCGCCGGCATGGCGGTCGGGGCACGGCGCGTCGAGGTGCGGTCCCTGCGCGAACGGGCGGAGAGCGCGGAACGGGAGCAGCACGCGCGGGCGGCGCAGGCACGGGCCCTCGAACGCAACCGGATCGCCCGCGAGATGCACGACGTCCTCGCGCACCGCATCTCCCTGGTCGCCATGCAGGCCGGGGTGCTCGACCACCGCGGTGATCTCTCCGCCGACGAGAGCCGGGTCCTGGTCCGCGGTATCGCCGAGGGCTCCCACCAGGCACTGGAAGAACTGCGGGAGGTCCTCGGCGTGCTCCGCGCCGACCCCGGCAGCCCGGAACCCCCGCAGCCCTCCCTCGACCGGATTCCCGACCTGGTGGCCGACACCCGCGCCTCGGGTCTCGACGTCCGGCTCACCGACACCGTGGCCGGGACCCCGCCCGACGGCGTCGGACGGACCTGCTACCGGATCGTCCAGGAAGCGCTGACCAACGCCGCCAAGCACGCCCCCGGCGCGGTCGTGCGGGTCACTCTCGGCGGCGCCGCGGGCGGCACCCTCGACATCGGCGTCCGCAACGGCCCGGCCCCGCTGCGCCCGGCACGCCCGCCGGCCTCCGGCTTCGGCCTGCTGGGCCTCGGCGAGCGGATCACCGTGGCCGGCGGCGAACTCGGCCACCGCCCCACATCCGACGGCGGGTACCTTCTCACCGCCCGGCTTCCCTGGCCGGACGGCCCCGCCCACCGCCACGAAAGGGGCGCATGAGTGGACACGCGACGTGATCCCGTACGGGTCGTCATCGTCGACGACGAGCAACTGGTGCGCATGGCCCTGCGGCTCGTCGTCGACGGTGAACCGGACCTGACCGTCGTCGCCGAGGCGGCCGACGGGGACGCCGCTCTCGCCGTGGTGGCCGAGCAGCGGCCCGACGTGGTGCTGATGGATGTACGGATGCCGGGCCGGGACGGTCTGGAGACGACCCGGGAGCTGCTCACCCGGCCGGCGCCGCCGCGGGTGCTGATGCTGACCACCTTCGACTCCGACGACCTGGTGCTCGGGGCGCTGCGCGCCGGAGCGCTCGGCTTCGTCCTCAAGGACACCCCGCCCGCGGGGATCCTCGACGCGGTGCGGACCGTGGCGGACGGCCACCCCGTCCTGTCCCCGGCGGCCACGGCACGCGTGATCGCCGCGGCCACGGGCCCGGACTCCTCGCACGTCCGTGGCCGTTCCCGCGAGGACGCGCGCGAGCGGCTGTCCGTGTTGACGGAACGGGAGCGGGAGACCGCCCGGGCCATCGCGGACGGACTGGGCAATCCGCAGATCGCCGAGCGGCTGCGCATCACCGTCGCGACGGTCAAGGCCCACACCGGCAGCCTGTTCGCCAAGCTGGGGGTCGAGAACCGGGTGCAGATCGCGCTGCTGGTCCGCGACGCGGAGGACCCTCCACAGGCGTGACCCGGCGGCCGTTGACGCGGCCGGGTCGGACCCGGCGCGGCGCGGCGCGGCGCGGCGGAGGATGCCTGCCCGTCCTGTGCCCGCCGGTCTCGCCGGTTCCGCACCGTCAGCGCGGCCCGTCGGGGCGCGTGAGGTAGCGCAGGAGCAGGGTGCCGCCCTCGGCGAGTGCGGTGGCCAGGTGCAGGTCGGTGGGCCGGACGAGCGGACTGGTCGCGATCCGGCCGGCGGGGCCTGCCGCCAGCAGGGGGGAGACGGTCAGGCGGAGTTCGTCGACCAGGCCGGCGCCGGTGAGTGCCCCGAACAGGTGGGGTCCGCCTTCGCAGTCGATGCGCCGCAGTCCCCGCCGGGTGAGGGCCGCGACCGCTGCGGCGAGGTCGACCGTGTCCTCGCCCGCGACGACGACCTCCGCTCCGGCCTCCTGCCAGGCCCGGCGGGTGGGCACGGGTACGGACGCGCAGGTGAGGACGAGGGTGGGGACGCGGGCCCGGGTGATGACGGGAGCGTCGGGGGGCAGTGACCGGCCGGTGGTCACGACGGCGGTGGGCGGGACGCCGGCCAGGCCGTGGCGGCGTCGGCGGTCGAGGGTGTCCTGGTCGGGGTGGACCCCGCGGAAGCCCTCGACCATGGCGGTGGTGGCGCCGATCAGCAGGACGTCGGCGAGGTCGCTGCCGAGCCGCAGCACCTTGCGGTCGGGCGGGGTGGACAGGGGCCTGGCCAGGCCGCCGATCTCCACGGCCCCGTCGGCACTGGCGACGAAGTTGACGGCGAGCCAGCGCTCACGGTCCGGGTAGGTGTAGAGGCGTTCCAGTTCGTCGTCGTCGATGGGGCGGGCCTGTTCGGCGGGCCAGATCAGGTGCATCAGGCGATCCAGGTGGCGGTGCGGGCGGGGGGACGGCTGCCGTTGATGCCTGCGGCCATCTCCACGACGTGCCTGGTGGGCCGGACCTGGTGGGCGCGGAAGACGGCGGCGCCGTCCCGGGCGGCGATGGCGGTGGCCGCCAGGGTGCCGGTCAGCCGGTCCTCCAGTTCCACGTCGAGCATCTCGCCCACGAACGCCTTGTTGGACAGGGCCATCAGGACCGGCCAGCCGGTCTGTGTGAACTCGCGGAGGTTGCGCAGCAGCAGGAGGTGGTCGGTGGTGTTCTTGCCGTACCCGGTGGCGTCGATGAGGATGCCGCCGCGCGGTACGCCGGCGGCTTCGGCGCGTTCGGCGAGCTGGACGACGAAGTCACGGACGGCGGCCACCACGTCGGGGTAGCCGGGGCGGAAGGGTTCGGCGCGGGGTGTGCGGCCGCCGGTGTGGGTGCACACGTAGCCGGCCCCGTGGGCGGCGGCCACCTCGATCAGTTCGGGGTCGGCGGCGGCCCAGGCGTCGTTGAGGAGGTCCGCGCCGGCCCGGCAGACGGCGTCGCCGACCTCGTGGCGCCAGGTGTCGACGCTGATCAGCAGATCGGGGTAGCGCTCGCGGGCCCATTCCACCAGCGGAACGATGCGGGCGGCTTCCTCGGCGGCCGTGACGTCCTCACCGGGGCTGGCCGCCACTCCCCCGAGGTCGATCATGTCGGCCCCCTCGGCGACGGCCCGGGCGACGGCGGCCTGGGCCGCCTCGGCGGCGAAGGTGGCACCCCGGTCGTAGAAGGAGTCCGGTGTGCGGTTGACGATCGCCATCACCAGCGGCCGGTCGCTGGCGATGCGGCGGCCGCGGAACTCGAGCTCGATTTCTGCGGTGTGCATGGGGCGTGTGGCTCCTGTCGCTGGACGGCCGGGGGTCCTCACCGCTGTGGTGCCGCGTCGCCGGTGGTGAGGGTGTGCGGGTCCGCCTCGGTGAGCCGCTGGGCGGAGACCCGGGCGCGGGTGCCGACCAGGGCCGTGAGCGCGTCGCCGTGGTCCCAGGAGTTGACGTTGAGGGCGGCGGTGACGCGTCCGTCGCGCAGCCAGAAGGCGAGGAACTCGCGGGAGGCGGGCTCGCCCCGCAGGACCAGTTCGTCGCGGGCGGGGTCGGCCAGGCCGCGGTACTCGCAGCCGAGGTCGTACTGGTCGGAGAAGAAGTACGGGTCCGCGTCGTAGGCGTCGTGGCCGCCGGGGAGGTTGCCGGCCACGTGGGTGCCCTGCTCCTTGGCGTTGGCCCAGTGCTCGACGCGTACCCGTCCCTCGTACCGCGGGTGGTCGTGGGCGGCGATGTCACCGGCCGCGTAGACGTCGGGGGCGGAGGTGCGCAGTGCGGCGTCGACGGCGACGCCGCCCGCCGCGAGGTCGAGGCCCGCGGCTTCGGCGAGTTCGGTGCGGGGCAGGGCACCGACTCCGACGACGAGCGCGTCGGCGGGCAGTTCGCCGCCGTCGTCCAGGAGCACCGTCCTGCCGCCGTCGCGGGTGCCGGTCGCCTTGACTCCCAGGCGCAGGGTGACGCCGTGGTCGGCGTGCAGATCGCGGAAGACCGCCCCGACGCGGTCGCCGAGGACCTGGTGCAGCGGCAGGGGGGCGGGGTCGACCACGGTCACGTGTGCGCCGTGGGCGCGGGCCGCGGAGGCGACCTCGCAGCCGACCCAGCCGGCGCCGACGATCACCACCCGGGCCCCGTCGGTCAGCTTCTCCCGCAGGGCCAGGGCGTCGTCGAGGGTGCGCAGCGTGTACACGCCGGGTCCGTCGAACCCGGGCAGGGTGCGCGGGCGGGACCCGGTGGCCAGCAGCAGGCGGTCGTATCCGTGTTCCGCGCCGTCGGCGTCGACGATCAGGTGGTCGGCGGGTCGCAGGGCGGTGACGGTGGTGTCGCGGCGCAGTGCGATGTCGTGGTCGTCGTAGTAGCCCGTTTCCCGGACCAGGTCCGACTCGTCCCGCTCGCCCTGCAGGACGCCCTTGGACAGCGGGGGGAGTTCGTAGGGGTCGTGGCCCTCCCGGCCGAACAGGGTGACGTCGCCATCGAACCCCTGTTCGCGCAGGGCGGCGGCGGCCGAGGCTCCGGCCAGACCGGCGCCGACGATCACGATCCGCCGGGGCGGGCGCTGCGGTGTGGTCATGACGGCCCTCCGGGTCGCTGGGGTGTGACGTGGGGTTGCCCTGCTACCGCTGGACGCCGGTGAGGGCGAGGAACTCCTGCCGGGAGGCCGCGTCGTCGCGCAGGGTTCCGAGCATGGTGGAGGTGACCGTCCTCGATCCGGTGGCCTGCACTCCGCGCAGGGTCATGCAGGTGTGTTCGGCTTCGACGACCACCCCGACTCCCCGGGGCCGGAGCTGTTCGGCGAGCCAGTCCGCGGTCTGCTTGGTGAGCCGTTCCTGCACCTGGGGGCGGCAGGCGAAGTGCTCCACCACCCGGGCCAGCTTGGACAGTCCGAGGATCCGCGCGCCGGGCAGGTAGCCGACGTGCGCCACCCCCACGAAGGGCAGCATGTGGTGCCGGCAGACCGAGCGCACGGGGATGTCGCGGGCCAGGACCAGTTCGTCGTACCCCTCGTCGTTGGGGAACGTGGTCATCCGGAAGGGGCGCGGGCTGAGCAGCTCGGCGTAGCCGCGGGCCATCCGTCCCGGGGTGTCCCTCACCCCGTCGCCGTCCACCACGACCCCGAGCGCTCGCAGGAACTCCCGCGCGGCACGCTCGGCGGCCTCCAGGTCGGGTCCGGGGACGTCCTCGATCACCTGCAGTGCGACGGTGGCAGTCATCCCCGCGTCCTCCCTGTATCAACAAGGTGTGTTGTTTTTACAGGCTGGCCATGTCGCTCGTAATTTGTCAAATCTCATTGGTGTTACATTGGCGGCGTGGGTACGAACGCGGACCGTGGCAGGGACGCCATCAGCGAGCTGAGCAGCCTGGACGACCCGGTGCGGCGTCGGCTGTACGACTACGTGCGGACCCGCGACGAGCCCGTCGGCCGGGAGGACGCCGCGAAGGCGGCCGGGATCAGCCGCACGCTGGCCGCCTACCACCTGGACAAGCTGGCCGACGCGGGCCTGCTCGACACCAGCTACGCCCGGGCAGCCGGGCGCGGCGGCCCGGGTGCGGGCCGCCCGGCCAAGCGCTACGCGCGTACCGACGAAGAGCTGTCCGTCAGCGTGCCGCCCCGCGACTACGGCCTGCTGGCCGGGGTGCTGGCCGAGGCCGTCGCCGCCGACGGCTCCGGGGCGGTGCGGCAGGCGGTGGCCGCGGCCGCGCGCGCGGCGGGCCGGTCGGCCGGCGGCGCGGACCTGACAGCGGCGCTGCGCGGCTGCGGCTACGAGCCCGCGACGACCGCCGAGGGGGGCGTCGACCTGCGCAACTGCCCCTTCCACCGGCTCGCCCAGGAGCACACGGAACTGGTGTGCTGGCTGAACCTGCACCTGGTCCGAGGCCTGCTCGAAGCGGGCGGACAGCCGCCTGGACGGGCGGTGCTGGCACCCCGCCCCGGCCGCTGCTGCGTGGCCGTCGACCCGCCCGGCCCCGCGTGAGTCGATCCCGTTCACCCCACGGTTCCGGATGTCTTCGCCGTCCAGTGCGGTGCGGTGCGGTCAGAGCAGGTCCCGCGGCACGGTTTCGTTCCAGGTGCGGGAGAACACGCGGCGCCCCGCCTCGTAGCCGTCGAGGGTGGCGTCCACGAAGAAGCTCTGCTCGTCGCACCTGAGCCGGGTGTGGGTCACGACGCTGACGTCCCAGTCGTCCCGCCCGAAGCGCATGGTCCACGTCGACTCGCCACGCGCCGAGGTGAAGTCGTCCGCCGTCGCCGCGTACCGCTCGTGAGCCCGGCAGCCGACGTCCACGCCGATGTCGTCGCAGCGGATCAGGCCCCGGTCCTTGACGATGTCCAGTTCGGCGTCGTAGCCGATCAGGTCGCGCCTCACCTCCCAGCGTTCCTCCGGAGGGGTCAGCGTGGTGGTCGTCAGCGGCGGAGTTCCCTCCGGGACGCCGAACGGGTCGGCAGGTGTGTCGTCGGGGCGGTGCGCGGGCCGGACGGGGAGGGTGAGGGTGCTGGAACGCTCGTGGACGCTCAGCTCGGCGGGCCTCGGCGGCGGCCAGGCGAGCGGCCAGTAGGACGTGGACAGGGACAGCCGGATCCGGTGACCGGGCGGGAAGGACTGCGCCACTCCGTTGAGGTGGACGGTGGCCCGGTAGCGGCGGCCGGGTTCCAGCGGCTCGGGCTGCTCGGTGCTCTCGCAGCGCGTGAGGTTGAGCAGCCCGTAGGTCACCCGGGTCGCGGCTCCGTCGGGGCGCACGTCGGACAGGCGCGCGGCCACCATGGCGACCGGCTCGGCGACCGACAGGTCGAGTTCCACGGTCGGCGAGCCGAGGATCTCCAGCGGTTCGGTGAGCGGATCGGTCTCGAAGACCAGGGAACCGCCGTCCTCCTCACGCTGGTCGTAGGGCAGGTCGGGCGGCGCGTTGTAGGAGGCCCACTTGCCGGCGAACTGGCCGACGGACAACGGCGACCGCACGGTCAGCACGTCGCCTGCCGCGGCCCCCTCGCCGGGGTCGGACGACTGCTCCACCGGGTCCTCGATGCGGTGCCGGCTGAGCGGGTGGGTGACCGGGTGGACGTTCGGAGAGGGCCAGGACGGCTCCGCCACCCAGCGCCCCGGCCGTTCCTCGTACGACGTGGACGGCGGCACACTGTCCTGCATCCAGGTGCGCAGCATGGGGCCGTCCATGACGCCGTTGTCGACGCCCTTGAGCCAGTGGTCCCACCAGCGCACCACCTCCTGGAGGTAGCCGATGGCGGGGCCGGGTTCCCCGAGGTGGGGGAACTTGTGCGACCAGGGGCCGATCAACCCCTTGCGGGGCACGTCCAGGTGGGCGAGCAGCCGGGTGACGGCGTTCGAGTAACCGTCCGCCCACCCGCTGGAGGCGAGGACGGGGCACTGTACGGCCTGGTAGTTCTCGGCGACCGAGGCGTGCCGCCAGTAGTCGTCGCGGCGCTGGTGCCGGAGCCACTCCAGCACCCAGGGCCGGGTGTGCTCCAGGCGTTCGTGCCACATCTCGCGCCAGCGGTCACCGACCACGGCCGGGTCGGGCGGGCAGGTGGCGTAGGCGAACATGGTGCCCGCCTCGGCCAGGTTGTCGGACAGCATCGCGCCGCCCATGTAGTGCATGTCGTCGGCGTGCCGGTCGTCCGTGAACGAGGCGATGACGATGGCCTTGAGGCTCGGCGGCTGCCTGGCCGCCACCTGGAGGGCGGCGAAGGCGCCCCAGGAGATGCCCATCATCCCGGTGCTGCCGTCGCACCAGGGCTGGTCGGCGAGCCAGGCCAGCACCTCCTCGGCGTCGCGCTGCTCCTGTTCCAGGTACTCGTCCCGGAGGACTCCCTCGGACTCACCGGTTCCGCGCAGGTCGACGCGGACGCAGGCGTAGCCGTGCCCCGCGATGTAGGGGTGGTGGACCGAGTCGCGGACGGCGGTGAGGTCCCGTTTGCGGTAGGGGATGTACTCCAGGACCGCGGGCACGGGTTCGTGGTCGGACGACAGGGGCCGCCACACCCGCGCCGACAGGCGGACGCCGTCGGACATCGGGATGACGACGTGCTCTTCTTCCTTCGTCTCGTGGGGCAGTTGGGTCACGTAACGCATGGGTCCTGCGTACTCCTTACCGTCGCGCTCCCGCGTCGGGCCCGTCGATGGTGAGCCCGAGGGCCGCCACGCAGTGGTCGTACTTCTCGCGCATCTCGTCCTCGTCGTTCCCGCCGGTGAAGATGTGCGCGACCTCGTAGCTGTAACTGTCCTGCTGGGAGAGGTCGGACAGTCGCCGGCCCGCCTCGGGCAGGACGTGGATCCGCACGCCCGGTGTCTCCCGCTCGATCCGCGCGATCGTCTCGGGCGAGGGCACGTTGCGCACCTCGCCGTCCGTGAACCAGCGGTAGTACCACTTCGCGGCCATCGCGTAGGGACCCTGCCGGTGCGGCATGGTCGGGTCGGAACCGAGGGCGAGCGCCAGCATGGGATGGTGGTTGGGCACCCCGTCGACGTACTGGAACAGCTCGGCGTGCGACTGGGAGTGGCGGGGGTTGATCTCGAGCAGGTTGATCCGCCGGCTGCTCGGGTCGTAGAAGTACTCCACGCTGAAGGTCGCCGAGTCGAAGCCGATGCGGCTCATCACGCGCTCGGTGACGTCGTGCAGCCGTGCGATCACCTGTGGGGGGAGGGTGGAGGGGTACTGGTGGCGCAGGAAGCACGCCGAGTCCGGATAGTCGATGGAGTCCAGGGTGCCGTAGACGGTCACCTCCCCCTGGTGCACATAGCCCTCCACGGCGACCTGGATGCCGGAGCACTCCTCCTCGGCGAGGCACACCCGGCCCCCGACGCCGTCCATCTCGGGCGGCAGGTCGATGCGGTCGAGGATGCGCTCGAAGGGGCGGCCGACGCGGGAGATGCCGTCCCGGATCTCGGTGACGGCCTTGCGGAACTCCTCCTCGTCGCCGACGCCGAAGGCGAGTTCGGAGGAATAGGACAGTGCGGGCTTGAGCCACATCGGGAAGCGCACGCCGTCCGGTGGGCTCGGCGGGTCGGCCCGCAGGTCGACGCGGCCGAAACGCGGGAGGCAGTCGGTGACCTCCCGCTGTTCGAGCCGGCTCCAGTACTTGTGCTCGCACTTGACCACCGACTCAAGGCTGGTGGTGCGGGTGCCGTATCGCTCGCCGAGGATCGGCACCAGGGTGCTGACCGGGAAGTCCCAGTAGCCCACGATGGCGTCGATGCTCCCCTCGAAGGCGTCCAGCTCCCGCTGGGCCTTCTCCAGGATGTCGGGCACCGAGACCTCTCCGTCCTGGAGCTCCTCCACCGTCAACAGGCCGTGGAAGCGCAGCGATCGGGCGCCCGGTACGGCCTGGAGCGTCGGCAGGTTGGCCTCGTCGAGACCGACGACGAAGACATTCTTCACATTCTCTTCAGACACGTCTCTCCTCTCAAGATCGGCTGGGTACCCCGCCACGCGCCGGACAACCTCCGGCCCTCGCCGCCCGGTACGTTCGCGGGGTGCCGGACTCGACGTGGTCCCGCGGGGTACCGGCCCACGTATGAACGATGCGGTGCAGGCGGGACTGTGGGGATTGCTGGCGGGAGCGGCGCTGCTGCTGGGCGCGGTGATCGGGTTCGGGGTGCGGGTGCCGCAGAAGGTGATCGCCACCGTGATGGCCTTCGGCGCCGGTGTGCTCCTCTCCGCGGTCTCCTACGAACTCGTCGGTGAGGCCTACGAACAGGCCGGACTGGCGCCCGCGGCGATCGGCACGATCATCGGCGCGACCGCCTACACCCTGGGCAACCTCTGGCTGGCCCGCCGTGGCGCCCGGCACCGGAAGAGGTCCGGCCACCACACCGCGCACGCGCAGCCCTCCGAGGCCCAGCAGGGCGGTTCGGGCCTGGCTCTCGCGTTCGGGGCGCTCCTGGACGGGGTGCCGGAATCGGCCGTGATCGGGGTGAGCCTGCTCGACGGCGGCGCGGTCAGCATGGTCACGGTGGCGGCCGTGTTCATCAGCAACGTCCCTGAGGGTCTGTCGAGTTCCGCGGGTATGAAACGCGCGGGCCGCGGCACGGCGTACGTCTTCGGTGTGTGGGGCGCGATCGCCGCCGCCAGTACCGTGTCCGCGGTCCTCGGCTACACCGTCGTGGGCGCCTTCTCCCCCGCCGTCGTGGCCGCCGTGACCGCGGTGGCGGCCGGGGCGATCCTCGCGATGATCGCGGACACCATGATCCCGGAGGCCTTCGAAGACGCCCACCTGGCCATCGGGCTCGTCACGGTCAGCGGCTTCCTCGTCTCCTTCGCGCTCTCCCACGCCTGAAGCACGTCCTCGGGAGACTGGGAGGCGGAGTCCCGACGCGCGTTCCTGGTCGCGGAGTTGCTGGTGCCGGCCTGCGTGTCGGCGGGTGCCGGCCCGGCCATGGCGTACGCGAGCGGTGCGCACTCCGCCCTGTCGGTCTTCACCTCTTGCGACTCGGGCAGCGCGTCGTCGCCGGGGCCGACCGCCTTCCCGTCATCGGTCGGCCAGCCCCCGGAGCAGGGCGCCGAGGACGCGGTCCAGGCGTGGCTCGACCTCGACGACCGCGTGCGCGAGCCGGGGGTCGCTGCGGTAGAGGGTCTGGATGTGCGGACCGGGCGTCGCCATCTGCCACAGGGCGCCCGCCAGGCTGGTGGCCGTCGCGATCACGTCCACGGCCTGGGTCTCCTCGATGCCGAGCAGTCGTCGCAGCTCGGCGACGATGCGGTCGACCTCGTCGAGGGTCACGATCTTGAAAGCGCGCACCGACTCGATGGACACGTTCCGTTCCAGGTTGAGGGGCGCCTGGGCCAGCAGGTCGCAGAACAGGGGCCGGGCTGCCAGAGTGGCCGCGAAGACCTGGCCGACGGCCTCCGGTGCGGCACTCGGCAGTGCGCGCAGCCGGTCACACAACTCCGCGGACCACTCCCTCCACCCCTCGGCAGTGATCTTGAGAAAGATCTGCTCGCGCGTCTCGAAGTAGCGCAGCAGCGCTGACTTGTGCATGCCCACGGCGGCGGCGATGTCGGTCAGCGTGATCTCGCGAATGCCCCGCTCGGCGCCGAGCGCGCGGGCCGCTTCGAGGATCGCCTCTTCACGCTGCTGCTTGGCCTGCGCGCTGCGGGCGCGCTGGAATCCGGACCCGGTCATCACCTCAGCATAGGGCAACCGCGTTGCATTAATAACGCAACGGTGTTTCACTATCGGTATGGAAGAACGCAAGCACAGTCAGCGGGTCTGGTTCGTCACCGGCTCCTCACGCGGCCTCGGCCGCGCCCTGGTCACCGCCGCCCTCGACGCGGGCGACCTGGTCGTCGCCACCGCCCGCCGGCCGGAACAGCTCGACGACCTCGTACAGCGGTACGGCGAAGACCGCGTCCACCCGGTCGCACTCGACGTCACGGACGCCGCCGGCGCCCGGGAGGCCGTCGACGCGGCGATCGGCCGCTTCGGGCGCGTCGACGTCCTGGTCAACAACGCCGGGTACGCGAACGTGTCACCGATCGAGACGACGGACGACGCCGACTTCCGCGCCCAGTTCGAGACCAACTTCTGGGGCGTCTACCACGTCACCCGGGCCGCCCTGCCGGTCCTGCGCGCTCAGGGCGGCGGCACGATCGTCCAGGTCTCCTCGGTCGGCGGACGCGTGGGCGGATCACCCGGCATCGCCTCCTACCAGGCGGCCAAGTTCGCGGTGGACGGGTTCAGCCGCGTACTCGCCGTGGAGGCGGCACCGTTCGGCGTACGGGTCATGGTGGTGGAGCCGAGCGGATTCGCCACCGACTGGGCCGGGTCCTCCATGACGGTGCGGCCGGTGCCCGCGGAGTACGAGGACACCGTCGGCCTCATGAACCGGCGCATGCGACAGAGCGACGCCGGGGCCGCCGGCGACCCGCGGCGCGCCGCCGGCATCATCTTCGGGGCGGTCCGACGCGACAACCCGCCCTCGCACCTCCTGCTCGGCGTCAACGCCGTCGAGATGGCCACGGAGTACTCCCGTCGCCAGCTGGCGGAAGCCACCGCATGGGAAGGCGTCAGCCGCTCGGCGGACTTCGCCGAGCCCTACCCCGCCCGGATGCCCGCCGACGCGGCAGGAGGCGCACCACGCCGCTGACAGCGGCTGATCGCTCCGGGCGACGTGCCCGCAACGCCGGGTGGGCTCGGCCCAACGTGTCCATCAGGACGGTGACACAGGCGCCCGGCCGCTCCTCCACGACCCGCGCCGTCAGCTCCGCCCTGCCCGCCTCCCGCCAGGGCGGGGCCACCGACCGCGCCGACCGCACTCCGTCCGAGCACGGCTCATTCCCCGGGCGTCTGGTCCTCGTTGGTCCCCGTGCGGCGGAGCCGGTCGGTGCGGCGGGTGAGGGTGTCGATGCGGTCGGCCAGTTCCGGATGGTGGGCGCAGAGGTGCTCACGGGCACCCGACAGCGGCTCGATCAGCCCGGCGGCGTCGTCGTGGGCCAGTGCCTGGACCAGCGGAGTACGGGCTCCGGCCGGGAGGCCCGCGAGTGCGGTGATCTGGCCGGCGAGCTGACGCAGGTCCGCGGCGTTGCCACGGGCCCAGGTGGTGACGGCGCGGTCGGCGGCGCGGCGGTCGCGGGTGGCCTGGACACGCTGTTCGCCGGTACTGCCGGGGGCGCCGGGACGCAGGCGCAGGTAGCGGCGTTCGGCGGCCTGCCGGCTGGCGACGCCGAGGGGACGGGCGAGGTCGGCCCAGCTCGCGCCCGCCTCACGCGCGGTTTCGATCAGGCCCGTCTCCCACCCGGCGAGCTGGTCGCGCATCTGGCGCAGGAGCAGCAGTGCGGCGAGCGCCTGGTCGGAGCTGACCTCGTCACCGGCCGGCTTTCCGTGCCGCGGTGCCTGGGCGCCGTGGACCGCCTCCTCGATCGCCGCCAGCGCTGCCTGGGCGGCGAGGAAGGACACGGGCTGGGGTGCGGATTCCTGCGGGTCTGCGGCCATGGTCACCTCCCGACACCGGTGTCACCCTTCTGACGACACCGTCAGTTGTCATCGTTTCGATGACATGCTACAACAAAAGCAAGAACCAGCGCATGAGCGGATCCGCTCGAACTGGAGGTGTTTCACGATGCTGATGCGCACCGACCCCTTCCGTGAGCTCGACCGGCTCACCCAGCAGTTGTTCCCCAGCACGTCCGGCACCTGGTCGCGTCCGTCCGCGATGCCCATGGACGCCTACCGCGAGGGGGACGTGTACGTGATCGCGCTCGACCTCCCCGGTGTCGACCGGGACGCGATCGACATCGACGTCGAGCGCAACATGCTGACCGTCCGGGCCGAACGCCGTCCCGCCGCCAGGGGCGACGACGTCCAGATGGAGCTCTCGGAGCGCCCCTTCGGCGTCTTCTCCCGCCAGGTGGTGCTCGCCGACACCCTCGACACCGAGCACATCAGTGCCGACTACGACGCGGGTGTGCTCACCCTGCGCGTCCCGATCGCCGAGCGGGCCAAGCCGCGCAAGATCTCGATCGGCGCCGGCCCGGACCACAAGGAGATCTCCGGCTGAGGCGGAAGCCGCGCTCCGGGCGGGCGGGGAACGGGACATCCCGTGCCTCCCGTCCCCCGCCCGCCCACGGGTACGGACTCCCGAGGGAAGGAGCATCCCGATGACCATGCCGTGGAACGTGTTCCTCGACCAGGTACAGGAACGCGGTGAGTACCCGACCCGTGCCGAGGCCGACCGTGCGGCGCGCACCGTGCTGGCCCTCCTGGGCGCCCACCTGGTGGGCGAGGTACGGGCCGAACTGGCCGCGAGGCTCCCGGAGGGCTTCGCCCTGATTCTGCTCAATCCGCTCCAGGCCACCGAGCCGCTGTCCGCCGAACGTTTCGTGCGGGCCACCGCGGCGTGGATCGAGGGGGCCACGGAGCAGACCGCGACCTGGGATGTCGGGGCCGTGCTCAGCGTGGCCGCGGACGCGGCCGGCGAGGAGCTGACACGCCGCGTCCTGTTCCAGCTACCGCCGGGATACGACCTGCTCTTCGGCCGGCCGCAGGACATCACCGCCCCGAGCCCGGTCCGCACCTCCGGAGACTGACCCTCCCGTCCCACGGGACACCGCCACCGGCACCGGCCGAACAGGCCGTACCGTCCCACGACTCAGAAAGGCACCCTTCACCGATGCAGTCCCAGACGGCGCCGACGACGATCACCGTCGAGCCGGCCATGTCGTTCGTCCAGATGCTGGAGCAGGTCCGGTACCACGGCGCCTATCCCACCCGGGAGCGAGCCGAGGAGGTCGTGTCCGCCGTCCTGGCCGCCCTCGGCCGCCGCGTCACCGGCGAGGAACGCGTCGAGCTGGCCGCCCGTCTCCCCCGCGAGGCGGCCGAGATCCTCGCCGCCCAGATACCGGGCACCGACTCGATGAGCGGCTGGGCGTTCGTCAGGGACCTCGCCGCCCGCACCGGCGGCACCCTGGCCACCACGCGCTGGGACGTCGGCTCGGTCCTGGGCGTCGTCGCCCGTCTGGCCGGCCCGGACCTGCTCGACCGCATCCTCGCCCAACTGCCCTCCGGCTACGCGATCCTCTTCGGGCGCGCGGAACTCACCCAGGCGGCCTGACCCCCGCCGGTGACGGCCGCGCCGGCTCAGGGCAGCGGCGTCCCACCGGTCACGTTCAGGATTTCCGCGGTGACGTATCCGGCCTCCTGAGAGGCGAGATAGACGTACGCCGGTGCCAGCTCGGCCGGCTGCGCGGGACGGCCCAGCGGGCTCTGCTTCCCGAACTCGGCCGTGTCCGGCAGCGTCGCCGGGATCAACGGCGTCCACACCGGGCCGGGCGCCACCGCGTTCACCCGGATCCCGCGTTCCGCGACCATCTGGGCGAGTCCCTGGGTGAAGGTCACGATCGCGCCCTTGGTCGTCGCGTAGTCCAGCAGGTGCGGACTGGGCTTGTACGCCTGCACGGAGGTGGTGTTGATGACGCTGCCGCCCTCCGGAATGTGCGGCAGCGCGAACTTGGTCAGCCAGAACATGCCGTACAGGTTCGTCCGCATCACCCGGTCGAACTGCTCCGTCGTGATCGCTTCGATGCCGTCCGGCTGGGACATCTGGTAGGCCGCGTTGTTCACCAGGACGTCGATGCCGCCGAACTCCGAGACGGCCCGGTCGACCAGGGCCCGGCAGTTCTGCTCCTCACGGATGTCGCACGAGACGGCCACGGCCTTCTGCCCGGCGTCCTCCACCAGACGGGACGTCTCCCGTGCCTCGTCCTGCTCCTGATCGAGGTGGGTGAACAGCACGTCGGCGCCCTCACGGGCGAACGCCAGGGCCACCGCTCGGCCGATGCCGGAGTCTCCGCCCGTGATGACGGTCCTGCGGCCCACCAGACGCCCCGATCCGCGGTACGACTCCTCACCGTGGTCGGGCGGCGGGTCCATCGGCCCGGTCCAGCCCGGGTGCGGCTGGTCCTGACCGGCGAACTCCGGACGAGGATACTGATCAGTAGGGTCCTGTTGGCGATGCGGGTCGTCCGCCACGTCGATCTCCCGTGTCTCGATACTGCGCGGTCAGCGACCGTGTGCCCTGACCGCGCGGTCCGAAAAGTCCTTCTCAGGCCAAGGAGTCGAGCGGGTTGGCGGCCATTCGCTCCGCGAGCCCCGACCCCACCGCGCCGGCCGCCGAGCTGTCGGGTTTGCGCGCCGCCTGGTCCCGGAAGCACGCCAGGAACGATGCGGCGAGGTCCAGCCTCGGGTAGCGGTCCAGCACCTCGTCGCGGAAGCGGGACGGGTAGGCGTCCGCCTCCTTGCCGACCACCTCGGTCGCGGTGGCGCGGGCCAGCAGGTGCCCCTCGGGGTCGGCGGCGACGTCCACCCGCGGCCACATGTGGCGGACGATCACGTCCGACAGGCGCGCACGGCGCTCGGCCGGCCATCCGGCCCCGGCGGCGAAGACCCGGGCGACGTGTCCGCCCGCCTCCTCGAAGGCGACGGTGTGGCTGTCGAAGACCGGCACCAGCCCGATGTCGTGGAACAGCGCGGCCACGTAGAGGAGTTCCGGGTCGAAGGGGACACCGTCCGCGGTGCCGCGGGCCGCCGCCCACAGGTAGGCGCGCAGGGAGTGGTTGAGCAGTGCCGGGGAGAGGTGGGCGGCCGCCACGTCCAGGGCGGCGACCGCCGTCCGGCTGTCGGGCACGGGAAGGGCGGCGAGCGAGATGTCCTTCACCGGGAACCTGCCGCCGCGGGGGTGTCGGACGCGACGCGGATGATGGTCCTGCCGTGTCTGCCCCGGCCGGGCGCGAAGGCCGCGGGCGCCTCGGCCAGCGGACGCACCTCCCCGACGGCCGGCTGGAGCCGCCCGTCCCTCACCCGCTGCACGAGTTCGGTGAGCCCGGCCCGGTCGGGTTCGACGACGAAGAAGACCGCCCGGCCGTTCTCCGACCTGGCCTCGGGCGGCTCGGCGATGGTGACGAGAGTGCCGCCGGGACGTACGAGCGCGGCCGAGCGGCGGAGGATCTCGCCGCCGATGACGTCGAACACGACGTCGGCCTCTCCCCCGTCCTCCAGCCGCTCGGACTCGAGGTCGAGGAAGACGTCGGCGCCGAGGGCGAGACCCGCGTCCCGGTCGGCGGAACGGCCGGTGGCGATCACCCGTGCGCCCACCTCCCGCGCGAGCTGGACCGCGACCGACCCGACGCTTCCCGCGGCACCGTGGATCACGACGGTCTGCCCCGCGGTCAGCCGTGCGTGGTCGAACAGGCCCTGCCACGCGGTCAGTCCCGACACGGGCAGCGCGGCGGCCACGGTGTGGTCGACGTCCGCCGGAAGAGGCGCCAGGTTGCGGGCCTCCACGGCGGTGTACTCGGCCAGCGATCCGTTGCGCGTCCAGTCGGCCAGGCCGAACACCCGCTGGCCGACGGTGAGGCCGGTGGTGCCGTATCCCAGTTCCTCGACCACCCCCGACAGTTCGTGTCCGGGAACGCTCGGCGTCCGGTCGCGGCCGGCCCGGTCCGTCCAGGTAGCGGGCCAGTCGAGTTCTCCGCGGGTGAAGCCCGCGGCATGCACGCGTACGACGACGTCGTTCTCGGCGGCGTGCGGATGAGGCAGTTCCGTCAGGGCGAGCCCGGCGGCACCCGCCGCGCGGTCGTGGACGGTGATGGCTTGCATGAGGGGTCCTCGGGGGGTGCGGCGGTCATCGGACACACGATGCCCGTGCGCGCTCGCGTGGGCTCACCGTGCGTCGTCTTCTCGACCGTATGCCCCTGCCGCTTGCCCCGTGTGGGCCACTTCGGGAGCGGCCGGACGAGCCACTTCCGGACCGTGCCGCGGAGCCTTGGGCCCTCTCCCTCAGGCCATGTCGGGAGCGAGCGGCAGCAGTCGCGCCACGGCGATGCCGGCCACCACGATGGCCGCCCGGAACGGCCATCGGCTGCGCGCCCCCGACCGCACGGCCGTACCCGCGACGGCGGCGACCACGGCCGCCGCGGTGAGCGTCCAGCCCATGGCCCCGATCGCGCCGGGCGGTCCCATGACCAGCACGCCCACCGCTGCCAGCATCACGGCCGGCGCCAGCCACCGGCAGGTCTGCCGGTGCAGCCGCTGGGGCAGCCCGCGCACACCGGTCGCGAGATCGTCCTCGATGTCCGGCAGCACGTTCGACAGGTGGGCTCCCACGCCGAGCAGGGCAGCCGCGGTCGGGGCCCACCAGGCGGGCCAGGCCGACGCGGGCGGACCGAGGGTGACGAACGCGGGGAGGGACGCGAAGCCCGCGGCGTACGGCAGCGGTGACAGGACCGTGTGCTTCAGCCACAGGTTGTACATCCAGCCGGCGGCCACGCCGCCCAGGTGCACCGCCCCCGCGACGGCCCCGCACACCAGGGACAGCGGTACGCACAGGAGCAGGGCCGTTCCCGCCGCGGCGGCCGCCGCCGCGCGCGGAAGCTCCCCGCTGCTCACCGGCTTGTCGCCGCGTCCGCAGGCCGTGTCGCGCCGTGCGTCGACCGCGTCGTTGCACCAGCCGATCGAGAGCTGGCCGGCGAGCACGGCCAGGGTCACGGCCACCGACCCGGCCGGTCCGCGGCCCGCTCCCACGGCCAGGACCGACACGAAGACGGTCACAGCGAGCGTCGGTTCCGGATGGCAGGAGCGCAGGAGCGCCAGGACTCTGCTCGGCGAACGCGGGAGAACCCCGGACGGGTGGACTGACACGTACGCACGGTAGTCGGGTCGCCGGCCGAGGAAGGCATGGACGACATGCGTGTCCCCGTGATCGTCGAGCCTGCCCCTCCCCTGTCCGCCTCCCCGTCCGCCGCGCGGAGCGCGCCGCCGCCGCCCACCGCGGGGCCCGCCGTCGCCGCCGTGCGGTGCGCGCTGCCGCCGCACCGGTACGCCCAGAGCGAGCTGACCGAGCCGATCGGCGACCTGTGCCTGTCCCCGGGCGCGGACCGCGCGGTGCTGCGCCGTATGCACGCGTCCGCGGGGGTGCGTACACGTCATCTCGCGCTGCCGATCGAGCAGTACGCCCTTCTCGGTGACTTCGGGCGCAGCAACGACGCGTGGATCGAGGCGGGCCTCGACCTGGGCGAGGAGGCGCTCATGGGCGCGCTGCACGAGGCGGGACTGGGGCCGGCCGATGTCGACCTGCTGGTGTTCACCTCCGTCACGGGCGTGGCCACTCCGTCACTGGACGCCCGGCTCGCCGGGCGCGTGGGACTGCGGCCCGACGTCAAGCGGCTTCCGCTGTTCGGCCTCGGCTGTGTCGCGGGCGCGGCCGGCCTCGCCCGGGTGCACGACCATCTTCGCGGACATCCCGACGACACGGCGGTGCTGCTCGCCGTGGAGCTGTGCTCGCTGACCCTCCAACGGGGAGACGGCTCGCGTGCCAACCTCGTGGCGGGCGCGCTCTTCGGCGACGGCGCGGCGGCACTCGTCGCACGCGGCAGTGCGCGGGGCAGCGGCAGCACGGCCGCACCCGAGGCCCGACCACTGGTGGTCGCCACGCGCAGTCACCTCTACCCGGGGACCGAACGGCTCCTGGGGTGGGAGATCGGCGCCGACGGCTTCCGCGTCGTGATCGATGCCGGTGTCCCGGACATCGTCAGGGGCCACTTCGGTCGGCACCTGCGCGCGTTCCTGGCCGAGCACGGCCTGACGGTCGACGACATCGGGACCTGGATCTGCCACCCGGGAGGCCCGAGGATCCTGTCCGCGGTGAGCGAGACCCTGGGCCTGCCCGACGACTCCCTCGACTCCGCGCGGCGCTCCCTCGCGGCGGTGGGGAACATGTCGTCCGTGTCCGTGCTGCACATCCTGCAGAGCGTCCGGGAACGTCGCCCGCCCGAGCCCGGTACGTGGGGCCTGCTCCTGGCGATGGGCCCGGGGTTCTGCTCCGAACTCGTACTCCTGCGCTGGTGAGGTGGACTCATGTCGTGGTACGCGCTGCTCGTGCTCGCCGTCGCCGCCGAACGCGTCGCCGAACTCGTCGTCGCCCGCCGCAACGCGGCGTGGACGCTGGCCCGCTCCGGGGTGGAGCACGGTCGTGGCCACTACCCGGTCATGGTCGCCCTGCACACCGGGCTGCTCCTGTGCTGCCTGCTCGAACCCCTACTCGCCGACCGCCCGTTCGTGCCCGCTCTGGGGTGGCCCCTGCTGGCCCTCGCGCTCCTGGCGCAGGCGCTTCGCTGGTGGTGCATCGCGACGCTCGGGCCGTTCTGGAACACCCGGGTCATCGTCGTCCCCGGAGCACGTCTGGTCGGTGCCGGGCCCTACCGGTTCCTGCGGCACCCCAATTACGTCGCGGTCGTGGTGGAGGTCGCCGCCCTGCCCCTGGTGCACTCGGCGTGGCTCACGGCCGCCGTCTTCTCCGTGGCCAACGCCCTGCTGCTCACCGTCCGCCTCCGCTGCGAGAACACGGCCCTGGCCCAGGCGGCGCCCGCGTGAGCGCCCATCCCGACCTGCTGATCGTCGGAGGCGGACCCGCCGGGCTGGCCACCGCCCTGCACGCCGCGCGCGCCGGTCTCGACGCCGTCGTCGTCGAGCCGCGCCCGGCGCCGGTCGACAAGGCGTGCGGTGAGGGCCTGATGCCGGGCGCCGTCCGCTCCCTCGCCGCGCTCGGCCTGGAGGTCCCCGGCGTCCCCCTCACCGGCATCCGCTACGTCCAGGGCACCCGCCAGGCCCAGGCGGCGTTCCGCCACGGCCCCGGGATGGGTGTCCGGCGCACCGACCTGCACGGCCTGCTGCACCGCGCCGTGCTGGCGGCCGGGGTGCCCGTGCTGCCGCTGCGCGTGGCGGAGGTGAGGCAGGACGGCACGGGCGTGAGCGTCCCCGGTACGGGGCTGCGCGCCCGGTGGCTGGTCGCGGCGGACGGCCTGCACTCACGGGTGCGCCGCTCCCTCGGTCTGGAGGTGAGCACCCGGGGCGCGCCCCGTTACGGACTGCGCCGGCACTACGCGGTGGCGCCCTGGTCGCCGTACGTCGAAGTGCACTGGGGCAGCAACGCCGAGGCGTACGTCACCCCGATCGGCCCCGGGCTCGTCGGCATCGCTCTGCTGACGACCCGGCGAGCCTCTTTCACCGCCCAGTTGGAGGACTTCCCCGCCCTGGCCGAGCGTCTCCCGCCGGACAGGGCCACCACCTCGGTGCGGGGCGCCGGGCCCCTGCGGCAGCGGGCCCGCACCCGGGCCCACGGGAGGGTCCTGCTCGTCGGCGACGCCGCCGGATACGTCGACGCCCTGACCGGTGAGGGTGTGGCCCTCGCCCTGATCGGCGCCGAGGCTCTGGTCGCCAACCTGCGCAGGGGCACACCCGGCCGCTACGAAACCGACTGGCGGCAGGCGACCCGCCGGCACCGGCTGCTGACCCAGCTGCTCTTGAGAGCCCGGCTGCAGCCCGCGCTCGCGCCCCACATCATGCCCACGGCCGCTCGCCTGCCCCGCCTGTTCACGGCCGCCGTGAACGCCCTGGCCTGAGCCGGGCCGCGGCGGCCAGTTCGGCGGCGATGCCGTCCAGCAGGGTGTCCAGGACCACCGGGTAGGCGCTGTGCGGCATGCGGGCCGCGAGGTGATCGGCGGTCGCGGCGATGTTCGGGTGGGAGTCGGCGGGCAGCCGGGCATAGGTGGACGCCCACATGTCCTCGTCGGCTCTGCGGGCTTCGTCCGGAAGGGCGAGTGAACCCGCGTCGAGTGCGGCGAAGGCCAGGGTCAGGTCGATGAACGCGTGGTAGAAGCGGACCGCGGCCTCGTCGGCCAGTCCGGCGCCCCGCAGGACACCGAGGATCGTCTCGTCCACGGCGATCTCGCGCGCCCGTCCGCTCACCCGGCCGGCGGTGAGCACGGCGGCCTGGGGGTGGGCGAGGTAGGAGGAGTGCAGGGCGAGGCCGAGGGAGCGCAGGCCGGCACGCCAGTCACGGCCCGTCGTCCATCCGTCCAGGGCCCGCCCCATCAGCTCGTTGCCGACGGCCCGTGCCAGATCGTCCATGCCCGTGAAGTAGCGGTACAGGGTGCTCGGGTCCGCACCGAGCGCCGCGCCCAGCCGCCGGGCGGTCAGCCCGGCGGTGCCGTGCTCGCGCAGTACCCGCAGCGCGGTCTCCACGATAAGGGCCTCCGAGAGCACCGCGCCCTGCCGTGTCGGCCTGCGCCTGCGTCGCGCCTCCTCGGGCACCACCTTCTTCGGCATCCGTCACCTCCGTCCGCGGCCGCGCCGGGCCGCGGCGACCCTTATGCCAACACGGTTGACCTTATAACGGGGGGTCCTGTTGCATCGGGGTGACCCGGAGGCAGCGGCCTCCCCTACGGAAGGGTCTCCGTCATGCGAGTGCTTCTCGTCGGCGCGGGCGGTGTCGGCACCGCCGTCACCCGGATCGCGGCCCGCAGGAAGTTCCTGACCCACATGGTCGTGGCCGACTACGACCACTCCCGCGCGCGGGCGGCGGTCGACGCGCTGCCGGGGCGGGGTGACCGGTTCAGCGCCCTGCGCCTCGACGCCGCCGACGAGGGCGCGGTTCGGCAGGCGCTCTCGGAGCACCGGTGCGACATCCTGCTGAACGCCACGGATCCACGGTTCGTGATGCCCTTGTTCCGGGCGGCCCTCGCCGCCGGGGCCCACTACATGGACATGGCCATGTCGCTGTCCGCTCCACACACCTCCCGGCCGTACGAGGAGTGCGGGGTGAAGCTCGGTGACGCGCAGTTCGAACTGGCCGGTCGCTGGGCGGAGTCGGGGCGCATGGCCCTGGTGGGCATGGGCGTGGAGCCGGGGCTGTCCGACGTCTTCGCCCGGTACGCCGCGGACGAGCTGTTCGACGAGATCGATGAGATCGGCGTCCGCGACGGCGCCGACCTGCGGGTGGAGGGCTACGAGTTCGCCCCCTCCTTCAGCATCTGGACCACGATCGAGGAGTGCCTGAACCCGCCGGTGGTCTACGAGAAGGAACGGGGCTGGTTCACCACCGCGCCGTTCAGCGAGCCGGAGGTGTTCGATTTCCCCGAGGGGATCGGGCCGGTGGAGTGCGTGAACGTGGAGCACGAGGAGGTGCTGCTGATCCCCCGCTGGGTGGACGCCCGGCGTGTCACCTTCAAGTACGGCCTCGGGGACGATTTCATCGCCCGGCTCAAGACCCTCCACGAGCTGGGCCTGGACTCGACCACCGAGGTCACCGTGCCGGGCGCGGACGGACCGGTACGGGTCTGCCCGCGTGACGTGCTCGCCGCGTGCCTTCCCGACCCCGCGACCCTGGGCGACAGGATGACCGGCAGGACCTGCGCCGGCACCTGGGTCACGGGTGTCCGGGACGGCAGGCGCCGTGAGGTCTACCTGTACCACGTGGTCGACAACCAGTGGTCCATGCACGAGTACGGCTCGCAGGCCGTGGTCTGGCAGACGGCCCTCAACCCGGTCGTCGCCCTCGAACTGCTCGCCACCGGTGCCTGGTCCGGCGAGGGGGTCCTCGGCCCCGAGGCGCTGCCGGCCCGCCCGTTCCTCGACCTGCTCACCGAGTACGGGTCACCCTGGGGCCTGCGCGAACAGACGTGAGCCGCGCGTCCGTGGGCTGGTGAGATCGGCAATCGCGGGTATAGGTGTGGCCGTCAGAAACACCACCCCCTTCTCCCGTGAGGAACCGAGGATGACCGACGACGCCTACCTCGTCCTGCTGGACGGCACCGCTTCGACTTCGACGCTCGGTGTGCCACTCGCCGCGGTCGCGGACATCGCCTGCCTGGAGACGCCCGCGGTGCGCGCGTGGCTGGACGCACAGGGGGTCACGGTCTCGTCGCCGGGTCTTCGCCTGCTCCCTCCCGAGGAGACCTCGGCCCTCCCGGAGGAGGCCGAACGGCTTCCGGTGCCCCTCAGTGACGAAGAGCTGAGCCGGGTGCGTCACCATGCCGCGCCGGAGGACGTCGCACGGCTGGAGGAGGAGCTGCTGGCCTACCGCTCCCTCGTGGAGGGGCACGAGGCGTTGCTCGTGCGTGCGCTGGCGGCCGGTGTGCCGGCCCACCGGGTCGCGGAGCTGACCGGGGAGGACCTGGCCGCCGTGACAGCGATCGCACGCCGCTAGGGGGCGACGGCTGTCACGGCGTTGCGCACCGCGGTGGAGCGGCGTCAGCCGATGTGCCAGGAGAAACTGCCGCCGTTGTTGGCGGCGACGGCGAACATCACGATCATGAGCACGATGTCGGCCACTCCCAGACCGAGTGCCCACTTGGCCATCGCGGATCCGGTCCGACGCAGTGCCACGGCACCGAAGACGATCGCGAGCGGCCCCAGGACGATCGGCAGGATGAAGAGTCCGACGATGCCGCAGACGAGTCCGGCGATCGCCAGTCCACTGGTCCTGCCACCCTTTCGGGCACCCGTGCCCGTTCTGCTGTAGGTCGACATGCTTTCTCCCGGATTTTCATGGATCGGCTGGTTTCTCCTTCAGTGACCTTCGAGTTGCCCCTCGGGGCCGATTCACACCTGCCGGTCGTCAAATGGGCTCGCTGGGCCGGGAGTTCGCGGCATCACCCGGCGAGTCGACTCACCTCCGTCGCCGCCGGCAGTTCCAGATGATCGCCCTGGAACCGCCTCCGGAGCGCGCGATCGTGGGTGACCAGCACGACCGCTCCGGAAAACCCGGTCAGCGCCTCCTCCAGTTCCTCCACCAGTGCCGGTGACAGGTGGTTCGTCGGCTCGTCGAGCAGCAGGAGGTCGGCCGGCTCCGAGACCAGTCGGGCCAGGTCCACACGGCGGCGCTGACCGTACGACAACTCGCCCATGCGCAAGCGGAGTTCCGCCGGGCGGAAGAGGCCGAGGGCGAGCAGCCCACCGGCGTGCTCGTCGGCGGTACCCACACGGCCCAGCCCGTACGCCTCGGCCACCCTCAGATCCGGCGGCCACGGCGTCCCCTCCTGGCGCAGGTGCCCCACTCGGCCCGGCACCCGCACCGAGCCCTCGTCCGCCCGCAGTTCACCGGCGAGCAGCTTCAGCAGCGTCGTCTTGCCGGCTCCGTTGGGGCCGGTGACGAGAAGCCGGCCGCGGCGGCCGAGGGTGAGGGAGCCCAGGCGCAGGCGGTCCCCCAGACGTACGTCCGACAGTTGTACGGCGGGGAACTCCTCGGGAGTGTCCCCTGTGGTCGCCATGCTCGCCGTGAAGACCAGCGGGTCCGGCGGCGGCGCCACCGGGTTCTCGGTCAGCCGCTCGACCCGCTCGCGGGCGTTGCGGATGCGGGCCATCGCGCCGTGTGCCCGGCCGCGGGCCCGGAAGCCGCCGTGGCCGAAGTTGGCCAGCGGCGCCTTACGCGGGATGGCGTCGAGGCGGGCGGCGTGGCCGGCGGCCAGCCGGTCGTTGCGAGCCAGTTCGGACCGCCACTCCTCGTATTCCTGGAGCCTGCGTCGGCGCTCCGCCGCCTTCGCCGTCCGGTAGCCGGTGTAGCCGTCGCCGTAGCGGGTCACCTTTCCCGCCTCGGCCTCCAGAACCGTGGTGGTCAGGCGTTCGAGGAAGAGGCGGTCGTGGGTGACCGCGAGCACCGTGCCGCGGTGCGCCCGCAGTTGGGTCTCCAGCCATTCCACGGCCTGGTCGTCCAGGTCGTTCGTCGGCTCGTCCAGAAGCAGGACTTCCGGACGGCCGGCGAGGACACCGGCCAGGGCGAGACGGGAGCGCTCGCCGCCGGACAGGGTGCCGAGCCGGCGCTCGCGGCCGAGTGCCGGCAGGCCGAGGTGGTGCAGCGCGATGTCCACCCGGTGGTCGGCGTCGTAGCCGCCCCGGGCCTCGTAGCGCCCGAGGAGCGCGGCGTACGCGGCGAGCGTCACCGAATTCTCCCCGTCGCCGAGCGCTTGTTCGGCCCGGCGCAGCTCCGCCTCCAGAGCACGCAGGTCCGCGAGGGCCAGGTCGACGGCGTCCTGGACGGTGGCGGTGCGGGGCAGGGGGATGGTCTGCGGCAGGTAGCCGATTCCGCCGGGGGCGGTCACGGTGACCTCGCCACGGTCGGGGCGCTCCTGACCTGCGATGAGCCTGAGGAGGGTGGACTTGCCCGCGCCGTTGTCACCGATGAGTCCGGCCTTCTCGCCCGGCTTCAGCGTGAAGGAGACCTGGTCCAGGACGGTGCGGCCCGGGTAGCGCTTGGTGACGTCGCCAAGGGTGAGTTGTGAGGTGTGCAAGATCGGGGTCCCTCCTGGCCGCGCGCCTTTCGGCGCGGGCCGGATCGGGGTGGATGGCTGCACGGCGAGGCGCGGCGACGGCGGAGCGGTGCTCTACGCGGTCGGCGCCGACGATCTCACAGGGAACCCATGCGGAGGACAGTAGGCCACCACAGGCGAATCGGCAAGACGATACGTCTCGCCTTGATGCTGTGCCGAGGCCCCCAAATGCGGCACCCGGTGATCGGCAGCCCCCTAGGCTGCTGCCCCACACGGGTGTCAGCCGGAGGGGGACGTTGTGCCACGGTCCGACGCAGCTGCCAGGACTCGTACCCGCCTGCTGTTGATGTACAACCTCACGCCGCAGGTGCAGGTGCCCGACGACATGCTCCGTCCGCTGTCCGAGGCGCTCGGCCTCGGCCGGTTCACCGCGCACGTCGAGGCCGCCGGACTGCTGCTGCCCCGGTTGGTGCTGCACGAGCGCGTCCGCGACATCACGCTGCCGTCGAACGCGGTCCGGGCCGACGGTGCGGCCGTCACCCTGGCCGTCACGCCTCGCCGGGATCCGCTCCTCTTCCTGGACGTCGACCTCGCGGACGACGCCGACGGCGCGGGCGCGATCGCCGAGACGCTCTACGCCACGTGGCAGAACCGCTCCGCCACGCGCGTCGAGGGAGTCCCGCTGACCGAGTGGCTCGACGGGCGGCTGCGGGCGTACGGCATCCCGGACCGGCCCGCCGGCCGGCCGCCGCTCGAGTTCGGGCGGAACGTCCACCAGAGCGTGTTTCCCGGAGCGGCCCTCGCCCGCGGGCTGTTGGCCGAGCATGTGCCCGGCGACGCGGTCGGCCAGGACGTGGTGACCATCGTGCTGCGCGGCACGCTGGACAGCGACACCGGCGCCACACTGGGCATTCGACGGCCCGCGACGCTGAACAACGCCGGGCAGACCATGGTGGCGCACGGCAGGGGCGTGTCGTTGATCGTCGGCTACGCGCCGCCGGTGGAGAACGCGTTCGGACTGGCCGCCGCCGGCATCCTCACCGCGGTCGCGGCCGTGCACCGCATCCGACGGCAGGCGTTCGAGGCGCTGGAGCTGGACCGGGCGGCCGCGGTCGAGACGACGGACGACGCCCGTGCCCTGGTCGCGCAGCTCTCGCGCCGGCTCAACGATCTCCAGCTCGACCTGAGCTTCAGCGTCGAGGTGTACGCCGACACGATCCTCATACCTGAGCTGCTGGTCGAGAGCTTCCACTCCTCACTGCGCGACGTCTCGTCGCTGGCGGACGCGCTGGCCAACACCTCCCGCATCGTCGAGCGCGTGAACGCCGTGCTCGCCACGCGCCGCGTGGACCTCGAGACGGCGGCCCAGCAGTACGCCGAGGACCGGGACCGGGTGCTGGCCGCGGTGATCGCCGTCGGCTCGCTCATCGCGCTCCCGCCCGCGCTGCTGCTCGCGTACTTCGGCGTCAACAGCAGCGACGTGAACCCGAGCCGGTCGATCCTGGACCTCCACCACTACGGCGTCGCGTACGCGATCGCCTGGTTGCCGTTCCTGCTGCTGATCACGGTCGGCCTGATCGCCCGCCGCCGTATATCGCTGCGCCTGTCCGCCCCGGACGACGGCCCTCCCGAGCGGCGAACCCTGCGTCCCCGGCTCGGACGGCCGCGGCGGCCCGGCCGTGACGAAAACCGGTGAACCGGCGGAGATCAACTGATCGGCGCAGCACTGAATCGTTTCGCCGGGTGAACGGGGCCACCGTTCACCACAACGGCTTCCCCGAGCTGTGAGTCTGGGCGCCGCATCGGCAACGGATCGGCAGACACCGGCAGTCACGGCTGGCGATCCCCTCACATTGGGAGCTCTCCTTGTCACTTCGTCGTATCGTCACCAGCGCCCTCGCCTCCCTCGCTCTGGCACTCGCCTCCGCCGGCGCCGTCACCCTGACCGCCGGTCCGGCCGCGGCGAATCCCTGCGGTTTCTACGAGACCGCCTCCGACGCCTACTACAACCACTGCACCTCGGACGGGTCGCACATCGTCATCGAGATCGACGACTGGGGACCCAACAGTGAACGGTGCGTGGTGCCCGGCGTGACCTGGATCGGCTCCAGCTCCGACATCGACGGCGCCTGGTACACCGGCCGCACCTGCTGAGCAGAACAGCGGGCACGGCCGGGACGGCAAGGTCCGGTGCAGCTCGGCCCTCCCCGGGGGCCGAGCTGTCCTGCCGGTCCCCACGGCTAGGGGGTGTCGTTTGGATCAGGCCGGCTCCGGGCGACGGTGCCTTGTGGCCGACCCGAGCGGGGTCTGGTGCGTGCAGCTGCAAGGCGGAGGAGCGAATCGACGCGGAGCGTCGGCGAGGGACGACAACGCCGCTGGGGGCACCTCCCACGCCCTTCAGGCAGTGGGGGAGTGCGTGCCAGGCCCCGCGACCCCGGCAAGATCCAAACGACACCCCCTAGGGTGTGCCGGATGACGTTGGAACTCGTGCAGGTGAACTTCAAGGCCAGGGACGACGCGACGCTCGGCCGGTTCTGGGCCCAGGCGCTCGGCTGGAGCATGTCGAGCGAAGGGCCCGGCGTCACCAACCTGGAACCCGAGGGCTTCGACTGGCCGGACCCGTCCGCCGTCTGCGTCGATCTCGTCCGCGTCCCGGACCCGGAGACGGTCGAGTACCGGGTGCACCTCGAACTCGCGACCACCTCCGAAGCCCATCAGGCGGAGCTGGTCGCCCGTCTGGAGGGGCTCGGGGCGACACACGCCGACGTGGGCCGGGACGGCACGCCGTGGAAGGTGATGGCCGACCCCGAAGGCAACGTGTTCAGCGTCCTGGAGCCCCGCGAGCGCTACCGGGACACGGGGCCGATCGCCTGCGTGGTCGTCGACTGCGCCGACCCACGGGAGACGGCCCGGTTCTGGGGCGAGGCGATCGACTGGACCGTCCACCAACTGACCGACGACCGCGCTCTGCTGCGCTCCGCCAAGGGCGTCGGACCGTACCTCGAGTTCCGCCGCGCGTCCGACGACGAGGGCGTGCGGAACCGGATCCATCTCGACGTGATGGCAGACCCGGTCGAGGACCAGGCGAAGGAGGTCGCCCGGCTCGAAGGTCTCGGCGCGACACGGACCGACGTGGGTCAGGGTGACGTCTCCTGGGTCGTCCTGACCGACCCCGCGGGCAACCAGTTCTGCGTCCTCGGCCGGGGCTGACGACGCCACCTTCGAGCTTGCCGTTCGACTTGTCGCGCTCGATGACCGCGAGCGGACATCGCATGACACCGCTCCGCACGCCGCGCAGAATGAGTCCCGTCGCCGGCACGGTGGCCGTCGGCGGAGGGAGCAGCGTGGACGGGAGCACGGCGGAGGGTGTCGCCTCCGGGATGCGGGAGGCGGCACGTGCGCTGCTCGCCGTCCTGGAGCCGGAGCAGGTGCGCGCGCTGCGCGCGGTGCCCGACCGGCTGGACGCGCCCGAACTGCGCGAGTGGACCTATCTGCCGGGCCCGCGCCCCGGACTCTGCACCGAAGGGCTCGACGACCGGCAGCGCGAGGTGGTCGACGCACTCCTGGCCACGGCGCACAGCGCGGCGGGAGCGGAGCTGGTGCGCGGAGCGATCGAGGTGGAGCGGCACCGTCGCGGCCGGCTGGGCCCCCTGGGCCCGGACCGCTACTGGGTGCGGCTGCTCGGCGACCCGGACGGTGACGAACCCTGGGGCTGGCGGATGAACGGCCACCACCTCGCCGTACACGTGCTGGTCACGGCCGCCGGGATCCGGGTGACCCCGCACTTCGTCGGCTCGGAACCGGCTCGCATCGGCAACGGCCCGCGGGCGGGCCACCGGCTCCTCGGTCCGGAGGAGGACCTGGCCAGGCGGCTGGTCACCAGCCTGCACGGCACCGCGCGGGCGTCGGCGGTGTTCGCCGCCGTGCCGCCGGACGACATCCTGACCCGGGCCGATCCGTTCGCCGATCCGGGTCTCCTTCCGGACGGTCTGGCGTACGACCGCCTGGCACCCGGGCAACAGCGCCTGCTGGAGCGTCTGGTGCGCCGGTATCTCGACCGCGCGCCCGCGCCGTACGCGCGGGAGTGCTGGTCGGATGCCGTGGCCCGTGGACTGGGCACCGTCTCCTTCGCCTGGGCCGGCGGCCTCGCACCCGGCGACCGGCACTACTACTGCGTGCGCGCCCCGGACTTCCTGATCGAGTACGACAACACACAGGACGACGGCAACCACGCGCACTCGGTCTGGCGGCACGTCCGCCACGACTGGGGAGCCGACCTCCTCCGCGACCACTACACGGAGCGGCACGCCTAGAGCGTGTCCCTCCGGACGAGTGACTCGATGTTCACAGGCAGGACGGCGGGCGGCGGCTCAGCTCACCACCCGATAGGTCAGGTGCGTGACCGAGGTCGCCGCCCGCGACGTCACCTGTTCGAGTTCCAACGGCGGAACACCCTCGAACAGCCGGGTGCCCGCGCCCAGGGTGAACGGCACGATGTGCAGGCGCAACTCCTGGATCAGGCCGGCCGCCAGGTACTGGTTGACGGTGGTCGCGCCGCCCAGGACCAGGACATCGGCGCCACCGGCCGCCGCGCGCGCCTGTTCCAGCGCCGACTCGATGCCGTCGGTGACGAAGTGGAACGTCGTGCCGCCGTCCATCGGCTGCGGCTCACGCTCGTAGTGGGTGAGTACGAAGACCGGGGCGTGGAAGGGCGGTGGATCGCCCCACCAGCCGTTCCACGGGCGGTCCCACGCACCCCGCACCGGGCCGAACATGTTGCGTCCCATGACGAACGCCCCGGCGGCGCCCATCCTTTCGAGCTCGGCCCGGTTCTCCTCCGGGTGGTCGAACATCCACCCGTGCAGCCTTTCGCCCGACCCGTCGCCACCGTCGTTCCCGAACGGGCGTTCCTCGGTCTGGTCCGTCCCGGCCGAGCAGCCGTCGGCCGAGATCGTGATGTCGCAGATCACCTTGCCTGTGCGCGCTGTCATGCCCACGGTTCTACACCGTCCCGCCCCCGGCTGCTCAGCAGGACATGACCGCACCCCTTTTATGCGTCAGCGTTGACAAAGTTTCACTGCACCTCATCAATAGGTAGTCCCCGGTGCCCCACCGGCACGAGGTGCGGCGCAGATACCTTCGGAGGGAGTACCAAGCATGGCGGCGACCGGAACAGACCTGTCCCGGATGCGCGAGATGAACCAGCTGTCCATCGTGTGGGCGCTGCGCGGCAACCCCCCGTCGACGGTCACCGAACTCGCGGGCCGGGCCGGTCTGTCGCGGCCCGCCGTGGACGTACTGGTGCAGGCACTGGTCACCGAGGGCTGGGCCGAGGTGCAGGAGCCCGGGGCCGGCAGCGTGGTGGGGCGCCCCGCCCGCCGTTACCGGTTCCGGGCCGACGCCGGCCATGTGCTCGGGATCGACGTCGGTGTGCACAAGGTGCTGGCGGTCCTCAGCGACCTGGAGGGCAACCTCGTACGGACGCTGCGCCGGCCGGTCGCCCCCGAGGCACCGCCCGCGGCACGGCTGTCGGAGGTCGACCGGGTCATCGACGACGTCCTCCGGGCCACCGGGATGACACCGGACGACGTCTGGGCGGTGACGGTCGGGGTGACCGGCCCGGTCGACGCCGCGGGCCGGACCAGCCTGTCCACTCCGCTGCCCGGCTGGACCGAGGCCGACCCGGTCGCCCACCTCGCGGCCCGCTTCTCCTGCCCCGTCCGGGTCGAGAACGACTGCAAGCTCGCCGCCGTGGCCGAGCGGTGGAAGGGCGTGGCGCAGGACGCCGACGACATCGTCTTCCTCCTCGCCGGACTGCGCACCGGCGCCGGTCTCATCCTGGACGGCACCCTGCGCCGTGGCCACGGCGGCGCCGCGGGAGAGATCGGCGCCCTGAAGGCGGTGCGCTGGCTCACCGCCCCGGACCACCTCCGGTCCTGCCCAGGGATCCCGGCCACGGCCGCGCCCGGCGAGGCCGCCGCCCGGGTCTTCCAGGCGGCCCGGGACGGCGACCGGGATGCGAGGACCGCGGTCCGCCGCTACACCCGCGACCTCGCGGTGGGGGTCGCGGCGCTGGTGCTGACCCTGGACCCGCAGGTCGTCGTCTACGGCGGCGGCTTCTCGCGCTCCGCCGACGTGGTCCTGGAACCGCTGCGCCGCGAACTGGCCAAACACTGCCTGCGCCTGCCGGAACTGCGCGCCTCCACGCTCGGCGACGAGAGCGTGGCCCTGGGCGCGGTGCGCCTCGCGCTGGACGAGGTGGACGACCGGTTGCTGAGCGACGGGCTCTCCGCGCCGACGGCGCCACGCCGCTAGGCGCCCGCCGCGTCGGCGCCGGGCCGCCCCGGCGCGCCGGTCCGGCTTGCCCCCTCCCTCCGCACACCACAACCACCACTCCCCCACCGGGAACGAAGGGACAGCACGTGAGCCACCGTGACCAGACATCGAGGTCGGAACTGCGCGTCGGCGTGATCGGCGTCGGCCAGCGCGCGCCCGTGGCCGCGTTGGCGAACCGTCCCGGGATCGCCCGGGTGGTCTCCTGCGCCGATCCGGACCCGCGGGGCCGGGAGGACGCCAGGGCCCTGTTCGGACCGGACGTGGTGCTGCACGAGCGGTACGAGGAGATGGCCGAGGACGGCCTGGACGCCGTGTTCGTCCTCACGCCGGACCATGTGCACACGCGGCCCGCGCTGTTCTTCCTGGCCGCCGGGGTTCCGGTGTTCGTGGAGAAGCCGCTGGCGATCACCGTCGAGGACTGCGACGCCCTGCTGCGGGCCGCGTACGACTCCCGCAGCCGCCTGTACGTGGGCCACAATCTGCGCCATCTCCCGGTGCTGCGGCGGATGCGCGAACTGATCGACGACGGTGCGACAGGGCAGGTGCGCGCCGTGTGGTGCCGCCACTTCGTCGGACACGGCGGGGACTACTACTTCAAGGACTGGCACGCCGAGCGGGCGAACACCACGGGGCTGCTCCTGCAGAAGGGCGCCCACGACCTCGACGTGATCCACTGGCTCGCCGGGGGCTACTCCAGGAACGTCGTCGCGCAGGGCGCCCTGTCGGTGTACGGCGGCAACCCCCGCCGCGGGGCCGGCGACCCGGCACCGGCGGGCGGGCGCATGCCCGACTGGTTCGACCCGGAGATCTGGCCGCCGTCCGCGTTGCGGGAACTGAACCCCGTCGTCGACGTCGAGGACATCAGCATGATGCTGACGCGCCTGGACAACGGCGTGCTCGCCAGCTACCAGCAGTGCCACTTCACGCCGGACTACTGGCGCAACTACACCGTCATCGGGGACGAGGGACGGCTGGAGAACTTCGGCGACGGCATCGAGGGCGATCCGGCGACGATCCAGGTGTGGAACCGGCACCGCTCCGGCTACCGGCGCGACGCCGACCTCACCATCCCCGTCCCCACCCCCTCCCAGGACGACCACGGCGGCGCCGACCGGGCGCTGGTCGACGAGTTCCTCCGCTTCGCCGCCGCCGGGGGCCCCACGGACACCTCCCCGGTGGCGGCCCGCGAGGCGGTCGCCGCCGCGGTGGCCGCGACGACCTCGCTGCGCTCGGGCGGCACCCCGGTCGACGTACCCGCACCGCCCGCGGCGATCGCCGACTACTTCCGGCAGCACCAGCCCGCACGGCCTCCGCACCCGCGGCCGCGTCCCTGACCCGCGCCGCATCGCCCACGGTCCGGAGCCCAGCCCCGGCACGCACGCTGCTGCAGGCGCCGGATCACTCGGCGCCGTAGTACAGCCCGAGAAACTCCTCCAGCGCCGCGTCGACGCCGGCGCGGTCACCGGTGGCGAGCAGGTCGAGCAGCAGGCCGCGGACGGTGGCGAGCCCCAGCCGGGCACGGTTCCTGGCCGCGACGGGCGACGCCCCGGCGTCGACCTCGGCAACCACCAGGGGCTCCAGCCAGTCGCTCACCAGCCCTTCGAGAACCGGGGCGGCCTCGGGGCGGCCGCGCAGCGCATGTCCGCAGATCTCGAAGAAGAGCCGCTCCTGACCGGCCACCCCCGGGTCCGTCAGCTGCCGCCACAGCAGCCGCGCCACATCGGCGGGCGAGAGACCGGGCTCCGCGCGGAGCCGGGACAGCAGCTCTCGCTGGCGCCGCTCCGCGGTCCGGACGATCTCGACGAGCAGCTGTTCCTTGGAACCGAAGTAGTGGATCAGCATGCGATGGCTGACCCCGATCGCGGCGCCGAGCCCGCGCAGGCTCAGGTCCGCGATGCCGTGTGCCGCGACGTGGTCGACGGCCGCGTCGACCAACCGCGCGCGCCGGTCTCCCCGCGTCTCCCGTCCGGCGCCGGATGCCGACTGCGAACCGTCCATGGTCACCACGCCATGAGTGTACCCATTGGTACACACCGTGTGTACCGTGTGGTACATGAAGCCTGTCACTGTGTCGATCGACGTGCCCCAGCGGCCCGAGCAGGTCTACGACTTCCTCGATGTCATGGCGCATCACGAGCGGTTCACCGATCACTACCTGTCCGGCTGGCGCCGCAGCGGCCCCGCCCGTGGCATCGGCTCGCGCGCCTCCGTCACCGCCTCGCTGGGCGGCGCGAAGGCCGACGTCGACATCGAGGTCGTCCAGGCCGACCTGCCGCGGCGCATCGTCGAACGCAACATCAGCGCGGCCGGGCGGCGACTGGCCCACGGGACCTACGCCATCGAACCGCTGGGGACCGGCGGGAGCCACGTCTCGTTCACGTACGCCTGGGTACGCGCCCCGTTCGCGGACCGTCTGCTGAGTCCCGTCGTACGCATGACGATGCGGCGCGCCAACCGCACGGCCATGCGCCGTCTGGCCGCCGAGCTGGCCCGCCACGCGTCCGCCACCGGCACCTGACCCCGTCGCGGGCGGTTGCGCGGTCGGACACCTGTCGCACACCGGCATACGGGTGTACGGTCTCGGCCCGAAGGCTTTGGGAGCGCTCCCAAAACTGCCTTCCTAATTGTCATGCCCGCTTCATATGAGGAGGAACGCGTTGAAACGCCTTTTGGCCCTGCTCGCGACCGGCGCATCGACCGTCGGCCTCACGGTGCTCGCCGGACCCCCAGCGCAGGCCGCAATCGGCTGCGCGGCCGAGTACACGATCACCAGCCAATGGGAGGGCGGCTTCCAAGCAGGGGTGAAGATCACGAACCTGGGTGATCCGGTCAGCGGCTGGAAGCTCGAGTTCGCGATGCCGGACGCCGGGCAGAAGGTCGTCCAGGGCTGGAACGCGACCTGGTCGCAGTCCGGCTCCAGGGTCACCGCCGGCGGCGTCGACTGGAACCGCACGCTGTCCACCGGCGCCTCGGCCGACCTGGGATTCGTGGGCTCCTTCACCGGTTCCAACCCGGCGCCCACGTCCTTCGCGCTCAACGGCGTGACCTGCACCGGATCCATCACCGATCCCCCGACGGACCCACCGACCGATCCGCCCGCGTCCGGCACCCCGGCCGCCGTCAACGGACAGCTGCACGTCTGCGGTGTGCGTCTGTGCAACCAGTACGACCGCCCCGTACAGCTCCGCGGCATGAGCACGCACGGCATCCAGTGGTTCGGCCCCTGCTACAACGACGCGTCCCTGGACGCACTGGCGAACGACTGGAAGTCGGACCTGCTGCGGGTCGCCATGTACGTGCAGGAGGACGGCTACGAGACCGACCCGGCGGGCTTCACCGACCGGGTGAACTCCCTGGTCGACATGGCCGAGGCACGCGGCATGTACGCGGTGATCGACTTCCACACGCTGACGCCGGGCGACCCGAACTTCAACCTCGACCGCGCCAAGACGTTCTTCGCCTCCGTCGCCGCGCGCAACGCGCACAAGAAGAACGTGATCTACGAGATCGCCAACGAGCCCAACGGGGTGAGCTGGGCGGCCGTCAAGAGCTACGCCGAGCAGGTCATCCCGGTGATCCGGGCCGCCGACCCGGACGCGGTCGTGATCGTCGGCACCCGCGGCTGGTCCTCGCTGGGCGTCTCGGACGGCGCGAACGAGAGCGAGGTGGTCAACAACCCCGTGAACGCGACCAACATCATGTACGCCTTCCACTTCTACGCCGCGAGCCACAAGGACACCTACCGCGCGGCCGTGAGCCGGGCAGCCGCACAACTCCCCCTGTTCGTATCCGAGTTCGGCACGGTCAGCGCCACCGGTGGCGGCGCGGTGGACCGGGCGAGCAGCGTGGCGTGGCTGGACCTGCTCGACCGGCTGAAGATCAGCTACGCGAACTGGACGTACTCCGACGCCGACGAGGGCAGCGCGGCGTTCAAGCCGGGCACCTGCGGAGGCACCGACTACAGCAGCAGCGGCGTACTGACCGAATCCGGGGCCCTGGTGAAGAGCCGTATCAGCACCGCCGACGACTTCCCGACGAGTTGACACCCGGCGGGGCTCCGGAGCCCTCCGGGGCCCCGCGCGAATTGACTGATTGACGGCGGAGCCCAGTGGGCAGGGTGGCAGATGATGTCATGAGCACGACTCCTCTCCCCCACAAGGAGGTCGAGCATGCACGTCCGCACACTGACCGGACATCTCGCCGCCGCCGCACTGCTGTCCCTGCCGCTGCTGAGCGGCGAGGCCGTGGCCGCCGGCGCGTCGGGCGACGCCGCGGGCTCCCCGGCCGCGGCCCGGATCCTCACCTACGACGCCGGCGGCTCCGCGGAGTTCAGGTCCGCGGTCGACCGGGGCGCGGCGATCTGGAACGAGAGCGTCGAGGGCGCTGAGCTGCGTCCGGCCACGGCAGGGCAGCGGGCCAACATACGCGTCCTGGCCGACGACGGCTGGCCGCGCGCGCTCACCACCTCCCTGGGCAACGGCACCGTCTGGATCGGCCGCCAGGCGGTCGACGAGGGCTACAACACGGTACGCATCTCGTCCCACGAGCTCGGTCACATCCTGGGGCTGCCGGACCGCAAGCCCGGGCCCTGTTCCAGCCTGATGTCGGGGTCGAGCGCGGGCATCGCGTGCACGAACCCGTACCCGAGCGCTGCGGAGAAGGCGGAGGTCGAGAACAACTTCGGCGGTGCGTCCGCAGCGCCGTCGGCGCTCGCCGCATCGGTACCCGTACTCGCCGTGGACTGACCCGGCGGGGCCGCCGGCGTGCGCCGTGCGGGGAAGCCGTGAAGAGTTCGAGCACACGTCCCGGGCTCCGGCCACGGCAGCGGAAGACTCGAAGGACTCGCTCGGCGCTTCCGTACAAGCAGGGCGCCGACCACGCGTTGGGAGACCGATCAACCATGTTCACTCTGGTACGGAGAAGAGCGCGGACGGCGGCGCTCGCGCTGTCGACCGTCGCGGCCCTCGTCTTCGGCGCGGCCACCGCGACCGGCGCCACACCGGCCCCCGCCCCCGCCTCGGCGAAGCAGGGGCCGACCTCGGTGGCCTACGTCGAGGTGAACAACAACAGCATGCTGAACGTCGGCAAGTACACCCTGGAGAACGGGGGCGGCAACGTCTTCGACGTCGCCGTGGTCTTCGCCGCGAACATCAACTACGACACGGCCTCGAAGACGGCGTACCTGCACTTCAACGAGAACGTGCAGCGCGTCCTCGACAACGCCGCCACGCAGATACGGCCGTTGCAGCAGAAGGGCATCAAGGTCGTCCTGTCGGTGCTGGGCAACCACCAGGGTGCCGGATTTGCCAACTTCCCGTCCCAGCAGGCGGCTTCGGCGTTCGCGAAGCAACTCTCGGACGCCGTGGCCGAGTACGGCCTCGACGGCATCGACTTCGACGACGAATACGCCGAGTACGGCAACAACGGCACCGGCCAGCCCAACGACAGTTCGTTCGTGCACCTGGTGACGGCACTGCGCGCGAACATGCCGGACAAGATCATCAGCCTCTACAACATCGGCCCGGCCGCGTCCCGGCTGTCGTACGGCGGCGTCGACATCTCCTCCACGTTCGACTACGCCTGGAACCCGTACTACGGCACCTGGCAGGTCCCCGGCATCGCGCTGCCCAAGGCGAAGCTGTCACCGGCGGCCGTCGAGATCGGCCGGACCTCGCAGAGCACGGTCGCCGACCTCGCCCGCCGCACCGTCGGCGAGGGGTACGGCGTCTACCTGACGTACAACCTCGACGGCAGCGATCGCAGCGCCGACGTCTCGGCGTTCACCAGGGAGCTGTACGGCAGCGAGGCCGTCTACACACCGTAAGGCACCCGCGAGCTTCGACAACGATGTCGGGAGCGGAACGGATCAGTGAGGGCCGGGCACTGGCGTCCGGCCCTCACGGGCGTGCGGCTCCGGGGTCGCGGGCCGGCGCCGGGCCCCATGGCGCCTCCAGCGCGGCCCGCAGCGCGGTGACCGCGTCCCGCCCGATCCGCTCGGCGAGCGTCTCCTCCAGGCGTCGCAGAACGAGGTCGGCCCGCTGATGCGCACGCTGCCCCTCCGGGGTGCGCCGGATCAGCCGCCGCCGGGCGGAGGCGGGGTCGGGCGCCTGTTCCAGCAGGCCGAGGCCCACCAGGCCGTGGACGGCCTGATGGGCGGTCTGCCGGGTGACGCCCATCCGACGGGCCAGCTCCGACACCGTCGTGCCGTCCTCGTCCAGCACGCTGAACAGACCCAGCTGCGTCAGGGAGACGGAGGACGCGCCGGCCTCGTCCAGAGCGGCGAGCAGGGCCTCGTCGAACCAGCGCCGGGCGTCACCGAGCAGCTGCGGGAGATTGCGGTCAGCGGGATGCATCGGTTCCTCACGGGGTGGCGGGCGGTGGGCCGGTCCGCTGGCCCACTTGGCGGTCGGCAACCCGTTGTGTCAGGCTACCTGACATTGCAGTGACGCCGACACGGGAGAGCCATGACCATCGAGTACGCCACACGCTACCGGCGCGCCTCGCGCATCCCCGCCGAACCGGGCAAGCCGTACTTCATCGAGAAGGGCGAGGGAGACCGCGCCCACCTGTTCGGCGACCTGATCACGATCTACGCCGGCGGGGAGCAGACCGATAACACCTTCAACTTCTTCACCGTCGAGGGCCCCAAGGGCGACATCATCCCGGCCCATCTGCACACCGACACCCACGAGGTCTTCTACATCACCCAGGGCGCGGTCCGTCTGTTCGTCGAGGACACCGAGGGCGAGCAGCAGGAGAAGCTGCTCACGCCCGGTGACTTCGGCTTCGTGCCCAAGAACTGCCGGCACGCCTACCGCATGGAACGCCACCACAGCCAGGTCGTCGGCGTCGCCGCCGGCCCGGGCCGTACCTTCGAGCGCTTCTTCGAAAGTCTCGGTACGCCCGCCGAAGCACTCGGACTGCCGCCCGAGCCCTACGTGCCCGAGCCGGAACGATTCGCCACCGTGCCCCAGAAGTTCGACGTGCGATTCCTGCCCGACCACCAGTGGCGCACCCCGTGACCGCCGGGCGCCGCCCCCTGCGCGAACTGATCGCCGCGCCCCATCCGGACGTCGCACCCCTGCCTCCCGCGGCCGGCCGCGAGTCGGGCACCCGGGTGCTGCGGGGCGTCCCCTTCGCCGAACGGGCGGGAAGCCGGCCGCTGGAGCTGGACCTCTGGCTGCCCGAGAACACCGGGCGGGAGGCGCTTCCCCTGGTGCTGTTCGTGCACGGCGGCGCCTGGCTGCGCGGCCGCCGGGACGACATGGGCATGCGGACACGGGACTGGGATCCCGGGCCGTTCGCGCGGATCGCCGCCGCGGGTATCGCCGTCGCCTGCGCCGACTACCGGCTGAGCGGCGAAGCGCCCTTCCCCGCGGCTGTCGATGATCTTCGCGCCGCGCTGCGCTGGCTCGGCCTGCGCGCCGCCGAGCTGGATCTGGACGTCGGTCGCACGGTGGTCTGGGGTGAATCGGCCGGCGGGCACCTGGCCTCCCTCCTGGCGCTCACCCCGCACGCCGGACCGGCCCCCGTCGGCGCCGTCGTCTGGTACGGGCCGGCCGATCTGACCACCGCCCGCGGCCCCTACGATCCGCGGTCGTCCACCACGCCGGAGGCGCTGCTGCTGGGCGGGGCCCCGGCGGCCTCCCCGGAACGGGCGCGGGACGCCAGCCCCCTGGCGCACGCCCACCCGGGCGCGCCTCCCTTCCTCCTCGTCCACGGCGAGGAGGACACCATGGTCGCGTGCTCACACAGCCGGGATCTCGCCGCGCGACTGGACGAACTGGGCGCACCGGTGCACCTCCGTACCGTGCCGGGCGCGGACCACGGCTGGTACGGCCTGACCGCCGCCCGGGTCGAGGACATATTCGACCAGTCACTGCGGTTCACCGGGCGCGTCACCCAGCGGGTCGCCGGGGGCCGGTGACGGTCCATCCCGTACGAAGGTGCCACCGGCGGTTGCCGCCAGGCCGGGCCCGAGGGCGGCCGCAGGCGTCCAGGCCCCCGGCCTGGAGGAGCCACCGGCCAGCAGTTCGGTGACCGTGGCGGCGACATCGGCCGTGTAGCCCATGCCCTCGCCCGCGCGGAGCCCTCCCTCGCGCCGGATACCGTCGGCCCACTCCACGACGGCGTGCCTCCAGGAGTGCTCGCGTGGACGGGGTGCTGCGTTGACCGTCACCCGGCTCAGCAGGCCGACGGCGCGGCGCCGCAGCGACGGGACGGACAGCAGTCGGCCCAGCAGTGGGAGCGCGGCACGCAGGAGCGGAGAGCTCGGGGCGAGGGCGGACGTGGCGGTGACGAACGGCGCTCCGCTCGCCGCGTGCGCCGCGATCAGCTCTCCGGACGCGGCACCTGCCGACTTGGCCGACGTCCCGTCCGGGAAGGTGAGCCGCCGGGGGTCCGCGCCGAGGCGCGCGGTCGCGGCGGACCCCGACGCGGCTCCGCTCACCGCCGCCCTCGACGCGATGTCCCGCGTCGGCACCCGGCTCGCGGCACAGGTGGACGACGCGGCGGAGCGCCGGGCGGTCATCGACGCCAGCCCCGAGTTGCAGGAACGGGAGCGGACCAAGGCGGCCGCGATCACCCGGGCGATCCGCGAGGCCCTGATCGAACGGCAGGTCGAGGCCGACACCGCCGAACTCGTCGCACAGCTCGCCACGGTGGCCTTCGGCAACGCCTTCCGGCACTGGATCGACGCCGGGGGTCACACGAGTTTCGGCAGCTGCCTGGAGGCGGTGACCGACGGACTGCGGGCCGCCCTCGCCGAAACGTGAGCGGCGGGCAGTCGGGCGGGTCAGCGCAGTCCGGCGAAGAGGTCGTTCTCCGGTACGGCCGCGCCGGTGGTGTCCCGGACCCGGACGAAGGTCTCCGTGCCCATCAGCTCACCGAACCTCTCCTTGCCCATCCTGAGGAAGAAGATGTTCTCGCCCTGGCTGGCGTGCGCGGCCAGCGCGTCGAACTTCTGACCGCTGAACGCGGTGGTGTCGACCCAGGTGGTGATCTCGTCGTCGGGGAGCCCGATCTCGGCCATCGCGGCGGCCTCGGCGGGGTCCGGCTCCGGCATGTCCTCACCGAACTCGCGCATGGTCTCGCCGAACCGCTGCATCATCGAGCGGGGCATCGTCGTCCAGTACACCTTCGGCGTCAGCTCCGTCATCTCCAGGGCCGCCATCGTGATGCGGTGGGCCTGAATGTGGTCGGGATGGCCGTAGAAGCCGTTCTCGTCGTAGGTGACGACCACATCGGGCCGGTAGTGCCGCATGAGTTCCGCGAGCCTCGCGGCGCCCTCCTCGACCGGGGTACGCCAGAAGGACCCCGGGGCGTCGTTGCTCGGCCAGCCCACCATTCCGGAGTCGGCGTAGTCCAGCATCTCCAGATCACTGATCTTCAGGACCTCGCAGCTCTCCTCGAGCTCCTGACGGCGCATCAGTGCGACGGCCGCCGGGTCGTGCCCCGGCTCGCCCGGCTTGACGCCCCCCGGTCCGTCACCGCAACCGCCGTCGGTACACGTCACGAGTACCGTGCGGACGCCCTCCGCCGCATACCGGGCCAGCACCCCGCCGGTTCCGGTGGCCTCGTCGTCGGGATGGGCGTGCACGGCCATGAGCGTCAAGGGTCGGTTCGTCATGAAAAGAGTCCTCCTGCAGGCATACGTCTCGCTCCGAGTACGGCGGGGGCACGGCGGTCCCGGGAAACGGCGCCCGCCCTCCGCCCTTGCAACAGCGGGGGCCGGTGCCGCTGTTCCCGACCGCGACGGTGACCCGCCCGGGCATCGGCGGCGGGTCCGGTGACCGGACGGGGACTGCCGCGGCAGGAGTTCTAGCAGGCCGCCGCTTCGTCCACCGTCGCCCGCACCTCGATGATCTCGTCGACTCCGGTGATCTCCAGGAGGCGCCGCAACTGCTGCGGCGGCGCGGCCACGCGGAGGTCGGCCGCTCGGCGGGTGAGGACCAGCAGGTTCACCAGACTCGAGTCGGCGAAGGCGATGCCGGAAGCGTCCAGAACGACCTTCGCATGCTCCTGCGCCGCGATACCCAGCGCTTCCGCCAGGGGGCCGATCGAACTCAGGTCGCACGCGCCTCGCGCGGCGACGACCCAGGCGCCGGGCCACGCGTACTGGTCCACCGTGACCTGGTCCAAGCCCTGCGGCGGGGCGGCGTCGGCCTCGCCCGTGCGCCCTGTGACCGCCTCATGCCAAGACACCTTCGGGTCCTTCCTGTGTCTCCCGCACGCGGGCCCCACCGATGCACGCAGCCTGTAGCACGAAATGTATGTCACGTATCTGGTTTCACGCAAGGTGCTCCGTAGAATGCAGCGCATGGTGGAAGTACCTGAATCTCACACCGGATGGACGTTCGTCACCAACCACGCGCGGGTGCTGGCGGCCATCGCAGACAACCCGAACATCCGGATCCGTGACATCGCCGTCCGCTGCCGGCTCACCGAGCGGGCCGTCCAGCGGATCATCTCCGACCTGGAGCAGGACGGCTACCTCTCCCACACCCGGGACGGGCGCACCAACACCTACCGCATCCAGCCGGACCGGGTCCTGCGCCACCCCGCCGAGGCGGGCCTGACCGTGGCCTCGCTCCTCTCCCTGCTCGTACAGGACGAGACCGACCGCGGACGGCACGGAAGCGTCCCGTCCAGGCCGGTCGGCGGCACCACCCTTCGCCGGGAGGGCCGAGGGTAGGGCGGGGGTCCCCGTCCCCGGCGGCGAGTTCCACGGCCGCCGCCGGCCGCGGACCCGTGTCGCCCACCGTCGGGCAGGCGGCGTTCAGCTCGGCGCCATCGGGCGGTCGGCGCGGGTGAGCAGCATGCGGGCTGACCCCCTTCCGTCACCCGGTCCGTGGAGCCCCGATGAGCACAGAGGGACAGAGCAGTGGTCGCCGTCATCCCGACAGACGTGTGGTGTTGCGGGCGGCGGTGGCCGTACCGGCGGCCGGTGCCGTGGTCGCCGGTACGGGTACCGTTCCGGCGGGAGCGGCCGAGGCGGCCGGGTGGTCCGGAGGCCGGTTCGACGCCAACAGTCCGCGGTTCGCGCTGGCGGTGCTGCCCGACACCCAGTACCTGTTCGATGCCGACAGCGCCGATCCGGCCCCGCTGCGGGCGACGTTCCGCCACCTCGTCACCGAGCGGGCCGCGGCCAACATCGCGTTCATGACGCACCTCGGCGACGTGACCGAGCACGGCACCGAGGACGAGATCGGGCTCGCGGCCGACGCCTTCCGCGTCCTGCACGGCCGGGTCCCGTACAGCGTGCTGGCGGGCAACCACGACATCCGGTCGTCCACCGACGACCAGCGGGGCGCCTCCGCCTACCTCTCCGCGTTCGGGCCCGACCGCTACCGGTCCATGCCGACGTTCGGCGGTGCCTCGCCGGACGGCTACAACAGCTACCACGTCCTGCGGGCCGGGGGCCGGCAGTGGCTCGTTCTCGCCCTGGACTGGCGGGTCTCCGACCGGGGACTGGCGTGGGCGCAGGGGGTGCTCGACCGGCACCCGACCCTGCCGGCGGTACTGACCACGCACGACATCGCCTGGTCCGGGGACGACGGCGAGGCCAGGCTGTCCGACCACGGCCGACGTCTGTGGGACGGCCTGATCAAGGGCAACGACCAGATCTTCCTGGCGCTGGGCGGGCACTACTGGCCCCCCGGCCGCACGGTGCTGACCAATGACGCCGGGCACGACGTCCACGTCCACATCACCAACTACCAGGACCGCTACTACGGCGGCGCGGGCATGATCCGCACCTACGGCTTCGACCTGGTGCGCGGGGTCGTCGACGTGGAGACGTTCTCGCCCTGGTTCCTCGCCCGGGACCCCGCGGACCGTTCCCCGCTGGCGGCCGAGACACTCGAACTCACCGGTCCCGCCGACCGGTTCACGCTCACCGTCGACTTCGAGGAGCGGTTCGCCGGCTTCGCGCCCCGGCCCGTGCCGAAGCCCCGGCCGGCCCGGGCCGTGATGCCCCGCGGCACGCTCGCCTACTGGCGCTTCGACGCGACCGGGACCGACGCGGCCCAGCGGCAGGGTGCGCCCCTGGCCGACGGCACCGTGGTCAAGGACCTGACCGGCCGCGGCAACGACCTGACGGTGCGCCGACTGCACGCCAGTGGCGCCGACGCGCTCACCTGGTCGCCCGACCACCACCGCGGTCAGCCCGCGCACGCCAGCCTCCGCTTCGACGGCGGTGAGGACCCGGACCGCGGCGCCGTCCTCAGCACCGCCGACGGGGCGGCCCTGAACAGCGAGAAGTTCCCGCGCGGGTACACCATCGAGACCTTCGTCCGGCTGCCCGAGCCGTTCGAGGGCAACCACGACTGGATGGGCATCCTCAGCTGGGAGGGCCGCAACGGCGACGCGGGCAAGACGACCGGCTGGTCCCCGCTGGAGCCGACGTGCAGCCTCAACCTCTCCCCCGAGCGGTTCCTCCAGTTCGTGGTCTACCCGCACCGCCAGGACGCCGACCCCACGTCGTGGAGCCACGCGGTGCCGGTCGGGCGCTGGATGCACATCGCCGTCGTCAACGACGGCCGCCGCACGGTGATGTACGTGGACGGCTCGAAGATCGCGCGCAATCCCACGCAGCCCTCGACCGGCATCGCGACCCTCGGCAAGCCCTTCGTCCTGGGCGGCACGCAGTTCGACGAACGGTTCGGGCAGGGCTTCTACGGCTGGCTGGGCGACACCCGGATCGTCGGACGGCCACTGCCGGTGCGGGAGTTCCTCACTCCCCTCGGCTGAATTCCGTCACGGCGGCTCCCGTGGGGTCGTTCGGACCCGGCGTGAGGGGCACGGGTCCCAGGGACTCGCCCTCCCAGAGCAGCGCTCGCCATCCCTGGTCGGGCGAGCCGGAGAGGATGACGATCCCGGTGTTCGCCAGGGGGTGCTGCCTGGCGTGGTCGACGTCCACGTTGTCGGCGCGCGCCGCGACCCACATGCGGATCGCGGCGCCGTGGCTGACCAGCGCCGCGGTCTGCGCACCGCTTTCGTGGGCCTCGGCGACGACGGCGTCGAACCGGGCGAGTGCCTCCACCCCGTTCTCGCCCCCGGGCATCCGCAGCCGCACGTCCCCGGCGGACCAGGCGAACGCGGTGTGCATGTAGGTGTGCGCCGCGTCATCGTCGCCCCGCATTTCCAGGTCGCCGGCGGTCAGCTCCCGGATACCGGCCCGGATCCGGACCTCCAGTCCGGTCGCCGAGGCCAGCGGGGCGGCGGTCAGCTGCGTACGCACGAGCGTCGACGCGTACAGCGCGTCGATCTTCTCGGACGCCAGCGCGTCGGGCAGCGCCGCCGCCTGTTCCTGGCCGAGGGCGGTCAGACCGGGGCCCGGCTCGGCGGTGTCCAGGAGGTGCTTGAGGTTGGACGGGGTCTGGCCGTGCCTGATGAGCAGCAGACGCATGCGACGGGGACCTTCTGCGGGACGACGGGGGGCGCCTCCACTCTGCCACGCGCCACGGGAGTCCCGGGCCTCACCAGTCGTGCACCGTGCCGTCCCCGAGGCGGTTCACGGGCAGGTAGGCGGGCTCGTAGGGGAAGCGGGCCGCGGCCTCGTCGTCGAGTTCGACCCCGAGGCCGGGGGCGTCGCCGGGGTGCAGGAGACCGTCCTCAAAGCGGTAGGAGGTGCGGAAGACCTCCAGCGTCCGGGGAGCGTGCCGCATGTACTCCTGGATGCCGAAGTTGTGCACGGCGAGGTCGAGGTGGAGGGCGGCCGCCATGCCCACGGGTGAGATGTCGGTCGGGCCGTGCATGCCGGACCTGATGCCGTACACGGCGGCCATGTCGAGCAGTTTGCGTACGGCGGTGATGCCGCCGGTGTGGGTCACCGCCGAGCGGACGTAGTCGATCAGCCGTTCCTGGAGCAGCGTGGTGTAGTCGTGGACGGAGTTGAAGACCTCCCCGATGGCCAGGGGTGTGGTGGTGTGCTCCCGGATCAGCCGCAGTGCCCGCTGGTCCTCGCCCGGTGTCGCGTCCTCCAGCCAGAAGAGGTCGTAGGGTTCCAGGTCCTTGCCGAGCCGCGCCGCCTGGATGGGTGTCATGCGGTGGTGTCCGTCGTGCAGCAGCGGGAGTTCGGGGCCGAAGGTGTGCCGGACGGCTTCGAACACGGTGGGCATGTGGCGCAGGTAGGCGCGGGTGTCCCAGGTCTCCTCGGTGGGACGCGGGTGGCCGGTGCCGGTACGACGGGCGGGCTCGTAGTCGTAGCGGTCCCCGCCACCCGCGGCGGAGGCGGCGACGCCGTACACGGAGTCGAGGCCGGGGATGCCGCTCTGGATGCGGACGGCCCGGAAGCCGTCCGCCAGGTGCTCGCGCACCGAGTCGAGCAGTTCGGGTATGTCCCGGCCGGAGGCGTGGCCGTAGGCCAGGGCGCCCGTGCGGCAGGCACCGCCCAGGAGTTGGTACACGGGCATGCCCGCCGCCTTGCCCTTGATGTCCCACAGCGCGGTGTCCACGGCGGCGACGGCCGCCATGGTGACCGGGCCCCGGCGCCAGTACGCGCCCCGGTACAGGTACTGCCAGGTGTCCTCGATGGCGTGCGCGTCCCGCCCGAGCAGCAAGGGGGCCACGTGCTCGCGCAGGTAGGCCTCGACGGCCAGTTCACGTCCGTTGAGGGTGGCGTCGCCGAGGCCGGTGAGTCCGTCCTCGGTGGTGATGCGCAGGGTGACGAAGTTGCGCCCTGGGCTGGTGACGACGACATCGGCAGCGGTGATCTTCACGGGGGCGGTGCTCCTTCCGAGACGCGAGCCCGGGTGGTCAGGCCGGTGCCGTGATCACGCCGGGTCGACGCGGGAAACCGTACCCCCGATGGCGAGGACGTACAGCTCGCCGTCGCCGCCCTGGGCGAAGGACACGACCTCTCCGCCGTTCACCCCGAGGTCGTGCTCGGCGGTCGCCTCGCCGTTCTCGATCTCCAGGGAGCGCAGGGTGCCGTCGCAGTAGTCGCTGTAGACGTACTGCCCCTCGAGGTCCGCGATCGCCTCGCCGCGGTACACGTAGCCGCCGGTGACCGAGCAGCCGAGGCCGGTGCGGTCGTACTCGTGGATCGGCGGAACGTGGTTCGCCGGCTCGGTGGCGCCGCGGAAGGGGTGCGTGCCCTCCATCCGCGACCAGCCGTAGTTCTCGCCGCCGGAGCTGCTCGCGGGCGCCCAGTCGATCTCCTCCCAGTCGCTCTGCCCGACGTCGGCGATCAGCAGGTCGCCCGAGTCGGCGTCGAAGGAGAACCGCCACGGGTTGCGCAGCCCGTACGCCCAGATCTCGCCCCTGGCGCCCGGGGCGCCGGCGAAGGGGTTGTCCTCCGGGATCGCGTACGGGTCGCCGCCCTGGGGGTCGATCCGCAGCAGCTTGCCGAGCAGGGTGTCCAGCCGCTGGCCGTTGCCCTCGGGGTCACCGCCGCCCCCTCCGTCGCCGAACGCGATGTAGAGGTGGCCGTCGGGGCCGAACTTGATGTCGCCGCCGTTGTGGTTGGACTCGGGCTGCTCCTGGGTGAGGACGGTACGCCGGGTGTCCTCCTGGACCGTGCCGTCCTGGACGGCGAACTCGTCGATGGTGCTGGTGCCCCGGAGGTCGGTGTAGGAGAGGTAGAGGTGCGCGAAGTCCTTGTCGAACGCCATGCCGAGCAGGCCGCGTTCGCCGTCGGTGGTGGTCTCGTCGGAGATGTCGAGCACGGGTTCGCCGAGTCCGTCGCCGTCGAGGACCCGGACGGTGCCCGCGCGTTCGGCGATCCACACCGTGTCCTTCGGTCCCGCGGCTCCGGCCGTCGGGTTCTCGGCCCGGGCCACCTCGGTCAGCACGACCTGCGCCGCGCCGCCGGGGGCGCGGGACTCGTCGGCGGATGCCGTGGCCAGGGCCAGGGACCCGACGAGTCCCAGCGTGCCGATGATCGCCGATATGCGGGTGCGAACGTTCACCATGGCCTCCCGGAGGCGGTGAGTGGGGGGAAGTTCCGTCGCCGGCCACCACCGAGAATATGGGGCCACGGCATTCTGGCCCAGACCAATGCACGCTTCTTCCGGCCGAGTTGGGGCCGTCTAGGACTCGTCCCGGCCGCCGGCCGGGGGCGGCCCGTCCAGGATCGTGGGGACGTACTCCAGCAACTGGAGCCGGCCGTCGAAGGTGCGGCTCTCGACGAGGTCGAGGGTGATGTCCGGGTACGCGTCGAAGATCCGCTCCCTGCCGGTCGCGCCGGTGATGACGGGGAAGACGACCACGCGGAAGCGGTCGACCAGACCGGCTTCGAGCAGCGACCGGCTCAGGCTGAGACTGCCGAGGGTGCGCAGGGGCCGCGTCCCGTCCCGTTTCATCTCCCGCACGGCCGGTACGGCGTCGTCCGGGACCAGTTGCGTGTTGTCCCAGGACAACGGGGAGCGGAGGGTCGAGGAGAACACCACCTTGGGCATCTCGGTCAGCCAGGCGAACCCGGGATCGCCGGACATCTCGCGGGCGAACCCCGACATCAGCCGGTACGTCGTGGCGCCCATGAGGCTGGTGTGCTGCTTCTCGGCGTCCCCGTCGAGCCACGCGAGGTACTCGGGGCCCTCCATGCCCCAGAATCCGGGCCAGCCCTCCGCGGACGCGTACCCGTCGAGCGAGATGATGAAGTCGACCATGAGGCTTGATGACATCGGTCTGTCCCTCCTGCGGCAGCTGTGCCGGGCGCCGGATGTGCCGGGTGTAGGTGTGCCTACCGGATACGACCGGCGTCGGGCCCGAAAGTCATCGAAAAGGATTGGACGGGGTGACGCCCGCACCGGTAGCTTGCGGTGGACCGTGACACCGCCCGAGGAGGTGAGACCCATGAACGCTGTATCGACGTGGGCGCTTCCCCTTCCCGTCATGGCCGGCGACTGACGCGGGTGTCGCCGGGAGCGCCTCGACCACAAGGCACTCCCGAAGGGCAACATCCATGGACTCTGGGCAGTTCACCGCCGAGCCGTCGTCGGACGACACGGCCGAGCACGACTTCGATGTGATCATCGCCGGTTGCGGACCGACCGGCGCGATGCTGGCCGCCGAACTGCGGCTGCACGATGTGCGGGTACTCGTTCTGGAGAAGGACACCGAACCCGTGTCGTTCGTCCGCATCGTCGCTCTGCACATGCGCAGCATCGAGCTGATGGCCATGCGCGGACTGCTGGACCGCCTCCTCCAGCACGGCAGACGGCGTCCGGTCGGCGGGCTCTTCGCCGCCCTCCCCGCGCCCGCACCCGCGGGCGCGGACTCCTCGTACGCCTATCTGCTGGGCATCCCGCAGCCGGTCGTCGTCCGGCTCCTCGAAGAACACGCGGTCGCCCTGGGCGCGCGGGTCCGGCGCGGGGGCGCGGTCGCCGGTTTCCAGCAGGACGACGAGGGCGTCACCGTGGAGCTGGCCGACGGCGAACGGCTGCGTGCGCGCCATCTCGTCGGCTGTGACGGCGGGCGCAGTACGGTGCGCAAACTGCTGGGTGTCGGCTTCCCGGGCGAGCCCTCGCGGAACGAGACGCTGATGGGCGAGATGGAAGTGGGTGTGCCACCGGAGGAGATCGCCGCCGTGGTGGCCCGGGTCCGCGCGACCCAGCAGCGGTTCTGGCTGCGGCCCTTCGGCGCGGAGGTCTACAGCGTCGTGGTCCCCGCCGATGGATTCGGCGACCGCGCGGAACCGCCCACCCTCGACGATTTCAAGCAGCAGCTGCGTGCTGTCGCCGGTACCGATTTCGGCGTGCACTCCCCGCGCTGGCTGTCCCGGTTCGGGGACGCCACCCGGCTGGCCGAGCACTATCGGATCGGCCGGGTACTGCTGGCCGGTGACGCGGCGCACATCCATCCGCCCACCGGCGGACAGGGGCTCAACCTGGGCCTTCAGGACGCGTTCAACCTCGGCTGGAAACTGGCCGCGCAGATCCGCGGCCGGGCGCCCGACACCCTGCTGGACACCTACGAGGCCGAACGCCGTCCGGTCGCCGCGGACGTGCTGGACAACACCCGTGCCCAGATGGAACTGCACTCGACCGAGCCGGGCCCGCGGGCCGTGCGCAGGCTGCTCACCGAACTGATGGACATCGACGAGGTGAACCGCCGCCTCACCGAGAAGATCACCGCGACCGGCATCCGTTACGACCTCGGCGAGGGCCCCGACCTGCTCGGCCGTCGCCTGCCGGACATCGAGACCGCGCAGGGCCGCCTCTACGGTCTGCTGCACGGCGGTCGCGGCCTGCTGCTGGACCGCACCGGACGCCTGACCGCCGGCGGCTGGTCGGACCGGGTCGATCACCTCGCGGACCCCACCGCGGCGCTGGACGTGCCGTGCGTGCTGCTGCGCCCGGACGGCCACGTCGCCTGGACCGGCGACGACCAGCAGGAGCTGGAGCGGCACCTCTCCCGGTGGTTCGGCGGGCGCACCGGCTGACGCGACCACGGCGGCGGCCGGTGAGGCCGCCGCTCAGCGGGTCGGCTGGACCTGGTCGAAGACGGCGAGGGCCGCGGCGGGGTCCGGGCTCACCAGGCGCTCCAGACCGTCCGCCGTGATCCTCGCCCACCGTTCGGCCCGTGCCCACATCCGCTCCTCGAAGGCGCGGACGGCCCCGTCCGGATCCGCGGGACCGGTGGCGAGGGACTCTGCGAGTTCGGCGCCCTCCAGCAGGGCGAGGTTCGCGCCCGCCCCCAGGGGAGGCATCAGATGGGCGGCGTCGCCCAGGAGCGTCACCCCGGGGACATGGGTCCAGGTGTGGGACACGGGCAGCACGTGCAGCGGGCGGTGGACGAAGGCGGTGCCGCGGCGCAGCAGGTCGAGGACGGGCGCGGTCCAGCCGTCGAACAGGGTCAGCAGGCCCGACCGCACGGCTTCGGCGTCGGTCGGGTCCAGGTGGATGTGCCAGTCCAGCGGCGCGCGGAACTGGGCGTACGCCTTGACGCGGCCGCCACTGCCGCGCTGGGCGACGATCGCCCGGTTCGCGCCGTACACGGCCAGGGAACCGTCGCCGACCAGCCGGGCGAGGTCGGGGTGGCGGTTGTCGACGTCCTCCAGGGAGGTCTCGATCGCGGTGACGCCGGTGTAGTGCGGCGTCACCGACGAGACCGCCGGGCGGGTGCGGGACCAGGCGCCGTCCGCGCCCACCACGAGGTCGTACGTCTCCTGCCGCCCGTCCTCGAAGTGGACCCGTACGCCGTCCCGGGTCCCCGGCACCACCTGCGCCACGCCCTGCCCCCACCGGACGTCGAGGGGGCCGAGCAGCAGGTCACGGAGCTGCCCGCGGTCGATCTCGGGATTGGCCCGGTCGTCCGGACCCGGCCGCCAGTCGCGCAGCACGGTCCCGTCCGGGTCAAGGATGCGCATGGCCTGCCCCTCGGGGCGGGACAACGCCTGGAACTCCGCGAGCAGCCCCGCTTTGTCCAGGGCCAGTTGGCCCAGCCCTTCGTGCAGGTCGAGCGTGCCGCCCGAGGGGCGGGCGTCGGGGGCGGGGTCGCGTTCGAGGACGGCGACGGGATGGCCGTGGCGGTGCAGCACGCGGGCGAAGGCGAGTCCTGCGGGGCCGCCACCGACCACGGCGATACGTTGTCTCATGCCGATACACCGTATTGTTCGTCTACGGTGTATCGCAACAGTACGGTGGGGGCATGACTGTCTGGGACCGGCCGGAGCCGCCGAACCGCCCTGTGCCGCTCGACCGGGAGCGGATCGTCGCCGCCGCGGTCGCGCTCGCCGACGAGGGCGGGCTGGCGGCGGTGTCCGTGCGCAAGGTCGCCGCCCGGCTGGACGCCGGACCGATGCGGCTGTACGGCTACATCTCCACCAAGGACGAGCTGTTCGACCTCATGGTGGACGCGGTGTACGCCGAGATCCTGCCCGAGGAGCGGCCCGGTGACTGGCGGGAGGCGCTGTACGTCCTCGCCCACCGCACCCGGCAGGCCGCCCTGCGGCACCCTTGGCTGGCCGATCTGCTCGGCGGCCGGCCCTCCCTTGGCCCGAACGGCCTCGCCGTGACCGAGGCGACACTGGCCGCCCTCGACGGCCTCGCCGACGTCGACACCGTCATGCGCGCCGTGGAGACGGTCGGCGCCTACTTCACCGGCGCGATCAGGCGCGAGATCGCGGACCTGCGGGCCGAGCGCGCCACGGGCCTGTCCAAGTCCGAGTGGCAGCGTGCCCGTGGCCCCCACGTGACGAGCATGCTGGCCACGGGCCGCTTCCCTGCGCTGGCCAAGGCCGTGCACGACGGCACGCACGTGGACGCCGGGGAGTCCTTCGCGACCGGTCTTGACTGGGTGCTCGACGCCGTGGCCGCCAGACTCACCTGAGCGGCATCGCCATGAAGAGGGCCTGTTCGCCCGACGCGGGTGTGCCGTCGTAGAGCGCCGTGTCCAGTCCGCAGAAGCGGAATCCCATACGCCGGTAGGCGTGGATCGCCGGCGCGTTGAGGTTGGTCACCTCCAGCCAGAGGTGGCCCGCCCCGCGCTCGCGGGCGAAGTCGACGGCGTGGCCCATGAGGGCACGGCCGACACCCCGGCCCCGGTGGGCCGGAGCGACCTCGATGTCCTCGACGGTCAGCCGCCGGTTCCAGGGGGCGTAGGACACGGCGGCGAAGCCCACCGGGCGGCCGTCCGCCCCGACGGCGACGAACGTACGGCTGTCGCCGTCGTCCCCGGTCGCGAGGCCCTCGGCGTCATCGGCGTCCCGGGGCGGGAAGACCTTGCGCACGGACGGGTCGACCGGGATCTCCCGGAGGGTGAAGCCTTCCTCGGTGGCGGTCACCCGGAAGACGGTGCCGGTGGTGAAGGACCCGTCGAGCGCGTGGAGGGCCTCGACGTCCTCGGGCCGGGCCGTGCGGTACGCGTAGTCCGTGTCGTCGACGCTCGTCATGGCACGAACCTACGACGTGCCCGCCCTCACCGGCGCCGGGCGGTACCGGCAGGGACGGGCAGGAGCCGGTAGGTGTCCTCGTGGGTGACGACACGGCCGGCGGTGGGCGGCGCGAAGTGGGTGCCCAGGACGAGGGTGTCCGTGTCGGCGAGCGAGCCGAGCAGCTCGCGGCGGGAGGTCTCGGACCGTTCGGGGTCGATGTCGACGCAGGCTCCCACGGCGGGGTGGGCGAGCTGAACGGGGTGGTGGATGCAGTCCCCGGTGATCAGGGCGGTCCGGCCGCGGCTGGTCAGCTCCACGGCGAGATGGCCGGGCGTGTGCCCGGGAGTGGGGATCAGGCGCAGGCCCGGGACGGTCTCCAGGCCTTCGGCGGGGACGTCGACGAGGTCGAGCAGCCCCGCCTCCTCCACCGGGAACACGGAGTCGCGGAACATCTGCCTGCGCGCCTCCTCCATGGCGTACCCGGCCCAGAACTCACGCTCGGTGCGGGAGGTCAGATAGCGGGCGTTGCGGAAGGTGGGGACCCACGTCCCGTTCTCCCGCCGCGTGTTCCAGCCGACGTGGTCGGCGTGCAGGTGGGTGAGGATCACCAGGTCGACGGAGTCCGGGGGGAATCCGGCGGCGGTGAGGCGCTGGAGGAAGTCGGTGCGCAGGTCGTGCCAGGCGGGGTTGGCCCGCTCCTTGCCGTTGCCGATGCCGGTGTCCACCAGGACGCGCGACCCGCCGACGGTGAACGCGAAGGTGTGGCTGTCGATGCGCAGGGTGCCCTCGTCGTCGGCGAAGTGGGGACGCAGCCAGGGCTGCCCGGCGACGAGGTCCGGGGTGGCGTCTGGCAGCAGCCAGGACCCGGTGGCGGCCGGCAGGGCGACCTCGTCGACGCGGTGCACGCGGACGTCTCCCACCGTCCAGTACGGGACGGCGGTCTGGTCGGTGGACGGAGCGGTGCTCATGATCGGTCGCTTCCTTCGGAGTGCAGTCGCCGGGCGCGGGGCCCCTCGACGCTAAACGCAATCTGTTTGCCTTTAGGCACAGTAGGACCTACAGTCCACCTAACGCAAACACTTAGCTTTTGAGTGTCTGGTTCTGCCCCACCTCCCCAGCCCCGAGGAGAGAACGTCCGTGCCCTCCCCCGAACCCACCCCGCCGGAGGCGGCCCGCTGGGCCGCCCGCGCCGGGCTCCCGTTGCCCGCGGACCGCCATGCCGCGGTCGCGTCCACCGCCCATCACATCCACTCCGTCGTCGCCGTCCTGCGGGAGCTGGACTTCGCCGACACCCCGCCCGCCCCCGCCTACCGCGCGGAAGAGGAGACGCACGATGCAGCCGTATGAACTGACCCTCAGCGCGGCCGCCGACGCCGTCCGGACCCGGCGCCTGTCCCCCGTCGAGCTGGTGGACTCCGTCCTGGACCGCGTCGGACAGGCCGAGCCGCGCCTTCAGGCCTACGTCACCGTCACCGCGGAGCACACCCGCCGGGCCGCGCGCGCGGCCGAGAACGACATCGCGGCCGGACGCCACCGCGGCCCGCTGCACGGCATCCCGATGGGTCTGAAGGACCTCATCGATGTCGCCGGCATCGCGACGTCGGCCAGTTCGCGGGTCCGCGCCGGCCACCGCGCGGAGACGAGCAGCACCGTCGCCGCCCGGCTGGAGGCGGCCGGCGCGGCCCTGGTCGGCAAGACCCACACCCACGAGTTCGCCTACGGGCTGACCACGCCGCAGACCAGCAACGCGTGGGACACCGGCCGGGTGGCCGGCGGGTCCAGCGGCGGGTCCGCCGTCGCCGTGGCCGCGGGTACCGCCACCTTCGCCCTGGGCACCGACACCGGAGGGTCGATCCGGGTACCCGCCGCGCTGAACGGGGTCGTCGGCCTCAAACCGACGTACGGGCTCGTCCCCCGGCACGGCGTCACGTCCCTGTCCTGGTCACTGGACCACGTCGGCCCGATCACCCGCACCGTCGAGGACGCCGCCCTGGTCCTGGACACCCTGGCCGGACACGATCCCCGTGACCCCGCCTCCCTGGCCGCACCCGCCGCGCGGTACCGGCCGGCCGCGGACACCGACCTCACCGGGCTGCGCGTCGGCGTGCCGCGCACCTACTACTTCGACCACGTCGACCCGGAGGTGGAAGCCGCCGTCCGGGGCGCGATCGACCGGCTCGAGGAACTCGGGGCGCGTCTCGTCGAGGTCGAGATCCCCATGACCCGCTACATCCAGGCCACCCAGTGGGGGCTGATGGTGCCCGAGGCCACCGCCTACCACGAGCGCACGCTGCGCACCGTCCCCGAGCTCTACCAGGCCGACGTCCGCATCCTGCTCGAGGCCGGCGAACTGATGCCGGCCGGGGACTACCTCCGCGCCCAGCGCGCCCGCACCCTCATGCGCCGGGAATGGGCGGCCATGTTCCGGGAGGTGGACCTGATCGCCGCCCCCAGCGTCCCGGCGACCGCCGTCAGGGCCGGTCAGGAGACGATCACCTGGGCCGACGGCACGGTCGAGGGCGTGTCCGACGCCTACGTCCGCCTGTCGTCCCCCGCCAACATCACCGGCGTGCCGTCCCTGTCCCTGCCGGTCGGCCACGACACGACGGGGCTCCCCATCGGCATGCAGCTGCTCGGACGACCGCTCGGGGAACGCGTCCTCCTGCGGGCCGGTCACGCCTACGAGCAGACCCGGCCCGCCCGCGGGCTCCCGCAGGCCGCGTGAACGAGCACCGAACCCCTAGACGCAATGAATGTGCTTTAGGGTGGCCGTCATGAGCAGGCAGATGGTGCGTCCCGGCGGACGCAGCGCCCGGGTCCAGGCAGCGGTGCACGACGCCGTGCGCGAGCTGGCGTCCGAGGTGGGGCGGGACGCCCTGACCGTACCGCTGGTCGCCCGGCGCGCGGGCGTGACACCGTCGACGATCTACCGGCGCTGGGGAGACCTGCAGGAACTGCTGTCGGACGTCGCGGTCGAGCGCCTCCGCCCCGACACCGCCCCCCAGGACCACGGCGCCCTGTACGCCGACCTGACGGCCTGGGCCGAGCAGTTCCTCGACGAGATGGCCTCCCCGACCGGCCGCGCCTACATCCGCGACGCCCTGCTCGGCGACCCGGACGGCGGCAACGCCGGCCAGTGCTCCGCCTATGCCGCCGAGCAGCTCGGGACCGTGCTCGCCCGCGCGGCCGGACGCGGGGACGACACGCCCGATGTCGAAACCGTCATGGACCGCGTCGTCGCCCCCTTGATGTACCGCATCCTCTTCCGACCGGACGGGCTCGACGCCGCCTACGCGCGGCGGCTCGTCGCGGAGACCCTGGGGCGGACCGGCCCCTGACCGGGGGCGCCCGCGCGACGTCGGCCGTCTCTCTCGCCCGCGCGCCTCCGGCCCTCCTCCGGGATGTGGCCGGAGGCGGTCCGGAATCCGTGTTCCCGGTGCCACGCCGTCCTCCTCTGGGTACGGAACCCGGCAACAACGCCTCGACGAGAGACTGGACATGACTGGACACCAACCCGCTCACCACCCACCTCAACGCGTCGGCGTCGTCGCCGAGTCCTTGCCCGGGGAGACACGCGTCGCCGCGACGCCCTCGACGGTCCGCCTGCTGCTCGGCCTCGGTTACGAGGTCGTCGTCGAGCCGGGAGCCGGCGCGGCCTCCGGGTTCGGTGACGATGCGTACGCCGAGGCGGGGGCGAGTCCCGGCGAGGCCTGGGCCGCGGACGTCGTACTCAAGGTCAACGCGCCGACCGACGAGGAGATCGCGCGGCTGCGCGCGGGCACGACACTGGTGGCGCTCGTCGCACCGGCGCAGCGGCCGGAGTTGCTGGAGGCGCTCGCCGCGCGTGACGTCACGGTGCTGGCCCTGGACGCGGTGCCGCGGATTTCGCGGGCGCAGTCGATGGACGTGCTCAGCTCCATGGCGAACATCGCCGGGTACCGGGCGGTGATCGAGGCGGCCCACACCTTCGGGCGGTTCTTCACCGGCCAGGTCACGGCGGCGGGCAAGGTACCGCCGGCGAAGGTCCTGGTCGCCGGGGCCGGGGTCGCGGGGCTCGCCGCCATCGGCGCCGCCTCCAGTCTGGGCGCGATCGTCCGCGCCACCGACCCCCGGCCCGAAGTCGCCGACCAGGTGCGGTCCTTGGGCGGTGAGTACCTCGCGGTTGACGTGGCGCAGGAGGAGAGCACCGACGGCTACGCCAGGGCGACGTCGGCCGACTACGACCGTGCCGCGGCCCGGCTCTACCACGAGCAGGCCCGCGACGTGGACGTCGTCGTCACCACCGCGCTGATCCCCGGACGGCCCGCCCCGCGCCTGATGACCGCCGCCGACGTGGCGGCGATGAGGCCGGGCAGTGTCATCGTCGACATGGCCGCCGCGCAGGGCGGCAACGTGGAGGGGACCGTCCCTGGCCGGAGCGTGGTGACCGACAACGGCGTGACCGTCATCGGCTACACGGACCTGGCGTCCCGGCTGCCCGCCCAGGCGTCACAGCTGTTCGGCACCAACCTGGCCAACCTGCTGCGGCTGCTCACCCCCGGCAAGGACGGCCGGCTCGTCATCGACTTCGACGACGTGGTGCAGCGGACCGTGACCGTGGTCCGCGCGGGCACGGTCACCTGGCCACCCCCTCCGGTGCCCGTGTCGGCCGCCCCGCCCTCGACCGCGCCGGAGGCGGCGTCCCCCGCCGCACCGGTGGGCGCGAAGCCGTCCGGGACCACCCCGGCGGGGCGCTTCGGCCTGATCGGCCTCGGCATGCTGGCGACCTTCCTGCTGGTCGCCTTCGCACCCGCCCAACTGGCCGAGAACTTCACGGTGTTCGCGCTGGCGGTGGTCATCGGCTACTACGTGATCGGCAAGGTCCACCACTCCCTGCACACCCCGCTGATGTCGGTGACCAACGCCATCTCGGGGATCGTGGTGATCGGTGCCCTCGTGCAGATCGGGCACGAGAGCGCGCTCGTCACCGTGCTGTCCGCCGTGGCGATCCTGCTGACCAGCGTGAACATCTTCGGCGGTTTCGCCGTCACCCGCCGCATGCTGTCCATGTTCTCGAGAGGCGAGCCCCGATGACGTCCATGACCGCCTCCCGCGCCGCCGACCTGGTGGCCGCCCTGCTGTTCGTCCTCAGCCTCGCCGGTCTGTCCCAGCACCGGACGTCACGCGCCGGCGTCGTCTACGGCATCGTGGGGATGGCCCTCGCCCTGGTCGCCACCGTCGTGGTCTCGGCACGGAGCGTCTCCGCCGGGCCGGTCGCGCTGATCCTGCTCGCCATGGTGATCGGCGCCGCGCTGGGCCTGTGGCGGGCGCGGCGCGTGGAGATGACGCAGATGCCCGAACTGATCGCGGTGCTGCACAGCTTCGTCGGCCTCGCGGCCGTCCTGGTCGGCTGGAACAGCTACCTGGAGGTCGAGGCCCACGGCTCGCGGGGCCGGATCGCCGCCGATCTGATCGGCATCCACCACGCCGAGGTGTTCATCGGTGTCTTCATCGGCGCGGTCACCTTCACCGGCTCGGTGGTCGCGTACCTGAAGCTGTCCGCGCGGATCGAGTCCCGGCCGCTGACACTGCCCGGCAAGAACGCGCTCAACCTGGGCGCGCTGGCGGTGTTCGCGGTGCTGACGGTCTGGTTCACCGTCAGTCCTGGCCTCCCGCTGATGGTGGCGGTCACGGTGCTGGCGCTCGCCCTGGGCTGGCATCTGGTGGCCTCCATCGGCGGTGGCGACATGCCCGTGGTCGTCTCGATGCTCAACAGCTACTCCGGCTGGGCCGCGGCCGCGGCCGGTTTCCTGCTCGACAACAACCTGCTCATCGTCACCGGGGCGCTGGTCGGTTCCTCCGGTGCGTATCTGAGCTACATCATGTGCCAGGCGATGAACCGTTCCTTCCTCTCCGTCATCGCGGGTGGCTTCGGCATCGAGGCCCCGCCGAGCGGCGTGGACGAGCAGGGCGAGCACCGCGAGATACGGGCGCACGAGGCGGCCGAACTGCTCGCGCGGGCACGGTCCGTGGTGATCACTCCCGGTTACGGCATGGCCGTGGCGCAGGCCCAGCATCCGGTCGCGGAGCTGACCCGGCGGCTGCGCGAGCGCGGGGTCGAGGTGCGTTTCGGCGTCCACCCCGTCGCCGGGCGGCTGCCCGGGCACATGAACGTGCTGCTGGCCGAGGCGAAGGTGCCGTACGACATCGTCCTGGAGATGGACGAGATCAACGACGACTTCGCGGACACCTCGGTCGTGCTGGTCATCGGTGCGAACGACACGGTCAACCCCTCGGCGACGGAGGACCCCGCCAGTCCGATCGCGGGTATGCCCGTGCTGCGGGTCTGGGAGGCGGAGCAGGTCGTCGTCTTCAAGCGCTCGATGGCCTCCGGCTACGCGGGCGTGCAGAACCCGCTGTTCTTCCGGGAGAACAGCGGGATGCTCTTCGGCGACGCCAAGCAGAGCGTCGAGGCGATCCTGGAGGCCCTCGGCCCCGGTACCGGACCAGGGCCCGCGGCCCCCGCGCGGGGGGTGACGGCGATGCGGTGACCCGGGTGGTCAGGAGCGTGACGCCGCCTCTACGGCACTGTCCGCCCGCGAGCCCTCACTCGCGGGCCGTCGTCTCGAAGGCCCGGGCGACGGTGAGGCTGTCCTCGTAGACGTGGTGGCGGGTGATGAGGCCGTTCTCGACGGTGAGGTGGAGGGCGAAGCGGGCGCGGTAGGCGCGGCCGGTGGGGCGGGCGGTCTGGCGGATCTCGCCGAGTACGACCGCGTCGTTCCCGTCGACGAGGACGCGTTCCACCTCGGTGGCGGCCTGCTCGGGGATGTGGTGCTCGGCCAGCTCGCGGTAGTGGGCCGCCGCGTCCGCACGGGTGGACCGGTGACGGATCCACGGGGTGGCGGGACGGCCGTGCTCGGACTCGGGCCAGTCGAGTCTCCAGTCGGGCTGTTCGGCGTACAGCTCGGCGATGTGCCCGGGGTCGCCCGCGCCGATCCTGCGCAGCAGCTCTGCCACCACGGAGCGGGTGTGCGTCGATGTGGCCGTGGGCATGGCTGACCTCCTCCGGGACCGCATCCCGTCGATGCGGAGAGACCGCCCATCCTGTCGGCGCGCGCCGGACGAAGCGATTACCTCCGGGGTAGGGCCGGGCGGGGCCTCTCCTTCAGGAACCGTCCAGCCACTGGGCCAGGGCGGCCGCCTCGCTGTGGTCCACGTCCTTGGTGGCCGTGAGCAGGGTCACCCTGGCGTCTGCCGAGAGGGCGCGCAGGCGCTCCAGCGCGGGCCGGCGGCCGGGGTCCTCCAGCTCGGCGAAGTAGCGGCGCCGGAATTCGTCGTAGCGCTGCGGATCGTGGTGGTACCAGCGCCGCAGATCGGTCGACGGGGCGACGTCGCGCAGCCACTCGTCCAGTTGGGCCTTCTCCTTGCTCACGCCACGCGGCCACAGACGGTCGACGAGCACGCGCTTGCCGTCCTGCGGTGTGGGGCTTTCGTAGATCCTCCGGTATCCGACCCGTGCGGCCATGACCCACCTTCCGGAGACGAGAGACGAACCGGGCGGCGCTTCCCGTGCGCCGTCCCGTCCAGGTGAACCGCCGCGGCGGGCCCAAACACGGGCCGGCGGCGGCCTCGTCAGGCGCGCACGCGCGGCCAGCCGGCCAGCCCCTCCGTGCCGGGAGGCTGCGCGACGGCCTGCTCCACGGAGTCGTGGAAGGAGTAGACCGTCCCCAGGCCGCCGAGGGCGAAGACGTGCAGGAGCCGCTGGTCGGAGCAGGCGATCCGCAGCGATCCGTCATGGTTCCTGATGCGCTTGGTCACGGCCACGATCATGCCGAGTCCCATGGAGTCGAGGAACGGGGTGTCGCACAGGTCCAGCACGAAGTGCCGGTGGCCGTCGGCGAGGCGGCGTGCCACCTCGGCCCGTACGAGCGGCGCGAAGGCGATGTCGATCTCGTCGTCGGCCCGGACGACCGTCCAGCCGTTCGCCACGTGGCTGCCGACCTGTACGTGCCGCCCTGCGACGCCTTGCTCACTCACGCTCTCGCTCCCCTGCAAAGTCTGTCCGGTTTGCCCGTCTCATCCAGGAAACGCGGTACGGCCGTGCTGCCACAAGGGCACGGATTTCAGATGGTGAGCGAGAGCCCCCGGGACACCCGCTCCGCGGTGGTGAGCAGCGCCGTGACGGCGTCGTCGAGGCGGTCCGTGCGGTGGGCGTCCAGCGAGATGCCGAGCGAGCCGATGGTGTCGCCCCGGCGGACGGGGACCGCGACGCACGCGGTGCCCAGGCGGTACTCCTCGATGTCGGTCACCGCCGGGCGACGCGGTGAGGCGTCGAGACGCCGCAGCAGCTCGGCACGGTAGGTGATGGTGCGCGGGGTGAGATCGTTCAGCGCGTGGCGGGAGAGGTACTCGGCGCGGGCGTCGGCGTCCAGCTCGCGCAGCACGCTCTTGCCCAGCGCCGTCGCGTGCCCGGCGTCCTCGAAGCCGACCCAGAGATCCACGCGGGGGGCCTTCGGCCCGTCCACGATCTCCGCGACCCGGATCTCGCCCTCCTCGTAGAGGGTCAGATAGGCCGCGGCCGACAGGTCGTCCCGCAGCTCGGTGAGCGTCGGACGGACCCTGCTGAGCGCCGTCTGGTCGCGGCTGCCCGCGTGCAGCGCGCCCAGCCTCTCGCCCAGGACGAACGTGCCGTCCTCGAGTTTGCGCACATAGCCGTCGTGGACCATGGTGCGCAGCAGGTGGTAGGTGGTACCCAGGGCCAGGCCCGTCTCGCGCGCCAGCTGCTTGGCCGGTACGCCGCTCGCGTGGGCGCCCACGGCCTCCATCAGCCGGAACGCTCGCTGCACCGAGGAGATGAGCGTGGGGCCCTCCTGACCGCTCACCCCTCCACCCTGCGCCCCACCGGAGCGGTCCGGCAAGTGCGCTACGGCTTGATGCCGACCCCGGCCCACAGACTGACCTGGGCGTCGGTGGGGGCGTCCGGCCCGGCGGGCTGCGACGGTCGCCAGCGGTGACCGACGGTGACGCCCGGTTCGAGCAGGTCGAGCCCGTCGAAGAAGCGGGTGACGTCCATCTGCGAGCGGAACTGCACCGGCGTGCCCGCGCCGGTGTAGATGTCCGTGACCTTCTCCCAGGTGGGCGGGTCGAAGTCGGGCGTGCAGTGACTCAGGGCGAGGGCGCTGCCCGCCGGGAGGGCCGCCATCAGCCGCTCGACGATGCCGTACGGGTCGCGGTCGTCGGTGATGAAGTGCATCAGGGCGTTCAGTGACAGGGCGACCGGCCGGGACAGGTCGAGCACCTCGGCCAGCTCGGGCGCGGTCAGCAGGGAGTCGGGGTCGTTGACGTCGGCCTCGATGTAGGTGGTGCGGCCCTGCGGGGTGCTGCGCATCAGGCGCTCGGCGTACTTCAGGACGAGCGGGTCGTTGTCGGCGTACACCACTCGGGCCTCGGGGACCACGGACTGCGCCACCTGGTGCACGTTCGGCTCGGTGGGGATGCCGGTACCGATGTCCAGCCACTGCCGGATGCCGTGTTCCTGCGCCAGTACCCGGGTGGCGCGGTGCATGAAGGCGCGGTTCTCCCGGGCACAGGTGAAGATGCCCGGGTAGGCCCCGGCGACCGCTTCGGCGGCCTGTTCGTCGACCGGGAAGTGGTCCTTGCCGCCGAGGTAGTAGTCGTACATGCGGGCCGAGTGCGGCCTGCTGGTGTCGAGGTCCCGCGCGGCGTGGGTGTTGCTCATCCTGTTCCCTTCGGAAGGCCGGCCGTGAGGTGGTCCGCCATGCCCTGCTTGACTCCCCGGACGAACGCGCCGATCTCCTCGGGCGTGTAGATGAGTGCGGGGCCGGACGGGTCGGTGGACTGACGCATCGCGACGCGTCCGTCGGCGAGTTGCTTGGTCTCCACGCACTGGCCGCCGTTGGGTCCGCTCCAGGGGCGTTCCCAGCCGCTTTCCCCGAGGTCGCGGGCGGGCATCCCGTTGTACACGGGGTCGTCGGTGGTGCTCATGAGTACTCCTTGCGCATGCGGTTCAGGAGTGCCGTGCTGTCCCGTGTCGAGGTGAGCAGCGACATCCTGTTGTGCGCCTCCAGGTGGGCGACGACGTCGGCCCGTTCGTCCAGGTACATCGACGCGGAGAGGATCTCGCTGTAGACGACGTCGGGCAGCTCCGGCTCCTCGAACCGGAAGTAGGTGAAGGGGGCGCAGGCCCCGACGTGGGCGCCGACGGCGAAGGGCAGGATGTCGATGCTGACGTGCTCCAGCTCGGACACCTCCAGGAGCCGGTCGATCTGCTCGCGCATCACTTCCGGACCGCCGACGACCCGGTGCAGGACCGCTTCCTCCATGACCACCCAGAGGGTGGGGGCGTTCTCCCGCTCCAGCAGGCTCTGCCGGCGCAGCCGCAGCCCGACGCGGCGCTCCAACTCCTCCTCGGAGCCGTTCGGGAAGCCTCCGCCCAGGACGCCGCGGGCGTACGCGGGGGTCTGGAGCAGCCCCGTGACGTAGTGGGGTTCGTAGGTGCGCAGTGTGCCGGCGCCCGTCTCCAGGCTGACGTACGCGGTGAACCAGTTGGGCAGCACGTCGCGGTAGGCGTGCCACCAGCCGGGCCGGTTGGCCTGCTCGGCGAGCGCGACGAACTCGTCCGTCTCCTGCTGTGCTCTTCCGTACGTCTGCAGGAGCTTCTCGACATAGAGGGGTTTGAGGGCGACTTCGGCCTTCTCCAGCCGGCGGATCGTCAGGGGCGTGACCCGGAGTGCCTTGGCGGCGTCGGCCAGTGAGGCGCCCGCGTTCTGCCGCATCTCCTGGAGCCGGCGGCCCAGGATCATGCGCAGCACCGTCGGGGCGCTGGTACCCGCGCCGGACCGTGCTTCACTCACACCCCCCACCTCCTGATGGGCTGTCACCGGGGCCATTGTGGCAGCGACTTGGTGATGGCACCAGACTGAAGCGGTCTTCCTGAAATTATCAGGGATTCGGTTGCAGCCTGAACCGGACGGCGAGCATAGTTGCGTCCGTGAGCCTGCCCGTCCGACCACCGTCCCGTCCGCGCCCGCCGAGGCCCGCTCCCCCACCGCGCCCGTCCTGACTGGAAGGCGATCACCGTGACCCCCCACACGAGCCCCTCGCCCGGAGTGTTACCGCCGGCGCATCCGGACCGGGAACACTGGTTCGACCTTCCCTCGCTGCGGATCAGCGTGCGGACGGCGCGCGACACGGTGCGCCGCCAGCTTCGCGTCTGGCGGCTTCCCGGCGACGTGTGCACCGACGCGGTACTGCTCGTGTCGGAACTGGCGACCAACGCGGTGATCCACTCGGGCAGCGACCGCATGCTGTGCGGCCTGTCGCTGACCTCGCGCGAACAGCTGCGGATCGAGGTGCACGACGACGGACGCACGTCGGCCCGTCCGGCCGGGTGCCACTCCGGCGCACAGGACGAGAGCGGCCGGGGGCTGCTGATCGTGCAGCAGCTCGCGGACTCCTGGGGAACCACCCGGTCCGGACGCACCGGGGGCACCACCGTCTGGGCCGTGCTCCGGATCGGGGTCTGAGCCCACCGGGACGCGCCGCCGGGAGTGATGAGTACGAGCTGAGTATCCGCGCTCATGTCCCGGCACGTGGCGGGGGCCACACTCCGGGGCATGACGAATCTTCCGCCTCCGGCCGAGGAACTGCGGATCCTCGACGCCGAGTTGCGGCAACTCGACGTGCGCCGCGCCGTCCTGCTGCGGCGCCGTGCGTGGCTGATCCACACGCTGCGGACGGCCGCCGCACCGCAGCCCGCCCGGAATCCCGGTACGCCGCCAGAAGCCTGGCCCACCGGCCCGGGCGCCGGTCCGGTCGCTCGCCGGCCGGAGGCCACCGCGCCCGGCGTGCAGAACGTGCTGCTGGTGCTCGGTGGCGTACTGCTGACGGTCGCGGCGATCGCGTTCACCCTCGTCAGCTGGGGCCACCTGGGGATCGCGGGGCGCGCGCTGGTCCTCGGTGCGCTGACCGTGGCGGCGCTGGGCGCGCCGGTGGCGTTGCTGCGGCGCGGGCTGGGGTCGACCGCCGAGGCCGTGTCCGGGCTGGGGACGGCCCTGACCGTCCTCGACGCCTACGCGCTCCACGAGGTGGCGTTCACCGGCACGGACGGCGTCGGTTACACGGCCGCCGCGTCCGCGGCCCTGGCCGCGCTGTGGGCCGCGTACGGTGTGCGCCTCGGGCTCTTCCATCCCCTCCCGCTCGCCGTGGCGACCGCCCACCTTCCCCCGCTGCTGTGGGCTTTCGCGGTCGGCGCGGGTCCGCACACGCTCACCGCCGTGTTGCTGGCGACCGCCGCCGGCGGCACCGCCGTCGCGCTGCGCGCCGCGCCGGCGCCGGTGCGTGTGGTCGCCGTCGTCGGCGCGCTGGGCACGGGATCCGTCGGGGTGCTGTCGGCCGGGTGGCTCTGCTGGAGCGCGTCCGGCCCCGGCACGGCAGCACGGGCGGCGGCGCTCCTGGTCGTGGCCGCGGCGCTCGCCCTGGGGGCCGGCCGCTTCGTCGCGAACCGGGAGGTCGCCGCGGGCGCCGCCGCGGCCGCGGGGCTGTGCCTGGTCGCCGGGGCCGGCGGGGTGCTGCGGGTCTCGGTGCCCGGCGAGTGGACGGTGCCGGGGTGCCTGGCCTGCGCGCTCGCCCTGCTGGCGGCGGAGCGGACGCCGCTTCCCCGGCCGTTGCGTCAGGGGCTGGCGCGCGCATCGGCGGCGGTCCAGGGCTGCGCGGTGCTGTGGGCGGTCCCCCTGGTCGCCGGGAGCGTGTTCGGTCCGGCGGCCCGGGCCGCGACGCCCTGGTCAGGCGCGCCGCGAAGCGTCCGGGACGCCGTGTTCACGGACGTGCCCCCGCCTCCTTACGCGAGCACCGTGCCGCTGGTCCTCGCCGTGGTGGCCGGGGTGCTGGTGACGGCCGGGCGCCGCACGCATCGGCGTCCGGCGGTCATGGTGGTGGCCCTCGTCCTCGGGTGGGCGGCCGTCTTCGTTCTCCCGGTGGCGCTCCAACTGCCGTACACGGCGGGGCTGGTGGCGCAGGCGGCGGTGGTCGTGGCGGCCCTGGGCCTCGCGGCGCGGTCCGACCGCGCCGACGAGGGGCCGTCGCCACTGGCCCTGACGGCCCTGCTGCTGACCCTCGTCACCTCGGTCGACCTCGCCCTCCTCGCGCTCGCCTCCAAGGCCGCGACGATCGGCGTACTCGTGACTCTCACGGTCCTGTTCGGTGCGGCCGGGCGCCGCCCGGGGGCAGCTCCGTTCACCGCGCCCGCCGCCCTCGGTCACGCCACCGCGCTGGCCTGCGCGATCGGCGCTTCCGCCGGCTTCACCCCGCACCACACGGCGTTGCTGGTGCTCGCCGTAGCCGCGGTCGCCGCCCTGATCGCGTCGCGGACGGGTGGATCGCGCGCGACCGTGCCGGTCGAGGTGGCGGGCGGAGCCGCGGCACTGCTGGCACTCGCCCTCGCCGTGCCGGACCCGCCGACGCTGGCCCTGGTCCTCTCCCTGTGTGGTGTCGTCGCGGCCGCCTCCGCGCTGCGCCCGGAGCGGCGGGCGGCCGGTTGGGCGGCGGCCGCGCTGTTCCTGCTGGCCGCCTGGGTGCGCCTGGCGGCGTGGGACGTCGGTACGCCCGAGGCCTACACCCTGCCGGTGACCGGGCCCGCGCTGGCCGTCGGGTTCCTGCGCCGGCGCCGCGACGCGGCGGTCTCCTCGTGGACGGCGTACGGTGCGGGGTTGGCCGCCACCCTGGTGCCGAGTCTGCTCTCCGCCTGGGACGACCAGCACTGGCTGCGTCCCCTGCTGCTCGGCGTCGCCGCGCTCGCGGTGACGCTGGCGGGCGCCCGGCAGCGGCTCCAGGCGCCGCTGGTCCTCGGCTCGGGGGTGCTCGCGCTGGTGGCGCTGCACGAACTCGCCCCGTACCTCACCCAGGTCGTCGGCGCGCTCCCCCGATGGGCACCGCCGGCCCTCGCCGGTCTCGTGCTGCTCGTCCTGGGCGCCACCTACGAACAGCGACTGCGGGACGCCCGGCGGCTGCGGGAGGCACTCGGGCGGCTCCACTAGGGCCGGCGCGGGCACAAGGGGGTGACCTCGTGTCGAACCCGTGCAGTTTTGCGGTCGGGGTCATGGAAGCCGGACGAGGTCACCCATCTTGCTGTGGGCCGCTGATCGGCTTCGTGGTAACACGAAGTGATCAATTCGAAAGGGCCGACTCATGGGTATCTTCAGCCGTCGCCAGACCGCCACCGCCGAGCAGCCGGCGGCCGTCGGACCGGAGCGGTTCGCCGCGGGGTCCGCGACAGCGGCGGCCACGCTCGATCCGGCCCTTCGCGCGCTGACCGGACACTGGACCATCGACCGCCCGCACAGCCGGATCGGTTTCTCCGTGCGCCACGCCATGGTCACCACGGTCCGCGGGGCCTTCACCGACTACGACAGCAGGCTCTACTTCGACGGGGACCGCCCCTCCGAGTCCCGGGCCGACCTCGTCATCCGCGTCGCCAGCGTCGACACCGGCGTGGAGCAACGGGACGCCCATCTCGTCGGCAAGGACTTCTTCGACGCGCGGCGTCACCCCGAGATGACCTTCCGCAGCACCTCCACCGTCCAGGAGTCCGCGGAGAGCTTCCGCATGACGGGAGACCTCACCATCCGCGACACGACCCGGCCGGTCGAGCTCCAACTGGACTACCTCGGCTCGGTCGTGGACCCGTTCGGCTACGAGCGGGCCGGTTTCGACGGGACCACCACCATCGACCGCAGGGACTGGGGCCTGGTCTACAACCAGCGGCTCGACGCGGGCGGCAGCATGGTGAGCGAGAAGGTCCGCCTGCAGTTCGACATCTCCGCGATCCGCTCCACCTGAGCCCTCCCCGGGCCGCGGGCGCTCACACCGGCTGGGGCACGGCGCGCGGGCGCAGGACCATGAGCGAGTCCTCCCGGGCCGCGACCATGGCGAAGGCAAACCGGTCGGCCTCGAGACAGAGTGCGACGTCGTCGGGGTGGACGCCCTGACGCACCCCCTCCGCCAGTTCGGCCGCGGCACGCGACGCGGCGGCACGGCGGAGGAATCCGGCGGCGTCCGTACCGGCCCCGGTGGCCCTGCCCGCGATGTACTGGGCGCATGCCAGGTCCTCGTCGGCCCTGCCGTCCTCGCCGGTGACCACGAACGTGACGTGCTCGGCGGCGCGTTGCCGCAGGAGGCGGGCCGTCGCCTCCGCGACCACGAAGCCGGCGCACAGCACCAGCGAGGCGTCCTTGACCGCGAGGGCACCGACCGTCCCCGCCGTGGTCTTCTGCACGACGGTCCGTCCGGCGAGGTCGGCGGAGCGCAGCAGGCCCGGCGAGTTGACCAGGTCGAACCCGGGCGCGGGCGCACCGTCCTTGAGGGCCACGCGGTCCGGGTCGCGTGCCTTGAGAGCCAGGGCCTCGTCCAGCGACCCGGCCAGGACGATCTTCTCCGCCCCCCGGGCGAAGGCCCACGCGGCCACGGTGAACGCGCGCATGACGTCGACGACGACCGCCACGGACGGGGCCTCGGCCACCTCGGGAATGCCAACGAAACGAGTGTCCATCGCGATCATGATCGCGTACACCCGTCGGCATGGCCACACCCCGCGGGGGGGGCTCCGGGCTTCAGGGCGCGTCCACGAGTCGGTCCAGCTGCGCCGCCAGGAGCGGGGTGAGTGCCTCGGCGTACGCCTCCGAGAGGTGGCTGTCGTCGCGGTGGACCGCGGTGTCGGCGACGACCACGGGGCAGACGCCGGTGCGGGGGGCGCAGACCCAGGGGGTGGGGTCGATGACCGTGGTGCCCGTGACGGAGGCGGCGGCCCGTACGGCCCGGCCGCGCGTCGCGTCCCGGGTCGCCTGAGGCAAGTGGTGTGCGCAGGCGCGCAGTTGCAGGGAGTTCCGCGCGGCGCAGTCGATCGGGTCGCCCTTGGGCCACGGGGTGTCGAGCAGGGCGGCGACCCGGGCGCCGGAGCCGCGCAGGGCGCGGAAGGTGTGCTCGAAGCCGGTGGTCCACTGGCGCAGGGGGTCGGCGGCGGGGCGGGCCGGGTCGCCCGCGTCCGAGGAGGAGGCCAGTACGAGGGCCGGTCGCAGCGCCCTGATCCTCTCCAGGGCGTGGGAGCGCCAGGTGTCGCAGGCGGTGTACGGCTTGTGGAGGTTGACGATGGTCACGTCGGCGACCTTGCAGGAGGCCTTCGTGAGCGGCACCAGTCGCCAGCCGCGGGCGACCGCGAGCCGTCGCAGGGCCGGGAACCACTGCGCGGCGTGGGAGTCGCCGAAGAGGACGACCGTACGGGAGGAGGTCCGGTCCCCGTAGACGCAGGGCAGCGGGCGGGTGGCGGCGCGGTCGACGTGACAGCCGTCCCGGTAGAGCGCGGAGCGGGAGGACTTGACCCGCGTCAGGGCCGTCGCGAGGTTGCTCGGCAGGGCGGTGGGGGACGACGTCAGGAGTTCCGCGAGGCGTGTCCGCGGGTCGGGGGCGTCGGCAAGGGCCCGTGCCAGGGCGGGCGCGGGGCCGCCCACCTCGATCGTCGGCGGTACCGCCGTCGCCGTCAGGGACAGCACCGAGGCGCTCGCGGTCAGCGCGGCCCCGAGGGCCAGGGCGCGGCGCGGGCGCCGGCGGAAGGCCCGGTGGAAGCGGACGGGGTTCTCGACGAGGCGCAGGGTGAGCCAGGCCAAGCCCAGCGCGACGGCCGACAGTGCGAGCGCCAGCGGCACGTCGGCGGTGCCGTCGGCGCGGCCGAGTGCCGCCGGGGCTATGACCAGCAGCGGCCAGTGCCACAGGTACCAGCCGTACGAGAGGCCGCCGAGCCACACCAGCGGCCGTCGCTCCAGCAGCCGCCCCGCGCCGTACGCGGTGGGCGCGCAGCCGCCGGCCAGGACGAGCACGGTGCCCGCGACGGGCAGGAGCGCGTGGTGGCCGGGGAAGGGCGTCTCGTCGTCGTACCAGAGCGCCGCCAGCGTGACGCAGGCCAGGCCGAGCCAGCTCAGCGGGGCGGCGAGGGCGCCGGGCAGGCGGCGCAGCCGGGCGGCGGCCAGGGCCAGGAGTGCTCCGGCGCCCAGTTCCCAGGCCCGGGTGGGGGAGCTGAAGTAGGCCCAGGGGGCCGAGGTGTTCGTCACGAGGACGCCCATCGCGAAGGAGACCGCGCACAGGGCGGCGAGCGGCACCGCCACCCGTGCGCGCCGCCCGCGGGCGATCCGCCAGGTGAGCAGCAGGAGCACCGGCCACACCAGGTAGAACTGCTCCTCCACGGCGAGCGACCACACATGCTGGAACGGCGACGGCGGGCTGCTCTGGGCGAGGTAGTCCGTACCGGCCGCCGCCAGCCGGAAGTTGACCGCGTACAGCGCCCCGGCGAGGGCGTCGCCCGCGTACTCGGCGAGCCGCGCCTTCGACAGGAACAGCCATGCCCCACCCAGCGTGACGGCGATGACCAGGGACGACGCGGGGAGCAGCCGCAGTGCCCGGCGGGCGTAGAAGGAGCGCAGCGACACCCGGCCGGTGGCGGCGAGTTCGCGCAGCAGCAGCGAGGTGATGAGGAAGCCGGAGATCACGAAGAAGACGTCGACGCCGACGTAGCCGCCGCCGACCCGCGACACGCCGGCGTGGGAGAGCACCACCAGCCCGACGGCCACCGCGCGCAGCCCTTGGATGTCCAGCCGCGGGGGACGGCTGTGAGGCGGCGCGGATTCACCGGCGGCCGGGACGGTGGGTGCCGCGGTGGGCATGGTGCTGGTCATCAGGGGGCTGGCTCCTCGGGGCGACGGACACGCTGCGCCTGACAAGATCAGCGCGCCGCCTCCCGGAGTTCCGCCGCCGTCGCCCGACTCGGCCTCGGCCGGGAAGGTTCAACCGCGGGCAACCAGCGGTTCAGCCCCCGTCCGGCCGGGCGACCGGGAAGCGCCTCAGCCCGCCGCCGGCCGGGAGCCGGGCCGGTGGTCCGGCACCGCGGCGGTGAAGCGCGCCGCGAGTGCGGCGGCCGCGGCACGCAGTTCCGCTCCGCCGTCGATACGGAAGGGGACCGGGACCCTCGCGAGCCATTCCTGCGCGTACATGTCCGGGTTACGGGTGCTGCCGACCAGGACGCAGCCGTCTCCCAGGGGTTCGAGCCGGCCCATGGGCGGGCGGATCCAGGGGGCGACCTCGGCCGGCGGGGCGTCGAAGACCACCCGGGTGGCGAACCGCCATCCGGTGCCCAGGTTCTCCTCCAGCACCGCCACCGGGTCGAAGCCGGCGGGCGGGTCAAAGCCTCGGGCGGTGTTCCGGACCCCGCCGATCCGGTCCACCCGGTAGGTGCGGACGGCGTCCACGCGGTGGGAGTGGCACAGCAGGTACCAGCGCCCGTGACGGACGACGAGGGACCAGGGGTCCGCCTCCTCCTCCCAGGCGTTGCCGGACTCGCTGCGGTAGGAGAGCAGCACGCGGCGCCGGTGGGCGACGGCCTCGACGAGCGAGCTGGTGACAGCGGGGTCCGGGTGGGCCGCGTACGGGTCGGGGGCGGCGGACGCGTACTCCCGCAGCAGTGCCGCCTGCCGTCCGACGCTCTCCGGCAGCGCCTTGACGACCTTTCCCAGGGCGGCCCCCACCAGGTCGTCGGCGTCGGTCACGGCGGGTCGGCCGCCGAGCGCCGCCATGACGAGGCCGAGGGCCTCGGCCTGCGTGAAGTGCACGGGCGGCAGTCTCGTCCCGGGGCCCAGCCGGTATCCGCCGTGCGGTCCCCTGGCCGACTCCACCGGAATGCCCGCCTCCCTGAGGATCCCGACGTACCGGCGCGCCGCTCGCTCCGTCACACCGAGCCGCTCGGCGAGTTCGTCGGCCGTCGTGGTGGGGCGGGTGCGGAGGATCTCCAGGGTGCGCAGCGCTCGCGCGGTGGGGCTGGGGTCGTTGGGCACGGGAGCAGGCTAATCCGCGCGGCGGACGCCAGGAATGACCACGGGGAACAAACCGGCAGTGGATCGTCCGGATCTCGTCCTACGGTGAGCCCAGGCAACGAAGGGAACCGATCATGGACATTCTGCTCATCGGCGGCCTGTGGCTGGACGGATCCGTGTGGGAACGCGTCGCGACCGCGCTGGAGTCGCTGGGCCACCGTCCGGTGCCGCTCACCCTCCCGGGGCAGGGGGACGGCGCGTCGAACGCCACGCTCGACGATCAGGTGGCGGCCGTGCTGGCCGCGGTGGACGCGGCACCCGGCAAGCCCATGGTGGTGGGCCATTCCGCGGCCTGCGGACTGGCCTGGCTGGCCGCCGACCGGCGGCCGGAGCGGCTGGCCAAGGTCGCGCTCATCGGCGGCATTCCGGCCTCGGACGGCCGGCCGTACGCCGACTTCTTCGAGGTCAGGGACGGAGCGATGCCCTTTCCCGGCTGGGAGCCCTTCCAGGGGCCCGATGCCGCCGACCTCGACGAGGCGGCCAGGCGTGAGCTGGCGGCGGCCGCGATTCCGGTGCCCGAAGCCGTGGCCGGGGGCGTGGTGCGACTGACCGACGAGCGCCGGTTCGAGGTTCCGGTCGTGGTCGTGTGCCCCGAGTTCACACCCGCCCAGGCGCGGAAGTGGATCGACGGGGGCGATGTCCCGGAACTCGCCCGGGCCGAGCGCGTCGACTTCGCGGACATCGACTCGGGACACTGGCCCATGATCTCCAAGCCGGCCGAGCTGGCCCGGGTCCTGGCCGCGGCGGCCGAGGCGGGCTGACGGGCGCCGTGCTGCGCCGGGGAGGGGGCGCGGCCGGGGTTCAGGCGTGCAGGACGGGCCCGTCCGGCCGGTGATCACCGGGTGACCCTGTACCCGGTGATCACCGGGTACAGGGTCACCTGGACCCGGTCGACCAGGCCGGCGGCCATCAGCGCCCGGTTCATCGACAGGCTGCCGTGCGAGCGCAACGGCATCGCGGACTCCTCCTTGAGCCGGGGCGACGACGTCGACGGCGTCGCCGCATCCGGGTGCCCCAGAGGTCACGTACCTCGCTGCCCTCGGTGCCGGCGGCCGGCATCTGCGCGAAAGCCGGTAGCCGTGGGCCCCGAAGCCCATTCGCTTCTCCTCCCCGTACTGGGCGAGGCGGTGGTCGAGCAGCTCGGGTCCCTGCTTTCCCCATTAGCCGGTCCAGTCGCCGCCGGCGGCGCCGAAGCAGTCGAGGCTGGAGAAGACGTCATGTCCTTCGTCCGGACGGCTGGTGGGCTCAGTGGAGGCAGAGGCAGAACGGGTGGCCGGCCGGGTCCGCGTAGACGCGCCAGTTGGCGCCCGGACGGAGCTGGTCCGTCCGTTCCAGGACGGTCGCGCCGAGTGCGAGCGCCCGCTTCTCCTCGCCTTCGAGGTCGTCGACGTCGAAGTCCAGGTGGAGCTGCTGCGGGCGGTCCTGGCCGGGCCATTCGGGCGCCCGGTAGCCGTCCACCCGCTGGCAGGCCAGCGGCGTTCCCTCGAAGCCGTGCACCTCGATCCAGTCGGAGTCGTCCGGATCCGCGACCACGCGCCCGCCGAGCAGTTCCGCGTAGAACTCTGCGAGCCGTACCGGATCGGCACAGTCCAGCGCGACCGCCTGCAGCTTTCGAATCACGTCCGACACTCCTCGCTCTGGGGGCCCTGGCGTTACGCCCTCGCACGGAGAGGGTCCTACCCGGGGCGGCGGTGGGCATGCACGACGGCAGGCCGGGTGGAACTCCATCTGTCCTCCCATTGCACTTGGTATTGCACGCGGTGCGTGCATAATGGGTTCAAGGGCATGTCGCAGAGCTTGGGAAGGACACGTGCCGTGAGTGACTCTCTGGACCCCGAGGTACTGGACGCGGCCATCGAGAACGTCCATCGCGCCGGGATGCCGGGCCTGTTCGCCGAGGTGTGGGACGGAGACGAGGTCTGGCGGGGCGCCGCCGGGGTCGCCGATGTCGCCACCGGCCGTCCGATCGGCGCCGACATGCGCCACCGTGTCGGCAGCATCACCAAGACCTTCACCGCCGCCGCGGTCCTGCAGCAGGTCGAGCGGGGCCGCATCGGTCTGGACACGCCGATCGGCCGGTACCTGCCGGGACTGCTTCCCGGCGAACGCGGCGACGCCGTCACGGTCCGGATGCTGCTGAACCACACCAGCGGTCTCGCCGAGTACCTCCCCCACGCCTACGCGTCGCTCAAGGCGTTCCCCGCCCTCGCGGACACCGGGCCCCAGAGCCTGGAGGACCACCGGTTCACCCGTTTCGAACCCGCCGAACTGATCGAACTCGGGGTGGCCGCGCCCGCCGTGGGCATCCCGGGCGGCACTCCGGGCCTGTACTCGAACACCAACTACCTGATCCTGGGCCTGCTCCTGGAGGAGGTGACCGGCACCACCGCCGAGCGGTGCATCACCCGGAACGTCATCGAGCGCGCCGGGCTCCAGGACACCGAACTGCCCACCGGACCGTACGTGGGCGAGCCGCACTCGCGCCTCTACGAGGCCTGGTTCGGCATGATCGACCCGCCGCGCGACTACAGCGTCTACGACATGTCGTGGGTGGGTCCCGCCGCCTCGCTGATATCCACCGTCGCGGACCTCAACCGCTTCTTCGGGATGCTGCTGGCCGGTGAGATCGTCAGCCCGTCGTCGCTCGCGCAGATGCGGCGCACCGTGCCGGTCGTCTCCCAGGAGGGCCGGACGATCGAGTACGGTCTCGGCCTGCACCCGATGGAGGCACCTGGTCAGGACACCTTCTGGGGCCACGGCGGCACGGCCTGGGGCGCCGGGGCCCTGGCCGTGATCAGCGCCGACGGCAGGCGGCGCATGGCCGTCGCGGTGAACCTCCAGCGGTGGAACGCGCTCGACCCCTCGGGCCGGCCGCGGCCCCACCCCATCGACGAGGCCCTCGCGGCCTTCCACCGCGTGGCGATGTACGGCTGACCGGGCCGCGGAGCATCGGGCGGATCACGCGCGCGAGTCAGCGTGTCGGGGCGTCGACGGAGCGCAGGACGCGGAACCGGCCGGGTCGCGCCGGATCCCGGTCGACGACCTGGACCGGCGCCCAGGCCCATTGCCACACGCCGACGCCCGGCGTGCGGGTGAACCGGATCCGTCCGCGGGTGCCCTCGGCCGAGACGCTCGCCCAGGATTCGGCGGTCCACGCCCGGTCGGTGCCGTGCGAGCGCAGGGCCTCGGCGAGGACGGCCACCGTGTCGTAGCCCTCGAAGGCGACGAAGGACGGCGCATCGGCCAGCCTTTCGCGCAGGACCGTCCCGACGCGTGTGCCGAGTGGGCCGAGGCGCTCGGGCAGGTAGCGCAGGAACGGCACCGCCGCACCGTCGCCACCCAGCGACGTCGCCCATGCGGCGGACTCAGGTTGCCCGGCCGGGGCACCGATCAGCATTTCCGCCAGGCGCGGGTCACGGCGGACGGACCGGACGATCGACACGGCCGGCTCGGGGTGACCGACCAGCAGGAGCAGGGCGGTCGCGTGACCGTCGACGAGTGCGTCGCACACCGACACGGGGGCCGACTCCCGCATGTCGACCTCGACGACGGTGCCGCCGCGTGGCGCGAGGTGGTCCCGCAGGATGCGGGCACCGGACGCCCAGTAGACGCTCGGCTCGGCGGCTGCGACGATGCGTCGGTGGCCCGCGGCGAGGAGGAAGTCCGCGTAGATCCGCCAGCCGAGGGACTGCGCCGGGGCGAGACGCGCGACCCAGGGCGTCGGCTGCTCGGTGAGCGCGTCGAGCACGGCCGACGAGCACAGGAACGGCAGGCCGAGGGCGTCGGCCCGGGCGGCGGCGGCGCGCGCGACGACGCTGTGGTACTCCCCCGCCAGGGCGGCCACGCCCAGCCGGGCCAGCTCGTCCACGGCCGCCGCGGCCCGGTGCGGATCGGCCGCCGTGTCCCGGACCACCAGTTCGAGTGGTCTGCCCTCGATGCCGTCGGCGTCGTTGACCTCGCGCACGGCCAGCTCCATCCCCGCGATGAGGTGCCGGCCCGCCTCCTCCCAGCCGGGCCGGGTCAGCGGCGCGAGAGCGCCGATCCGAACACGCGCGTTCATCTCGTCCCGCCCCGGCGGACGCACCTCGCTGATCATGGCCGACATTGCACCCGCCACCGGCACCGGGGGCAACCGATTATGCGTACCGCCGGCCGCTGACCAGGTTGGTCGGCATGTCGCTGCCGCCACAGGTCCACCGGACCGCGTCCGCCTTCCTGTCCGCGATTTCCGTGAGCGTGTTGGCCAAACGCCCGGACCGTGCGCGCTTGGCGGCGCTCGCCGTGGCGCACCTGCACGGTGAACTGGTCGAGAGTCCGGCGGAGGCGGGCGAGCCGGACGCCGTGGAGTGGTGCGTGCTCGGCGTCAGCCGCCTGCATCACCTGCTCGCGACGGGTTCCCTCACCTCCAGGCGCGGCGCGGGCCGGTACGCCCTGACCGCCATCGATCCGCGCCGGCACCCGATCGTCCTCGAAACGTCACCCTTCCGCGAGAGCCACCGCATCAGGTGACGGTGAGTCAGGTGACGTCGAGGTCGGCGTACAGCATGTCGTGGTCCGAGTACTCGGTGTGGACCACCCGGTGCTCGACGGGGGCGATGCCGCGCAGAAAGACGTAGTCGAACTTGCTCTGCCAGTCCGTGGTCGGCTCGCAGGTGCCGACGGGCGAGGGATGGCACTGCGGGTCGGTGTCGGTGGCCAGGGCCCACATCGGGTCGAGTTCGGGGGCGTCCGGCACGGCGTTGAAGTCGCCGAGGACTATGGCGCGGTCCCGCCGGGCGACTTCGGTGGCGAGTTCGCGGACCTGGCCCTTCCTGAACTCCTCCTGGCGCCGCTGGGCGAGGTGGGTGTTGAAGACCCGGACGGACCGGCCACCCACCTCGGTGGTGACGGCGAGGTATCCGCGGTCCTCGGATCCGCCGTCGGGGTATTCGACGTTGACCCGGTCCGTCATCGGTGCCGCCGACAGGATGGCCTGGCCGAAGCCCCCCGGGTTCCACGGCGCTCCCCCGCAGCGGCCCCAGTTCTCCAGGACCGTCCCGTACTCGACGTGGTAGACCAGCCCGTGGAAGGCCTCCAGGTAGTCCCGGATCCGGTCGACGTCGCGTGCGCAGGCTTCCTGCACGCCGATGACCTGGGGCGCGTGCGCGGCTATCTCCGCGGCCCGGTCGAGGTTGCTCGCGTCGCAGGGGTTGCACAGGTTCCACGTCATGACCCGGTTCGGCACGACGTCCTTGACCGCTTCCACGGGCAGCGACCTGCCCGACAGGGCGCCGCCGGGGGCGCTGGGGCCCATCAGCGCCAGGCAGGCCAGCGCCACGGCGCATACGAGCAATCGCGAGCCGCCGCTTTTGAGCACCGCCGCCTCCTCGGTGTGGACACACAGGACAACTGACGTTTCCACGGACGAGGTTATGGCACGGGGGCGCGGGCCCCGGCGCCGCTGTGCCGCTCCCGCGCCCCGCTAACCCGCCTCGCGGCGACGGATCACCGGCGGGTCCGGGAGCCGCCAGTCGCCTCCGCGGTCCTCCTTCGCGTGGCGGGCGACGAATTCGGGGACGCCCAGGCGGCAGGCCAGTGCCGTGACCGCGTGGAGGGCGTCGATGGTCCGTTGGTTCCCGGGCATGCCCAGGCGCAGCAGGCGTGGTTTCACCTCGGCCTGGATCGCGTCCACGAACGGCCGCAGCACGCTGTCGTAGTTGGCCAGGGCGGTGGGCAGGTCGTGGCCGTGCCGGTTGAGCTCGCCGGCCAGGACGTAGGCGCCGACCAGGCCGCCGGAGGTGCCCATGCCGCTGTAGGGGGACGCGCAGTGTGCCGCGTCGCCGACCAGGACCACACGGCCCCGGGACCAGGTGTCCGTGCGCACCTGCACGACCTCCTGGGAGTAGAAGCTCTCCGTCCCCCGCATGCCTTCGAGGAACCGCGCGGTCTGCCATCCCGCGTCGCGGAACCTGTCGGTCCAGAACTGCTTCTGGCGTTCGACCGGTTCGCGGTGGACGGCCGAGGCTTGCGCGGACCGCTCCCGCAGGACGAAGTAGACCTGGGTCTCGGTCGGATGGTGGCTCCTGCGCATGATCATCCGGCCGCCGGGCGCGTGGTAGGTGTCACGGATGCCACTGTCCGACGCGATGCGCGGGACGAACCAGTAGGCCATGTGGATCCCCACGCGCCAGTACGGGTCGGGGGTGCCGGGCGGCAGGAGGGCCCGGCGGATGCGCGAGCCCTGCCCGTCCGCGCCGACGAGGAGGTCGAACGCCTCGGACGAGCCGTCGGAGAAGTGGGCGACGACCCGCTTCTCGTCCTGCTCGAAGCGCTCCACACTCGTGCCGAACACGTGGTCAACGTCCTTGCGCGTCGCGTCGTGGAGGATGCGTACCAGGTCCCCGCGCATGATCTCGTACTCGGACGTCAGGGTCTGACGGCCCCGGCCGGAGGTGTTGGCCATGATCGTCCCCCTTTTCCTGCCCCGGCGGTCCACGAAGGCGACCCCCGCCTCGTCCACGAGCCTGCTTCTGACGGCGTCCAGGAGCCCCATGCGCTCGACGGCGTCGATGCCCTGCCCGCGCAGGTCCACCTGCGCACCCGTGGCCCGCAGCGCGGGGAAGCGTTCGACGACTCTCACCCGGTGGCCGCCCCGGGCGAGCCAGTGGGCCAGCGCCTCACCGGCGATCCCACCGCCGCAGATGAGGACCTTCAGGCGGTCGCCGCCCGGCGATCCGTGGGTCATGCCGCACCTCTTTTTCTATCGGTGATAGGTACGCTTTGCAGCGTCACCTATCGGCGATAGATTGTCAATGTGGCGAAGATGAACCGCGAGACCGTCCTCACCGAGGTGCTCGACCTGCTGGACGAGGTCGGCCTGGACGCCGTCAGCACGAGACAGCTGGCCAGACGTCTGGGCGTCGAGCAGCCGTCGCTCTACTACCACTTCCGGAACAAGAAGGAGCTGCTCAGCGCCATGAGCGAGGCCGCGATGGCCCCGCACGCGACGGCTCCGCTGCCGACGCCCGCCGACGACTGGCGCGACTGGTTCCTGGAGAACACGCGCAGCTTCCGGCGCACCCTGCTGCTGCGCCGCGACGGCGCACGACTCCACGCCGGGAGCAGCCCCGGCGGGGCCGACCTGGACCGGATCGCCCACAAGATGGCGTTCCTGACCGCGGCGGGCGTACCGGAGGAGCATGCGCGGACGGCGATGCTGGCCGCGGGCCGCTTCACGGTCGGCAGCGTCCTGGAGGAGCAGGCGGACACCGGCCCCGGCGACCGCGGGGACCGTACGGCCGCCGCGCCGGCCGGCCTGCCCCTGGACGTACCGCCGATGGACCACGAGTCGGCCTTCGAGGCGGGGCTGGCCCTCATCCTCGAAGGTCTGGAGCAGCAGGTGAGGCGCGCGGGATGAGCCGCAACCGTCGGCCGGGGGACGCTTTATGCTCGCTCGCATGGATACCGAGGCGGTGCGCTCGTTCGTCCGCGCGGCCGAGCTGGGACAACTGCGGCACGCGGCCGACGAGCTGGGGGTGACGCAGCAGGCCGTCTCGAAGCGGATCGCGACCCTTGAGCGCACACTCGACGTCCGGTTGTTCACCCGTACCGCCCGAGGGGTCGAGCTGACCCTCGACGGGCAGGCCTTCCTGCCGCACGCGCGGAACGTCGTCGCACATGCCGATCGTGCCGTCGCCGCGATCCGACGGGGCTCGCGGGCGCTGCGGATCGACGTTCTCGGCCTGCGGAGCGCGCAGGCCGTCGTCCTGCACGACTACTGGCGCTCACATCCGGAGACCGCACTGGACGTGGTGACGCTCAAGGTCGACGATCCGCGGCTGGCGGTGGCCGCCGTGCGGGCGGGCGACGTCGACGCCTCCTTCCGCTCGGTCACCGATCCGGCCGCCCTTCCGCACGAGCTACGGATGATCCACGCCTTCCACTCCCCGCTGGAACTCGTCGTCGGCCCGGGACACCCGCTCGCCTCCGCTCGCGCCGTGACACCGGCCCAGTTGCGCGGACACCGGATCTGGGTGCCCGGTATCGCGCCGGGCAGCGAATGGGCGGACTTCTACGACCAGCTCACGACCGCGTTCGACCTCCGCGTGGACGCCGCGGGCCCGAACTTCGGCAACGAGGTGCTCCTCGACATCCTCGCCGACTCCGACGACGTGGCCACCCTCGTGGGCTCGCGCGACCGGTACGTCTGGCCGACCGGCCACGACCTGCGCCGCATCCCCATCGCACGGCCGACGCTCGCCTACCCGCTCTCGCTCATCCTCCCCCGCGAGAATCCGCACCCCGGCCTGCGGGCGGTCATCACCCACTTCGCGAGCCTGGCCCCGCTGCCCGAGGACATCTGGCTGCCTTCCTGGGCAACGGCACCGCACCGTGGCGACGGCGGCCGCGGTCACGCCCCGCGCTGACGTCGCGAGGCCCCCGGCAGAACACGCATCCCTCGCGAGGCGCTACTGCTCCACGATCGCCTCGACGATGCGCATCAGCCGCTCCCCCGCCCGATCGACGCTTCCGTTCTGCGTGCTGACCTGCGCCCCTTCGAGCACGAAGGTGATCTGGGCGGCGACCTGCTCGGGGTCGGGCAGCCCCGCCCCGGCGCACATGCCGACCAGCCTGCGGGTCTGACTGGCCTTGTGCTCCTCGATCACCTGGCGCGCGGGATGGGAGCGGTCGGGCAGTTCGGCGAGGGAGTTGACGAAGGGACACCCCCGGTACGAGAGCGCCGGCAGCCCGTCGGCGATGAAGCGGGCCAGGCCCAGGATCTGCTCCCGGGGCCTGCCGGGGTGCTCGGCCTCGACGCGGTCGAAGGCCGCCTGGTACTCGGCGGCCAGGATCCGCAGCCATTCGGCGACCAGCGCGTCCTTGGTCTCGAAGTGCCGGTAGATCGCCATCTTGGTGGTCTCGGCCTTCTCGGCGATCGCCTGGACGCCCACGCGCCGGATGCCCTCGCTCTGGAACAGCTCCTCGGCCGCGTCGAGGATGCGCTCGCGGGGCGGCAGCTTCGCCACCCTGCCCGGCCTGGCGGCGGTCGATGTCATGCGTGCTCCGTGACGTCCGGTCGATGGGTCTCTGCGCTCCCTGCTACGGTACCAGTCCGTCCCACTCGATACCGCTCGGTATCGTTCGGGACTCTTGGGTATCGTTCGACGTTCAGGGGAGCGTGACAGTGAGAGTTTCCGAGTACGTGCGCCACGACGCGGTGGGCCTCGCGGAGCTGGTGGCCAAGGGCGAGGTGACCCCCGCCGAGGTGGAGGCCGCCGCGCGCGAGGCCGTGCGGAGGGTCGATCCGCGGATCAACGCCGTGGTGGAGACCTGGCCGGCCGACGACCGCCCGGCGCCCGGCAGCACCCCGCTGGCCGGCGCACCCTTCCTGATCAAGGACTTCGGGGTCGCGATGGCGGGCCGGCGCAGCGAGCTGGGCAGCCGACTCGCGGCCGGGCACGTCGCCCGCTCCGACTCCTTCCTGATGCGGCGCTTCCGCCACGCGGGTCTGGTGACCTTCGGACGCACCGCGACCCCGGAGCTGGCCTACAGCATCACCACGGAACCGGTGCTGTACGGCCCGACCCGCAACCCGTGGGACACCCGGCGGGGCGCCGGCGGATCCAGCGGCGGCGCGGGCGCGGCCGTCGCGGCCGGAGCGGTCCCCCTCGCCCACGCCACCGACGCCGCGGGATCGCTGCGCATCCCCGCCGCGTACAACGGGGTCTTCGGGCTGAAGCCCACGCGCGGCCGGGTCTCCTTGGGCCCCGCCCTCGACGAGGGCTTCAACGGCCTGGCCGTCCAGGGCAGCGTCAGCCGCACCGTGCGGGACAGCGCGGCGCTGCTCGACCTGATACGCGGCCCGGAGCCGGGCGACCCCTACTACGCCGAGCAGCCGTCCCGCCCCTACGCGGAGGAAGTCACGCGCCCGCCGGGCTCGTTGCGCATCGGGGTCCTCGCCCAGGCCTGGGGTGGACGCCACACCGCCGCCCCGGTGGCCGACGCGCTGGCGCGGACCGTGCGTCTGCTGGAATCCCTCGGCCACCGCACGGAGGAGGCCACGGTCGGCCTCGGTGCCGACTGGGAGGAGTTCGTGCTGGCCAACGCGCGTCTGTCGACCGCGAATCTGGCGGCCTCGGTCGACGACCTGGCCGCCGCCCTCGGCCGGCCCGTGGACTCCTCGTCCCTCGAACCGGCGACGCTGGCCGCCCACCGCTACGGGCAGCGGGTCAGCGGACCCCAGTTCGTCGCCGCCCTCACGATCCGCAACCGCGTGGCCCGCGGCCTGGCCCGGTACTTCGCCACCCACGACCTGCTGCTGACCCCCACCCTGCCGGAGCTGCCCCCGCTGCTGGGCACCTACGGCGAGGGCGCGGAGGCGCTCGACGGCCTCGGCTGGATCGACCGGCTCAACGACCGCTCCCCGTTCACCATGGCGTTCAACGTGGCGGGCACACCCGCCATGTCCGTTCCGCTGACGGCCGACCCGGGGACGGGGCTCCCGGTCGGCATGCAGTTCGCCGCCGGGTACGGGCGGGAAGACCTCCTCTTCCGCCTCGCCGGACAGCTCGAACGGGCCCAACCGTGGTCGGACCGAACTCCTGGCGTGTGGGCGGGGAACGTTCCCGCTCCGGTGGCTTCCTGAGGCCACCGGGCCGCGGAATATCCAGGTGCCGGCGGGCGCCCGGAGCGTTATCTTCGTGGCATGAACGTCATCGGCAGAAGCACCTTCGCGACCGCGCGAGCGACCAGCTCGCCGGTTGCCGCCGTCTGACCTTCCCCTCTTCCACCGGCGACCGGAAACGGCCCGTCGGTGGTTCCCGCGGCGTTCCGCCGCCTTCGCCTCGGTGCGAGGACCGCACGGTTCCGTTCTCCGGTGCCTCTCCGCCCCGAAGCGAAGGAGTCACCCCATGGACACCGAGCAGATCATCCGCACGTTCGTCGAGTACTACGAGGATCAGGGTCACCGCCGGATCACCGGCTCGACGCTGCTGACCGAGCCGGGCGACCCCGTGCTGTTCACCAGCGCCGGCATGCATCCGCTCACCCCGTACCTGGAGGGCCGCCCCCACCCGCTGGGCCGGCGGCTGGTCAACGTACAGCGCTGTCTGCGCACCACGGACCTGGACGAGGTCGGCGACAGCACCCATCTGACGGTGTTCCAGATGCTCGGCACCTGGTCGCTGGGCGACTACGGGGGCTCGCGGAGTCTCGACTGGGGCTACCGGCTGCTCACCGAGGGGCTGGGCGTCGACCCGGGCCGGCTGCACGCCACCGTGTACGGAGGTGACGAGCAGGTCGGCCCGGACACCGAGTCACTGCGGCTGTGGCAGGAGCGCGGCGTCCCCGTGGAGCCGACGGTGGACGACAACTGGTGGTCCAACGGGCCGGTCGGCCCGTGCGGACCCGACTCGGAGATCTTCCTGTGGAGCGGTGACACCCCGCCCCGGTCCACGCCCACCGGCGACGACCGCTGGGTGGAGGTGTGGAACCACGTGATGATGCGCCACCGCCGGCTCGACGACGGCCGCCTCGTGCCGCTGCCGCAGCGCAACGTCGACACCGGCCTCGGCCTGGAGCGCCTCGCCGCCCTCCTGCAAGGCAGGTCGTCGGTGTTCGAGTGCGACGTCTTCGAGCCGTGGCGGCGGCTGGTGCCCGCCCTGTGGCCGCTGGACGAACCGTCGTTCCGGGTGGTCTGCGACCACCTCCGGTCGGCCGTCGTGATCATCGGCGACGGAGTCCGGCCGTCCCACACCGGCCGGGGCCATGTGCTGCGCCGCCTGGTGCGACGGCTGCTCACCGTGCTGTGGAGGGACGACCCCTCGCGGGTGCTCGGGGACCTGCCGGACGAGTTGATCACGCACACCCTGGGTCACTTCCGCCAGGACGCCGACCCCGGCCTCGTACGGCGCCTGCTGGTGGAGGAGGAGCGCAGGTTCCGGCGGCTCCTGGACCGCGGCCGGAACGTGCTCGCCCGGCCCCGCTTCCGGGGCCCGCTGGGAGAGGAGGACTTCCACTACCTCCATGACACCCACGGTCTGCCGCGCGAGCTGGTGACGGGCCTGCTCGAGGGCGAGTACCCGGAAACGGACGGTGTGGGGACCGTGCGGTCCTGACGCTCCGTCAGCCGGTGCGACGGACGGGGCGCCTACGGCGCTGGACGGCGCCGTAGGTCGCTTCGAGGGCCGTCGTCGCCGCGTCGTAGGAGCGCTGGGCGACACCGACGAAGAGGCAGTCGATGACGGCCAGTTGGGCGATGCGGCTGACGGTGGCGCCGGAGCGGAACGGCGTTTCCCGCGCGCAGGTCGTCAGCACCAGGTCGGCGCTGGTCGCGAGCGTGGAGCCCGGGTCGTTGGTCAGGGCGACGGTGGTGGCTCCGCGCTCGGCCGCGGCCTGGAGGGGCTCGATGGTGTCCTCGGTCTCCCCCGAGTGGGAGACGGCCAGGGCCACGTCGCCGGGCCCCAGCAGGGCCGTCGCGGTGAGCGCCGCGTGCCGGTCGCTCCAGATGAAGGCCATCCGGCCTATGCGGTGCAGCTTCTGGTGCAGGTCCTGGCCGACGAACGCGCTGGCCCCCACACCGAAGATGTCGACCCTGCGGGCCTCGGCCACCGCGTCGACCGCCCGGCCCAGCGCGTCCACGTCGAGTTCGGCGCCCGAGTCCTCCAGGGCCCGGACCTCGTTGTAGATGATCTTGCTGACTATCCGGTCGAGCGAGTCCGTCGGGCTGATGTCGGTGCCGCCCTGCGCCGCCCGCTCGCCGCCCAGCGCGTGCTCCCGCGCGGCGGCGGCGGCCAGCGCCAGGCGCAGCTGGGGGTAGTTGCCCGTGCCGATGGTGCGGCAGAACCGCATCACGGTGGCCGCCGAGGTGCTCGCCCGCTCCCCCAGCGCGTGGATGGACAGCTCCGCGACCTGCCCCGGATCGGCGAGGACCACGTCGGCCACCCGCCGTTCGGAGGGGGCCAGGGAGGGCCGTGCCGCGCGGACGCGGGTGAGGATGTCGGCGAGCGGGGCGTCCTGGGCGGACGGCTCCGGCACGCCGGACGAGGACTGGCGGACCATGGCCCCTCCTGGATGTGGTGCACACAGGGTAAGGGGGTGACCCGGGGAGGTCAAAAAGTTACGTGGTGAGCAACTAGACGTTACTTATTGACATCCGGAGGGCGGCGTTCCCATACTCGGACGGCGATCCGCGCCGGTCACCGACGACCCGGTGGCTCTCGACGTGCCGGGTCTCTCGGGCAAAGGGCAGGCCGTATGACTTCAGTAGTGGCGGTAGATCTCGGGAAGACCGGTTGCCGCGCCATGCTGTGGAACAGCGCCGACTCGTCACGGGCCGTCAGTTCGGTGGCCGGCGCTCCCGGTCTGGCGGCGCCCGACGGGGTGGCGGCGGCCCGTGCGGCCGTGCGCGCCGCCGTCGAGCCGCTCCTTCGGGAGCCGGGCGGTGCCCGGCCGGACTCCGTCCTCGTGGGCGCCGCCGGAGCGGCTTCGGCTCCCGCCGCGGCCCGCTCCCTGGTGGACGCCCTCCTGGCGGACCTGCCCGTCCAGGAGGCCGCCGTCACCAGCGACGCCGTCACCGCCCACGCCGGCGCGCTCGGCGGCCGGGCCGGTGTGGTGCTGGCGATCGGCACCGGATCGGTCGCGGTCGGCATCGGTGCCGACGGGACGTACGCGCGCGTCGACGGGTGGGGCCCCCTGCTCGGCGACGACGGCAGCGGCGCCCGGATCGGCACGGCGGGACTGCGCGCGGCCCTGCGCGCCCACGACGGGCGGGGCCCGGCCACCGTGCTGCTGGACGCGGCCGTCGGCCTCTTCGGCGACCTCGAACGGCTGCCGTCGACTGTCGGCAGGGACGGCAATCCGGCCCGTACGGCTGCCTCGTTCGCCCCCGAGGTGGCCCGCGCCGCCGACGCGGGGGACGCCGTGGCCTCGGTGATCGTCCGGGACGCGGCCGCCGACCTGGCCGGGACCGCGCTCGCGGCGGCCGGCCGGATCACCGCGGGCGGCGCCCCGGTGCCGATGGCCGTCACCGGTGGTCTGACCGGTCTCGGCCCGGCCCTGATGGCACCGCTGACCGCCGCCCTCACCGGTTCCGGGCTCCCCGTGCGGCTCACGTCCCCGCTCGGCGACCCCCTCGACGGGGCCCGGCTGCTGGCCCTGGACCGCGCGACCCCTCATGCCTCTCTCGTCGTCCGCGTCCACCGGACGACCGCCAGTTCCCCCCTCCCCACGCCGGCGACCCCACCGGCCAGTGCCTAGGAGCAAGCGTGCGCCAGCTCGACCTCGTGGTGATCGTGGTCTATCTGATCGGGATCGCCTGGATCGGCCTGCGGAAGGCAGGCCGGCAGAAGTCGGCGAAGGACTACTTCGTCGGTGAAGGCCACATGCCGTGGTGGACGGTCTCCTTCTCCGTCGTCGCCACGGAGACCAGTGTGCTCACGGTGATCAGCGTCCCCGGCGGCGCCTACAGCGGCCAGGGGTTCGGCAACGTCGAACTCGCCCTGGGCTACGTCATCGGCCGCGTGGTCGTGGCCACCGTACTGATCCCCCTCTACAAGCGCGGCGGCTTCGTCAGCGCCTACCAGTACCTGGGCGACCGGTTCGGGCTGAAGCTGCAGGGACTCGCCTCGGTGACCTTCGTGTTCACCCGGCTCCTGGCCGAGGGCGTGCGGCTGTTCGCCTCCGCCATCCCCATCAAGCTGCTGCTCGACGAGTTCGGTGTGCACGCCAGCTACCGCGTGATCATCGTCGTGATCACGCTGATCACCGTCGTCTACACCTATCTGGGCGGCATCAAGGCGGTCATCTGGACCGACGCCATCCAGATGGTCCTCTATCTCGGCGGCGCGGTCCTCGCCGTGGCGGTGCTCTCCGCCCACGTCGGCGGTGACGGCTACGCGCGTGCCCTGGACGCCGGGAAGTTCACGCTCTTCGACACCGACTTCAACCTCGCCCACATCCTCACCAGCCCGTTCGCCCTGCCCACGGCCATCATCGGCGGCGCCATCTTCGCCATGGCCTCGCACGGCTCCGACCAGCTGATCGTCCAGCGCGTGCTGGCGACGAGGACGCTGCGCGAGGGCCAGAAGGCCATGATCGCCTCGGGTGTCTTCGTCACCATCCAGTTCGCCGCGTTCTCCCTGGTCGGCGCACTGCTGTGGTCGTACAACGAGGGCAAGTCCTTCTCGGAGCTGGGGCTGTCCAGCTCCGACAACCTCTACCCCGAGTTCATCCTGCACGGGCTGCCCGTGGTGGTCTCGGGCCTGCTCGTGGCCGGCATCCTGGGCGCCGCGATGGGTTCGCTGTCCTCGGCGCTGAACTCCATGTCGAACTCGACGGTCGCCGACATCATCCACAGCTTCTTCCGCACCACACCGTCCGAGGAGGCGCTGCTCAGGCTCGCCCGCTGGATGACGCTGGTGTGGGCGACGCTCATGGCGGTCTTCGCCTGCGCGTTCAGCGCGAGCACCGGCAACGTGTACCTCACCGGACTGACCATCGCGGGCTACACCTACGGCGCGCTGCTCGGCGCGTTCCTGCTGGGGCGGCTCGTCAAGCGTGCCAACGAGGTCGACTCGATCGTGGCCTTCCTGGTCACCATCGGGGTGATGACGTACATCGTGCGCGGGGTGAAGATCGACGTCACCACGGGCGGGACCACGGTGTCCCAGGCGATCGCGGCCCAGTGGCTCGTGCCGATCGGCGTCCTGATCACCCTGCTCGTCGGCGGTGTGCTGAGCCTGTTCCACCGGGCGCCGGAGTCCGCGGGGGGCACCGCACTCGACGAGGAACCTGGCGCCGGACCCGACCAGCTGACCACCACGGCCGGCCGGAACTGATCCCGTCCCGGCCCGCCCAACCCCTCGCAGGAGTGCATCGTGCGTGTGATCGGCCTGATGTCAGGCACGTCCTACGACGCCATCGAGGCGGCCGCCGCCGACCTCGAACTACAGGGTGAAGCCCTGGTGATGCGGCCGCTGGGCCACTTCTCGGCGCCCTACCCGGACGAGCTGCGCGACCTGATCGCGGGCAGCCTGCCTCCGGCGGCGGCGACGCTCCGGGACGTCGCCCGGCTCGACACCGGCGTCGGGCAGGCGTTCGCCGACGTGGCCGTGCGGGCCGTGCGCGAGCTGTGCGGGGGCGGCGCCGATCTGGTGGTCTCGCACGGGCAGACCATGTACCACTGGGTCGAGGACGGCACCGTGCGCGGCACCCTCCAGCTCGGCCAGCCCGCCTGGATCGCCGAGGCGACCGGTCTGCCCGTCGTCTCCGACCTGCGCGGCAGGGATGTCGCGGCCGGCGGCCAGGGGGCGCCGCTGGTCGCCATGACCGACGCCCTGGCCCTGGCCGCGCTGCCCGGCGTCCCCGCCGCCCTCAACCTGGGCGGGATCGCCAACGTCACCGTCGTCGCCCCCGGCGCCGAGCCGCTGGCCTTCGACACCGGACCCGCCAACGCTCTGATGGACGCCGCCGTACGGCACTTCACCGACGGTGCGGCCGAGTACGACGAGGACGGACGCCGGGCCGGGGCGGGCCGGGCGGATCCGGCGCTGCTGCGGGTGCTGCTGGACGACCCCTACTACGGCAGGCCGGCTCCGAAGAGCACCGGCAAGGAGCGGTTCCACCTGCCGTACCTGCTCGGGGCGCTCGCGGCGGCGCCCGTCGCGGAACCCGACGACGTCCTGGCGACCCTGGCCCGGCTCACCGCCGTCACGGTGGCCGACGCCTGCCGCGCGCACGGCGTCACGCGGCTCGTCGTGTCCGGCGGTGGCGCGCACAACCCCGTGCTGATGGGCATGCTCGCCGAGGAGCTGCCCGGGGTGGCCCTCGGCTCGAGCGACGCGCTCGGCCTGCCGTCCGACGCCAAGGAGGCGCTGGCCTTCGCCCTCCTGGGCTTCCTGACCGTCAACGGCCTGCCCGGCGCCATCCCCTCCGGTACGGGGGCGCGCCGGGCGTCGCTGCTCGGCAGCATCACACCCGGGCGGGAGCCCCTGCGGCTGCCCGAGCCCGCCGGCGAGCCGCCCCGGATGCTGCGCGTCGTCGGCGGGCACTGAGCGCCTCCCCGGGCGGGGACGCCTCAGCCGAGGTCGCCGGTGCGGGCCTGCCGCCACAGGTCGACGTCGCCGTCGACGACCGCGTACGTGTCGATCTCGGCGAGTTCGTCGTCGCCGAAGGAGAGGTTCGCGAGCGCGGCCACGTTCTCCTCCAGCTGCTCGGGGCGGGAGGCGCCGATCACCAGGGAGGTGACGCGCGGGTCGCGCAGCGCCCAGGCGAGCGCCATCTGCGCGAGGCTCTGGCCCCGGCGGGCGGCGATGTCGTTCAGGGCCCGCAACCGCCGGACGGTGTCCTCGGTGAGCCAGCCGGTCGCGAAGGACTTGCCCTGGGTGGCGCGGGACCCCTCGGGCACGCCGTCGAGGTAACGGCCGGTCAGCAGCCCCTGGGCGAGCGCGGTGAACCCGATGACGCCGAAGCCCTCGTCGGCGGCCGCGTCGAGCAGCCCCTCGGTCTCGATCCACCGGTTGAGCATGTTGTACGACGGCTGGTGGATGAGCAGGGGCGTGCCCAGGTCGCGGAGGATCGCCGCGGCCTGCCGGGAGCGTTCGGCGTCGTAGGAGGAGATGCCGACGTACAGGGCCTTGCCCTGGCGCACCGCCGTGTCCAGCGCCGTCATGGTCTCCTCCAGCGGGGTGGAGGCGTCCAGGCGGTGGGAGTAGAAGATGTCGACGTAGTCGAGACCCGTGCGCTTCAGGGACTGGTCGAGGGAGGCGAGCACGTACTTGCGGGAGCCGCCGCCCTGGCCGTAGGGGCCCGGCCACATGTCCCACCCGGCCTTGGTGGAGATCACCAGCTCGTCGCGGTACGGCGACAGGTCCTGCCGCATGATCCGGCCGAAGTTGATCTCGGCGGAGCCGTAGGGCGGGCCGTAGTTGTTGGCGAGGTCGTGGTGGGTGATGCCGAGGTCGAAGGCGCGCAGGGCGATCCGCCGCTGGGTCTCGAACGGCTTGTCGTCGCCGAAGTTGTGCCAGTAGCCCAGGGACAGCGCGGGCAGGTCGAGCCCGGAGCGTCCGGTGCGGCGGTAGTGCATGGTGCCGTCGTAGCGGCTGGGGTCCGCGACGTGGTTCATGGGTGTTCTCCGGTGGGAAGCGGGGGCCGGGCGGCCCGTGACGGGGAGGTCAGCCGGTGGCGGTGCCGAACCACCGGGGCAACCGGTCGTACAGGTCCTGCTGGTCGTCACCGGCCCATGCCACGTGCCCGTCGGGCCGCAGCAGCATCGCGGGCACCGTCAGTTTCTCACCGTCGTCGACGACGTGATCCACCCGGTCCGACCAGCCCTTCACCGACAGCCGGCCGGTACGGTCGAGGAGCAGCCCGCGGCCGGAGCGCATCCGGTCGTACAGGCGTCCCCGCCCCAGTTCGACGTCCCGCATCCTGCGGCCCACCAGGTCGTGTCCCGGGCCGAAGTCGTAGCGGACGTCGAGCGCGGTGACCTTCTCGGTCAGATGCCGGCTGACGTCCTCGAACCGCATCAGTTCGGCCAGGAGCCGGCGCACCGCGCGGGGTCCGGGCTCGGTGGACAGCAGTTCCATCTGTGCGCGGGTGTTGTCCAGCACGTCGGCGGCCACCGGGTGCCGTTCGGTGTGGTAGCTGTCCAGCAGGTCCTCGGGCGCCCAGCCGTTCACCTCGGCGGCCAGCTTCCAGCCGAGGTTGAAGGCGTCCTGGATGCCGAGGTTGAGGCCCTGGCCGCCGACCGGGGGGTGGATGTGCGCCGCGTCGCCGGCCAGCAGCACCCGGCCGGTCCGGTAGCGCTCGGCCAGCCGGGTGGCGTCGCCGAAGCGGGACAGCCAGCGCGGTGAGTGCACACCGAAGTCGGTGCCGGCCCACTCCCGCAGCCGCTGCTTGAACTCCTCCAGGCCCGGCGGGACCGACCGGTCCTCGGCGAGGCCCGCGGCGGGTACGACGACGCGGTAGATCCCGTCGCCGACGGGTCCGAGGCCGAACCGCTTCTGGGTCCGGCGGACCTCCGCCACCCGGGCGGCGACCGCCTCGGGCTCCGCGGTCACGCTCATCTCGCCGATCAGCGTCTCGTGGGCGGCGGGCTCGCCGGGGAAGCCGACGCCGAGCAGTCCCCGCACCGTGCTGCGGCCGCCGTCGCAGCCCACGAGATAGCGGGAGCGCAGCCGCGTGCCGTCGGCGAGTTCGGCGGTCACCCCGTGTTCGTCCTGGCTCAGGCCGACCAGTTCGCGGCCGCGGACGACCTCGGCGCCGAGTTCGGTGGCGCGCTCGGCCAGCAGGCGGTCGGTGACCGGCTGCGGGATGCCGAGGACGTAGCCGTGTGCAGTGTCCAGCGTGATCGGCGCGGGCTTCTCGATGGCGGCGAAGAAGCCGCCGACCGGGTACCGGCGGCCGTGTTCGAGGAAGCGATCCAGCAGGCCCCGCTGGTCCATCACCTCGATGCTGCGCACGTGCAGGCCGAGTGAGCGCACCACCCGGGTCGGCTCGGGCTCCTTGTCCAGCACCCGCACCTGTACGCCGTGCAGTCGCAGTTCGCCGGCCAGCATCAGGCCGGTCGGTCCGCCGCCGACGACGAGCACGTCGATCATGAGTCCCCCAGGGAGCGACATCGCAGGGTGAGGCCGCCCGCAGTACGCGAGCGGCGGTCGAGGGCGACGATTCTGCGCCAGGTGGGGGCCCTTGCCGCAAGGCCCCCGGTGGGCTATAGCTTGAGAGTGGCAGGAGGAACACGTTTCCCCTGCCCTTTTCGCTCACCGGGCAGGCCCCGGTCCTCGGACCGCGCCTCCTCGGCACTCCCGCTGCCGCCGCCGACGGTGACCTCGGCACGGCCCGGCACCCGGTCGGCCCCATTCGCCCCGCTTGCGAGGGTCGGGCGGCGGCGGAGACTGATACCGACGACGGCACTCCGGACGGTAGCCCCTGGGCGTCAGCCACTCCCCGAAGAAAGGCAGCTCCATGACGGACACCCCGCCTGCCACCACCACGGACTCCGGAGCACCGGCGGAGAGCGACGAACACTCGCTCACCGCGGGTCCGGCGGGTCCGGTCCTCCTCCAGGACGCCTACCTCATCGAACAGATGGCGCAGTTCAACCGGGAGCGCATCCCCGAGCGCCAGCCGCACGCGAAGGGCAGCGGCGCCTTCGGCCACTTCGAAGTGACGCACGACGTGAGCGCCTACACCAAGGCGGCCGTCTTCCAGCCGGGCACCCGCACCGACCTGGTCGCCCGCTTCTCGACCGTCGCGGGCGAGCGCGGCAGCCCGGACACCTGGCGCGACCCGCGCGGCTTCGCGGTGAAGTTCTACACCAGCCAGGGCAACTACGACATGGTCGGCAACAACACGCCGGTGTTCTTCGTCAAGGACCCGATGAAGTTCCAGCACTTCATCCGGTCGCAGAAGCGCCGGGCGGACAGCAACCTGCGCGACCACGACATGCAGTGGGACTTCTGGACCCTCTCGCCGGAGTCGGCGCACCAGGTCACCTGGCTCATGGGGGACCGCGGCATCCCGCGCACCTGGCGCCACATGAACGGCTACACCTCCCACACCTACATGTGGATCAACGCCTCCGGCGAGCGCTTCTGGGTGAAGTACCACTTCAAGACGGACCAGGGCATCGAGTTCTTCACCCAGCACGAGGCCGACCAGATGGCGGCGGCCGACACCGACTACCACATGCGGGACCTCTTCGAGCACATCCGCGACGGCGACTTCCCGAGCTGGACGCTGCACGTGCAGGTCATGCCGTACGAGGAGGCCGCGGGCTACCGGTTCAACCCCTTCGACCTGACGAAGGTGTGGCCGCACGGCGACTACCCCCTCATCCCGGTCGGCCGTATGACGCTGGACCGGAACCCGACGGACAACCACGCCGAGATCGAGCAGGCCGCCTTCCAGCCCAACAACCTGGTCCCCGGTATCGGCCCGAGCCCGGACCGCATGCTGCTGGCCCGGCTCTTCTCGTACGCCGACGCGCACCGCTACCGGATCGGCGCGAACTACCAGCAACTGCCCGTGAACGCCCCGGTGGTCGACGTCCGCACCTACTCCAAGGACGGTGCGATGGCCTACCGGAAGACGACCGACCCGGTCTACGCGCCGAACTCCAAGGGGGGTCCGGCCGCCGACACCGAGCACTTCGGCACCCCGCCCAGCTGGGAGACGGACGGGGCCATCACCCGCTCGGCCTACGTCAGCCACGCCGAGGACGACGACTGGGGGCAGCCGGGCACCCTGGTGCGGGAGGTGATGGACGACGCGGCCCGGGACCGGCTGGTCGACAACGTGGTGGACCACCTCCTGAACGAGGTGACCGAACCCGTGCTCCAGCGGGCCTTCGAGTACTGGTCGAACATCGACCGGACCATCGGTGAGCGCATCGCCAAGGGGGTGCGGGCGAAGGCGGGCGAGAAGGACTTCAAGGCCGCCGAGCAGCACAACCCGGCCCGGCGGTCCATGCAGGACAAGGCCTGACCCGTCCGCGGACTCCGGCCGGGCCGGGCACCCGGTCCGGCCGGCCGGTCAGACCTCCTGCGCCCCGAGCGCGTACAGGCCGGGCAGGTTGACCACGATCGCCTCCTGGGTGCTGCGGGCGATGACGACCACCGCCTCGTCGGCGGGGTCGGGATTCTCCTCCCGGTGCGGGACGAACGGGGGGACGAAGACGTAGTCCCCGGGGGAGGTGCGCAGCCGTACCTCCTCCGGACGGTCCCCCGAGTCGTCGAGGAACACGAATTCGGGATGGCCGCTGACCACGTAGATGGCCGTCTCCGACTCACCGTGGTGGTGGTCGGAGGAGGAGGTCGACGGGGCGACGTGGGTCTGGCCCATCCACAGCTTCTCCGAGCCCACCGCGCTCCCGCTGACGGCCGCGAACCTGCGCATGCCGCCGGTCTGCGCCGTGTCGCCGTCCAGGGCACCGGCACGGATGTGGTGCAGACGGCTGCGCAGGGGGGTGACCGGCGCTCCGGGGACGTCGTGGAAGTGGGGGTGGAAGCCCTCGCCGGGGGCTGTCAACGGCTCGCTCATGCCGGGGACGCTAGAAGGGCGCCGAAAAGGATGTCAAGAGGTGTCCATTGGGCTTCACCTGCGGCAATGTTGCCGCAATGAACGCGCGCAGGCGGTGAAGGCCGCGGGCACGGCGCCCGTGTCGGGCATCATGGGCGGATGCATATCTCCGCGAAGGCGGACTACGCCACGCGGGCCCTTCTGGAGCTCGCCCGCGAACCCGCCCGCCCGCTGACCTGCGAGGCCATCGCCTCCTCGCAGCGGATCCCGTTCCGTTTCCTGAAGTCCGTCGTGGGCGAGCTGCGCCGGGCCGGACTGGTCCGCAGTCAGCGCGGCTGCGAGGGCGGCTACTGGCTCGGCCGGCCCGCCCACGAGATCACACTGCTGGACGTCTCCCGTGTCGTGGACGGCGAGTTGCTCACCCTGCGGGGCGAGGCCGTGACCCCGCTGGACTATCCCGGGGCCGCGTCCCGGCTGCCCGACGTGTGGCGCCGGATCGAGGCGGACGCCGCGGCCGTCCTCGGCGGCGTGACGGTGGCGTCCCTGCTGCCGGAAGGCGACGCGTTCGCCGGAGCGGGCGAGGCACCGGCCGGGAAGGGTGCCGCGTGACGGCGGTGCCGGACGGGGTGCGCGCCGCGGCGCCGGGGACGACGGAGGTGGTCGAGTACACCGATCCGCTCTGCCCGTGGGCATGGGGCTCCGAGCCCGTCTTCCGCCGGCTGCGCGCTGCCCTGCCCGCCGGGGTCCGGTGGCGCCGGGTGTTCTGCATCCTCTTCGACGAGGACGACGATCCCGCCCCCGACCCCGCCGCCGAGACGGCCTGGTACGCGCGGTACGTGGAGGACGTCACCCGCCACACCGGCGCCCCCCGGGCAGCACGGCTGCACCGGGTGGCCGCGAGTTCGTGGCCGGCCTCGCTCGTCGCCAAGGCCGCCGAGGCACAGGGGACACAGGTCGCCGAGCGGGTGCTGCGCCGGTTGCGGGAGACGGTCTTCGTCCTCGGTCAGCCGGCCGACACGCACGAACTGGCGCTCGCCGCGGTACGGGGGGTCCCGGGCCTGGACCCGGTCCGGTTGTCCGCGGACGCGCTGTCCGACGCCGTACGGGAGCGGGTGCGGGCGGACCGGAGCGAGGCGCGGCGGCCGGTACCCGAGGCCCGGTCGGTGCCGGGCGGTTCGCCGCACCCCGGTGCCGCCAAGGAGACCGAGGACGGCGGTTACCGGTACGCGCTGCCGACGGTGCTGGTCCGGGCGCCGGGCGGCCACCGGCTGGTTCCGGGGCTGCGTCCCTGCGAGGCGTACGAGAGCGCGGTCGGCGAGATGTGCGCGGCGCCGTTGCCGGCCGTGCGGCTGTCGCCGGACGAGGCACTGCTGCGCCACCGGACCCTGACCGGGCCCGAATTGGCGTTGTTGACGGGTGGTCGGAAACCCCCGGTGCGGGGGGTCCGCCTTGAGACGGGCAACGGGCCGCTGTGGCTGCATCCGGAGGAGGCCGCGACCCATCCGGCGACCCGCCCCGCCTCCCCCACCGCGCGGTGACAGCGCCCTGAACTGCGAGAGGAGCCCTGTCCCGCCCAATGAGACACCAATTGGTGTCCATTGACAGCGCTCATGACTGCCACCAGGATGTGCAGCATGCTCACGACGCACCCCGCCGTGGTGTGCCGCTACGTGGACCTGCGGCGCACCTGTAGCGCTCTCTGTCACTGACCGACCGCCGCGATCGGCCCGACGGCGCCTGATCCTGCGGTTCGGCGCGGCCCGCCGCCGCTCGGCACCGCTGGCCCGCCGCCCGTGCCGCCCCCCCCTCTCGGCGTCTCTCCGTGCGCTCCGCTCCTTCGTCCTCTCCCCCCCGGACGCCGCCCGCGGCGCGCCCCGCGCCGCGCCCAGCCCTGCCCGTCACCCCGGCGCGCCTGATTTGACGTCAAGTGTGCCCGTGGGGTCCCGCCTTGCCCCGTAGCCGCGCCCCGGCCTGCCCGGAAACGGCCGGGGACCGTCACAGAAAGTACGAGATGCCCGGACGACTCACGCCCCGCCGCCCCGGACCGCAGCGCCGATCCGGCCGACTGCGCGGCACCGCACTCGGCGCCGCCCTCGCCACCGTGTTCGTCCCCGCCCTCAGCGCGTGCGGCGGTGACGCGGTCTCCGCGAGCGGCGACGCCACCCTCAAGTGGACCTCCACCTACTTCCCGGCGCACTGGGACCCCGTAGTCGGGGGAAGTGGCGCCCAGTTCCGTGAACTCTCCCTGGTGTACGCCTCGTTGACCCGTACCGATGCCACCGGCAAGGCCGTTCCCGACCTGGCGGAGAGCTGGGAGTACAACGACAGGGGCGACCAGATCACCTTCCACCTGCGCCCCGGACTGAAGTTCAGCGACGGCGAACCGGTGAACGGCGCCGCCGTCAAGGCGGCCGTCGAACGAGCCCAGAAGCAGAAGAACTCGGCGCTCTTCGGCGACCTCACCTCGATCGATTCGGTGGACGCCAAGGGCCTGGACGCCACCGTCCACCTCAACCAGGTCGACTACCAGATACCGCAGTTGCTCGGCCAGCGAGTCCTCCAGATCGCGAGCCCCAAGGCCGCCGCCGCGCCGGAGAAGCTGGACCAGAACCCGGTCGGCGCCGGTCCGTTCACCGTCACCCGGATCGTCCCCGGGACCAAGGCGGTGCTGAAGAAGAACCCGGACTACTGGGACGCCGAGAACATCCACATCGACAACGTCGAGCTGACCTCCGCGCCCGACGCCTCCACGGTCGTCTCCGGACTGCAGACCGGCGTGTACAACTTCGCCGACATCGACCCCGGTCAGGCGGACGCCGCGAAGAAGGCCGGCCTCGACGTCTTCGTCCAGCCCGGCTTCAACGCCTCCAACATCAGCCTGAACATCAACAAGGCGCCGTTCGACAACGACAAGGTCGTCGACGCCGTGCGCCACGCCGTCAACCGCCAGGAGTTCGTCGACAAACTGACCTTCGGCTACGGCGAGGCGACCGACCAGCCGTTCCCCAAGGGCTACGTGGCCTACGACCCCGAGTCCGAGGACGCCTACCCCTACGACCCCGCCAAGTCGAGGAAGCTGCTCGCCGAGGCCGGCTACCGGGCCGGCGACATCAAGCTCGACCTGGTCGTTCCGGAGGAGGACCCACAGGCCGAGATCGTGCAGTCGCAGCTGGCGAAGGTGGGCATCACCGTCGACATCAGGATAGACAAGAACTGGGCCACGCCGTTCTTCGCCAAGGACCTCACCTTCTCGCTCTACGGCACCACCGGCCGTGACTCCGCACTCCAGACGCTCACCGCCCACTTCGGACCCGACGGGCCGCTCAACCTCAGCTCCCCCTACGAACCGCAGGGCTTCGAGGCGGCGGTCGCCAAGGTCCGGCAGACCCCGCTGGACGCGCCCCGGTACCCCGAGGTGCTGCGGGCCGCGACACGGGCGGGCCTGGCCAGCAAGGCCCTGGTCTTCACCTACTCCTCGCCCAACCTCGTCGCCAAGAGCAAGTCGGTCTCCGACCTGCCGAAGAACCCCGCCCACATCGACTGGACCGGCGTGACCATCGGCGGCAAGGGGGCGACCCCGTGACGGCCGGCCGGACGCTGGGCCGGGTCCTGGTCACCCTCGCCCGATCGGTCGCGATCTTCGTGCCGGTGTTCCTGGTGGGGACGTTCGTGACCTTCGCGCTGCGCTCGATGAGCGGCCTCAGTCCCGCCCGGATCCAGCTGGGCGAGGAGGCCACGCCCGAGGCGATCGCCCGGGTCGAGGAGCAGTGGGGCCTGGACCGCCCGTTCCTGGTCCAGTACGGCGACTGGATCGGCGGTGTTCTGCACGGGCAGCTCGGTGCGAGCTGGACGAACGGCGCCGACATCGCCACGCTCATCGGCCTCGGTCTCGGCGTCAGTCTCTCCGTCGCCACGTTCGCGCTGGTGATCGGCGTGGTGGCGGGCTTCGCGCTCGGCACGCTCGCGGCGCTGCGCCGCACCACGTGGGTGGACCGGGCGGTCACCGGGTTCGTCACGGTGATCTCGGTGATGCCCGCGTTCGTGGTCGGCATCGTGCTGGTCGCGGTCCTCGCCGTACAGCTGCACCTGTTCCCCTCCGCCGGGTACGTCCCCGCCGGGCAGGGCCTCGGGCCGTGGCTCGCGCACATCACGCTGCCCGCGCTGGCACTGAGCCTCGACGTCGTCGCCGACGTCGCGCGTCAATTGCGCTCCAGTCTCGTCGCCGCGTACCGGGAGAACTACGTGACGGGTGCGCTCGTGAGGGGGCTGAGCCCACGGCGGATCTTCTTCGTGCACGTGCTGCGCAACGGCCTGGGACCGGCGCTCGCCACCCTCGGCCTGAAATTCCCGTCCCTGGTCGGCGCGTCCGTCGTCACCGAGTGGATCTTCGGTCTGCAGGGCTTCGGACGGTTCGCCAACGACTCGGCGCAGGCCGGTGACGTGCCGGCCGTGCAGGGGGTCCTCGTGGTGTCGATCGCGTTGGTCGTCGCCTTCAACCTCGTCGTCAACCTGGTGCTGGCGCGCGTCACGCCGGCCTCGCAGAGGGGGGTGTGAACCATGATGCGCCGCGTCCTCGCCCTCACGTCCGGCCGCATTGCCGTGGCCATCCTGACGGTCGTCGCGCTGCTCGCGGTCCTCGGTCCGCTGCTCGCGCCGCAGGATCCGCTGGCCACCAGCGACAACGCTCTCGCCGCCGCGTCCGGCGGCCACTGGCTGGGCACGGACTACCTCGGCAGGGACGTACTGAGCAGACTCCTCGACGGCTCCCGGGTCAGCGTGCTCGGCGCCCTCGAAGTCGCGCTCACCGCACTGGTCGTGGGGGCGGTCCCCGGGATCCTGTCGGTGTACCTGGGCCGGGTCTTCGAGTGGGTCACCCTGCGGCTGGCCGACACACTCGTGGCCCTGCCGTTCCTGCTGTTCGCCGTCGCCGTGATCGCGCTGCTCGGCAACGGGCTGACGCAGGCGATGCTGGTGACCGGCGTGCTGGTGTCGCCCCTGTTCTACCGGGTGTCCCGCGCCGCCACCCTGGCCGTGGCCCGCTCGCAGTACGTGGAGGCGGCGCTGATCTCCGGGGCCTCGATCGGCTGGGTCGTGCGGCGCCACGTCTGGGCCAAGGTGCTCCCGCCGATCGCGGTGGCCTTCGCCCAGACCATCGGCACCGGCTTCGTCATCGTGTCGAGCCTGACCTTCCTGGGCATCGGCGTGCAGCCTCCGGAGCCTACCTGGGGCGGGCTGCTCGCCTCCGACCTCGGCTACCTCAGCCACCGGCCGTGGGCGCCGCTCACCCCGGCACTGCTGATCATGGTCACCGTCTGGGCCGGCAACCTGCTCGCGGACGCCATCCGCGACGTGTCCGGCGAGGCCGGGCGCGCCCTGCTCAAGGGCCGCGGAACCCGTGCCGGCCGGACGGACCGGACCGGACCGACCGAACCCGCTCGCGCCGGAGGTGCGTGATGACGACCGTGTCCGAGAAGCTCCTCACCAGCGCTGAACAGACCGGCGCTCCCGGCCACGCCGATCCGCCCGACCCCGCCGTGCCCCTGCTCTCCCTGCGCGACGTGCGGATCGCCGACGGCACCGACGGGCGCGAGATCGTGCACGGGGTGAGCTTCGACCTCACCCCCGTGGTCGGCATCGTCGGCGAGTCCGGCAGCGGCAAGACGCTGACCTGCCGGGCCGCGCTCGGCATCCTGCCCGAGCACTTCGCGGTCACCGGCGGCGCGGTCGAGATCGGCGGCACCGACATCTCGGCGCTCACGCCGGCGCGGTGGACCGCGCTGCGCGGGGCCACGATCAGCGCGGTCTTCCAGGACCCGGCGTCGTACCTCAACCCCTCGCTGCGGATCGGCCGGCAGATCGCGGAGGTCGTCCGGGTCAAGAAGGGCCTCGGGCGCCGCGCGGCACGGGAGCGGGTGCTCGCCCTGCTGCGGGCGGTGCACCTGCGGGACCCCGAACTCGTCCACGACCAGTACCCCTTCGAGCTGTCCGGCGGCATGCTCCAGCGCGTGCTCATCGCGGCCGCCATCGCCGCGGACCCGCGGATCCTCGTCGCCGACGAGGCCACCACCGCGCTGGACGTCACCGTGCAGGCCGAGATCCTCGACCTCCTCGCCGACCTGCGCGACCGCGCCGGGCTCGCGCTCGTCGTCGTCTCCCACGACCTGGCCGTGGTGGCCCGGTTGTGCGACGAGGTCCTGGTCATGCGGCAGGGCGAGGTGGTCGAGCAGGGACCGACCCGCAGGGTCCTGGACGATCCCCGGCACGCGTACACCCGGCTGCTGATCAGCGAGCACGAGCAGTACGGGCTGGAGAAGTTCCTCGGCCCGAACGCACCGAAGGAGATGGCGTGACCACCGAAACCCGCCCCGTCCTGGACATCACCGGGCTGGAGGTCCACTACGGCGCGCGGCGCGGGCGCCGCCGGGTCCTGCACGGCGTCTCGCTGAGCGTCGCGCCGGGTGAGACGGTCGGCCTCATCGGCGAGACGGGCTCGGGCAAGTCCACGCTCGCCCGCACCGTGCTCGGTCTGGTGCGGCCCTCCGCCGGGTCCGTGGTCGTCGCCGGCGAGGACGTCACCGCCCACGGCGCCCGCCAGTGGCGCGCGCTGCGCCGCAGCGGAGTGGTCCAGTACGTCTTCCAGGACCCGCTGCGCAGCCTCGACCCGGACCTCACCGTCGAGGCGTCACTGACCGAACCGCTGCTCGTGCGGGGCACCACCCGTCCGGAGGCGGCGGCACGGGTGCGGGCCTTCCTGCCGCGCGTGCGGCTGACCGAGGACCTGCTCGGCCGGCTGCCGGGCGAGCTGTCCGGCGGTCAGCGGCAGCGGATCGCGGTGGCCCGCGCCCTGGTCACCGAACCCCGGCTGGTCATCCTCGACGAGCCGGTCAGCGCCCTCGACTCCGCCAACCGGGTCCAGGTCCTGGAGATCCTCAAGGAGCTGCGGGCCGGCGGTGTGGCCCTCGTCTTCATCTCCCACGACCTCGGATCGGTGGCGGGGATCGCCGACCGCATCGCCGTACTGTACCGCGGCGAACTGGTCGAGGTCGGTGCCGCCCGCGACGTCGTGGGCCGGCCGGAGCACCCCTACACGCGGCTGCTGGTGGGTTCGGCGCCGATGCTGCGCGGCGCCCCGGCCGACCGTACCGAGCGCGCGGCCCTGCGCGCGCTGCTGCCCGCCTGACCGGCGCACCGCGAGTCGCCCCGCACCGGTCACCGAAGCCCCTTCATCACAGACAGGAACGAAGCATGTCCCGAAGGATCCATCTCGCCCTGCACCCCTACGGCGTCGGCGGTCCCGGCCAGCACGGCCTGTGGAAGGACCCCCGCGTCGCCAAGGACGCCAGCATCGACATCAACTACTACATCAAGCAGGCCCAGGCCGCGGAACACGCGCTGTTCGACGCCCTGTTCATCGTGGACAGCCAGTTCATCAACGCCACCTACCCGGCGCACTACCTCAACCGGCTGGAGCCGCTCACCCTGCTGTCGGCCGTCGCCACCCACACCCGGCACATCGGCCTGGTGGGCACGGCCAGTTCGACGTACAACTCGCCCTTCAACCTCGCCCGGCGATTCGCCTCGCTCGACCTCATCAGCGGCGGCCGGGCCGGCTGGAACGTCGTGACCAGCTTCGACACCGGCACCTCACGCAACTACGGGCTGGACGAGCACCTCGACTACGCCACCCGCTACGGCCGTGCCCTGGAGTTCGTGGAGGTCGCCCGCGGCCTGTGGGACTCCTACGAGGACGACGCCTTCCCGGCGGACGTGGCGCGCAACGTCTTCCTCGACCCGTCCCGGCTGCACGAACTGAACCACGAGGGCGAGCACTTCAAGGTGGCGGGGCCACTGAACATCTCGCGCTCCGCGCAGGGCCAGCCGGTCGTCTTCCAGGCGGGTGTCTCCGAGGAGGGACGCGACCTGGCCGCGCGGGTGGCCGAGGGCATCTACGCGCCGGGCGGATCGCTGGAGCAGGCCCAGGAGTACTACGCCGACATCAAGAAGCGGACCGCCGCGTACGGCCGGGACCCCGACCACATCAAGATCTTCATCCACGGCGGTCCCGTCGTCGCCACCACCGACGAGGCTGCCCGGCGCCGCGAGCGGGAGATCTTCGAGGAGGACAACGACTTCGACCGTCATCTGGCGCTCCTCGGACGCTCCTTCGGGGCCTACGACTTCAGCGTGCACGACCTGGACGCGCCGTTCCCGGACGTCGCCCACCTCGCCGAGAAGGGCGGCCGGACGGGCGCCGCAAAGATCATCGAGCGAGCCCGCAAGGAGAACCTGACGCTGCGCCAGGTCGCGCAGTCCGTCGCCGAGTTCCGCCGCTCTCCCTTCGTCGGGGCGCCGGAGACCGTCGCCGACACGATCGAGCGGTGGTTCGACGCCAGCACCTTCGACGGGATCAACCTCGCCTTCCGCACCCAGGACGAACTGGACCTCTTCGTGGACGGCGTGGTGCCGATCCTGCAGAAGCGGGACCTGTTCCGCACCGAGTACGAGGCCGACACGCTCCGCGGCAACCTGGGCCTGCCGGTCCCCGCCAACCGGCACAGCCTCGAACGCTCCGCCGTGAACGGCTGAGGCGCCCCGCATGACCAGTGACCGACCTCGCTTCAGACTGGGCTTCCTCACCCACGTCCAGAGCCGCGACACCGACCTCGCCCGCACCTACCGCAACGCCCAGGAACTCTTCGTGGTCGCCGACGAACTCGGCTTCGACGTCGGTTGGGTGGCCCAGCACCATGTACCGCTCGGCGGCGGCGGACTCTCCTCGCCGTGGACCTTCCTCGCGCACGCCGCCGCGCGCACCACCCGGATCCGGCTCGGCACGGCCGTCACGGTACTCCCGCTGGAGGACCCGGTGCGCCTCGCCGAGGACGTCGCGACCGTCGACGCGCTCAGCGGCGGGCGGGTGGAACTCGGCGTGGGCAGTGGCTCCGGCGACCTGGAGTACGCCGCCTTCGGGCGGGACGCGGCCCGCAAACGCGAACTGACCAGCGAGCACCTGGACGTCCTGCGGCGCGCCCTGAACAACGAGGAGGTGGGCGCCCCGGGCTTCCGTGTCCAGCCCGCGGCCGGCGACTTCACCGACCGGATCTGGCAGGGCGTCTTCAGCCGGGACGGAGCGGCGTACGCGGCGGGCGGCGGCTCCCACCTGCTGCTCAACCGGGCCGCCTACGGCCACGACGCGCCCACCGACGAGGTGCAGCGTCCCTGGGCCGAAGCCTTCCTCGCCGCCTGGGACCGTCCCCGCAGGCCGCGCATCGGCCTGTCCAGGCTGGTCTTCCCGGCGAAGGACCGCCGTACGGCGCTGCGGCACATCGGGCAGGACGTGCACCGTGCGGCGCTGCGCATGGCGGAGCACGGGGCGTTCCCCAAGGGGCTCGACGCGGACGAGGCGCTGCGCCGCTTCCACGCCTTCCACGGCTCACCCGAGGAGATCGTCGCGGCGTTCCGGCAGGAGAAGGTCCTCCCCCTCGCGACCGATCTGATCACCCAGTTCAATCCCGCAGTGCCCGACCACGACGCCACGGTCCGCGCGCTGGAACTCATCGCGACCGAGGTGGCGCCCGCCCTCGGCTGGAGCCCGGCCGCCCGCGTCCAGCCCGCATCCGCAGGAGTCTGACATGACCGACCACACCGACCACCACGCCCCCGAGGGCCTGCGCACCCGCGGCACCGTCGTCGTGGTGCCCGGCCGCGGCGAGACCCGGGCGACCTACGGACGTCTCGCGGCCCGACTCGCGGCCGACGCCTACCGCGTCCGCGTCGTCGACGCACCGGACCTGGACGCCCACGGCTTCGAGGCCCCCGGCGGCCCGGATGCCGCGCTCACCCGCTTCGGCGCCCTGCTGGCGGAGGCGGTCGAGGGCGCCGCGGGTCCCGAGGGCGTCACGGAACCCGTCGTGCTGCTCGGCGCGGATGCCGGTGCCGTGGCGCTCGCCGCGCACCTCGGGCGGACCGGACGGCTGCCCGGCGGGCGGCGCCCCGACGCCGTCGTCCTCGCCGGGCTGCCCGGCCGTACGGCCCCCGGCGTCGGCACCTGGGACGAGGAGTTGGACGTACGCACCTCCTGCCCCGCGCACCGCGGCACGCTGAGCGACGACACCGCCGTGCGGCGCGGATCGCTGGGCGAGGCGCTCCCTGACGCGCTGCTCACGGCCGCCTACGACGCCGAACTCGGAGTGCCCGCGCTGTTCCTGGTCGGCGACGCGGACCCGCTCGCGGACCGGGACGCCCTCGTCCATACGGCCAAGTCCCTGTCCCGGGCCCGCCTCTCGGTGGTCCGCGGCGCCCATCACGACGTCCTCAACGACGTGCAGCACCGTTCGGTGGCCGCCGAGATCGTGACATTCCTGGAGTCCCTGCGCAACGAACTGGTGCCGGTGGTCGCCGTGGAGACCAGCGCCTGGTGAGTCCCGTGACCGCCCGCCCCCTCCGACCCCCGACCGCGAAAGGGTGACCGCATGGCCGCCGTCCTGTCCGTTTCCGGAAGCCCCTCCCCCACCTCACGCACCGCACGCCTGCTGCGCCACCTGGACGACCGGCTGCGGCTGCACGGCCACGACGTCACGCCGCTGGAGGTGCGCACCCTGCCCGCACAGGCCCTGCTGGGCGCCGACTTCCGGCACCCGGCGATCACCGACGCCGCCGCCCTGTTCGAGCGGGCGGACGGGGTGGTGATCGGGACCCCGGTGTACAAGGCCGCCTACTCGGGGCTGCTCAAGTCGTTGCTCGACCTGCTCCCGCAGTACGCCCTGGCCGGCAAGACGGTGTTCCCGCTGGCCACCGGCGGCAGCACCGCCCATGTCCTGGCCATCGACTACGCGTTGCGTCCCGTGCTCAGCTCGATGGGCGCGCTGCACATCGTTCCCGGCTGGTTCACGCTGGACAAGGACATCACCGTCGACGACGCCGGAGCGACGGTCGTCGCACCCGCCGCAGCCGACGCCCTGGCCCAGGTCACGGACCAGTTCTCGACGGCCCTCGGCGGGCGCGGCGCCGCACTCGCCTCGACGGGGTGAGCACCGTGGGGAGGCGGCGGACAATCCCGTCGCGGGCCGCCCGCACCGACTGCTAGCGTCCGGACCGTGCGTTGATCTGCCGTGCGGTGGCCCAGGCCGCCGCGGACGGAGTGACCGCCCTCGTGTCGATGGGACTTCGAGGGCGGCTCGGCATGTTCCCCGTCAGGCAGTCCGGAGGTCCGCACGTGTCCGCACAGCACCCGATGTCCTACGAGGCGTTCGTCGCCCGTGCCGCCGACGACCCCGACGTCGTCGGTCTCGTCCTCAAGGGGTCGCACGCCCACGAGGGCATGGCCACCCGGTACTCCGACCACGACCTGTACGTCGTGATCGCCGACGGGGCGGTGAGCGGCCTGTCCGCCCTCGACGGCTTCCGCTCCGCCCGCCTTGACCTGGTCGTGGTGACGGTGGCGGAGTTCGACCGGCTCGGCGGCTGGGAACGCTACGCGATCGCCCGCGCCCGGGTCCTGCTCGACCGCCTCGGCGGGCGCCTCACGAGGATGGTGGCCGCCAAAGGGCGGCTCGGCGCCGCGCAGGCCTCGCGAACGGCGGCCGCCCGGCTCGACGCCTACGCCAACTCCCACTACCGGTCGCTCAAGAACGCGCGGGACGGGCATCCGCTCGCCGCGCGGCTCGACGCGGCGGACAGCGTCGGCTTCCTGCTGGAGCTGCTGTTCGCCCTCGACCGCCGTCCGCGCCCCTACAACAAGTACCTGGCGTGGGAACTGGACCGGTTCCCCCTCCCGGGATGGGACACGCGCGAGCTGCTGGCGACGCTCGGAAGGATCACCGGGGCCGGTGACGTGGGCGCGCAGCGGGATCTGTTCGGCCGGGTCGAGGCCGTGGCGCGCGCGGCGGGACACGCGGCGACGCTGGACGCCTGGGGCGACGACCTCGGGCTGATGCGCCCCGCTGCGCCGCCCCAGGCGCGCTCGGCGACGACGGACGACGACAGTGACTGACATCGCGTGTTACTGTCGATGACAGCGGCTGCCATCGACAATTCCGGCCGCCTCGCGCCCGCCGCTCGCGCCCGCACCCGGCGGGACCGGCAGTCGCCATGCACGGACATATCTGGAGGAAGCTCATGCGTGTTTTCGTCACCGGCGCATCCGGCTGGATCGGCTCGGCCGTCGTTCCCGAGCTCATCGGGGCGGGCCACCAGGTCGCGGGACTCGCCCGTTCGGACGCCTCGGCCGAGGCGCTCACCGCGGCCGGGGCCCAAGTGGTCCGCGGCACCCTCGACGACCTCGACGTCCTGCGGAGGGCAGCCGCCGACTCGGACGGGGTGGTGCACCTGGCCTTCAAGCACGACATCGCGTTCTCGGGGGACTTCAAGGGCGCCGGAGAAGCCGACCGGCGGGCCGTCGAGGTGATCGGCGAGGCGCTCGCGGGCTCCGACCGGCCGTTCACGATCGCGTCCGGGACCCCCGTCATTCCCGGCCACGTGGCGACCGAACGCGACGGCCACGACGCGGACCCGGCCGCGGCCGCCCGCGGCGACGCCCAGCACGTGCGGGCCGTGACCGCCGAACTGACCCTGTCCCTCGCGGCCCGCGGTGTCCGCTCGTCGGTGGTGCGGCTGGCGCCCACCAACCACGGCGAGGGGGACAACGGGTTCGTCCCGGCCCTCATCGCCATCGCCCGGGAGAAGGGCGTCTCGGGCTACATCGCGGACGGCTCCAACCGCTGGTCGGCCGCGCACCGTCTCGACTCCGCGCGGCTGTTCCGCCTGGCGCTGGAGAAGGCACCCGCGGGCTCGACACTGCACGCCGTCGCGGAGGAGGGCCTGCCCGTACGGGAGATCGCCGAGGTGATCGGCCGGCAGCTGGACCTGCCGGCCGTGTCGGTCCCGGCCGCCGAAGCGGGCGCCCACTTCACCTGGCTGGCGGGACCGTTCGCGGCCAACCGCGCGGCCTCCAGCGCCCTCACCCGCGAGCTACTGGGGTGGGAGCCCGTCCAGCCCGGGCTCGTCGAGGACCTGGAGCAGGGCCACTACTTCAAGTAGCCCGGTCCGGGCCTCAGACCAGTTCGGGCTGCGGTTCCGCGGGGCGCGGCGGTTCCGGCTGCCGCGCCGGCGTGACCTTCACGTCCCACAGCCTGGTGGTCCGCGCGTAGCCGAGGATCACGGAGGCCATCGCGAGGACGAGCAGCGGCCCGGCCGCCCACGGGTGCTCGGCCATCTCCACCGGCAGGAACCGGTACGACACCAGCAGCACGGCGAACACCGTCGTGCCGTGGGCCACCAGCCGGGCGGCCGCGCGGTCCCAGCCCCTCGCGAACGCGCGCATCGCGGCGTCGACCGTGAGCGCGAACACCACACCGGCGATGAGGTCGGCGCCGTAGTGGTAGCCGAAGCCGAGGGTCGCGGTGAGGGTGGCGACCAGCCAGAAGGCGCCCGCGAACCGCATGGCCCGGGACCCCCTGCGGGAGTGGAGGAACAGCGTCGTGGCCCACGCCGTGTGCAGGCTGGGCATGCAGTTGCGCGGAGTGATGTCGTCGAACGGGATCGCGTGCGGGGCGCCGCCCGGCGGCAGGGTGTCCGGCCACAGGTTGGCCACCGCCCACTGGCCGCCGTCGGCGCCGTAGGCGAAGACCGGCCCGACGACCGGGAAGACCATGTAGACGGCTGGCCCGAGCAGACCGATGACGAGGAAGGTGCGCACGAGGTGGTGGCTCGGGAAACGGCGCTCGACCGCCACGTGGCGCAGTTGGTACAGCCCGACCAGGGCCGCCGCCAGGGGCAGCTGGCCGTAGACGAGGTGGAGCACGTGGCCGCCGACCGGTTCGGTGGCTTCGACGAACCGGCCGACCAGCCACGAGGGGTTGCCCAGCGCCTGGTCGGCGGTGGCCACGTACGGGTCGAGCACCGCCTTGCGGGTCTCCGAGGTGATGAGCAGCCAGGTGTCGCCCGTCTTGTGCCCGGCCACCAGGAGCAGCCCCAGCCCCACGCCCTTGAGCAGCAGGGCACGCTCGCCGCCCCTGCGGCGCGTCACGGCGACGACCGCACAGCCCAGGACCACCCACAGCGCGCCGTTGCCGAAGTTCATGTCGGCGCCGACCGCCCAGCGCACCAGCCAGAAGACGAGGTCGATGCCGATCGCGGCACCGGCCGCGACCAGGCGCTGCCGCCAGGTGAGCACCACCATCGTCAGGGCGAGGCCGGCGTACAGCAGGGGCCCCGAGTCGGGGGCGAAGACGACCTCCCGCGCCTGCTCGGTGATCGGGCCCCGCACGCCGTAGTGGCGCGCGGCGAATTCCAGCGCGACGAGGAAACCGAGGGTCACCACACCCGCAGCGGTCCACAGCACGGCCCGCGGCCGGCGCGACGCGGCGAACAGGGAGCCGAGGTCCCTTCGCGAGGATATTCGTGTGGGTGTGGTTTTCAATTGTTGCGCCCGTTTGCTAGGGGTCGGACAAATGGCTCGCTCGTACGTATCGTCACGAGTTCGAACATGCTAACGGCACCACTGCGCCGACCCCCGGCCGCGGTCAGGCCGTGTGCTGGTACGCCGGGTAGGTCAGGTAGCCCGCGTCACCGCCCTGGTAGTACGTGGCCTCGTCCACCGGAGCGACGGGAAGGCCCGTGCGCAGGCGCTCGACCAGGTCGGGGTTGGCGATGAAGCCGCGGCCGAAGCTGATCAGCTCCGCTCCGAGCCCGAGCCAGTGGTCGGCGTCCTCGCGCCCGGTCTGCTTGGGGCCCATCGGGAGCACCGGGTTCATGACGAGCGTGCCCGGCCACAGGCGGCGCAGCGCGACCAGCAGGTCCTCGTCGGCGGTGGCCTCGATGTGGACGTAGGCGATCCCCAGGCGCGACAGCTCGGTGAGCAGCTCGGTGTAGAGGTCGAGCACGTCGGTCTCCTCGACGCCCCAGAACGTCCCCGCCGGGGAGAGGCGGATGCCGGTCCGGGCGGCGCCGACGGCCTCGACGGTCGCGGACACGGCCTCCACCGCGAAGCGGATCCGGTTGGCCACCGGGCCTCCGTAGCGGTCGGTGCGCAGGTTCGCGTTCGAGGAGAGGAACTGCGAGATGAGGTAGCCGTTGGCGCCGTGCAGCTCGACCCCGTCGAAGCCGGCGTCGACGGCGCGGCGGGCGGCGAGGGCGTAGGACCGCGCGTGCTCGGGCACTTCGGCGGTCTCCAGGGCGCGGGGGGCCGGTGCGGGCTGCGGCCCGGTCGGGGTGAACACGTCCCCGACGGCGGCCACGGCCGAGGGTCCTACCGGCCGCATGCCCGTGGTGTCGGGGTGCGAGACCCGGCCGCCGTGCATGATCTGGGCGAAGATCCGTCCGCCGTTGGCGTGCACGGCGGCGGTGACGGGGCGCCACGCGGCGACCTGTTCGTCGGTGTGCAGTCCCGGCGTCCCGGGGTTGGACTGCCCGACCAGGCTCGGCTGCACCCCCTCGGAGACGATCAGTCCGGCGGTGGCCCGCTGGGCGTAGTACGTGGCCATCGACGGGGTGGCCAGGCCGCCCTCGGCGGCACGCACACGCGACATCGGGGCCATGACCATCCGGTTGGGCAGCGTCAGGTCGCCGAGCCGGTAACTGTCGAAGAGGGACGTCATGTCAGGACTCCTTGGTCGTCCGCGGGCCCGGATCTCGGGCACGACGGCTACGCTAGAACCTGACACTGACGTCAGAGGCAAGTAAGTGTGCCGCGGATCACAGCAGGGAGCAGGGCATGCGCATCGGGGAAGTGGCGTCGCGGGCGGGGGTCAGCGTCCGGTCGGTGCGCTACTACGAGGACCAGGGGCTGGTGGCCAGCACGCGCAGCGCCGGGGGCCAGCGCCGGTACACGGAGCACGAGGTCGAGCGGGTCAGGTTCCTCCAGCGGCTGTACGCCGCGGGCCTCTCCAGTCGCACCATCGCCGAACTGCTGCCCTGCGTGGACGCGCCCAGCGCGGACCACTCCGACGCCGCGCTGGAGCGCATGGCACAGGAGCGGGACCGGCTGACCGAGCACATCGCCGACCTCGTCCGCACCAGGGACGCGCTCAGCGCCCTGATGACCGCGGCCCGCGAGTACCGGGATGCCGAGTTTGCCTAATCATGTTAGGCAAGCTCATAATCTTCCCCGGCTGCCGGGTGAGCGATACGGAGGACGGGTGTGGCTCGCGTAGGACTGACGACCGAGGGTGTGATCAGGGCCGGGGCCGAGACGGCCGACGAGATCGGCTTCGAGAGCACCACTCCGACGGAGCTGGCCCGGCGGTTCGGCGTCCGGACGGCGAGCCTGTACTCGCACGTGCGCAATGCCCACGACCTCAAGACCGGGATCGCGCTGTTCGCCCTGGAGGAACTGGCCGACCGGGCCTCCGAGGCGGTGGCCGGCCGGGCCGGCAAGGACGCGCTGACCGCGTTCGCGAACGTCTACCGCGACTACGCCCTGGAGCACCCGGGCCGCTTCGCCGCCACGCAGTTCCCCCTCGACGCGGACGCGGCGGCCTCCAGCGCCGGGGTGCGGCACGCCCAGATGTCACGGGCGATCCTGCGCGGGTACCGCCTGGCGGAACCGCACCAGACCCATGCCGTGCGGCTGTTGGGCAGCGTCTTCAGCGGCTACGTCAATCTGGAGGCCGCGGGAGGGTTCAGCCACAGCGCCCCCGACTCGCAGGAGAGCTGGACGGAGATCCTCAACGCGCTGGACGCCCTGCTGCGGACCTGGCCGACCACGTCCTGACCTGCGGCCCCGGGCACCGGGGCGGTTCCCCCCGGGTCAGGTCCGCGCGGCGGTGAGGGAGAGGGCGTACAGGGCCGTCGAGGTGAAGTCGTCCGCCGGTTCCACCGTCTGCCAGGCCCGCACGTCGTCGACGTATCCGGCGCCGCGACCGTCGAACCGGGACCAGGGCCCGCCGTCGGGGGCGAAGGAGCAGGGGCGTCCCCCGTCGAAGGTGTCCGGCTCCTTCAGCAGGTCCGCGTCGTTGGGCCCGTTGACGACGGCGCCGCGCAGGATGTCGCCCCGGCCGGTGCGGCTCATGGCCAGGTTGGCGACCTGGTGCTGGAGGCAGTGCGGGTAGAGGTCGCCCGCGCCCACCATGAAGCTGGTGCCCCAGGCGTTCGCCCCGAAGACCCAGGCCCGTTGCCGCGCGGCGAAGTCGTCGTACCGGTGGTCGCCGGTGACGCGGGCGTACAGTTCGGCGGTCGCGAGCAGACCGAAGGTGTGGGGCACCGCGTCGAAGTCACTGGGTATGACGCCCGACCGGAAGGGGTCCCCGGCCGCGCGCTTCCTCCCCGTCTCCACCTGCCGCCTCAGTTCCGCCTCGAGTGCGGTCGCGAGGCCCGCGTCGGGGTCCGCCGAGGTGAGCACGTCGGCGTGGGCGAGGGCGCTGACGTCGGCGGGGCCGAGGGCGCCGCCGTCCTCCTCGCGCAGGGCCGCGCGGGCCCAGGTGGCCGCCTCGTCGCTCCACCGGGAGCCGCGTGTGTCGCCCAGGGCGTCCGCGCCGCGGGAGAGTTCGGCGGCCGCCCATTCCATGTCGTCGCGCCAGGAGTGCTCCTGGTAGTAGTCCGCGGGCGTGGTGGTGACCAGGGCCCTCTCGTCGGGCCGGGTGTCCGCGAGCGCGTAGACGGCGGCCGCCTTGTCCAGCCACTCGCGGGCCTGTGCCGGGTGGTCCCCGGCCTCGGTCTGCGCGGCGAGGGCGAAGGCCGCGCTCACCCGGCCCGCGAGGTTGGGGCTGATGGGCTCCCCGGGTTCGTTGGCGCGGAAGACGGGCCGGTACTTGATCAGGTAGTCCGGGTCCCCGGGGCGCACGGTGAGCCGGTCGTCCTCCTCCGGCAGCCGCCACACGTCGTGGTCGCCGCGGACCCCCTTGCCGCCGGACCCGAGCCCCACCTGCGCGTAGAGCGTGCCCGACTCCCCGTCCCACATCCGGTCCAGCCAGCGCAGGCCGTGCCGTGCCTCCTCGCGCAGCCCGGGCACCGACGGGGTGTCGCGGACGGTGCTCAGCATCTGGGCGACCACGTAGGACGTCGTGTGCGTGAACTTCAGGAAGTCACCGGCGTCGAACCACCCGCCCGAGACGTCCACGGGACCGCCGGCCTCGGTCGGTTCCGGACCGGCGGTCGTGCCGTCGGCCGTCTTCCCGGCGGCGGCCGAGCCGGTGCGGACCGGCTCGTAGACGCGGGCCCGCTCGTCGGTCAGGTGCGAGGGCACCCGCCCGGTCGCATCGGCCAGTACGTCCTCACCGTCCCGCTGGGTGCCGAAGAAGCGCACGGTGTCCGCGCGCAGCGGGTCCAGCAACTGCCGGGCCGGTGCCACCCGGAAGCGGACCTCCCGGCCCCCGCCCGCACCGACCAGGCGCAGTCGGTAGGTGCCGGTGCGGTGCAGGGCCGAGAGGTCGATCGTGCGCACGGCGGTGTACGTGCCGTTCCAGCCGCCGAGGGAGGGGCCGAGTCCGCCGTGCTCGGCGGTGTCGCCGCGCTCGTCCAGGACCTCGAACCCGGCGTCGGCCAGCGTGTCCCGGTCCCCCATGACATAGGCGAACTTCTTCTCGCCGGACGCGTACCCGACCTGGTTGACACGGATGGCCGCCGGCTCCTCGTCCCGGCCCCCGGAGCACGCGGTGAGGCAGCAGGCCGCCAGGACGGAAGCGGTCACGGCCGACAGGGTGCGGGCCGACGGCGAGGGGAAGCGGTTCATGGCGGACAGTCTGGTCGATGGCACCACCGTGGCGCGGGCCGAGGTGCTGGTCGGGGGCGCGACGACGAAGCGGACGTTTGTGCGGATAGGCTCTGATCCGCCAGCCCGCCAGGACCGCCAGGACCGCCAGGACCGCCACAGGAGGAGTCGGCCATGGGCCCACAGGACCCGCAGGAGGCACCGGCCGCACCGGACACCGCCGAGCGGCTCCGGGCGATCGGCGACGAGTTGTCGGACCGTTTCTACGAGCGGGCCGACGTCGTCCGGACGCTGCTGGTGACGCTGCTGGCCGGTCAGCACTCGCTGGTGCTCGGTCCGCCGGGAACGGCCAAGTCCGAGTTGGCCCGGGAGCTGACCGGCCGGATCGTGGGCGCGTCCTACTGGGAGATCCTGCTGTCCAAGTTCACCGCGCCGACGCGGATGTTCGGGCCCATCGACGTGGCCGCGCTGGCGCGCGGGGAGTACCGCCAGGTCTACGAAGGGCGCGCCACCACCGCGCACGTCGCGTTCATCGACGAGATCTTCAAGTGTTCCACGGCGGCGCTGAACGAGACGCTGGGCTATCTCAACGAGCGGATCTACCACCCCGAGAGCGGCGGCGAGCCCGTCCGCTGCCCCCTCATCGGCGCGATCACGGCGAGCAACGAACTGCCCGACGGCGAGGACTCGGCCGCGATCTACGACCGGCTGCTGGTGCGGATCGAGGTCAAGTACCTGGAGGACCCCTCGAACTTCGCCGCTCTGGTCCGCTCCGCCGTCAGCCGTCCGGCCGCGCCGAAGCGGACCACCGTGGACCTGGCCGCGCTGCGGCACGCCGTGGCCGAGGCCGTGCCCGCCGTGGAGGTGACCGACGGGATCGTGGACGCGGTGTGCACGCTGCGGGCCGCGCTGCGCCGCAAGGAGCTGATCGCCTCCGACCGCCGCTGGCGGCAGGCGGTGGGCCTGCTCCAGGCGTCCGCGTACCTCGACGGGCGCCCCTCGGTCGCCGAGAGCGATCTGTCGGTCCTGACCCACGTGCTGTGGAACTCCCCCGCCGAACGCCCGACCGTCGAGCGTGAGGTGCTGCACCTGGTCAACCCGGACGCCAAGGAGGCCCTCGACCTCGCCGACACCATCGAGGAGCTGGAGACCCAGCTCGACGCGATGGCCGGGCAGTCCCGCGAGGCGCTCAGCGAGTGGGTCATCAAGAAGGCCCACAACCAGCTGGCCATGGCGGGCAAGCGGCTGGAGAGACTGCGCGAGGAGGCGGTGGGCGCGGGCCGCTCCACCAGCGCCATCGACCGGGTCACCGGACGCCAGCGCGCCGTACGCGCCCGGGTGCTCACCGAGGCCCTCGGCGTGGACGCCAGCACCGTGCAGGTCCAGCTCTGAGCACGGGTCGGGACGGCACCGTGGACGAGGGCACGGATGTGGGCGCGGGCGGGGCGGCGAGCCGGCTCGGCGTACTGACGGACCTGGCCGGGGTGCGGCCGGCCCGGTCGGCCGCCGCCACCGTACGGCACACCGGGGCCGTGGCCGCCGACCGTTTCGACCGCGTTACCTGGCGCGACACCTGCGAACAGTCGGCCGCGCTGCGCGAGTTGGCCGGAGAGCTGGGCGAGCGCCACCCGCACACCGCCGACCTCCTCACCGACGTCTTCCTGGCCGCGTACAAAGCCGCTCCGCGCCTGCGCGAGCCGCGCGAGATGGCGCCCTCCCGGCTGGTCAACCACCGCATCGTCACCGCGCTCCTGGAGTCGCCGGACTTCGCCGAGCTGCACCGGGAGACGGTCGGCGACCCGTACGCCGCCGCCATGGCCGTACTCGCCCAGGGCACCGCGCTGCGCCGGATGCTGGACGACTCCCGGCCCGCCCGGGAAAGGGACGAGCGGGCGGAGCGCGCCCGGCGGGAGGCCGGGGCCGCGGCGGACGCCGTGGCCGAAGCGCTCCGGAACGCCGCCGAGGGGGCCGACGAGGACGGCACGGTGCCGGGACCGGCGGCCGACGCCGTACGCCGCGCGGTCCAGGACGCGGAGGCCGCCGCGGACCGGGCCGCGGCCGACGCCGAAGGGTCGCTCGCGGTGGCCGTGCCCGGCATCCGTGCCGCGGCCGGCGGTGCGGTGGCGAAGTCGGCGTCGGCCGCACGGCAGGAGGCCGCGCTGATGCGGGCCTGGGGCGTCGGTTCCGGCGAGCTGGAGCGGATGTCCTTCGACGAGCGGGCCCGGCTGGCCGAGCGGCTGCGCACCGGCCGGCTCGCCGAGTGGGCCGAACTGATCGGCCGTTTCCGGCAGATGGCCGACGGGGAACGGGCTCGCAAGGTGGAGAACGCCACCGGCGAGCTGATCGGGGTCACGCTCGGCGACGACCTCTCCCGGGTCATCCCGTCCGAACTGGCGCATCTCGGACTGCCCGGACTGCGCGCGGTGTTCGCCGCGCGCTACGCCGCCGGGGAGCTGATGCTCTACGACAGTCAGGGCGAGCAGGCCACCGGCCGGGGCGCCGTCATCGCGTGCGTGGACACCTCGCACTCCATGTACGAGGCGGGGCCCGGCGGCATCACCCGGGAGGCGTGGGCGAAGGCGTGCGCTCTGGCGCTGCTGGACCAGGCCCGCCACGCGGGGCGTGACTTCGTCGGCATCGTGTTCTCCGCCGCCGACCAGCTCCGCGTCTTCCGCTTCCCGGCCGGACGGCCCGCGGACCTCGCCCGCACCCTCGACTTCGCGGAGACCTTCGTCGGCGGCGGCACCAGCTACCAGCGGCCCCTTTCGGCGGCGGGCGAACTGCTCGAGGAGGAGTTCAACGACGCCGCCCGCACCCGGGGCGACATCGTCATGCTCACCGACGACGACTGCGGCGTCACCGAGGCGTGGATGCGGGACTGGAACGAGGCCAAGCGCCGGCTGGGCTTCCGGGTCTTCGGCGTGGGCATCGGCGCCCCGCGCGTCGCGGCGGCCGGCTCGGTCCTCGCGGCGCTGTGCGACAACCTCCGTTCCGTCGAGGACTTCACCGACGTCCACGCCGCCGCGGACCTGTTCCGCGTGATCTGACCCGGCCGCCCCACGCCGGGCGGTCACGGCTTGCGGGCGACCGCCCCGTACATCGCGATGTCCTCGTCCCGGATGCCCTGTTCACCGGTGCCGTCCGGGCGCCACTTGTGGACCTGGACGATGCCCGGCCCGGTCAGCTCCAGCCCCTCGAAGAACTCGTGGGCCTCGTCGAGGGTCCGCAGCCGCATCGGCATGTCGCGGGCCGCGTACTCGCGTGCGACCCGGCCCACCTCCTCGGGGGCGAACTCGGCGGTGCCGATGGTCATCGCCAGGTAGCTGCCGGCGGGCAGGGGTTCCAGGAGGCGGCGGACGATGCCGACCGCGTCGTCCTCGTCCAGGACGAAGTGGACGATCGCGATCACGGTGAGCGCGACGGGCTCGGCCAGGTCCAGTGTCCTGCGGAACTCGTCGGATTCGAGGACGGCTTCCGGGTCCTGGAAGTCCGCCTCGATGTAGGTGGTGCGGCCCTCGGGCGTGCTGGACAGCAGCCCCTGGGACAGGGTGAGGACGATCGGGTCGTTGTCCACGTAGACGACCCGTGACGCGGGCGCCACCGACTGGGCGATCTCGTGCAGGTTGGGCGAGGTGGGGATGCCGGTGCCGATGTCGAGGAACTGGCGGATGCCCGCCTCCTCGGCCAGCCATCGCACCGCGCGGTTCATCCAGTCCCGGTTGGCGCGCATGTGGACGGGCAGCGCGGGCCATTCCCGGGCCATCGCGTCACCCGCCTCCCGGTCGGCGGGGTAGTAGTCCTTCCCGCCCAGGATGTAGTCGTAGATCCGTGCCGAGTGCGCGTGCTCGGTGTCGATTCGGTCGGCCGGCCATCCGCTGTCGGACATCGTTCGCCTTTCTCCAGGGGATTGTGCGGTACGAGGGGGAGTCCTCACAGCTCCTTGCGCAGCGCGCCGAGGAGTTCCTCGGTGCCCCGGGCGGGCACCGCCTGGGCGCCCAGGCGGTCCAGGGCCTCGCGGTAGACCACGACGTCGTCGCCCTTGTCCAGGTAGACGGCGCCCACGAGCCCGCCGAGGTAGACGATGTCGGGGAGTTCGGGGGCCCGGAACCGGAAGAGGTCGAAGGCGCCGGCGCGCAGGGCGGGGTGCGGGCCCCCGGCGAACGGCATGATCTGGAGTGTCACGTGGGGCAGCCGGCCCACCTCGATCAGATGGTCCACCTGCTGCCGCATCACCTCGGTGCCGCCGACGGGCCAGCGCAGGACCGTTTCGTCCATCACGACCCACAGGCGGGGCGGGGAGGGGCGGGTGAGGATCTCCTGGCGCCGCATGCGCAGCGCCACCCGCCGTTCGGTGTCCACGGCGGGGGCGTGCGGGTTGCCCGCGCTCAGCAGGGCCCGCGCGTAGTCGGGGGTCTGCAGCAGTCCGTGCACGAACCCGGCCTCGTAGGCGCGGATGTGCAGGGCGGCCTGTTCCAGGCTCAGGTACGCCGCGAACCAGTCCGGCATGACGTCGCGGTAGGTGTGCCACCAGCCGCGTTTGTTCGCCTCGCGCGCCGACTTCAGGAAGGTGTCGATCTCCTGCTGGTCGCGGACACCGTAGATCTGGAGCAGCTTCTCCACGTCCGGGAGGCGCAGTCGGGCCACCTTCGCCGCCTCGAGCCGGCGGATCGTGGAGTGGCTCACCCCGATCGCCTCACCGGCCTGCTCGAACGTGAGACCGGCGCGGGTGCGCAGCTCCTCCAGCTGTCTGCCGAGAATCATCCGCAGCACGGAGGGGGCACCGCCCCAGTCGGTCTCCGCGGTCACACCATCTCCCCTTCGCCGTCCCGCGCCCGGGCCCGGACACGCCAGTCTGTCACGGGCGTCGTCCCGCCGCAGGAGCATGCCTCCAGGCAGCTGCAATTTTCAACTTGCCGGTTGCGCACCGTTGTTGGCGGATGACAGAGTGGTCCCACCGCCCCCTGCCCTTCCCGACCCGCGTTTCTCGACCGACGACCAGGACCGTCCTTGGCGACCCGTCCCCCACCCCCACCGGACGGTCTCGCATGACAACGTTCTCCTGACGTCCGTCGCGGCCAAAGGACCCACCCCCCATGGACCTGCAGCACACCCGTGATCCACGTCCGTCCGCGGCCACCGTCCGTGACCGCTCGTGTTCGTCCGGTACCGCCCGCCCACCCCGGCGGCGCCGCCCGGGACCGGCTCCGCTCAGCCTTCCCGTCGGGCTCCACGCCGGCCTGGGGCACGACGCCGTGGGTACCTCCGCGTCCCACGGCGAACGCATTCTGGCCCGCCTTCCCCGTGCGGGTTGCGTGTTCGCCGACGAGGGGCGCTGGTGGTGGATCGTCCCCTCCGGGTCCGACATCGGAGTCGCGTGGCCCGCCGGCGCCCACTACATCGTCGGCGACCCGTCCTGGACCCGGGCTCGGCCGGACGCACGGGCGGCCGGTCCGCGCCTGATCCACGGCCCCGACGGCGACTCGCCCTACACCGCGCCCATCCCCTTGTACTTCCTCGTCTGCCGTCTCGCCGGTGTGGCGCCGCGCTGGTCCCTGGCACCCTGAACGGACCGCACCGCCGGCCGGTCCGACGGCGCTACTCGAAGAACTTGAGGCTCCATCCGGTGTCGCTGGTGGGACCGGGCACGTTGGCCCGGCTGTAGGTGGTCCCGCCCCACCAGCAGAAGGTGCCGGTGTACCAGTAGCGGTTCTCCCACGCGTACGGCGTCCCCTTGGCGACCGCGTGGAACATCAGCGGGAACCTGGGGCCGGCGGGCGGGCTGGTGGCGATGTCGCCGTCGAGCAGGACGAAGCTATGGTGGCCCGGCCCGTCGACGTACAGGGTGGGGTCCCAGCCGGTCATCATCGTCGCGCGGTGGGACCCGAAGAGGCAGCCGTTGGACTTGTACCAGTCCCACACGTACGTGGGGTCGCCGCCGGACCGCAGCCTCAGGTCGGCCAGGCAGTACTGGTCGCTCCAGCTGCCGTTGGCGGAGTAGGCGATGTGCAGCTGCCCGTTGGGGTCCTTGACCGGCTCGGGGCCCTCGTTGATGTACGGGTCGCCCACCACCCGCTCCCAGCTCTCGCGCGGCTGCGAGATGACGTACCGCGCGCCGGTCGGCGCGGTCGGGCTGCTCATCCGCGCGAGGTAGAGGTTCTGTTCGACGTTGGTGTCTGCGGCCCAGCCCGACCAGACGAACCACCGCTGCCCCTCGAAGGTGAACAGGGTGCCGTCGATGGCCCACTTGTCGTCCGGCAGGGCCAGCTTCGTCTCGGCCGTGTATCCGCTGTCGGCGACGGCGGAGCTGATCACGTACATCCGGTGGGCCGCTCCGCGGCCGGCCGAGAAGTAGATGTAGTAGCGGCCGCCGTCCCGCACGATCTCGGGGGCCCACACCTCGCCCCGGTCGCGAGTGTCCGACCAGACCTGCCGGGCGGGCGCCGCCGCCAACGCGGCCGTGGACGCGGCCTGGCGTACGGCGATGCCGCCCCCGGTCGACTGCACCGAGACGTAGGTCCCGCCGACCCGGATCACGCTCGGGTCGGCGGCCCGCAGACCGGTCCGGTCGGCCCGCGCGGGCCCCGCGGAGGACACCAGCAGCAGGAAGGCGACGAGGACGCCGGACAGCAGGGCGGCGACGGCACCGCGGAGGCGGCGGGAGGGCTTTCCGGTCCCGCTCGGTGGGCTTCCGGTCAGGGTCGGCATGTCCCTCCGCTTCCACGGGCCGCGATGTACATCGATGGAAGTAGGCAGCGGATCCAGGATCGTAATGGACGGCGAACATGTCAATGACCGCACCGCAACACCCCCTGCACGCACGGCATCCGGAGGCCCCGGCCTCCCTCCGCTTCACCTTCCGAACCTGGAGGGCCTTCTTCCGATTGATCTCGTTCAACTAGTTGACATGGACAGGGAAGGACTACAACCCTGCAAGTCCCCCCACACCAAGGAGGACCGTGTGCTTTCCCCACGCAAGCTGACGGCGTCCCTGGCCGTCGCGGCGTCGATCGGCGCCGTCGCCGTCGTCGTCGGGCCGGCCGAACCGGCTTCGGCGGTACCGGACAGCATCCCGCTCACCCTGAAGAACGACTCGGGCAACGCCGAGCAGGTCTACGTCTACGTCATCGGCACCGAACTCGCTTCCGGGAAGCAGGGGTACGCCGACGAGAGCGGCGCCTTCCACGCCTGGCCGACCGGTGGCGCCCCGCCGGTCCCCGCCCCCGACGCCTCGTTCGAGGGGCCCGCAAACGGCGGGTCAAAGACCGTTCAGCTTCCGAAGTTCTCGGGCCGGGTCTATTTCTCGTACGGCAAGAAGCTCGACTTCCGGCTCGCCGAGGGCGGCCTCGTGCAGCCCGCAGTCCAGAACGCCGCCGACCCCAACCACGACACGCTGTTCAACTGGACCGAGTACACGCTCAACGACTCCGGGCTGTGGCTCAACTCCACCCAGGTGGACATGTTCTCGGCGCCCTACTCCGTCGGTCTGACGGCGGGCGACGGCTCCACGAAGCAGACGGGTTCGCTGAAGCCCGGCGGGTACAAGGCGGTCGCCGACGGCCTGACCCAGCAGGGCGGCGGCTGGGAGGGGCTGGTCCAGACGCGGAGCGACGGTTCGCCGCTGCGCGTCCTGGCCCCCGGGCACGGCATCGGCTCCGGTGACCTGCCCGCCGACGTGATGGACGACTACATCGACCGTGTCTGGAGCAAGTACGCCACCGACACGCTGACGGTGACGCCGTTCAAGGAGCAGCCGGACACGAAGTTCTACGGCAAGGTCAACGGCGACAGGATGGACTTCACCGACGGCGGCGGCGCGGTGGTGACCTCCTTCGAGAAGCCGGACTCCGACTCGGTCTTCGGCTGCTACAACAAGCTCGACGCCCCCAACGACCAGGTGCGCGGCCCCATCTCGCGGACCCTGTGCGCCGCGTACAACCGCTCCACGCTGCTCACCAACGCCGAGCAGCCCGACGCCGACGCCTCCGGCTTCTACCAGGACGACGTCACCAACCACTACGCCCGCCTCGTCCACGCGCAGATGCGGGACGGACAGGCGTACGCCTTCGCCTTCGACGACGTCGGCAACCACGAGTCGCTGGTGCACGACGGCGACCCCAAGGACGCGGCGATCACGCTGGAGTCCTTCGACTGACCGGGCCGGCCCCACCCGCGCCCGAACCGACGCACCACCTTCCCCCCACCCCCGTGCCCGCTCCCCTCCCGTGGGAGCGGGCCCACGAAAGGGAGAGACATGGCCTCCCCACGACTGCTCCGCGGTTGCCTCCTCGCCACCCTGTCCGCCACCCTCGTCGCGGCCGCCGCGGTGACCCCCGCCCAGGCGGAGCACCGGCCGGAGTCCGCCGCGGCGGTGACGTTCTCCGACACCTTCGACGGACCCGCCGGATCCGGCGTCGACACCGCCAAGTGGCAGCTCGAGACCGGTGACAACGTCAGCAACCACGAGCGGCAGTACTACACGCCCGGCACCGACAACGCGAAACTCGACGGCCAGGGCAACCTGGTGATCGAGGCCCGCCGCGAGAACCCGGGCAACTACCAGTGCTGGTACGGCACGTGCGAGTACACCTCCGCCCGGCTGAACACCTCCGGCAAGTTCACGGCGACCTACGGTCACGTCGAGGCCCGGATGAAGATCCCGCGCGGGCAGGGCATCTGGCCCGCGTTCTGGATGCTGGGCCAGGACATCGGCGAGGTCGGCTGGCCCAACTCGGGCGAGATCGACGTCATGGAGAACGTCGGCTTCGAGCCGTCCACCGTGCACGGCACCATCCACGGCCCCGGCTACTCCGGCTCCGGCGGCATCGGCGCGGCCTACACGCTGCCGAACGGCGAGGCGTTCGCGGACGCCTTCCACACCTTCGCGGTGGACTGGGCCCCGGACAAGATCACCTGGTCGGTCGACGGCAACGTCTACCAGACCCGTACGCCGGCCGACCTGGGCGGCAAGGACTGGGTCTTCGACAAGCCGTTCTTCCTCATCCTGAACCTCGCGGTCGGCGGCTACTGGCCGGGCGACCCCGACGGTTCGACCACCTTCCCGCAGCAGCTGGTGGTCGACGAGGTGAAGGTGACCACGAGCGACGGCTGACGGCCCCGGGCCGAATCCGGAACCGGAGCGGGCCCCCCCCCCCCCGAGGCGGCGCCCCGCTCCCCGTTCTCCCGTCCGGCCGCGAGTGGCCTCGCGGGGCTCAGGGAGAGGTGGTCCGGGCGACGTCCCCGGCCGGAGCGTCCTCGTCCGGGGCCGCCGGGGGCGGGAAGATCAGGTCTTCGAGCGCGTCCGCGGCGAAGAGGAAGGCCATCATCACGACTGGCAGGAGCAGCGCGAGCAGAATCACAGGACCTCCCGGTGGGTCGGTCTGTGGGCTTCGTGGCCCGGCTTCAAGGATGGACCCGAATGGCGGAACCCGCACGGCGGGAGCGGACGGACCCGAACGCCCGGGACGACGTCCATGCACCCAGGCACGGGCGGCACTACCTCTGGTGATCCTTTGGCCAGTCGTTCACGCATATGCAGAACGAATGTGCGGCGCCACCCCTGCCCAGGGCATGCCGTTGGGTACGCATGGAACCTCCCATCGAGATCAACCACAGCGTCGTCGGGGACTGGACCATCGTGGAGATCCGCGGAGAGGTGGACGTGTACACCGTGCCGACGATCAAGCAGTACATGATCGAGCGGCTCGCGGACGGTCTCCGTCGGTTCGTCGTCGACCTGCGCGGAGTGGCGTTCATCGACTCCATGGGCCTGGGCGTGCTGGTCGGCGCCCTCAAACGGGTCCAGGCGGTGCACGGCGAACTGAAGCTGGTCATCACGGACGCCAGCACCAAGCAGCTCTTCGCCCTGACCGGCCTGCGGCACGTGTTCCCCATCTACGACTCCGTGTACCAGGCGCGACGAACCTCCTAGCCACGAGCGGCGTTCCGGCCACTCGCGCAGGACGGTCCGTGGTGTCCGAAGACCCACTGGCGCGCGGCGAGGCGCCCTTGACGGGCTGCTCGCCCGCCCCCATATTCACCAGCACCCCGTCAACAACTCCCCAGAGGTGACCGTGAGAAGCCTCAGACCCTGGGCTGCCCTCTGCGCAGCCGCCGCCCTCGCCCTTCTCACCACCACGCTCACTCCCTCCCCCACCCCCGCGCTGGCGTCCCCGCCGGCCGGACCGGCCTTCGCCACGCACTCCGCCCGGGCGGCACTCGCCCGGCTGCTGCCACGGCACGTCTCGCAGTTCACCCTGATTCCGGCGCGCCGGCCCGCCTCCGGCGACTGGTTCAGCGTCTCCGGCCGCGCCGGCCACCTCCGGGTCCGGGGAACCAGTCCCGCGGTGATCCTCAGCGGCGTCAACTGGTACCTGAAGTACACGGCCAAGGTGGACATCGGATGGCCCGGGCGCAGCACGGCCAAGCTGCCGCGCACGCTGCCCGCGCCCGAGGGCACCGTCCGCCGGCAGGCCTCGGTGCCGCACCGTTTCGCGCTCAACGACACCGACGACGGCTACTCCGGCGCCTACCGGGACTGGGCCTCCTACGAGAAGCAGATCGATCTCCTCGCCCTGCACGGCGCGAACGAGGTCTTCGTGCAGATGGGCGCGGACGCCGTCTACTACCAGACCCTCCAGGAGTTCGGGTACTCGAAGCAGGAGCTCAGGTCCTGGATCCCGGGTCCGGCGCACCAGCCGTGGTGGCTGATGCAGAACATGTCCGGTTTCGCCGGTCCCGTCTCCGAGCGGCTGATCGAGGACCGCGCCGCACTCGGCCGCAGGATCGCGCACCGCTTGCGCGAGCTGGGCATGACCCCCGTGCTCCCCGGCTACTACGGCACCGTGCCGCCGGGCTTCACGGAACGGAACCCCGGCGGCACGGTCGTCCCGCAGGGCGAGTGGGTCGGCTTCGGGCGGCCCGACTGGCTGGACCCGCGCACCGACGTGTTCCCGAGGGTCGCCGCCTCGTTCTACCGCCATCAGCGTGAGCTGTTCGGCGACTCCACGATGTACAAGATGGACCTGCTGCACGAGGGCGGACGGCCCGGCGACGTCCCCATCGGCAAGGCCGCCCAGGCCGTGATGAAGGCGTTGCAGACCGCGCGTCCCGGTGCCGTCTGGACCCTGCTCGGCTGGCAGAAGAACCCCTCGGCACAGATCATCGACGCCGTCGACAGGAGCAGGCTGCTGATCGTCGACGGCCTGGCCGACCGCTACGACGGCCTCGACCGCGAGACCACCTGGCACGGTGCGCCCTACGCGTTCGGCACCATCCCCAACTTCGGCGGTCACACCACCGTCGGCGCCAACACCGCCGTGTGGGCCGAGCGTTTCGACCGGTGGCGCACCGAACCCGGCAGCGCACTCGCGGGTATCGCCTACCTGCCGGAAGGCACGGGGGGCAATCCGGTCGCCTACGAGCTGTTCACCGAGCTGGCCTGGCGCACGGGCCCGGTGGACCACGCGGCCTGGTTCGCCGCGTACGCGGAACGCCGCTACGGCGGGCCCGATCCGCACGCGGCCCGGGCCTGGGAGCTGCTGCGCACGGGCCCGTACAGCATGCCGTCCGGCACCTGGAGCGAGGCGCAGGACAGCCTCTTCACCGCCCGCCCCCGGCTGACGGCCACCTCGGCGGCCAGCTGGAGCCCCGGCGCGATGCGCTACGACCCGGACACGGTGCGCGAGGCGCTGGCCGAGCTGCTGAAGGTCGCACCGGCCCTGCGGACGACCGACGCCTACCGCTTCGACCTGGTCGACGTCGCCCGTCAGGCGCTGGCCAACCGCAGCCGCTCCCTGCTCCCGGAGATCAAGGCCGCCTACGACGCCGGTGACCTGTCCCGCTTCCGTGCGGGGGCGGCGGAGTGGAAGGGCGACCTCGTCCTGCTGGACCGGCTGCTGGCCACCGACACCCGCTTCCTGCTCGGCCCGTGGCTGGCGGACGCCAGGTCATGGGGCCGTACGGGGGCGGAGCGCGACACCGCCGAGTTCGACGCCCGCTCGATCCTCACCACCTGGGGCCACCGCTCCGGCAGCGACTCGGGCGGCCTGCGGGACTACGCCAACCGGGAGTGGTCCGGGCTGGTCTCCGACTTCTACGCGATGCGCTGGACGACGTACCTCGACTCCCTCGACACCGCGCTGGTCACCGGACGGCCACCGGCCGCCATCGACTGGTTCGCGCTGGAGAACGCCTGGAACCAGCGGCACGACCGCTATCCCGTCGAGCCCTCGGGCGATCCCGTGGCGACGGCCGCCGAGGTGCTCGACGCCCTGTCCGCCGCGGTGCCGTCGGTGCCGGCCGGATCCGGGAGGGCGCGATGAGGCGCGTGAACGGCAGAGCCGCCGGTGTGGTCGTGGCCGTGCTGAGTGGTCTGGCACTGGCGATGACGTCGACGACCGCGCAGGCCGCGACCGGCCCCGACGTCATCGCCCACCGCGGCTCCTCGGGCATGGCACCCGAGAACACCGCCGCCGCCATCGACCTCGCCGTCCGCCAACGCGCCGACTACGTCGAAATCGACGTCCAACGCACCAAGGACGGCCGCCTCGTCAACTTCCACGACTGCACCATGGAACGCACCACCGACATCGAAGACCTCTACCCCGGCCGCCCCCGCTACCGCGTCTCCGACTTCACCTGGAACGAACTCCGCCGCCTCGACGCCGGCTCCTGGTTCCACGACGACTACACAGGCGAACCGATCATCACCCTCGACGACGTCATCCACCACATCCAGCACACCCGCACCGGACTCCTCGCCGAAATCAGCCCCTGCAGCCAGTACGGCACCACCGTCGCCACCGACCTCGCCAACACCCTGCACGCCAAACCCCGCTACGTCCGCACCGCCCTCGCCCACCACCGGCTCGCCGTCCAGTCCTTCCAGACCGACGACGCCCGCACCTTCCACACCGCCCAGCCCGACATCCCCATCGGCATCCTCGACGCCGACCGCCCCACCGACACCGAACTCACCGAACTCAGCCAGTGGGCCGACCAGATCAACCCCCAGCACACCGTCACCGACCAGACACTCGTCGACCGCGTCCACCAACTCGGCATGGACATCAACGTCTGGACCGTCGACGAACCCGGCGCCATCCGCAAAATGGCCGGCCTCGGCGTCGACGGCATCATCACCGACTACCCCCAGACCCTCACCCGGCGGGGGTGACCCGGCTCAGGGACGGGTGGCCCGGTCCAGTTCGATCAGGACCGAGTAGTACGCACGGCCGGTCGCGCGGTCCATGCCGATCTCGCACATGCGGTTGGCGGACAGGTGGGCGTCGTAGGGGCGCGAGGTCACCTCGGCGGCCTCCTTGGCCGTCGCCGAGGCCGTCAGTTCCTTGTGCAGCATGCCGCGGTCGCCGGCGAAGGCACAGCATCCGGCGTCGTCCGGGACGACGACCTCGTCGGCGACCGCGTCGGCGACCGCGCGCAACTGGTCCACGTCGCCCAAGTGCTGCATCGAGCAGGTCGGGTGCAGCACCGCCGAACCGGTCGTCCGGCGGATCGTCAGCCGCGGCAGGAGTTCCTCGGCGGCCCAGACGACGGAGTCGATCACCTCGAGGCGCTCGTGCAGTTCCCGGTTGGCGTGGGTGAGGTGGGGGACGACCTCGTGCCGGATGCCGAGGGTGCAGGACGAGGCGTCGACGACGAGGGGGATCCTGCCACCGTCGGTCCAGGCCCAGGCGGCCTCGACGACGCGGTTGGCCATCACGGTGTTGCCGTCCGCGTAGCCCTTGGAGTGCCAGATCGTGGAGCAGCAGGTGCCCGCGACGTCGTCGGGGATCCACACCGGCCGGCCGGCGCGGGCCGAGACGTCGACCACGGCCTGCTGGAGCGAGGGGGTGCCGTCGCCCTCGGGCCCGGCGAAGATCCGGTTGACGCAGGCCGGGTAGTAGACGGCGCTCGCTCCCGCGCGGGTGGTGGGCGGCGCGGTGCGGGCGGCGGCGCCCGGGATCTCCGGCAGCCACTCGGGCAGCAGATCGGGGCGTACGGCCTTGCGGGCGAGGCCGGTCGCGGCCTCCAGCAGCCGGTCGCTGATCCGGTCCGCCGCGCCGACCGCGAGGCGTGCCGACGCCTCCACCGCTTTGAAGCGCTTCGCGGTGAGGGCGGCGATCCGCTCCTCGCGCGGCGAGTGCCGCCGGTGGCGGAAGTCCTTCATCATGGCGCCGGTGTCGATGCCGACCGGACAGGCGATCGCGCAGGTGGAGTCGCCCGCGCAGGTGTCGACGGCGTCGTAGCCGTAGGAGGCGAGGAGTTGTTCCTCCACGGGTGATCCGTCCGGCTGCCGCAGCATCTCCCTGCGCAGCACGATGCGTTGGCGCGGGGTGGTCGTCAGGTCGTGGCTGGGGCAGGTGGGTTCGCAGAAGCCGCACTCGATGCAGGGGTCGGCGAGCGGCTCGATCCCGGGGATGGTCTTCAGCCCGCGCAGATGGGCCATCGGGTCGCGGTCGAGGACGACCCGGGGCGCCAGGACGCCCTGGGGGTCGATCAGCCGCTTGAGGCGCCACATCAACTCGGTGGCCCGGGGGCCCCATTCCAGCTCCAGGAACGGTGCGATGTTGCGTCCGGTGGCGTGCTCCGCCTTCAGCGACCCGTCGAAACGCTCCACGGTCATCCGGCAGAAGTCGTCCATGAACGCGGCGTACCGGTCGACGTCGGAGGGCTTCGACGCGTCGAAGGCGAGCAGGAAGTGCAGGTTGCCGTGGGCGGCGTGACCGGCGACCGCGGCGTCGAAGCCGTGCTCCGCCTGGAGTCCGAGCAGCTCCTCGCAGGCGTCGGCCAGCCGGGAGGGCGGGACCGCGAAGTCCTCCGTGATCAGAGTGGTGCCCGCCGGGCGGGAGCCGCCGACCGCGGTGACGAAGGCCTTGCGGGCCTTCCAGTAGCCGGAGATCGCCTTGGCGTCGCGGGTGAACTCGTTGGTCACCGAGGCAACCGGCGCGACCAGTTCCAGCCGTTCGACGACCGCGGCCGCCGCCCGCTCGAAGGCCGCCTGCGCCGCCTCGTCGGGTGCCCGGAACTCCACCAGCAGCGCCGCCGTCTCCCGTGGCAGACCCGCCCAGTCGGCCGGTACGCCCCGCACGCTCACCGAGGCGCGCAGCGTGTTGCCGTCCATCAGCTCGACGGCGATCGCCCCGGCCTCGTTGAACAGGGGGACGGCCGCCGCGGCGGCGGTCAGCGAGGGGAAGAAGAGCAGCCCGCTGGAGACCTCGCGGTCCAGCGGCAGGGTGTCGAAGACGACGTCGGAGATGAACCCGAAGGTGCCCTCGGAGCCGACCATGAGCCCGCGCAGGATCTGGACGGGTGTGGTGCCGTCGAGGAAGGCGTCCAGCCGGTAGCCGTTGGTGTTCTTGATCTCGTACTTGGCCCGGATGCGGGCGGTGAGGTCCTCGTCCGCCTCGATCTCCGCCTTGAGCGCGAGCAGCCCCGCGCACAGCTCCGGCTCGGTCCGTGCCAGCGTCTCGTCCGCGTGCGGGTCGGCCGTGTCGACGACGGTGCCGCTCGGCAGCGCGAAGGTCAGTGAGGCCAGCGTGCGGTACGAGTTGCGGGTGGTGCCCGCGGTCATGCCGGAGGCGTTGTTGGCGACGACCCCGCCGACGGTGCAGGCGATGGCGCTGGCCGGGTCGGGCCCCAGGATCCTGCCGTACCGGGCGAGGGTCGCGTTGGCCCGCATCACCGTGGTGCCGGGGCGGATGCGGGCCCGCGCGCCGTCGTCCAGGACCTCGATGCCGGTGAAGTGGCGGCGTACGTCGACGAGGATGTCCTCACCCTGGGCCTGGCCGTTCAGGCTGGTCCCGGCGGCGCGGAAGACGACCTGGCGGCCGTGGTCGCGCGCGTACGCCAGCACCGCGGCCACGTCGTCGACGGTCTCGGGGAGTACGACGGCCTGCGGCACGAACCGGTAGGGGCTGGCGTCGGAGGCGTACTTCACGAGGTCGGAGATCTTCCACAGGACCTTGTCCGGGCCCAGCAGCGCGGTCAGTCCGGCGCGCAGGGGTTCGGGAGTGCCCGCGGCTGCGGCGTCGGGCACCCGGTCGGCGGACGCGGCGCGTGCCGTGCCGGGGCGGAGGCTTTCCGGCTTGGGCTCCAGCAGGGGCATGACGTTCGACTCCCACACGGTCTCGATCGGTGCTGATCAGCGTACGGCTGCCGGGCTCGCCGGCCCAGGCCGGGCCGACGAGCACGAACGGTTCACCCGGGCAGGTCCGGGCCGGGCAGGAGGGCGACCACGTCGATCTCGACGAGGATGTCCATCAGGTCGGACCCGACCGTGGTGCGCACCGGGCAGGGTTCCTCGAAGAACGCGCGGTAGGCCGCGTCGTACGCGGCGAAGTCCCGCCGGAGGTGTTGCAGGTGCGCCGTGACCTTCACGACGTCCCGCGAGGACAGGCCCCGCGCGGCGAGGACCGCCTCCACGTTGCGCAGCACCTGCGCGGTCTGTGCCGCGACGCCCTCCGGTACGGCGCCGGTGGCGGGGTCCTGCGGCCCGAATCCGGCCGTGAAGAGGAACCCGCCCGCCACCACTCCCTGGGAGTAGGCGCCCGCGGGACGGGGGGCGTCGGGCGTGTGCACGGCTCGCTTGCCGGTCGGCTCGCTCATCCGGTCAGGTCACCGTCCCGCTCGTTGACGCCCGCGTAGTGGCGGAGCTTGTCCTCGTCCACGCTCACGCCGAGCCCCGGTCCCGGCGGCACGCGCAGCCGGCCGTTCTCCAGGTGCAGCGGCTCGATGATGTCGTCCGCGTGCAGGTAGTACATGCTGTCGATGGCCCGTGAGAGGACGGGGGTGCTCGACACGACGGCCAGGTGCGCGGCGGTGGCGATGCCGAGTTCGCCGCCGCTGTGCAGGTTCATGCCCAGGCCGAAGGTCTCGCAGTGCGCGGCGAGCGCCTTGGTCGCGGCGATGCCGCCCCACTTGTAGACGTCGCCGTGGATGACGTCGACCGCGTTCAGCCGCATGGCCGGGGCGAAGTCCTCGAAGCGGACCACGCACATGTTGGTGCACAGCGGGATGCGTACCTTGGCCTTCACCTGGGACATCCCCTCGATGCCGACGCAGGGGTCCTCCAGGTACTCCAGGTCCAGTTCCTCCAGGGCGATGCCGGCGCGGACCGAGTCGGGGACGGACCAGGCCGCGTTGGGGTCGACGCGCAGGTTCACGCCGGGCAGCGCCTCGCGGACCGCGCGCAGGACGGCGACGTCGCCCGCGCAGTCCCTGGTGCCCTTGAGCTTGACGGCGTCGAACCCGCCCTCCTCGACGACGCGCACCGCGTGCTCGGCCATGGCCTTGGGCAAGTCCGCCGGGGTCGCGCCCCGCGCGTCGGCGCGGGTGATCAGCGCGGTGATCGGGATCTCGTCGCGGACGGCGCCGCCCAGCAGGTCGGTGACGGACTGGCCGGTGGCCTTGCCCATCGCGTCCCAGCAGGCGACGTCGACGGCGGCGATCGCCGCGTAGCCGAGGTAGCCGTGGAAGAACGGCACCATGTGCTGCTTGCGGTGGAAGCCCTCCAGCGCGAACGGACTGGTGCCGATCAGGTCCGGGACCATCCGGCGGACGATCGCGGCGACCGGCGCGCCCCACATCGTCTCGCCCCAGCCCTCGACGCCCGCGTCGGTGCGCACGCGCACGACGGTGCGGGTCTCCCCGGTCTTGGTCTCGAAGGAACTGGTGAAGGGGTTGACGAGTGGGAGGTTGACGACCCACACGTCGACGTCGGTGATCTGCATTTCTTCTCCTCGCATCATCGGGGTCACCGGCTCGCCGCGTCGAAGGCCCGGATCGCGCGGGCCAGTCCCCGGGCCCGGTCGTCCAGGAGGCGGCGGCCCCGGTCGGCGTCGGCGCCGGAGGCGTCGTCGGTGGAGCCGTCGACCCGCTCCCACTCGCCGTGCCGCTCGACGGTCAGGCCGGGGTGGGGCGGGTGGTCGAACAGCGGAGGCGGTTCGACGGGGGTGCGGGCGGGCACGGGGGTGCGCACCAGTTCCGGGTGGGCCGCCAGCATGAGGGACGTCTCGAACCATCCGGCGTGCCCCGGGGTGACGTCGGGCCGTCCCGCCTCGTCCTCGCCCGCGGTGAGGGTCCAGTACGAGCAGGCGGCGACCGTGACCCGGGCGCGCAGCGCGAACCGCTTCACGGCGAGCCGCATGATCTCGTCGTTGCCGCCGTGGCCGTTGACGACCATGACGCGTCGGTACCCGCTGGTCACGAGCGAGTCGAGGATGTCGTCCAGTACGGCGCCGAGGGTCGCCGCGGAGAGCGAGACGGCCGCCGCGAACAGGTGGTGCGGACTGTGCCCGAAGGGCAGCGCGGGCAGCCGTACGATCTCGGGAGTCGAGGGCGCGGAGGGCGCCGAGGACGCGGCGGCCTCGCGGTCGAGGAGATCCAGCGCCCGGTCCACGACCTCCTCGGCCAGGAGGGTGTCGGTGCCCATCGGCAGGTGCCCGGCGTGCTGCTCCTGCGAGCCGATGGGCAGCAGGGCGATGCCCCGCTCGCCGGCCCGGCGCACCTCCCGCCAGGTCAGTTCGGTCAGTCTCGATTGGCTCACGGTGCTACCTCTCCGAAACGGGGCCATGGCAGAGTCGGCGCATGGTCCACAAAAGTTCTCCGTTGCGACTGGTCCCGGATGCCGCGGAGCAACCGGCCGCTCCCGCGGCACCGCGGCGGCTGGGGGCCGTCGAGCTGGTGCCCGGCCGGGTCAGGGCCGCCGTGCTGTCCATGGCCGGGCGGGTGCTCGACCGCGCCGAGGCGTCGTACGACGCGGCCACCGCGACTCCCGCCGACATCGACGGGGCACTGGCCGGGGTGGCCGGTGTCTTCGCGGCCCAGGAGGTCCAGGGGATCGGGGTGGCCGCCGCGGGCCTGGTGGACCCCCTCACGGGGCTGATCCTCGAGGTCAACGACGTGCCGGCGCTGCACGGCTATCCGGTGACGGAGCGGCTGGGCACCCTCACCGGGGCCGGGGTGCACCTGGAGCACCGGGCGCGGCTCCAGGTGCTCGGCGACCGCTGGTTCGGCGCGGGCCGCGGGCGGCGCACCTTCGCCTCGGTCTCGACCGGCGAGGTGCTCGGGGTGGGTGTCCTCTACGACGGTGAGGTGATGGCGCCGCCCGGCGGACGCAGCGGCGCGCACATGACGGTGTCGGCCAGCGGCGAGCGCTGCACCTGCGGGAACCGGGGCTGCTGGAAGACCCTGGCCACCACCGGCTGGCTGCGGGCCAGGGCCCGCGCCGCGGGGCTCGGGGAGTCGGTGTCGCTGGCCGAGCTGGTGCGGGGCGGGGACACGGCCGGGCAGGTGGTGGAGGAGTACGCGCACAACCTGGCCCTGGGGCTGGTGAACGTGCAGCAGCTCTTCGCACCGGGCCTGTTCATCCTGCACGGCGAGGCGCGTGAGGGCGGCGAGCGCTTCCGCACCGTGGTGGAGGAACGGCTGCGGGACGCGGTCGCCTTCGCGGGGGCCGAGCAGCCGCGGGTGCTGGTCGGCACCGCCGCGGTCGACGACGTGGCGCTTCTGGGCGGGGCGGGTCTGGTGCTGTCGCACCTCTAGCGTGGTGCGGTTCATCGGCTCGCTTCGTCCGTCGGTTCGGCCGTCCGGGCGCACGCGCGTGCCGCGGCCCGGCGGCCCCGGCGCGGGTCGAGGACCGGTACGGCGTCGAGCAGCTGCCGCGTGTAGGGGTGCCGCGGGGTGCGCAGGACCGCCGCCGCCTCACCGACCTCGACCAGGCTGCCGCGGCTCATCACCGCCACCCGGTCGGCCACCTGGGCCACCACGGCGAGGTTGTGCGAGACGAAGACGTAGGTGAGGCCCAGCCGCTGTTGCAGGTCCGCCAGGAGATCGAGGACGGTCGCCTGCACGGAGACGTCCAGGGCGCTGGTCGGCTCGTCCAGCACCAGCAGCCGGGGGTGGAGTGCCAGGGCCCGCGCGATCGAGACGCGCTGGCGCTGGCCGCCGGAGAACTCGTGCGGATAGCGGTCCTGGATGCCGGCGTCCAGGCCGACGGCCTCCAGGAGATGTCCGACCCGTTCCCTGTTGCGGGCCCGTGCGCGCCGTCCGCGTGCCTCGGGGTCGTGGGTGACCAGTGGTTCGGCGACGATGTCGGTGATGCGCATGCGCGGGTTCATGCTGGAGTAGGGGTCCTGGAGGACGACCTGCAGCTGCCGTCGCACGCCGCGCAGTTCGGACGCGGTGAGGGCGGCGAGGTCCCGCCCGTCGAAGCGGACGCTTCCGGCCGTGGGTTCGAGGAGTCCGAGGAGCAGCCGGGTGAGGGTGGTCTTGCCGCAGCCGGACTCGCCGACCAGGGCCAGGGTCTCGCCCTCGTGGACTTCGAGCGACACGTCGTCGACGGCGACGTTCGGGCGCCTGCCGCCGAACTCTTTGCGCAGGCCGGACAGTTCGAGGAGCGGGCGGCCGGTCGTGGGGCCGGGCCCGGTGGTGCCGGCGGTCTCGGTCGGGTCGGTGCTCATGCCGCCTCCAGTCGGGGGGTGGCCGCCAGCAGCTTGCGGGTGTAGGCGTCGGCCGGACGGTCGAACACGTCGAGGACGTCACCGGTCTCGACGACCTTGCCCCGGTTCATGACCACGACGCGGTCGGCGGTCTCCGCGACGACCGCGAGGTCGTGGGTGATCAGTACGACGGCCATGTCGTGCTTGTGCTGCAGGGTGACCAGGAGGTCGAGGATCTGGCGCTGCACGGTGACGTCCAGGGCGGTGGTCGGCTCGTCGGCGATGAGCAGGCGGGGCCGGGCCACCAGCGCGGTGGCGATCATCACGCGCTGGCGCAGGCCGCCGGAGAGTTCGTGCGGGTACTGGCGGTAGCGCAGGGCCGGGTCGGGGATGCCGACCTCGTCGAGGGCCGCCAGCGCGGCCTCCTTGGCCTCGGCGCGGGACATGCCGGTGTGGTGCCTGAGCACCTCGGCGACCTGGGCGCCGACGCGCTGGAGCGGGTCGAGGCAGGTCATCGGGTCCTGGAAGACCATGGCGATGTCGCGGCCCCGGACCCGGCCGAGCTCCTTCTCGGACAGGCGCAGCAGGTCGCGTCCGTCGAAGCGGATCTGGCCGCTCGGGTAGACGCACGGCGGGCTCGGGTTGAGGCGCAGCACGGAGAGCGCGGTGGCGCTCTTGCCGCTGCCGGACTCCCCCACCACGGCGAGGGTCTCGCCGGCCCGGACGTGCAGGGAGACGTCCTGGACGGCGTGGACGACGGAGTCCTCCAGGCGGAAGTCGACGCGGAGGCCGTCGATCTCGAGGAGCGGCCGCTGGTCGGCGGGCCGCCGGGACGTGGCGCCCGTGGGTCGGCCGGGTCCGGTTGTCGCTCGGTCGTTGCTCATCGGCGGTAGGCCTTCGGGTCCGCGACGTCGCGCAGGGCGTCGCCGGTGATGTTGATGGCGAGGGAGGTCAGCATCAGCGCGATGCCGGGGAAGACGGCGACCCACCAGGAGGTGCCCAGGTAGAGCTGGCCGTCGGAGAGCATGCCGCCCCAGGTGACCGTCTCCTTGGGGACGCCGAGGCCGAGGTAGCTGAGGGACGCCTCGGCGACGATGGCGGCGGCGACGTGCAGGGTGCCGATGGTGGCCAGGGGTGCCATCACGTTGGGCAGCAGGTGGCGGCGCATGATGGTGACGTCGGTGACGCCGATCGCGCGGGCCTCGGTGACGAAGTCGCGGGTGCGCAGCGACATCACCTCGGAGCGCACGACGCGGGCGTAGGAGACCCAGCCGGTGAAGCCGAGCACCACGATCACGACCCACAGCCCGGAGCCGAGGAAACCGACGACGGCGAGGGCCAGCAGCAGCGAGGGGAAGGCGAGTTGGACGTCGGCGAGCCGCATCAGGGTGCGGTCGGCCCAGCCGCCGAAGTAGCCGGAGGCGAGGCCCACGGCGGTGCCGACGACGCCGGCGAGCAGCGCGGCGCCGGCGCCGACGAGCAGGGAGACCCGGGTGCCGTAGACGACGCGGGAGAGCATGTCGCGGCCGAGCTGGTCGGTGCCGAGGAGGTGGGCACCGCTGCCGCCGTCCTGCCAGGCGGGCGGCCGCAGCCGCAGCAGGAGGTTCTGGGTGCTGGGGTCGTAGGGGGCGAGCAGGGGCGCGAACAGGGCTGCGACGAGCAGCAGGGCGAGTACGGCGAGGGCCACTGCGGCGAGCTTGTTGCGCAGCAGGCCGCGCAGGACGACGGAGCCGGAGCCGCCGGACGGCTTCTGCTGCGGGGCCGCGTCGGTCGCGGCCGGTGACATGACGGTCATCGGGACGTCCTCACCCTCGGGTCGAGGAAGCTGTAGGAGAGGTCGACGAGCAGGTTCACCACGACGAAGGTGGCGGCGAAGAACAGCACGGTGGCCTGGACGAGCGGGAAGTCGCGGTTGGAGATCGCCTCGACGGTCAGCTGGCCCACTCCGGGCCAGGAGAAGACCCGTTCGGTGAGGATCGCCCCGCCGAGCAGGTTGCCGACCTCCAGGCCGACGACGGTCACCACGGGCAGCGAGGCGTTGCGCAGTCCGTGCCTGAGCACCACCTGCAGTGGCCCGAAGCCCTTGGCGCGGGCGCTGCGGATGTGGTCCGAGGACAGGACGTCGATCAGCGAGGAGCGCAGCAGGCGGGCGACGACGGCGACGGAGTACACGGCGAGGGTGACGGCGGGCAGGACCAGGTTGGCGAGGGTCCCGTAGCCGGAGGCGGGCAGGGCGCGCAGCCAGACGGCGAAGACGAGGATGAGCAGGATGCCGACCCAGAACGGCGGGGTGGACTGGCCGAGCAGGACACCGGTCATCACGGTGTTGTCGGTGCCCCGGCCGCGGCGCATGGCGGCGAGGATGCCCGCCGGGATCGCGATGACGAGGGTCACCGCGAGGGCGGCGGCGGCCAGTTCGATCGTGGCCGGCAGCCGGTCGGCGAGGATCTCGCTCACGGGCTGGCCGTAGACGAGGGAGTCGCCGAAGTCGAGGTGCAGCAGTCCCCAGAGGTAGTCGAGGTACTGGGAGAACAGGGACTGGTCCAGGCCCAGGGAGTGGCGCAGCACCCGCTCCTGTTCGGCCGTGGCGTCCGGCGGCAGCAGGATCTTCACGGGGTCGCCGGACAGGCGGACGAGGAAGAAGGCGACGGTCGCCGTGCACAGCAGCACGAACAGTGCGGTGACCAGGCGCTTGGCCACCCCGAGGAGCAGCCCGGCCCGGTCCGGGCGGTGGGTCGGGGTGTCCGCCGGGGCGGGGGGTTTGTCGAGGGTGAGGGCGCTCATCGGGACACCTCCGCGCTCTCCATGGCGAGGACGCCCGCGGCTCCCGGCGTCCAGCGGGGCCGGTCGTTGCGGGCGTAGATGTTGTCGATCTGGTAGAGGAAGACGAAGGGGGCTTCCCGGCGCATCAGCCGTTGCAGGTCCGAGAAGGCCGCTTCGCGTTCCGCGGGGTCCTCGGAGAGTTCCTCGGCGTCGATGAGGCGGTCGGCCTCGGCGGAGTGCCAGCGGCTCTGGCGGCGGTCGCTGCGCACGTTGGACTGGACGATGCTGGCGCCTTCCATCGTCCAGACGGTGCTGGCCGCGAGGTAGATCGGGCCGAGCGCACCGCGGTTGTCGGAGGTGAGGCGGGCGGAGTAGGTGCCGGGATCGAGCAGGTTGACGCGGGCGTCCACCCCGGCCCTGGCGAGGAGACCGGAGAGGGCCTCGGCGACGTTGGCGTCGACGTTGGAGGCGGTGAGCGTGGTGGCGAAGCCGTGCGGGTGACCGGCTTCGGCGAGCAGGCGGCGCGCGGTGTCGACGGAGCGGGTGAAGGGCTTGACGGTGGGGTCGAAGCCGAAGGATCCGCGCGGGACGAGGGCGGGCGTCTCGGTGGCCTTGCCGCCGAGCACGGCCTTGATGAGCAGGGGGACGTCGATCGCGTGGTTGAGCGCCTGGCGTACCCGGCGGTCCTGGAGCGGGCCGCGTTCCAGGGTGTTCAGGGACAGGTAGGCGGTGCGGATGCCGGTGTGTCCGTCGATCGTGACGCCCCCGTAGCCGTCGAGTTGCTGGGCGGCGTCCGGGGTGAGTCCGGCGACGAGGTCCACGCCGCCGCTCTGCAGGGCGGCCAGGGACGACGAGGCGTTGGGGGCGGGGCTGAAGACGAGGCCGTCGACGGCCGGGCGTCCGTTCCAGTGGCCGGCGTGGGCGCGCATCCGCAGTTCGTGGTCGCGCTGCCAGCTTTCGAAGGTGAAGGGGCCGGTGCCGACGGGGTGGTCGGCGAAGGCCGCGTCGCCCACCTCGGCGAGGTGGCGGGGCGGTACGACGACGCCGCCGAACAGGGAGAGCTTGGCGGGCAGGATGGGGTCGTGCACGGTGGTGTGCAGGTCGACGGTGAGCCGGTCGACGACGGTGACGCCCTTGACGAAGCGCAGCTCGACGATCGGTGACTTGGTGGCGGGGTCGAGCAGTCGCTCGATGCTGAAGGCGACGGCCCGCGCGTCGCACACCTCACCGCTGTGGAAGGTCACCCCGGGGCGGAGCGTGAAGCGCCAGGTGCGTGCGTCGGTGGCCTTCCAGCTCAGGGCGAGCCTCGGGTGCAGCCGGTTGTCCCGGCCGCGGGTGGTGAGGGTGTCGAACATGTTGATCAGGACGTTCATCGACACCATGTCGCCCTGCTTCTGCGGGTCCAGGGTCTTCGGGTCGCCCGGCTGGGAGACCCGCAGGACGTTGCCGGCCCGGTCCGCGGCGGCGGTCGTGCCGCACGCGCTCAGGAGCGCCGGAGCGCTGAGGGCTCCGAGCAGGAGACCGCCGGTGCGCAGGACGTGGCGTCGGCTGGGACGGCTGCGGTCCACCGTGCGCCCCTGAAGAACTCGTTCCATTGAACAACACCTCCGTTCCGTTAGATGGAATGCGGTTGGGTTAAGCTAAGCGACATGGTGAAAGCGGTCAACACCCGGTCGGTCGACCAGGAACTCGTGAAGGGCCCCGTCGACAAGGCGATGGAGGTGCTCGATGCGCTCGTCCAGCCCGGTGGCCCCCACCGGTTGGGGGAGATCGCGCGCCGCACAGGACTGACCAAGCCCACCGTCCACCGGCATCTGCGGACCATGGCGGAGTACGGCTTCGCCGAGCCCGCCGAGGGCGGCAGCTACCGTCCGGGGCCCCGGCTGCTGGGCCTGGCGGCAGCGGCCCTGAGCGACAGCCGGGTCCTGGAACTGACCAGGCCCGCCCTCGCCGACCTGCGCCGGCGCACCGGCCACGTCGCGTTCTACGCGGTGCGCCACGCGTCCGACGCGGTGTATCTGGAGCAGTCGGAACCGGCCCGCGAGTACCGGATGGGCACCCGGCCCGGCCACCGGTCGCCGCTGTACGCCTGCGGCGTGGGGCTCGCGATGCTCGCCGCGCTGCCCGCCGAGGAGGCCGCGGCGGTCCTGGAGGCACCGGGCCTGGAGGCGCGCACGCCGGGCACGCCCACCGACCCGGACGCGCTGCGGGCGGTGCTCGCGCGGGCGGCGCTGTGCGGTTACGCCGTGGACGACGAGTACGACGAGCCGGACGTGCGGTCGGTGGCGGCACCCGTGCTGGACGCGGAGGGCCGGGCGGTGGGTGCGATCGGCATCGCGGGGCTGACCTTCACCCTCGACCCCGGCAGTGTGGAGGTGTTCGGACCGATGGTGCGGGCCGCCGCGCGCACGGTGTCCGCCGGGCTCGGCGCGCGCACGCCCCAGCTCGGCGTGGTGGACCCGGCCAGGGGCGGTGAGCAGGTGTGAACACCCTGGGAGAACTGCTCGCCGAGGGACGGGAACGGCGCGTCTGCTCCGGCGCCGCCTGGTCCGTCGGAGGCCCGGACGGACCACTGGACCGGGGCTGGACCGGCACCCGCTGCTGGGACGGACCTCCGCTGGACGGCGACGACGTGTGGGACCTCGCCTCGGTGACCAAGCCGATCGCCGGACTCGCGGTCATGGCGCTCGTCGAGCGCGGCGCGCTCGGCCTCGACGACACCGTGGGCGCGTACCTCCCGGACTACCGGGGCGGCGACAAGGCGGAGCTGACCGTACGTCAACTCCTCACGCACACCTCGGGGATACCGGGACAGGTGCCGCTGTACCGCGACCATCCCACCCGTGCGGCGCTGCTTGAGGCGGTGCGCCTGCTGCCGCTGACCGCGAAGCCGGGCACCCGCGTGCAGTACTCCTCGCAGGGGTTCATCGTCCTCGGCCTGATCGCCGAGGCGGCGGCCGGGGAGCCGCTGGACCTGCTGGTGGAGCGGCTGGTGTGCGCGCCGCTCGTTCTGCGGGACACCGTCTTCCGCCCGGACGCCGGACGCCGGGCGCGGGCGGTGGCCACCGAGGACTGTCCCTGGCGCCGCCACCCCGTCGTGGGCGAGGTCCACGACGAGAACGCGGTGGTCCTCGGCGGAGTCGGCGGCCACGCGGGCCTGTTCTCCACACTGGCGGACATGGAACGGCTCGGCGCCGCCCTCGCCGCCGGCGGCCGGCGCCTGCTGCGGCCCGACACCTTCGCCCTGATGACGGCCCCCCACACGGACCACCTGGCGCTGCGGCGCGCTCTCGCCTGGCAGGGCCGCGATCCGGTCGGCTCCCCCGCCGGGGAGGTGTTCGGCCCGGACGCGTACGGCCACACGGGCTTCACCGGCACCAGCCTCTGGGTCGACCCGGCCACGCGGCGCTACGCCGTGCTGCTCACCAACCGGGTGCACCCGACGAGGGCGGGTGACGGGATCGTCGCCCTGCGCCGCGCGTTCCACGACGCCGCCGCCCGGACGCCCCCGGTGGCCGCCGAGGCCCAGCACGGTGTGGAATGAGCCGGTGAACCCTTCCGCGCCGCGCGCCGAGCGCCCCGAACGCAGCCGCCCCGCCGCCCAGAGCCTCACCGGCGTCGGCCTCGCCGTCCTCGATCCCGCCGGCCGGGTCCTGCTCGGGCTCGGCCACGACGGACGCTGGGAGCTGCCCGGCGGCAAGGTCGACGCGGGCGAGGACTTCGAGACGGCCGCCGCCCGGGAGTTGGCGGAGGAGACCGGGCTCGTGGCGGCCCCCGGGGACGTGCGGGTGCTGGCCGTGCTCGTCGACGGCGTGGGCGGGCTGACCCGCGTGACGGCGGCGGCCGTCACCGAGCGGACCGCCGGTACGCCCCGGGTCACCGAGCCCGACAAGATCGAGCGCTGGGAGTGGTTCGCCCGCGCGTCGGTCCCCTCCGCCCTTTTCCCGCCGTCCGCCTCCGTTTTGGACTGCCTGTGGCCCGCGGCGGAGCCGCGAGGTGCGGCAGGAGTCCGGCACTACGCGGTGGCCGGGCCCGTCGTCGACGGCAGCACGAGCCGGGACGGGTGCGCCGCGTCGCGGTAGGCCCTGCCGTGGAGGCCGGAAGCGGCATCGCGTTCCGGCCCGCGTACTTCCGCTGCCGCGCGCATTGACATGAACGCACCCCGGCGCAACGCTGAGAGCGCTCTCAGAATCGGTACGGACCAATTCCCCCACACCCGCACGGAGGTGGAGAGTGCTCTCCCGACTCAGACACCGTCTGCTCGCCGCGGCCGCGGCCGCAGGCCTCGCCGGCGCCCTGCTCACGTTCGGCGCCGCACCGCCCGCGGACGCCGCGGTGCCCGCCACCATCCCGCTGAAGATCACCAACAACTCGGCCCGCGGCGACGCCGTCCACATCTACAACCTGGGCACCTCCCTGACGACCGGTCAGCAGGGCTGGGCCGACGAAAGCGGCACCTTCCACGCCTGGCCCGCCGGCGGCAATCCCCCCACTCCCGCACCGGACGCGTCCATCCCCGGACCGGCCGCGGGACAGACCAAGACCATCCGCATCCCGAAGCTGTCGGGACGCATCTACTTCTCCTACGGCCAGAAGCTGGACTTCCGGCTGACCACCGGCGGCCTGGTCCAGCCCGCCGTCCAGAACCCGAGCGACCCCAACCGCAACATCCTCTTCAACTGGTCGGAGTACACACTCAACGACGGCGGGCTGTGGCTGAACAGCACCCAGGTCGACATGTTCTCCGCGCCCTACACGGTCGGCGTGCAGCGCGCCGACGGCAGCGCGATCAGCGCCGGGCAGCTCAAGGCCGGTGGCTACCGCGGGGTGTTCGACGCACTGCGGGCCCAGCCGGGCTGGGGCGGGCTGATCCAGACCCGGCCGGACGGCACCGTGCTGCGGGCGCTGGCGCCGCTGTACGGGGTGGAGACCGGGGCGCTGCCCGCGTCGGTCATGGACGACTACATCAACCGGGTCTGGCAGAAGTACACGACGTCCACGCTCACCGTCACGCCCTTCGGGGACCAGCCGAACACCAAGTACTTCGGCCGCGTCTCGGGCAACGTCATGAACTTCACCAACACCTCCGGCGCGGTCGTCACCAGCTTCCAGAAGCCCGACGCCTCCAGCGTTTTCGGCTGCCACCGGCTCCTGGACGCGCCCAACGACCAGGTGCGCGGGCCGATCTCCCGCACGCTGTGCGCCGGGTTCAACCGCTCGACGCTGCTGAGCAACCCCAACCAGCCCGATCCCTCGGCGGCCGGCTTCTACCGGGACTCCGTGACCAACCACTACGCCCGGATCATCCACGAGCGCATGGCCGACGGAAAGGCGTACGCCTTCGCCTTCGACGACGTCGGCAACCACGAGTCGCTGGTGCACGACGGCAACCCGGCCGAGGCGCGGCTCACGCTCGCCCCGCTCGACTGAACCGGGGACGGGACCCGGGTCCGCCCCCGTCCCCCGCCGGTGCGGTGGAGGAAGGGGGCGGTCCGGTGGTCAGGCGCCGGGCAGTACGCCGGTGCGGGCGACCTCGGAGTACCAGCGGGCGCTCGCCTTGGGGATGCGGGTGCCGGTCGGGTAGTCGACGTAGACGGCGCCGAAGCGCTTGCTGTAGCCGTGGGCCCACTCGAAGTTGTCCAGCAGGGACCACAGGAAGTAGCCGCGCACGTCCGCGCCGTCCAGGATGGCCTGGTGGACGGCGGCCAGGTGGCCGCGGACATAGGCGATCCGGGCGGGGTCGTTGACCCGCCCCTCGGGGTCGGCGTAGTCGTCGAAGGCGGCGCCGTTCTCGGTGATGACCAGCGGCAGCCTCGGGAAGTCGGCGGACAGCCGGCGCAGCAGGTCGTACAGGCCGGTGGGGTCGACGGCCCAGCCCATGGCGGTGGTGTCGCCGGGCGGCTGGTGGAAGGCGACCCGGTCGGCTCCCGGCCAGGGGCTGTGGGCACTGTTGCCGTGCCCGTCGGAGGTGTGCGTGGCGCTGCCGTCGGTCTCGGAGACCACGGTGGGCGTGTAGTAGTTGACGCCGAGGAAGTCCAGCGGCTGGTGGGCCTGGCGCAGGTCGCCGTCCTGGACGAAGGACCAGTCGGTCAGCTCGGCGGTGTCCTTGAACAGGTCCTCCGGGTAGGCGCCGTTCAGCATCGGGCCGGTGAAGACCCGGTTGGCGAGCGCGTCGATCCGGCGCACCGCGTCGGCGTCGCCGTCGCTGCCGGTGAGCGGGCGGACGTGGTGGACGTTGAGGGTGACGGAGACCTGGGCGTCGGCGCGGACGCGGTCGCGCAGGGCCTGGACGGCCAGGCCGTGCGCCAGGTTGAGGTGGTGGGCGGCGCGCAGGGCGGCGACCGGGTCGGTGCGGCCGGGGGCGTGCACGCCGGAGCCGTAGCCGAGGAAGGCGCTGCACCAGGGCTCGTTGAGGGTGGTCCAGGTCTTCACCCGGTCGCCGAGCGCGTCCGCGGCGAGGGCCGCGTACTCGGCGAACCGCTCGGCCGTGGCACGCTCGGGCCAGCCGCCCGCGTCCTCCAGCTCCTGGGGCAGGTCCCAGTGGTAGAGGGTGGCGACGGGCTGGATGCCCTTCTCCAGCAGCTCATCCACCAGGCGCCGGTAGAAGTCCAGGCCCCGCTGTACGGCCGGGCCCCGGCCGGTGGGCTGGACCCGGGGCCAGGCGAGCGAGAAGCGGTAGGCGCCCAGGCCGAGTTCGGCCATGAGGGCCACGTCCTCGCTGCGGCGGTGGTAGTGGTCGGTGGCGGTGTCACCCGTGTCACCGTTGCGGACCCGGCCGGGGGTACGGGCGTAGGTGTCCCAGATGGACGGCGTGCGGCCGTCCTCCGCGGCGGCCCCCTCGATCTGGTAGGAGGCGGTCGCGGAACCCCAGAGGAAGCCCTTGGGGAAGGTGCGGGCGGCGTCCGGGGCGGACGCGGTCTGCTGTGCTGCGGTGACCACGTAAGTCCTTTCGGGGTGGGGGTGCTGGGTACGGCGGAGGCGACGGGTCAGCCCTTGACGGCGCCCGCCATGATGCCGCTGACGATCTGGCGGCCGAAGACGACGAACATCGCCAGCAGCGGCAGCGTGCCGAGCAGCGCGCCGGCCATGATGAGCGACTGGTCGCGGACGTAGCCCGCGCTGAGCTGCGTGAGCGCGACGGGGACCGTCGGGTTGGTCATGTCGAGGACCACGAACGGCCAGAAGAAGTCGTTCCACGCGTGCACGAACGTGATCATGAACAGGACGGCCATCGCGGGCCGCGCGATGGGCAGCACGATGCTGAAGAAGATCCGCAGCGAGTGCGCTCCGTCCACGCGTCCGGCCTCGACGAGTTCGTCCGGCAGCGCCTCCGTCAGGTACTGCCGCATGAAGAACACGCCGACCGCGCTCACCAGCGTCGGGAAGATGACGGCGGGCAGCTGCTGCGACCAGCCCAGGTCGGCCATCATCATGAACAGCGGCACGACGGCGAGCTGCGGCGGGACCATCATGGTGCCGATCACCAGCATGAGCAGGGCGTTGCGGCCCTTGAACCGCAGCTTGGCGAAGGCGAACCCGGCCAGCGTCGCGAACAGCACCGTGGACAGGGCGATCACCCCGGCCACGATGAGACTGTTGATCATGGCCTTGCCCATCGCCGCCTCGTCCCAGGCGCGGGCGAGGTTGCTGAACAGGTTCGGGCCGGGCAGGAACGGGGGCGGCGTCTGGCTGACCCGGGTGTTGTCGGTGGACGCGGCCACCATCGTCCAGTACAGCGGGAAGATCGACAGGATCGCCATGATGGCGAGCAGTACGTAGGCGAGGGGGCCGGCGTGGTGCTGGCGGCCGGCGCGCTGGCGCAGCAGCCGGCGGCCGCTGCGGCCGCCCGCCTTCACGGCGGGGGTCCGGGCCGGGGCGTCGGTCCGGGCCGAGAGACTTTGAGTGGTCATGGCGACTCCAGGTCAGGACGTGCGGGAGCGCAGGCGCTTGATGACGCGCTGCACGACGAAGACGAGGACCAGCAGCATGAACATCGCCCAGGCGACGGTCGCCGAACGGCCCATCTGGTAGTTCTTCCAGCCCTCCTCGTACAGCAGCAGGCCCAGCGTCTGGTACTGGTTGTCCGCGCCGCCGGTGACCCCGTTGGGCCCCTGGCCGAAGATCAGCGGCTCACCGAAGAGCTGGGTGGCGCCGATCGTGGAGAGCACGATGGTGAAGACGATGGTGGAGCGGATGCCGGGGACGGTGACGTGGATGAACTGCTGCCACCGGGAGGCGCCGTCGAGGGAGGCCGCCTCGTACCGGTCGGCGGGAATGGCCTGCATCGCGGCCAGGTACAGCAGCGCGTTGTAGCCGGTCCAGCGCCAGATGACGATGGTGGAGATCGCGATCTGGGCGGGCCACTTGTCGGCCTCCCAGTCCACCGGGTCGATCCCGACCGAGCCGAGCGCCCAGTTGATCATGCCGAAGTCGCGCTCGAAGATCATGGTGAAGACGAGAGCCGCCGCGGCCACCGAGGTGGCGTACGGGACCAGGGAGGCGACCCGGAAGAACAGCGAGGCGCGCATCCGGTAGTTGAGCAGGTGGGCCATGCCGAGCGCCATCATCAGCTGCGGCACCGTGGAGATGACGCCGATGGTGATGGTGTTCTGCAGCGCGTTCCAGAACCGGGAATCGCCCCACAGGTCCACGTAGTTGTCGAACGCCACCCACTCCATGACATCGAGGGTGGCCAGCTCCACGTCGTGCAGGGAGATCCACGAGGTGTAGATGAGGGGGTAGAAGCTGAACGCGGCGAAGATGATGAAGAAGGGCGCGACGAACGCGTACGGAGCGCCCTTGATGTCGAGCCGGTGCAGGAGCGCGCCGCGCCGCCGGGGGGTTTCCCCGCCGCCCCCGCGGGGAGACGGACGCGGAGGCTCGCCCCCGGCCAGGGCCTTGGTGGTGGAGGTGGCCACCGGACTTCCTTCCTGAGAGCGGATGGGTGGGCGAGGCGCCGGGCCCGCCGGCCAGGACCTGGTCCTGGCTGCGGGCGGGCCCGGTCGGCCTCGGGAGCGGAGAGTCAGCCGACCGCCTTCTCAATGCGCTCCCCGGTGGTCTTCCACGCCTCGTCACGCGTGGCGTCGCCCTGCTCGATCAGGGCCAGGCCCTGGGAGAAGGTGTCCTTGATCGTGCCGTCCTTGCGGCCGAGGACCTGCTTGTCCGGGATCTCCTGGGCGGCGGCGCCGAAGATCTGGCCGATCGGGGCGCCGCTGAAGTACTCGGACTTGGCGTTCTTCACGGCGGGGTTGCCCAGTGCCTCGCGCGAGGACGGGATGTTGCCGATCTCCTTGAAGATGTGGGCCTGCTGCTCGGGCGCGGTGAGCCAGGCGACGAGCTTCTTGGCCTCCTCCTTCACCGGGCTCTGCTCGACCACACCGAGGAAGGAGCCGCCCCAGTTCGCGCCCTTGGGCGCCTTGGCCACGTCCCACTTGCCCTTGTTCGCGTCGCCGGCCTTCTCGCTGATGTGGCTGAGCATCCACGCCGGGCACACCGCGGTGGCGAAGGTGCCGTTGGCCAGGCCGGGGTCCCAACCGGGCTGGAACTGGCGGAGCTTGGCGGTCAGCCCGTCCTCGGCCGCGTCGGCGGAGAGCTTCCACGCCTCCTTGACGGCCGGGTTGGTGTTGTAGATCAGCTCGCCGTTCTCGTCGTAGTACTGCTCGGGGTAGCCGTAGACCATGGCGTTGAACAGGCCGCTGGCCGCGTCCATGTAGGCCACGTCGTCGCCCTTGAAGCCCTTCTTGAAGGTGCGGCCGACCTCGACGTACTTGTTCCAGTCGCCCTCCCAGAGCTTGGCGACCTCCTCGCGGTCGGTGGGCAGGCCCGCCTTCTCGAAGTAGTCCTTGCGGTAGCAGACGGCCATCGGGCCGATGTCGGTGCCCAGGCCCAGCACCTTGCCGTCCTTGGTGCTGATCTGGGACTCCTTCCACGGCAGGAAGTGGTCGGTGCCCGGGACGTCGGAGAAGTCCGCGAACTTGTCCGCCTGGGTCTCGGTGATCTCCTTGGCCCGGCCGATCTCGATGCCCTGGATGTCCTTCAGGCCCTTGCCCGCCGCGAGCCTGGTCTGCAGGGCGGTGTAGTAGGTCTGCTCGTCACCGGCGATCTCGGCCTTGATGTCGACATCGGGGTTCTCCTTCTCGTACTGCTCGAGAAGGCCCGTCTCCTTGATGCCCATCACCCCGTACATGCCCATGGTGATGGTGACCTTGCCGTCCTTCTTGCCACCGCCGGTGGCCGAGTCGTCGCTGCCTCCGCAGCCGACGACGAGTGCCAGCGCGCCGACGGCCGCGGCCGTCGCCACCGCCCTTCTGCGCAACGAACCGAGAGTGCCCATGGATCTCCTCCTAGCGACGGCGCTGACACATCGGAGTGACGAGTTCTGCGATGACTACTGCGATGGCTACAGCGGCTACAGCGATGAAAGACAGCGGCTCGAACATGGGGTGGGAACGTGCCCAATTTTGGTGGGCACGTTCCCACCGGCGCATCGAAGACTCGTGGGAACGGGCCCTGTCTGTCAATAACTTGAAAGCAACTTGTCGCAAGCGGCCCCGCGCCGCGTTCGCCTCCCGGAGCCCGGGGGGTGCTTCGCCGACCGCGGTGTCTGCAAGAATTGCCGCAGGTCACCTCCGCGGCAGGCAGCGCCGCCGCGGCCGCCGAGGGGGGAGTACATGACCGGCAACCGCCGTCCAACGATCAAAACGGTCGCCGCCCGCGCCGGCGTGGGCCGCACCACCGTCTCCCGTGTCGTCAACGGCTCGGAGCTGGTCAGTGCCGATGCGCGCGAGAGGGTCCTTGCGGCGATCAAGGAACTGAACTACGTTCCCAACTCGGTCGCCCGCGGCCTGGTCACCAACCGCACCAATGCCGTGGCCCTGGTGATCCCGGAGTCGGAGAGCCGGCTGGGCTCGGAGCCGTTCTTCGCCGCGCTCATCCGCGGCGTCAGCGGCGCCCTGGCCGAGAGCCGCACCCAACTGCAGCTGATGCTCGTCCGCGACCAGGCCGAGCGGGACCAGCTGACCGAGTCGGTCGCGACCCGCCGGGTGGACGGCGTGCTGCTGGTCTCCGTGCACTCCGAGGACCGGCTGCCGGGCATGCTCGAGGAGATGGGCCTGCCCACCGTGCTCGCCGGCCGCCGTGACGCGGGCGAGCGGCTGAGCTACGTCAACTCCGACAACGCCGGCGGGGCGGCCGCCGCGGTACGCCATCTGCTGGGCGGCGGACGGCGCCGGGTCGCCACCGTCACCGGGCCGCTGGACATGGACGTCGGCCGCAGCAGGCTCGCCGGCTGGCGCGCCGCCCACGAGGAGGCGGGCGTGCCGGCGCCGGAACTCCTCGTCGAGACGGGTGACTTCACCGAGGAGGGCGGCGCGCGCGCCATGCGTTTGCTTCTTGAACGCGTCCCCGACCTGGACGCCGTCTTCGCCGCGTCCGACCTCATGGCGGTCGGCGCCCTGGCCGAACTGCGCCGGCAGAAGCGACAGGTGCCGGGGGATGTGGCCGTCGTCGGTTTCGAGGACTCCGTCCTGGCCCGCCACACCAACCCGCCGCTGACGACGGTACGTCAGCCGGTGGAGGAACTGGGCCGGACCATGGCCCGTATCCTCACCGACATCACGCAGCACGGCGCGCCCCGGCAGCAGATGACGCTGCCGACGGAGCTGGTGGTGCGCGAGTCGTCGTAGGCCCGGCCTCTCATCGCGGGGAAGGCGTCCGGAGCCCCGGCCGGTCGGTCACGGGGCGGCCCCCTGCCGCCGCAGCCGCTCCAGGACCCGCCCGCGCAGCAGCTCGTACTCCTCCCGCAGCCGGCGTATCCCGGGCGGCCGGGGGACGACGACGGCGCCGACGACGCTCTCGTGCGGGCCGAACTGCTCCCGGGTGAGGTCGATCTCCACGCCCATGCCCAGCCGGTTCCACCAGTGGAAGTCGACCCGCTCGCCCGCCACGTGCACCTCGCCCCGGATCAGCTCGCCGCCCAGCAGGTCGTTGAGCACCATGGCGGTCACGCCGCACTGGTCGCGGGCGGGATCGTCCCCGGTCCACCGCGTCCGGAACTCCGGCGTGCACGTCTCGGCACTCCAACTGCTGCGGACGGCGCGCTCGACATCGGCGAGAAGCAGGGGTTTCATGCCGTCCATTGTGCCGACGGGCACTGACAATCACGGGTGACCGACCGGTGACGCACCGGGCGCGGACGTACCGGACGGAGGGAGTGGCGGGCGGTATGGGGATCGGCCGGGAGTGGGACGAGACGCTGTTCTCCGGCACCGCCGCCTTCTACCGCCGCGGGAGACTCCCGTACGCCCCCGGCCTGGCGGACGTGCTCGGCGAGGTGCTGGGCCTGGACGGGCGGGGTCGGCTGATCGACCTGGGGTGCGGGCCGGGGACGGTCGCCCTGGCCCTGGCCGCTCACTTCGACGAGGTGGTCGGGGTGGATCCGGACGCGGGGATGCTCGCGGAGGCGGCTCGCGAGGCCGCTGAGCTGGGTGTGGCGGACAAGGTGCGGTGGGTGCGGGTCCGGGCCGAGCAACTCCCGGCAGGACTCGGCGACTTCACCGTCGCGACCCTCGCCCAGTCGTTCCACTGGATGGACCGCGGGCTGGTGGCGGCGACCGTCCGGGGCATGCTGCGGCGGGGCGGCGCGCTGGTGCACATCTCGGACCTCAAGGGAGAGAGCCGGACCGTCGACGGGCTGCCGCACCCTCCGGTCCCGCACGCGGCGATCGACGCCCTCGTCAGGCGGTGCCTGGGGCCGGTCCGCCGGGCCGGCCGGGGGCTGCTGCCGCGCGGCACGCCTGCCGGTGAGGGCGCGGTCCTGGCCGGGGCGGGGTTCGCCGGCCCGTACCGGCATGTCGTGCCCGGTGGGCAGCCGATGGTGCGCACGGAGGACGACGTCGTCGCGGGGGTGTTCTCCATGTCGTTCTCGGCCCCGCACCTGTTCGGCGCCCGGCTCGCCGTCTTCGAGGCGGATCTGAGCCGGCTGCTCAGGGAGGTCTCGCCGTCGGGCCGCTTCTCCGAGCGCCGACCGGGCACGGAGGTGTTCGTCTGGCCGCGCGGGGCGGACTGAGCGGGCCTAAGGGGTCAGCACGATCCGCCCGAAGACCTCGCCCGCGTCCATCTTCCGGTGCGCCGAGGCCGCCTGGTCCAGGGGCAGCACCTCGTGCACGACGGTCTCGATCTCCCCCCGGCCCGCGGCGGCGAACTGCTCGGCCCGCACGGCCCGCAGGTCGGCTTCCGGGACGGTGGCGGCGCTGAAGGTGGCGAACGACATCGACTTCTGGAAGGACGCCATCAGACGCGTACCGAAGTCCGCGGGCGGCTGCCCCGCGACGGCGCCGACCACCACCATCCTGCCGTTCGGCGCGAGCCTGGTGAAGAAGGAGGGCAGCTCGGCTCCCGCGACGATGTCCACGATGACGTCGAAGGACTCGGGAGCGTCCGCGTCGCCCTCGCCGGCGCGGTCCAGGACGTGGGTCGCGCCGAGCCCGCGCAGCCTCTCGCCCCGGGCGGCCGACGAGGTCGTGACCGCCACCGCCGCGGCACCGCCACGCGCCTCGAGCTGGACCGTCATGATGCCGAGGCTGCCCGCCGCGCCCCGCACCAGCACGTTCTCGCCCGCGGTGAAGTGGGCGTGGGCGAGGCCGAAGTGTGCCACCACGCCGGCGCTCCCGAGCGTCACCGCGTCCAGGGCGGACAGCCCCTCGGGGAGCGGAAGGACGTCGTGGACCGGGGCGGTCGCCTGCTCGGCGTATCCGCCTCCCACGCCGGTCTGGGCCCACACACGCCGGCCGGTCCAGGAGGCGTCGACGCCCGCGCCGACGGCCGTGACGGTGCCCACCACCTCGCCGCCGGGGACATGTCCCTCCTGGAATCCGTAGGAGGCGAGCGCGCCGCTGCGGATGGCGACGTCGGCGCCGCTCACGCCGATCGTCTCCGTCGCCACCAGCACCTGCCCCGCGGCGGGCACGGGGTCGGGGAGGTCGACGAGCGCCATCCCCTCGGGTCCGCCGAACGCCCGGATCTCCACTGCCTTCATTCGCCACTCCTTGCTCGCCGGAGCCGTGCCGCCATGTCCTCGGGTACGGGGGCCCGTGCTCTTCGGACGTTAACGGACGCCCCCGTCCACTTCGCTAAAGTGAGAGTGGTGACCGATCATTTGCCTCACACCCTGCGCGCCGACGCCGAGGACAACCGCGAGCGCATCCTCGACGCGGCCCGTGCGCTGTTCGCGGCCGAGGGGCTGCGGGTGCCGATGCGGGAAGTCGCCCGGCGCGCCGGCGTCGGGCCCGCTACGCTCTACCGGCGTTTCCCGACCAAGCAGGAGCTGGTCACCGAGGCCTTCAGGGACCAGCTGCGCGCGTGCCGGACGATCGTGGACGAGGGCCTGGCCCACCCCGACCCCTGGGCCGGTTTCCGCCTCGTCGTCGAGAAGACGTGTGAGCTGCACGCCCGGCACCTGGGCTTCACCGAGGCGTTCATGGCGGCCTACCCGGACGCGATGGACTTCGCCGCCGCCCGCGCGTACTCGCTGGAGTCCGTCGGTGAACTGGCCCGTCGGGCCCAGGGTCAGGGCGGTCTGCGCCCCGACTTCGTGCTGGACGACCTCATTCTCATGATCATGGCCAACCGGGGCATACACACCCTGTCGACGGCCGCCCGCGTCGCGGCCTCCCGGCGCTTCGCCGCGCTGGTGATCCAGGCGTTCAAGGCCTCCCCCGGGCACGCGCCGCTCCCGCCGGTGCCACGGTTGGCGCCCGTGTGAACCCGACTGGCCCAGTCCGGCCCCGGCAGGCGTTTCCCCCCGGGTCTCCGTTCGTTGGGACGGACATGATCAAGAAGCTCGCCTGTGCCTCCGTCATGGCCACCGCTCTGCTGGTCTCCGCTCCCGTCGCCGAGGCCGCTCCGGTGCCCGATCCGTCCGCCGGTGTTCCCGGTGGTCCGCTCCTGGACGGACTCCTGGGATCGCTGGAGGTGGGGCATCCGGCCACCTCACCGCAGTCGCTCCTCCCCCAGGGCCTCCTCGGCAGGTGAAACGCACGGGGCGGAGGGGGTGATTGCGCGCAATCGCCCCCTCCGCCTTCGATGACCGGTTCGGCGCTCCGCTCCACCGGCCCCTCCCGGGCCCGCCAGCCAGCGGCAGGCTTCCCGTAACCACCGTCCGGGAGTCTCCAGGGAGTCATTCAACGTGGGAGGCTCCAGTGAAGTTCGCGAGCAAGAGGCGTGCCGGTGTGGTCGTGGCCGTGCTGAGTGGTCTGGCACTGGCGATGACGTCGACGACCGCGCAGGCCGCGACCGGCCCCGACGTCATCGCCCACCGCGGCTCCTCGGGCATGGCACCCGAGAACACCGCCGCCGCCATCGACCTCGCCGTCCGCCAACGCGCCGACTACGTCGAAATCGACGTCCAGCGCACCAAGGACGGCCGCCTCGTCAACTTCCACGACTGCACCATGGAACGCACCACCGACATCGAAGACCTCTACCCCGGCCGCCCCCGCTACCGCGTCTCCGACTTCACCTGGAACGAACTCCGCCGCCTCGACGCCGGCTCCTGGTTCCACGACGACTACACAGGCGAACCGATCATCACCCTCGACGACGTCATCCACCACATCCAGCACACCCGCACCGGACTCCTCGCCGAAATCAGCCCCTGCAGCCAGTACGGCACCACCGTCGCCACCGACCTCGCCGACACCCTGCACGCCAAACCCGGCTATGTGCGCAAGGCTCTCGCCCGGAAGCAACTGGCCGTGCAGTCCTTCGAGACCGACGACGCCCGCACCTTCCACACCGCCCAGCCCGACATCCCCATCGGCATCCTCGACGCAGACCGCCCCACCGACACCGAACTCACCGAACTCAGCCAGTGGGCCGACCAGATCAACCCCCAGCACACCGTCACCGACCAAACACTCGTCGACCGCGTCCACCAACTCGGCATGGACATCAACGTCTGGACCGTCGACGAACCCGGCGCCATCCGCAAAATGGCCGGCCTCGGCGTCGACGGCATCATCACCGACTACCCCCAGACCCTCACCCGGCGGTAGCGGGACACGGGAAACCGGCGCTTTGACACACATCGCCATCGGGCGTTGACTGTCCGTACGGCGCAGCGTATGCCGCTCCGGGGAACCCGGTGATCCAAGCAACCCAGGAAAGCGGCACACGACATGTATGACCAGACGCGCGCACAGCAGCCCCCGGACCGGGGCCAGGACCGCGCCGAGCGCCGTTCCGCGGCGCCGGACGCGCTCCTGCCGTCGGCGGAACGGGACGCGGTCCTGGACCGCCTCCGCAAGGCCATCAACACCTTCGCCGACGCTCCGCACGACGCGCTGGCGGAGGCGGAGGGTGCCTTCGACGACGCCGCCGCCCACCTCGCGAACGCCCTCGCGGAACGGCGCCGGGCCCTGCACGAGAGTTGGCAGGACCAGGACCCCGAGGCGCAGGCCGAGGAACTCCGGGTCGCCCTGCGGCAGTACCGGGAGATCACGCAGCGGCTGATCCGCATGTGACGGCCGCGTCGTTGGCGCAGCGGAAGCCGAGGTTGCCGGACGAGGAGTCCGGGGTGTTGGACGAGCGGGCGGCGACCCGGTAGCGGTTGCAGTAGGAGTCGTGGCAGAGGTAGGAGCCGCCGCGCAGGACCCTGGCCGTCCCGGTCCCTGGTCCGCGCGGGTCCGCGGCCGGGGACTCGGCGTAGTAGGACGGCGAGAACCAGTCGGAGCACCATTCCCACACGTTGCCCGCGGTGTTCCACAGGCCGTGGCCGTTGGGCCGGTAGGACTTGACCGGTGCGGTGGTGAGGTGTCCGTCCTCGGCCGTGTTGACGTGGGGGAAGCGGCCCTGCCAGATGTTGCAGCGCCACCGGCCGCCGGGGGTCAGTTCGTCGCCCCAGGCGTAGCGGCGGCCGGCCAGTCCCCCGCGGGCGGCGTACTCCCACTCGGCCTCGGTGGGCAGCCGCTTGCCGGCCCACCGCGCGTAGGCGGTGGCGTCGTTCCAGGAGACGTGGACGACGGGATGGTTCTGCCGGCCGGTGATGTCGGAGCGGGCGCCCTCGGGGCGGCGCCAGTGGGCGCCCCGCACATTGATCCACCAGGGTGCGCCGGCGGCGTTGCCGAGGACGTCGGCGTCCGGGGCGGCGACCACCAGGTGGAAGACCGCCGAGGAGCCGAAGCGTTCGGCGTCGGTCACATGGCCGGTCGCCTTGACGAAGGCGGCGAACTGGGCGTTGGTGACGGCGGTCTCGTCGATGTGGAAGGGCTCCAGACGCACCGTGTGCACGGGTGTCTCGCCGTCGGCCGGATATCCCTCCCCGAAGGCGTCCCCCATGGCGAACTCACCGCCCGCCAGGCGCACCTGGCCGCGGGTCGAGCGCGGACGGGCGGCCGGTCCCGGTGCCGCGAGGGGCACGGCGGGCGCGGCGTCCACGGCGACGGATGCCGTCGCGGGGGCGCAGCACGGGCGGTGAGTGCTGGTCATCGGTCCTCGAATCGTTCGCGTGCCCGGGCCTGCTACGCCTTGTACGTGGACTCGTCGAGTCCGCTCAGGGTCGGGTCGTGTCCCACCTCGCCCACGTCGTACATCGACGTCATCCAGTGGTAGAAGTTGTCACCGCGTTCCCGCAGGACGTCGTACAGCCGGCGCATCATGCGGCCGCGGACCTCCGCCTGTTCCGGATGGGCGTAGACGTTCTGCAGCTCGTCCGGGTCGGTGTGCAGGTCGTACAGCTCGTTGACCGAGTCGGGGTTGACGACGAGTTTGTAGCGGTCCTCCCGCAGCATGCGCTGCGGGTAGGGGAAGTGGTGGCCGTGGAACTCGCAGACGATGTCCTCGTCCCAGTCCACCGACTCGCCGCGCACGAGGGGCAGCAGGCTGCGCGAGTCGACGGCCGGTTTCGGATCGAGGCCCGCCAGTTCGAGGATGGTGGCGGTGCAGTCGAGGAGGCTGACGAACTCGTCGCGCACCTGTCCGCCGGGTGCGCCCGGGACCCGGAGCAGGCCGGGCGTGCGGTAGATGTCCTCGTACATCGCCGGGCCCTTGTCGTGCAGCCGGTGCGAGCCGGTGAACTCCCCGTGGTCGCAGGTGAAGAACACCGCCGTGTCCTCGACGAGGCCGAGCCGTTCCATGGCCGCCATGACCCGGCCGATCTGCCGGTCGATGAGGGCCACGTAGCCCCAGTAGACGGCGATGAGCTTGCGGGTGGTCTCGATGGGCATCGTGTCGAAGGTCCAGTGCGCGCTGTAGTTGCGCTGGACCGGGGGTTTGCCCTCGAAGGTCTCGGACACCGACCGCGGCAGTTCCACGTCCGCGGGGTCGACCAGGTCGAAGTACGCGTCGGGCAGGATGTACGGCAGGTGCGGTCCAAAGAAGTGCAGGGCCAGGAAGAAGGGCCGGTCGCGCTCGTGGGCGTCGGCGGCGTACCGCTCCAGTTGCTCGATGGCGCGGGTGGCCAGGTAGTGCTCGAAGGTGGCCTCGACCGGCTGGTGCAGCCGGGCGGCGAGCAGGTTGCCGGGGCCGCCGTTGGGCAGGGTGCCGCGGACACGGTCGCTGATCTCGTACGGGGGCAGTCCGCGTTCGGCGAGGTAGTCGAGGTAGTCCGGGTGGTCGACGGGGTTGTGCCAGCCGGGCAGTTCGGGGCCGTCGAAGCCGAAGTCGGCCGCGGTGCGCCGGCTGCCGGCGTGCCACTTGCCGAACAGGCCGCAGTTGTAGCCGTGTTCGCGCAGTGCGCGGGAGAAGGCGAACCGGTCCTCGGCCAGGTCTTCGAGGTAGCCGACGTTGCGTTCGTGGTTGGCGAGGAGCTTGTGCCGGAAGGGTGCCTGGCCGGTCAGGAGGCTGGCGCGGGCCGGGGTGCAGATGGCGGTGGGGGTGTACCAGCGGTCGAAGCGGGTTCCCGTGGCGGCCAGTTCGTCGAGCGCGGGGGTGTGGGCCAGTGGGTTGCCGTAGGCGCCGAGCGTGTCCGTGCGGTGCTGGTCGGTCATGAGGAAGAGGATGTTCTTCCGGGGCGCCCCGGGCTGGGTGCCGGTCCCGGCGCCGGGCTGGTTCTCTCGCGTCACTTGCCCGCTCCCGTGAAGAGGTCGCCGGTGTAGTAGGTCTTCGGGTCGGCGGGCTTCTTGAGTTTGCCGGCGTTGACGAAGTAGTCGTTCATGCCCTGGAGCCATTTCACGACGGTGCCGTCCTGGGTCAGCCTGTCGAGTTCCGCCACGCTGAGCACCTTGTTGTTCGCGGCGTCCGCCTCGACCTGGTCGACGGGGATCTTCAGCTTGTCGGCGGTGAGCTTGACCGCCTCGTCGGGGTGCTCGGCGCGGACCGTCATGGCCTCGCGCAGTACGGCGAGGACCTTCTTGGTCTTCTCCGGCTGGTCGGCCACCACCTTGTTGCCCGCGACGAACGCCGTGGGGAAGGAGACGTCGTCTTCGAAGTCGGCGTTCTTGGCGAGCTCGACCAGGCCGGGGACCTGCTTCTTGATCGTCGCCGCGGCCGGGTACCAGAAGCCGGCGCCGTCGACCTGCCGGGAGGAGAAGGCGGAGACGATGGTGGACGGGTCCATGGGGACGACCTTCAGGTCCTCCTTGGTCATCCCGGCCTTCTCCAGGGCGAGGGAGAGGATCATGTCGCCGGAGGTGCCCTCGGGTACGGCGACGGTCTTGCCCTTGAGCTGCCGCATCGAGGTGATGCCCGGCTGGGCGAGGACCCGGTCGGAGTTGCCGAGGGTGTTGACGGCGACGACCTTGGCCTGGCCGGAGGCGGGCAGCCACATGGCGCCGGGGCCTATGTAGCCGAAGTCGAGGTTGTTCGTGCCCAGGGCCTGGATCTGGAGCGGCCCGTTGGTGAAGACCCTGGTGTCCGCCGACAGCCCGTGCTTCTTCCACAGGCCCTTGGCCTCGGCGATGGCGATCAGGCTGGCGCCGTTGAAGTCGTTGATGTAGCCGAAGCGCACCGTGTCCGACGATCCGCCGGAGGACGAGCCGCCGCCGCACGCGGCGAGCAGCGCCATCGCGGCCACGCCGGCGAGGGTGGTGGTGAGGCTTCTGCGGGTGAGGGCGGGTGACATGGCGGTGAGTCCCTTCCGGGTCAAGACGTCGGGGCGTGGGAACCGGAAAGGGCGGCGGTGCGGCCTTCCTGGTGGTAGACGGAGTGCCACACGCGGTTGCGCAGCGCGGCGAACTCGGGGCTGAGCCGGAAGGCCTCGTCGCGCTCGATGGCGGGGTCGACGTCGACGACGTCGTAGACGCGCCCGGGGCGGGCGGCCATCACGATGACCCGGTTGGCCAGGAACACGGCCTCGTCGACGTCGTGGGTGATGAACAGGACGGTGCGCTTGTCCTGGCTCCAGGTCTTGAGCAGCTGCTCCTGGAGCTTGACCCGGGTGAGCGCGTCGAGGGCGCCGAAGGGTTCGTCCATCAGCAGGATCGAGGGGTCGACGGCGTAGGCGCGGGCGATGGCGCAGCGCTGGCGCATGCCGCCGGAGAGGGTCTTGGGGAGCGCGTCGGCGAAGCGTTCCAGGCCGACCAGTTCGATGAAGTGCTCCGCCCGGGCGCGGCGTTCGTGTTTCGGCACGCCCGTGGTCCTGAGGCCGAACTCGACGTTCTGGCGTACGGTCAGCCAGGGGAAGAGGGCGTACTGCTGGAAGATGACGCCGCGCTCGGGTCCGGGACCCGAGACGGGTGCGCCGTCCACCAGGGCACGGCCGGTTGTGGGTGTCTCCAGCCCGGCGAGGATGTTCATCAGGGTGCTCTTGCCGCAGCCCGAGGGGCCCACGACGGTGACGAACTCGTGGTCGGCGATGTCGAGGCAGACGTCGTCGAGGGCGGTGAAGGTCTCCCGTCCCAGCGAGAAGGTCTTGGTCACGTGCTGGACGGAGATCTTGGCGGGTGTGCTGGTCATCGGCGTTCCTGCCATCGGGTGAGCCTGCGTTCGGCGAGGAGGAGGACGCGGTCCATGAGGAGACCGAGGATCCCGATCGAGATGAGCCCGACGAAGATGGTCGGGAGGTCGTAGTAGAGCTGGGCGTTCTGCATGCGGTAGCCGAGGCCCTCCTGGGCGGCGATCAGCTCGGCGGCGACCAGGGTGGCCCAGGCCGAGCCGAGGCCGACGCGCATGCCGACGAGGATGAACGGGGTGGACGCCGGCACCACCACGCGGGCGAAGATCGTGGCGTCGCCCGCGCCCAGCACCCGGGCGGCGTTGATCAGGGTGCGGTCGACGTTCACCACGCCCTGGAAGGTGGAGATCACGCAGGCCAGGAACGCGGCGAGGAAGATGACGAAGATCTTCGGTGTCTCGTCGATGCCCATGGCGACCACGGCCAGGGGAATGATCGCCAGCGGCGGGATGGTGCGGAAGAACTGGATCCAGGGTTCGATCAGTCCGCGCAGGATGCCGTACCAGCCCATCAGGAAGCCCACCGGGACGGCCACGGCCGTGCCCAGGGCGAAGCCGAGGAGGACCCGGGTCAGGCTGGCCAGCGCGTCGTCGGCGAGCGTCCCGTCGCTGATCAGGGTGCCAGCCCGGGAGACGACCTCCGGCGGCGTGGGCAGTTTGAAACCGGCGGAGGCGAGGGCCCACCAGAGCGCGATGCCGAGCGCGACGGACACGGCGTTCAGGGCGAGGGACAGCCCGCGCCGGCCGGAACGGGAGCGTTGCGGCGCGGACTTGACGGCGTCCGCCGGGGTGTCGCCCGCCTCGGCGCCCGGTGAGACCCCGGGCCGTTGCTCGGGCCGCGGGTGCCGCTCGTCGGCGCTCCGCTTGTCAAGGACGGACATGGGCGGCTCCTTCGGTGGCGGGGTCGGATGCATCGGAACGGCCCTTCACGTCGGCGGTTTCGGGATACCTCGCCAGGAGGGGTGAGCTGTGGAAGACCGCGGCCAGCGCGCCGATGGCGCCGTCGTCGTCGGAGAGCCGGGCCGCGGCGACGACGGGCCCCGCGGACGCGGTCGGGAAGATCTCGGCGGCGAGGGTGGCGGCGACCTGTTCCACGAGGACGGGCGCCAGCCGGGTGATCTCGCCGCCGATGACCACCTTGGCCGGGTTCAGCATCATGGTCGCGGCGCCGACCACCCGGCCCAGTGCCCCGGCGGCCTCCCGCAGGACCCGGTCCACGACGGGGTGGGCGCGGCGCACGGCGGCCGCGAGGTCGTCCAGGTTCTCCAGGCGCAGGCCGAACTCCCAGCAGGCGGCGAGGATTCCGGGCACCGAGGCCACGGTCTCCAGACAGCCCCGCTTGCCGCACCGGCAGGGGCGGCCCGCCGGTTCGACGGTCACGTGCCCCAGCTCCCCGGCCAGCCCGGACGAGCCCGTCACCAGCTGGCCGCCGACGACGAGACCGCCGCCGACACCGTCCGACAGCCGCACGTACACCAGGTCGGCGACGCTGTCGGCGCCGCTGATCGCCTCGGCGAGGGCGGCGAGGCGGGTGTTGTTGTCGACGATCACCGGGGCGTCGAAGCGTTCGGCGAAGGCCACGTCGACGCCTTCGGGTGCCGGGCGCAGGACGGTGGTGCCCTTGGTGGCGCGCGGCCAGGCCGCCCCCTCGGGGGCCGGGTAGGGGCCGGGTACGCCGATGCCGATGCCCTGGAGCGCCCCGTAGTGGACGCCGGCCTCGCCGCTCAGCCGGTCGACCAGTTCCAGGGCCAGTTCGGTGCGGGTCGTCCAGGTCGCGGTGTCCTCGTACCGGACGGAGCCGGAGACCATGACCTCGTGCGAGGCGTCGGCGACAACGACGTGGACGCGGCGGTGCCCGAAGTCGACGCCCATGAACTGCGCCGACGCCGGGTCGAGGGCCAGCCGTTCGGCCGGTCGCCCGCTGCCCTCGCGGCGGGAGGCGTCGGTGTCCACGACGACGATGGCGCCTCGTTGCAGGAGGTTGCCGGTGATCTCGGACAGGGTGGTGCGGGACAGGCCCACGACCCGGGCGATCTCGCCCCGGCTCATGGCGCCGTTCTCCTGCAGCGCACGCATGACGCGCTCTTCGTGGGTCCGCCTGACCAGTGCGTGCACTCCGCTGGGCATCTGCATGCCGGTCAACGTAGGGAGGCTCGATTATTCCGTCAACACTCCGACAGAAAGACGCAACGAAGCGTTCACAATGCCTGGTGGGCAGGTGCCTGAATGGGGCGCTCGAACACCATTATTCGTCCGCCCTGTTGACGTAAATGTGCGGGCGTTCGCATGCTGTGCGCCATGCCCCCGTCCCGCGGCTCGTGTGCCGCGCCCCGGTTCCCGGACGGGGACGACGAAGGAGAACCCGACCGATGACCGATGCCGAGTACGGACTCCACCGACGATCCCTGCTGGCCGGCGCCGCCGGTGTGGGGGCGGCGTTCACCCTGCCCGCGGGCGCCGCACAGGCGGTGCCGGCGGCGGCCCCCGCTGCTCCCGCGGCGGCCGGGGCGTCCCGGCGGTACCCGCGGAACTGGCCCGACCCCGAGCCGTACGGCGCCGCGGACACCCGGGCCGACCTGTGGCCGCGTCGGGACAACGCGTTCGTCCTCCCGCTGGAGCTGCGTCCTCGTGACGAGGAGCGCGGCACGGTCTGGATGCGGGACACCTACGTCAACTGCTTCGTCGTCGACGGACGCCCCCTCTACGTCGCCACCGGCACCACCCGGGTGCCCGGACTCGACGTCGCCGCTCCCTGGAACGACGGCATCTTCGTGTGGCTGGCCCCCTCCCTCGAGGGCCCGTGGCGGCTTGCCGACACGACCGGCGTCCGGCCCGGGGCCGAGCGCGGCAAGGTGTGGTCGCCCGAGTTCGCCGGGGAGAACCGCCCCGGCCGCACGGTCGTCGCGCCCTGGCAGGAGTACTGGCACGACGAGCAGTTCGGCAAGCGGGGCCAGGCCTGGGCACCGGAGCTGCACTACTTCCGCGGCACCTGGTACATCGTGGCGTGCATGGGCGACCACTCCCGCAAGGTGGGCTCGTTCATGCTGGTGAGCGAGGGCGGCGTCGAGGGACCGTACCGGCTGATCGAGGGGAACCTGCAGAAGCCGTTCGGCGACCCGTTCGTCGGTGGGCCGAAGTTCATCGAGCCCGGCGCCTACCACCACATCGACGGCGGCCTCTTCTCCGAGGGCGACGACGCGTGGCTCGTGCTGCACAACGACCTGTACGCGAAGTTCCGGGACGACATGGAGGACATCGTCACGACGACGGACCTGCCCCGGTTCCAGCAGACGCCCTACTCCCCCGAGCCGTACCTCGAGGGCGCCTACGTGTTCAAGTACCGCGGCAAGTACCACCTCGTCCACGCCGCCTGGAACCGGACCTCCGTCAACGCCGACGGCACCGTCCGGCACGCCTACGACGTGCCCGCGACCGGGCGGGTGCAGTACCAGTACGACGCGATCGTCGCCGTGGCCGACCGGTTCGAGGGCCCGTACGCGAAGCGGTACACCGCGGGGGTCGGCGCCGGGCACAACAACTTCTTCGTCGATCACCGCGGCGGCCTGTGGGCGACGTACTTCCTGAACCCGGCCGCCGGCTACTGGTCCGGCGCCTCACGCGTCGCCCAGGCCGCGGTGCCAGGTGTCGTACGGCTCGAATGGACCGGCCCGGCGAACGGCCGGCTGTACGTGAAGCGCGGGTCCGAGGAGCACGGCGACCGGCCCTGATCAGGGGCGACGCCCGGCCCACCGCCCCTCGCATGCCGTCGCGGCGGTACGGGCGTAGTGTCCAGATATGGGTGGTGTTCGGTGTGGCCGGCGTCGGGCAGCCCTGTCGGCGCGGACGCGGGTGGACCGCTGATGGACTCCGCGATGGCGGCCGTGGTGCGGGCGAGCGGTGCGTTCGGAGGGATCCTCTACGTACTGCCACCGGGCGAGAACGCCGTGTGGCAGGTCCTGGTCACGGGGGTCCCGCAGGAGATGGCCGCCCCGTGGCGGCGGGTGGGGCTGAAGGATCCGATGCCGGTGGCGGACGCCGTCCGCGAGCGCCGTCTGGTGTGGGCGGGCGGCCGGGAGGAGATGGCACGCGAGTATCCGCGGCTGGCGCTCGTCCTGCCGTACGACTTCGGGCTGGCGGCCTCACCGCTCGTCTCGGGCACCGCCGTCCGGGGCGGGCTGGTGCTGCTGTGGCCCGGGAGTCACCCCTCGCGGCTGAGCGCCGGTGAACAGGACGTCATCCGGGCGGGCTGCCGCCGCCTGGGCGACAGCCTGCAGCGGGCACTCGACCGCGGCGAGGCGCTGCTGCCCCCGGACCGGCCCCGGACCCTGCCGCCGGCGGCCCCGCGCACCCCCTCCCCCGCCGAGGCGACCGCGCTGTCCGCGTTCGTGGACCGCCTGCCCGGCGGCTCGTGCGCACTGGACCTGGACGGGCACCTCACCTTCGTCACCCCCGGGGCGGCCGAGCTGCTCGGCGTCGACCGGTCGCTGCTGGTGGGCGCCCTGCCCTGGGAGGCGCTGCCCTGGATGGACGTGCCGCACGTCGAGGACCGCTACCGCGCGGCGCTGGTCAGCCGCAGGCCGCAGGCCTTCACCGTGCTGCGCCCGCCGGGGACGTGGCTGTCCTTCGAGCTGTACCCCGACGCCACCGGGCTGAGCGTGCGCATCACCCGCGGCAGCCCGGACGCGGACGGGGCCTCCTCCCGGTCGGTACCGCCCTCGGGTCCCAGCCGTGCCACCGTGCTCTACCACCTGATGCACCTGGCCTCCACCCTGACCGAGGCCGTCAGCGTGCAGGACGTGGTCGAGCAGACCGCCGACCAGCTGATGCCCGCGCTCGGAGCCCAGGGCATGGTGGTGATGGCCCCGGCGGAGGGCCGTCTGAAGGTCGTCGGGCAGCGCGGCTACCACCCTGAGCTGCTGAGGCGCTTCGACGGAACGCCCCTCACCTCGGCCATCCCCGGCGTCGACGTCATGGCCACGGGTGTCCCGGGATTCTGGACGACCTTCGAGGAACTCCAGAAGGCGTATCCCGCCATGACGCACGAGGACGGGATGGCCGCATGGGCCCTGCTGCCGCTGATCGCCTCCGGCCGCCCCATCGGCTCGCTCCTGCTCTCCTACCGCCGGCCCCACGTCTTCCCGCCCGGCGAACGGGCCGCCCTCACCTCGCTGGCGGGACTGGTCGGGCAGGCCCTGGACCGCGCCCGGCTCTACGACTCCAAGCACCACCTCGCCCATCGCCTCCAGTCCGCCCTGCTGCCCCACACCCTCCCCGACGTGCCCGGTCTGAACGTCGCCGCCCGCTACCTCCCGGCCGCCCAGGGCCTGGGCATCGGCGGCGACTTCTACGACGTCATCCGGCTCGACGAGCGCACCGCGAGCGTCACCATCGGCGATGTGCAGGGGCACAACGTGGACGCCGCGGCGCTCATGGGGCAGGTCCGCACCGCCGTACACGCCAACGCCACCGTGGGGGCGCCCCCCGACCGCGTCCTGGCCCGAACCAACCGCCTGCTCACCGACCTGGACCCCGGGCTGTTCACCAGCTGCGCCTACGTCCACCTCGACCTCGCCACCCACCGCGCCTGCCTGGCGCTCGCCGGACACCCGCCTCCCCTGCTGCGCCACGCGGACGGGCATGTCGAACCCCTGCGCGTGCCGCCCGGTCTGCTGCTGGGCATCGAGCGGGACGCCCGGTACACCGCGCTGGAGTTCCCGCTGCCGCCGGGCAGCGTGCTCGCCCTCTACACCGACGGACTCGTCGAGGCGCCCGGGGTCGACCTCGACGACGCGATCGCGGCGCTCGCCGGGCTCCTGGAACACGGCGACCCCGGCGACCTGGACGCCATGGCGGACTCCCTCATCCGGCACGCGCCCACCCCGGGCGACGACATCGCCCTGGTCCTGGTCGGGCCGCCCGCGCGGACACCGGGGCACTCCGGGGGCCACTCGATCGTTTTCACGGGCAAGAAGGACGAACGCCGGTCGACACGGGCCGGCAGCGGAGGAGTAGACCCTTCATGAAACACCAGAGGGTGCGCGATCTGATGAGCGACGCCGTGGTCCGCGTGCAGCGGGGCACCCCGTTCAAGGAGATCGCCCACCTGCTGCTGGAGTACGACATCACGGCGGTGCCGGTCGTCGACGGGGAGAACCGCCCCGTGGGGGTGGTGTCGGAGGCGGACCTCCTGCAGAAGATGTGGGGCGGGGAGCCCGACGGTTCCCCGGAGCACGCCGAGTGGTCCCGGGCCTCGGCCGCCAAGGCGGGCGCCACGGACGCGGGCGGGCTCATGACCTCGCCCGCGCTCTGCGCCCGGGAGGACTGGAGCGTCGTGGACGCCGCCCGCGTGATGGCGCGGCACCGCATCAAACGGCTCCTGGTCGTGGACGGGGACGGGCGGCTGGCCGGGGTCGTCAGCCGTAGCGACCTGTTGCGGGTCTTCCTGCGCACGGACCGCGCGATCCGCACCGAGATCATCGAAGAGGCCCTGGTCAAGGCGCTCGGTCTGGCGCCCTCCTCGGTGCAGGTGGACGTGACGCACGGCCATGTCGTGCTCAGCGGCCGGCTCCCGGACCGGGTGTCCGCCCCGCTGCTCGAGGAGCACTGCCGGAGCGTGGACGGCGTCGTCGCCGTGGAGTTCCGGCCGGCCGGCGAGGCCGGTGCCGAGGACGCCGCGGCCGTCGGCTCCTGACCTGCCGCCCGGCGGCGGACGCCCGCCCGTGCCCGCTTCCCGGGGGAGGGGACGCGGACACGGGCGGAGTGCGGGGGCCGGAGCGGGTCAGACCCCTCGGCTATGCGATCGAACACGCACGTTCACGTTCTCCCTTGTTCTCTTGGGGTGAAGACGACGGAATACGGCCGGAGTTGATGGCCTCGGCGGGGCCTGCGTCGCCGCACCACGACGTTAGTGAGACACCCTGCGCTTTGGCAGTGTGAGATTTGCCTAACAGTGTTCAACTTCTTGACGCTCCATCAGCCCGTGTCGCCCTGGGCTCGCCGCATGTCCGCAGACCGGCACCCCACCACGGCTCCCGTCTCCTTCCGCGAGCGGCGCCGGACCGCCGCGGCCCGGGAGATAGCCGACGCCGCCGAGCAGCACATCGGCCGACACGGGCCCGCGGCCCTGTCGCTGCGCGCGGTCGCCCGCGGTCTCGGCATGACCGTGCAGGCGCTCCACCACTACACTTCCGAACCGCGACGCCCTCGTCACCGCGCTGATCGCCAAGGCGTACGGCGACCTGTCCGACGCGTTGCGGGCCGCCGCCGACGGCGCGGGCGAGGACTCCCGCGCACCGCGCCTGGTCGTGGTGGCCGAGGCCTACCGGGACTGGGGCGTCGCCCACCCCGAGCGCTTCCAGCTGCTCTACGGGACGCCGCTGCGGTACTACGCGGCGCCCGTCGAGGGGCCGACCACGCAGGCGGTCCGCCGGATGGGCGCGATCTTCCAGCGCGAGCTGTTCGCCGGCTTCACCCCGGCGCAGCTCGCCGCGGCCGACGTCCACGCGCCCTCATCCTCACACCGCGTTCCTGCGCGACCATCAGGCGGAGGTCTTCCGCACGTCGGTCCGGATGTTGCTGGAGGACGTCCACCGCCGGATCCCCGCCGCCTGACCGGGCACCGCTCTCAGGGGTGCCGGTCGCCGTCCCGGCCCTCACCCGAGGGATCGGGGGCGGACAGGGCCTCGATCTCCGGGTGGTCGCGCAGGGCGGCGATGACCGCGTTCACCGCCGCGCGCCTCGGGGCGCCGCGCCGCACCACGACGGCGACGTTGCGGTGCACCGGCGGGCTCAGCCGCCGGGTGACGACGGCGTGGTCCGCCGTGACCGCGAGGGCGGGCAGCAGGGCGATCGAACCGGTCGTCTCGACGTGCCGCAGCAGCATGAGGTAGTTGCCGAACCGGCAGGCCACCCGGGGTTCGAACCCCGACTCACGGCACAGCCGGACGGTCAGGTCCGCCATGTACGACTGCGGCCGGTCGCAGGCCCAGGTCTCCTCCTTGCAGGCCGCGAGGTCCACCGCGGTGCGGGAGGCGAGCGGATGGCCGTGCGGCAGCACCAGGACGACCGGGTCGCTGCCGAGCGACATCACCTCGAGGTCCGCGCCCCATGTCAGACCGGAGTAGTCGGTGGTGGTGACGACGACGTCCGCCTCGCCCGAGCGCAGGGCGGGGCCGCTCTCGTGCGGCTCCATCTCCACGAGTTCCAGGTGCAGGTGCGGGTGGGTGGCGGCCAGCCGGTTCGCCGCGGGGACGGCGAGGCTGTAGATGGCGCTCTGGAAGACGGCGAGCCGCACGGTCCCGATGGGCTCGTCGTTCAGGGCGCGCAGTTCGGCCTCGACGTCGGCCATCCGGTCCAGGATCTCCCGGCCCCGGCGGGCCAGCAGGAGGCCGGCCGGGGTCAGCCGCACCCGGCGCCCGGTCCGCTCGATCAGCCGGCACCGGGTCTCGGTCTCCAGCACCGCGAGCTGCTGGGAGACCGTCGACGCGCTCAGATGCAGCGTCTCGGCGACCGCGCGGACCGTACCGAGCGTGTCGAGCTGGCTGAGCAGGTGCAGTCGTCCGGAGTTGAGCACGCGGCGATGGTACGGCGCACACCCGCCTGCTGTACGTTTTTGACGCACAGCAGCGTCGAATCTGTGCGATGGACACGCGCAGCGGCGCGTTCCTACCGTCGGTCGCATGCCTTTGGAGACTTCGAGCGCCGACCCGGGGCGCCACCTGATCCGCTACTCCGGCCACGCGCCCTTCTCGCCGGAGGTCGTCGTGCGCGCCGCCGGCACCTCCGTGTTCACGGAGAGCGGCCGTGAGCTGCTGGACTTCACGTCCGGTCAGATGAGTGCCATTCTCGGGCACTCCCATCCGGCGATCGTCTCGACGGTGCGCGAGCAGGTCGCGCACCTCGACCACCTGCACAGCGGCATGCTCAGCCGCCCGGTCGTCGAGCTGGCCCGCCGGCTCGCCGGGACCCTGCCCGAGCCGCTGGAGAAGGCGCTGCTGCTGACCACCGGGGCGGAGGCGAACGAGGCCGCGGTGCGGATGGCGAAGCTCGTCACCGGCCGCCACGAGGTCGTCTCCTTCGCCCGGTCCTGGCACGGCATGACCCAGGCCGCCGCGAACGCCACCTACAGCGCCGGGCGCAAGGGCTACGGCCCCGCCGCGCCGGGCAACTTCGCGCTGCCGGTGCCGGACCGCCACCGCCCCTCCGTCGTCGGCGCGGACGGCGAGCTGGACTGGCGCCGCCAGCTGGACCTGGGCTTCGAGATGGTCGACGCCCAGTCGGTCGGCAGTCTCGCCGCCTGCCTGGTCGAGCCGATCCTCTCCTCGGGCGGCGTCGTCGAGCTTCCGCCGGGCTATCTCGCCGCCCTGGCCGGCAAGTGCCGTGAGCGGGGCATGCTGCTGATCCTGGACGAGGCCCAGACGGGGCTGTGCCGGACCGGCGACTGGTACGCCTTCGAGCACGAGGGTGTCGTCCCGGACATCCTCACGCTGTCCAAGACGCTGGGCGCGGGACTGCCGCTGGCCGCCGTGCTGACCGGCCCGGAGATCGAGCGGCGGGCGCACGAGCGGGGCTTCCTGTTCTTCACCACCCACGTCAACGACCCGCTGCCCGCCGCGGTGGGCAACACCGTCCTCGACGTCCTGGTCCGCGACCGGCTGGACGAGCGCGCCCGCACGCTGGGGGCCGCGCTGCGCCAGGGCCTCGACAAGCTCGCCGCCCGCCACGAGGTCGTGGGCGACGTCCGCGGCCGCGGGCTGCTGCTGGGCATGGAACTGGTCGGGGACGAGGTGCTGGGCGAGGGCGGTGCCGACCGGCTCGGCGCCGCCGTCACCCGGCGCTGCTTCGATCTGGGCCTGCACATGAACATCGTCCAGCTCCCGGGGATGGGCGGCATCTTCCGCATCGCGCCCCCGCTGACCGCGAGCGACGACGAGATCGCCCGCGGCGTGGCCGTCCTCGACCAGGCGCTCACCGACGCCACCGGCAACCTGTAGCACGAGGGCCCCGACGGCCTGGGGTTCCAGGTCGCCGGGGCCGCGCGTGAGGTGTCGCAGGTGTCAGACCCCGGCCGTCTCCGGCTCGCGGACGGGCTCCGCGGGCGCGGCGGTGTCGCCGAGTTCCCGGTGCAGCTTCTCGCCCTCGACGTCGACGTTCGGCAGGACGCGGTCCAGCCACTTCGGCAGCCACCAGGCCTTGGTGCCGAGCAGGGCGAGCACCGCGGGCACGATGGCCATGCGGACCACGAAGGCGTCGAAGAGCACCGCGATCGCGAGGCCGAAGCCCATCATCTTGATCATGGCGTCGTTCTCCAGGATGAAGCCGGAGAAGACGCTGATCATGATGATCGCGGCCGCCGCGACGACCCGGCCGCCGTGGGTGAAGCCCGTGGTGACGGAGTCGGCGGCGGACTGTCCGTGGACGTACGCCTCCCGCATGCGGGTGACGAGGAAGACCTCGTAGTCCATCGCCAGGCCGAAGACCACGCCGATCATGAAGATGGGCATCATCGACATGATCGGGCCCGGCTGGTCGACGCCGAACACGTCGGCGAGCCAGCCCCACTGGAAGACCGCGACCACCGCGCCGAGCGCCGCGGCCACCGAGAGCAGGAAGCCCAGGGCGGCCTTCAGTGGGACGAGGACCGAGCGGAACACCAGCATCAGGAGCAGGAAGGCGAGCCCGACGACCAGCGCCAGGTAGGGGATCAGCGCGTCGTCCAGGGTCTGCGAGAAGTCGATCGTCATCGCGGTCGCGCCGGTGACCAGCATGGTCGCGCCGGTGTCGGCCTTGATGCCGCCGGACAGCGAGCGGATGTCGTGCACCAGCGACTCGGTGGCGATGTCGCTCGGGCCGGTCTTGGGCATCACGGTGAGGACGGCGGTGTCGCCCTTGTCGTTGAAGTTGGCCGGGGTGACGGCCGCGGCCTTGCCGAGACCGGTGATCTTCTCGCCGACGGCGTCCGCGGCGGCCTTCGGATCGTCGGCGCCGCGTGCGTCCACGGTGACCATCAGCGGGCCGTTGAACCCGGCCCCGAAGGACGCGGACAGCATGTCGTAGGCCTTGCGCTGGGTGGTGTCGGGAGCCGAGCTGCCCTCGTCGGGCAGGCCCAGCTCCATGCTGGCGGCCGGTACGGCGATCACGCCGAGTCCGAGGACCGCGGTCAGCAGTACGGTGACCGGGCGCCGCTGTACGAAGCGGGCCCAGCGGGTGCCGAGCTTCGGCTTGCCGGCGGCGGCCCGCGCCCCGGCGGGCGCCTTGCGGTCCTTGCGGCTCAGCGCCCGCTTGCCGGCGAAGCCGAGCAGTGCCGGGGTGAGGGTGAGGGCGATCAGTACGGCGATGCCGACGGTTCCGGCGGCGGCCAGGCCCATCTTGGTGAGGATCGGGATGTTGACGATGGCGAGGCCCGCAAGGGCCACGACGACGGTCAGTCCGGCGAAGACGACCGCGGAGCCCGCGGTGCCGACCGCGCGTCCGGCCGCCTCCTCGGGGGCGCGGCCCTCGGCTATCTCGGCCCGGTAGCGGGAGACGATGAACAGGGCGTAGTCGATGGCGACCGCGAGGCCGATCATCATGGCGAGCGTGGAGGTCGTGGCGGACAGCTCCAGGGTGCTGCCGAGGGCCCCGATGGCGGAGATGCCGATGCCGACACCGATGATCGCCGAGAGCAGCGGCATACCGGCCGCGACCAGTGAGCCGAAGGTCAGCAGGAGCACGATCGCGGCGACGCCGATGCCGATCAGCTCGGCGGTGCCGCCCATCTCCTGCTCGGCGACGACCGCGTCGCCGCCGGTCTCGACGGTGTACCCGCCCTCGCGGGCGGTGTCGGTGGCGGCGGTGAGCGAGTCGCGGGCCTCGTCGGTCAGCTCCATCGCGTTGACCTTGTAGGTCACGGAGGCGTAGGCGGTGGTGCCGTCCTTGCTGACGGCGTTCGCCTTGAACGGGTCGTCCACCGAGGCGACCTGCGGGCCGGCCTTCAGGTCGGCGACCAGTTCCCCGACCCGGTCCTTGCCGGCCGCGTCGGATATCTTCGCGCCCTCGGGGGCACGGATCACGACACGGGCCGTGGCGCCCTCGGCGCTGGCGGCCGGGAACTGCTCGTCGAGCAGGTCGAACGCCTTCTGGGACTCGGTGCCCGGCATGGAGAAGGAGTCTTCGGGCGGGGCCGGCGCGGCGGACGAGGCGACGCCGGCGCCCACGAGCAGGGCCACCCACAGCAGGGCGACGAGGCCGCGGCGCCGGAACGCCCTCCGGCCGAGTCGATAAAGAAACGTAGCCACCTTTTGGACCAATCCGTCGGGTTACGGGCAGGACGAAGACCCGGCACATGGGGGGAAGGCGGACGCGCTCACCGGGGTACATCTTCATGCTCACCCGGGGTTCTCGGCATGTGATCCGACCCTGGGTCTGGACTGGCGTACTGCGTGGGGTGTAGTGGGGTCCCGCGCCCCTCTCCCCTCGGTGTAGATCCGAAGATGCGTGTACTCCGCATTTCGTTGCCGGGGGCAGCCGACGGCAGGGCGGTGGTTGACCTTCACCTTGGGGCAGGCCGCAGCATCGGTGTCACCGGGCGACGCGCCCGGTACGAGGAGGAGGGGGCACGTGGGCACGGAGTTGCTGACCATAGGGGCGTTCGCGAGGGCGACCCGGCTGTCGCCGAAGGCGCTGCGCCTCTACGACGAGCTGGGCCTGCTGCCGCCCGCCCGCGTCGACCCGGTGTCCGGCTATCGCCGCTACGCCCCGGAACAGGTGGAGCGGGCCCGGCTCGTGGCCTGGCTGCGACGCCTGGGGATGCCGTTGGTCCGCATCCGGCAGGTGTGCTCGCTGGACGCGGGCGCGGCGGCCGGGGAGATCCGCGCCTTCTGGGCGCGGGCCGAGGCCGAGGCCGCCGCCCGCCGGGACCTGGCCGCCTTCCTCGTCGACCACCTCACCCGGAAGGACCCCGCCGTGGCTCCCACCGCTCCTGCCCTGAACCTGCGTTACGCCGCCGCCTCCGACACCGGCCTGGTCCGCGAGAGCAACCAGGACACCGCCTACGCGGGCTCCCGCCTGCTGGCCGTCGCCGACGGGTTCGGCGCCGGCGGCGCCCCGGCGAGCGCGGCCGCCGTCGAGGCGCTCCGGCGGCTGGAGGACGACGGCGTCCCGGCCGGCGGTCTCCTCAACGTCCTCGCGGACGCCGTCGAGGAGGCCGAGCGGGCCGTGTACGACGCCGTGGGAGGCGGTTCCGCGCCGGAGGCGGCCGGTACGACCCTCACCGCGATGCTCTGGACGGGGTCGCAGCTCGGCCTGGTCCACATCGGCGACTCGCGCGTGTACCTGCTGCGCGACGGGGAGCTGTTCCAGATCACGCACGACCACACCGTCGTGCAGTCGATGGTCGACGAGGGCCGTCTCACGCCGGAGGAGGCCGCCTCCCACCCCCAGCGGTCGATGCTGGTACGGGCCCTGGGCGGCGGTGGCGCCGACGCCACCGCCGAGATGCGTCTGCGGGACGCCCGGTCCGGGGACCGCTACCTGCTCTGCTCCGACGGCCTGTCGACCGTGGTGCCGGGCGATGAGATCCGCCGGGTGCTCGCCGCCCCCGGTGAGCCCGGGCGGGCCGTCGGTGAACTGGTGGCACTCGCCAACGGGTCCGGCGGTCCCGACAACGTCAGCTGCGTCGTCGCCGACGTCGTGACCGCGGGGTGACTCCCTCCATCGGCCCGCCCGTGGCTCAGGGGGGAGGTGCCGCCCCGACCATGACCAGGTCGCTGTCGCCCTCGGAGAGGAAGGACGCGAGGGCCCGCCCCTCCACGGCGACCTCGGCGCGCTCCGGGCGGGTGAGCCGCCGCAACGGGCTGACGGTCACCGTGTCGCCCTCGACGGTCCAGGTCGCGGAGACCCGGCCGTCGACGAGGACGAATCGCGCGCCGGTGACCGACAGACCGCGGTGCGCGTCGTCGATGATCCGGCCGCGGTCCCGGTAGCCGAGGACCGCGTTGTCGAAGGCCGGCAGGAACCGCACGGGGGCGGGGGTGTCCGGGTCGGGACGTGGCGCCTCGGGCAGGTCCAGCAGTTCCCGGCCCCGCTCGTCGCGGAAGGCGACCAGTTCCCCGCGCACCGCCGCGACCGCGGCCGGCAGCCCCGCGAGCCCGCACCAGGCGCGCAGGTCCGCCGAGGCGGCCGGCCCGAACGCGGCCAGGTAGCGCCGTACGAGCGCGGCACCTACCGGATCGGTGCCCGGTGGGGCCGGCGGGTCGACCTCGCGGCCCAGCCAGTGGGCGACCGGGGCGTTGCGCACCCCGGCCCTGGTGCGCCAGAGTCCGCGCGGCGGCAGCTGCACCGTCGGGATCAGCGCGGCGACCAGCATCTCCCCGAGAGGCCTCGGTCCCGCGTCCGGCCACCGTTCTGCCACGGCCCGCGCGAGGTCGCCCATGGAGCGTGGTTCGCCGTCGGCCAGGACCGCCCGGCCCGCCGCCGCGAGTTCGTCGAGGTCGACCCCTTCGAGCGCGCGGCGGTAGGTGCCGAGGACGCGTCCGCGCAGCATGGCGTCGTGGCGCGAGCGCCAGGCCAGTACGTCCTCGGCGGTGACGAGGTGGACGGTGCGGCGCATCAGGTGGGTACGCACGACCCGACGCCCGGCCAGCAGGTCGTCGAGCGCCCGCGGTACGAAGTCGCGCAGCCTCGACCACAGTCCGACGAACGGTTCCTGCGGTTCCTGTGCCTGCATGCCGCCGAGGTGCGCGACGGCGTCGAGGACCGGGCGGTCCGCGCGGTCGAGCAGCAGCTGCCGGGCGAGTGCGGCCCGGTTCAGCGACCGGGCGTCGAGCACGCTCACGCGTTGTACTCGCTCACCACGTCCAGGACCCAGGTGACGCCGAACCGGTCCCGCAGCATGCCGTAGAGGGGTGCCCACTGCGCGGCCCCGAGCGGCCGCAGGACGGTCGCGCCCCCGGCGAGCTTCTCCCAGTACGCGGTGATCTCCTCGGCGCTCTCGCCGCGGACCGAGACGAAGAACGCGTTCTCGCCCTGGTTCCACGGCAGGTCGGACGGCACGTCGTAGGCCATCACGCTCGGGCCGTCGGCGCTGGACACCTGGCCGAACATCACCTGGTCCGCCGCGGCGGGGTCCTGGACGTTTCCGGCGTCCTTGTAGGTCACCAGGGTCAGGTCCCCGCCGAACGCGGACCGGTAGAAGGTGAGTGCCTCGCGGGCGTCGCCACGAAAGTTCAGGTGGGTCACGGCTTGTGCGGTCACGACGGGCTCCTTGCCATCACGGTGGGACGGCCCGCGGTGCGGGCCGCCGCGGGACCGGTCCCGGCCCCGCGGTGCCCACTCTGCTGCGGGTAGCGGTCAGGTTGTGGCCGCTATGTGCGCCAGCATGGTGGTCATGCAGAAGACCTCGGCCCGGCTGCTGTCCCTGCTCTCGCTGCTCCAGGCCCGCCGGGACTGGCCCGGCGCGGTGCTGGCCGAGCGGCTGGACGTCAGCCCGCGCACCCTGCGCCGCGACGTAGGCCGGCTCCGCGAGCTGGGCTATCCGGTCCGGGCGGTGAAGGGCCCCGACGGCGGCTACCGCCTGGACGCCGGGACGCGGTTGCCGCCACTGCTCTTCGACGACGAGCAGGCGGTCGCCCTCGCCGTCGCGCTGCGCACCGCGGCCGCCACCGGCGCCGGTATCGAGGACGGCGCGGCACGGGCGCTGGCGACCCTGCGCCAGGTCATGCCCGCCCGGCTGCGGCACCGGATCGACGCCCTTCAGGTCACCTCCGTCGCACTGTCCGCTCCCCTGCCGCATCCCCAGGCGGACACCGGCGTCCTGATGGCGCTCAGCGCCGCGGTCCGGGCCCGCGATGTGCTGCGCTTCGACCACGCCCCGGCCCACCCCACGGGCGCCGCCGCCGAGGCCGATCCGCCCCCGCGCCGGGTGGAGCCGCACCATCTCGTCGCCCGGGGCGGGCGCTGGTACCTGGTGGCCTGGGACCTGGACCGCGAGGACTGGCGGGTCTTCCGCGCCGACCGGGTGACCCCGCGCACGCCCACCGGTCCCCGCTTCACCCCGAGGGATCTGCCCGGCGGGGACGTGGCCGCGTTCCTGACCGGCAGGTTCCGCGGCTCCGACGGTTCCCCGGACTGGCCCTGCCGCGGAGCGGCCGTGCTCCACCTGTCCGCCTCCGCGGTCTCCCCGCACGTGTCCGACGGGACCGTCGAGGAACTCGGCCCCGACCGCTGCCGGCTCACGCTGGGTTCCTGGTCGTGGCCCTCGCTCGCCGCCGCCTTCTGCCTCTTCGACACCGACGTCGACGTCGTGGGCCCGCCCGCGCTCAGGGAGGCGTTCGCCCGGCTGGCCGACCGCTGCGCCAGGGCCGCCGCGGCGGGCGCCGGGCCGCGGTGAGCGCCGCTCACCGGGCCGGGGTCACACCCGCTGGGACCGCTCCACGCTCGCGGTCCCGGTGACCGGGCCGCCGCTCATCACGACGCGCGACCGGCTGTGCAGCCGCAGGGAGACGGCGACGAAGCCGATCGCGACCAGGGTCATCGCCCCGCCCGCCCAGGCGGTGGCGGCGTACCCGAGGTCCGCGTCGATCACCGTGCCGCCAAGCCAGGGGCCGCCGGTGTTGCCCAGGTTGAACGCGGCGGTCGTCGTCGCGCCCGCGAGGGTGGGCGCGGCACCGGCGACGTTGAACATGCGCGCGTTGAGCGCGGGCGCCGTGTAGAACGCGGAGACGCCGAGCAGCAGCGACAGGACGATCACGACGGCGGGGCTGGAGGCGAACAGCGCCAGGGCGGCCAGCAGCACCGTCGACGCGGTGATGCCGGAGAGCAGTACGCCGAACAGGTGCGCGTCGGCGACCCGGCCGCCGATCATCGTTCCGATCAGCGCGCCGACGCCGAACAGGGCCAGCACGGCCGGCACCCAGCCGTCCGCGAGGCCCGCCACGTCGGTGAGCAGCGGCGCGAGGTAGGAGAAGGCGCAGAAGACGCCGCCGGCGGCGAGCGCGGTCACCACGATGGACAGCCAGACCTGACGGTCCCGGTAGATCGCCAGCTCGCCCCGCAACCGGGGGCGCCGCTCGGGCAGCGGGATGCGCGGGATCAGGGTCACCACGCCGACGAGCGCGACGGCGGACGCGCCGCCCACGGCCCAGAACGCGGACCGCCAGCCCAGGTGCTCGCCGAGGAAGGCGCCCGCCGGGACGCCGAGGACGTTGGCGATGGACAGTCCACCGATCATCACGGCCATCGCGCGGGCCCGCGCGGTCACCGGCACCATCGCGATGGCCACGGCCGCGCCCACCGCCCAGAAACCGGCGCAGGCGAGCGCGCTGACGACCCGTGAGACGAACAGGACCTCGTAGCCCGTCGCGAGCGCTCCCGCCACCTGGCCGACACCGAACACCGAGATCAGCGCGACCAGGGTGGTCTTGCGGGGCAGGCGCAGCGTCGCGACGGCGAGCAGCGGCGCGCCGACCACCATGCCGATCGCGAACGCCGATATCAGCAGCCCGGCTCGCGGGATCGACACGTTCATGTCGTCGGCGATCGGCGGCAGCAGCCCGGAAAGCATGAACTCGCTGGTGCCGAGCGCGAAGACGGACAGGCCGAGGATGTAGACGGCGAGCGGCATGCGTCCGGCCGTGGGCCGTGGGGAAGAATCGGGCATGACAGGTGTCAACGGAGCCCCGCCGCCCGCCATTCCCGCGGCGGGCTCCGTCTCACGATGCGGCTACGGGGTCACGCGCTCCAGCCGGACGACGATGCCCTTCGAGGTGGGCTGGTTGCTGATGTCGGCGACGCTGTCCAGCGGGACCAGGACCTGGGTCTCCGGGTAGTACGCGGCGGCGGAACCGCGGGCGGTGGGGTACGGGACCACCTCGAAGCCCTCGGCGCGGCGCTCGGTGTCGTCGTGCCAGACGCCGACCACGTCGACGCGGTCTCCCGCCGTGAGGGACAGCGCGCTCAGGTCCTCCGGGTTGACCATGACCACCCGGCGGCTGCCGTGGATGCCCCGGTACCGGTCGTTCAGGGTGTAGGGGATGGTGTTCCACTGGTCGTGGGAGCGCAGGGTCTGCAACAGCAGGTGGCCCTCGGGCACGTCGGGCGTGCGCCAGGTGTTGCGGGTGAACATGGCCTTGCCGGTGGCGGTGCGGTAGACGCCCTCGTTGACGGGGTTGGGCAGCCGGATGCCGCCGGGGCGGGCCACGCGCCGGTCGAAGTCGTACAGGCCCGGCACGATGCGGGAGATCCGGTCGCGGATCGTGCCGTAGTCGGCCTCGAAGTCCTCCCAGACCACGTTCCCGGGGCCGGTGCCGAGGGTGCGGCGGGCCAGCCGGCACAGGATGGCGACCTCGCTGAGCAGCAGGGGGGAGGCCGGCTTGAGCCGTCCTCGGGAGGTGTGCACCTCGCTCATCGAGTTCTCCACCGTGACGAACTGCTCGCCGCCCGCCTGGTGGTCGCGTTCGGTCCGGCCGAGGGTGGGCAGGATCAGTGCGGTCTCCCCGCACACGGTGTGGGACCCGTTGAGCTTGGTGGAGATGTGGGCGGTCAGGCGGCAGCTCCGCATGGCCTCCTCGGTGACCGTGCTGTCGGGGGCGGCCCGGACGAAGTTGCCCGCGACGCCGAGGAAGACCTTGATCCGGCCCTCCCGCATCGCCTTGATCGAGTCGACCGAGTCGAGCCCGTGGGCGCGCGGCGGGTCGAAGCCGAACTCGTCGCGCAGGGCGTCCAGGAAGGAGTCCGGCATCTGCTCCCAGATGCCCATCGTGCGGTCGCCCTGGACGTTGCTGTGGCCGCGCACCGGGCAGGCGCCGGCCCCGGCCCTGCCGAGGTTGCCGCGCAGCAGCAGGAAGTTGACGATCTCCCGGACGGTGGGGACGCCGTGTTTGTGCTGGGTGATGCCCATCGCCCAGCAGACGATGACGCGTTCGCTGCGCAGGACCTCGTCGCGGACCCGCTCGATCTCCTCCCGGGTCAGGCCGGTGGTGGTGAGCACGTCGTCCCAGGAGGCCTGCCGGGCGTGCTCGGCGAACTCCTCGAAGCCGCTGGTGCTGTCCCGGATGAACGCGTGGTCGAGGACCGTGCCGGGCCGGGCGTCCTCGGCCTCGAGCAGCAGCCGGTTCAGCGCCTGGAACAGGGCGAGGTCGCCGCCGGGCCGGATGTGCAGGAACCGGTCGGCGATCCGGACGCCCTGGCCGATCACCCCGCGTGCCTTCTGCGGGTTCTTGAACCGCAGCAGCCCCGCCTCCGGGAGGGGGTTGACCGCGACGATGCGGGCGCCGTTGCGCTTGGCCTGCTCCAGCGCGGACAGTTGCCGCGGGTGGTTGCTGCCGGGGTTCTGTCCCACCAGGAGGATCAGGTCGGCGTGGTGGAGGTCGTCGAGGCTGACCGTGCCCTTGCCGGTGCCGAGGGTCTCGTGCAGGGCGAAGCCGCTCGACTCGTGGCACATGTTGCTGCAGTCGGGCAGGTTGTTGGTGCCGTAGGCGCGGGCGAAGAGCTGAAGGACGAAGGCGGCTTCGTTGCTGACCCGGCCGGAGGTGTAGAAGACCGCCTCGTCGGGGCTGTCGAGCGCCTTAAGTTCGCCGGCGAGAAGGTCGAGGGCGTCGCGCCAGCTGATGGGCTCGTAGTGGTCACAGCCGGGCCGTTTGACCATGGGCTCGGTGAGGCGTCCCTGCTGGTTCAGCCACAGGTCGGAGCGGCGGGCCAGGTCGGAGACGGGGTGCTCGCGGAAGAAGTCGGCGGTGATCCGCCGTGTGGTCGCCTCGTCGTTGATGTGCTTGGCGCCGTTCTCGCAGTACTCGTTGCGGTGCCGGTGGCCGGGTGCGGGGTCGGCCCAGGCGCAGCCCGGGCAGTCGATCCCGTCCACCTGGTTCATGGTCAGCAGGTCCACCGCGGTTTCCTTGGGGGACGTCTGCTCCAGGGAGTACTCCAGTGCGTGCACCACCGCGGGCACACCGGCGGCCCAGGTCTTGGGCGGGGTGACGGTCAGGTCGTCCCGGGGTTCTTCCCTGGGCGGCTTCTTCATCGGGGGGTCGCCTCTCGTTCGCTGCGTTCCGGTACGGGGCTCTCAGCCCACGGGCCAGACCGCCACCCGGCTGCGCGGCGGCTCGGGCTCCCCGGGCCGCACCTGGCCGCCCCGGATGGTCCCCCGCCAGGCGCCGCTCGCCTCACCGTGCCCTTCGATGTACGCCTTGAAGTGCGCGAGTTCGCGGCGCACGACGCGGCCCACCGGTCCGGGGACTGCGGTGAGCACGCCGGTGAGCCCGCGCGGTCCGGCCGACAGCCGCACGGTCATCGCCGTGTGGTCCTGCCCGGTGGGCCGGAACGTCACCTCGCCCCGGTGGCCGTGGCGCTGTCCGAGGCTGCGCCAGGTCAGGTGCGAGTCGGGCACCTGGTCCACGATCTCGGTCGCGAACTCCCGGCAGACGGGGCCGAGTCCGACGACCCACAGGGTCACGGCGGGCCTGACCTGCTCGACCCGCTTGACGGTGGTCATGAACCGCGGGAAGCACTCGAACTGGGTCCACTGGTCGTACGCGGTGCGCACCGGTACGGCGATCTCGACGGTCTCCTCGACGGTGTTCACGAGCCGCTCGCCTCCGGGGGCCGCGCGGTGCCGGGCTTGTCGACGGTGCAGTGCAGGGAGTCGTCGACCACGTCGGCGACGATGGTGTCGCCGGGGTCGGCATCGCCGCCGAGCAGCAGGTCGGCGACGCGGTTGTCGAGTTCGGTCTGGATCGTGCGCCGCAGTGGACGGGCGCCGAACTCGGGCTGGTGGCCGTGGGCGATCAGCAGCTTCTTGGCCGCCTCCGTGACCTTCAGCGTCATGCCCTGGGCGTGCACCCGCCGTTCGCTCCGGGCCAGCAGGTGGTCCACGATCCGCGAGAGGTCGTCCTGGGTGAGGCCGTGGAAGACGATGATGTCGTCGATGCGGTTGAGGAACTCCGGCAGGAACCGGCTCCGAAGCTCCTGCATCAGTTCGTCCTTGAGGTCGGACACGTCGCCCTGGTGGTCGAGGATGCGGCGGGCGCCGATGTTGGACGTCATGATGACCACGCAGTGCCGGAAGTCGACGGTGCGGCCCTGTCCGTCGGTGAGCCGGCCGTCGTCGAGGATCTGCAGCAGTGTGTTGAAGACGTCGGGGTGGGCCTTCTCCACCTCGTCGAACAGAACCACGCTGTAGGGCTGCCGGCGGACCTTCTCGGTGAGCTGGCCGGCCTCCTCGTAGCCGACGTATCCGGGGGGCGCGCCGACGAGCCGGGCGACCGTGTGCTTCTCCTGGAACTCGCTCATGTCGAAGCGGATCATGCGGTTCTCCTCGCCGAACAGCAGCTCGGCGAGGGTCTTGGCCAGCTCGGTCTTGCCGACGCCGGTGGGGCCGAGGAAGAGGAAGGAGCCCACGGGGCGGTCGGGGTCCCCCATGCCGGCCCGGTTGCGGCGCACGGCCCGCGAGACGGCGGTGACCGCCTCGTCCTGGCCGACGATCCGGGCGTGCATCTCCTCCTCCAGTCTGAGCAGCCGCTCCTTCTCCCCCGCCGTCAGCTGGGAGACCGGGATGCCGGTGCGGCGGGAGATCACGTCCGCGATGTCGTCGGCGGTGACGGAGACGACGCCCTCGCGGCGCTCCTCGATGCCCGCGAGTTCGCCCTCCACCTCGGCGATCTCCCGCTTCAGCTCGCCCGCCCGGGCGTAGTCCTCGGCGGCGACGGCCTGTTCCTGCTCCCGGCGCAGCTTGGCGATGCGGTCCTCGCGGCTGACGACCTCGGTGGAGCGGCTCGCGCTGCGCAGCCGTACCCGGGCGCCCGCCTGGTCCATGACGTCGATCGCCTTGTCGGGCAGGAAGCGGTCGCTGACGTAGCGGTCGGACAGTTCCGCCGCCGCGGTCAGGGCTCCGTCGGCGAAGCGGACCTGGTGGTGCGCCTCGTAGGCGTCGCGCAGGCCCTCCAGGATCTGCACCGTCTCCTCGACGGAGGGCTCGGGGACCATCACGGGCTGGAAGCGGCGTTCGAGGGCCGCGTCCTTCTCGACGTACTTGCGGTACTCGTCGATGGTCGTCGCGCCCACCACGTGCAGTTCACCGCGCGCGAGGGCGGGCTTGAGCATGTTGCCGGCGTCCATGGAGCCCTCGCCGGTGGCCCCGGCGCCGACGACGGTGTGCAGTTCGTCGATGAACAGGATGATGTCGCCGCGGGCCTGCTGGACGTCTTCGATGACTTTCTTGAGCCGCTCCTCGAACTGTCCCCGGTACTGCGCGCCCGCGACCATGCCGGACAGGTCGAGGGCGACGACCCTCTTGTCCTTCAGCGTGTTCGGGACCTCACCGGCCACGATGCGCTGGGCGAGTCCCTCCACGATGGCGGTCTTGCCGACGCCGGGCTCGCCGATCAGCACCGGGTTGTTCTTGGAGCGCCGGGAGAGGATCTCGACGGTCTGCTCGATCTCCTCGGCGCGGCCGACGACGGGGTCGAGTCTCCCGGCCTTCGCCTCGTCGGTCAGGTCCCGTCCGTACTCGTCCAGGGTCGTGGCGGGCTTGCCCGCACCGTCGCCCGGTGTCCCGCCCGAACGGGCGACCTGCTCGGTGAGCCCCTCCAGCTTGCCGACGTCCTGCCCCTGGGCGCCCAGCAGCCGGGCCGCGCCCGTGTCGCCGTCCGCCAGCAGGGCGCCCAGGATGTGCTCGGGGCCGATGTAGGAGACGCCGGACGCCCGGGAGCGGGCGTAGGCGGTGGCGAGGGTGCGCTTGGCGGCCGGGGTGAGGCCCGGCTCGGCGGACGGCTCGCCCGCCTCGCGGGGCAGGATCTCGGCGATCCGGTCCGCGAGCGCGTCGGGGTCGGCGTCCGCCCGGGCGAGCAGTCCCCGCGCGGGCTCGACCTTCGTGGCCGCCCACAGCAGGTGCTCCGTGTCCAGGTCGGACGTCCCGTCCTCCAGCGCCCGCCGTGCCGCCTGGTTGAGGAGCTCCTGGGAGGACTCGGTCAGCATCCGGCCGATCGGCACCCGCTGCACCGCCGGGGGCGAGGAGGCGGGCGACGTTCCGAAGAACCGGTTGAACAGATCACTGAACGGATCGGACGCACCGAAACCGAACGACGACATCGACATGACAGCTCCTGGGGCGGTGGCGAGTCGATTCCACCGAAACCCCATGGCGGCGGCTCCGCAAGCGGAGCGCCCGCCGCGCGGCGGCGAGGACCCGTTGTCAGTGGTGGGCGGCATGATTTCGCCCATGACTACTCCTGCCGCAGTGATCGTCGACGCCACCGCCTACGCCCAGGCGGTCGAGGACGCCGCACGCGCGGCCGCCGCCTACTACGCGGGCGGCACGTCCCCTCTGGACGACGACACCTACGACCGGCTGGCGGGAGGGATCGCCGCGTGGGAGGCCGCGCACCCGGACGAGGTGCTGCCCGACTCCCCCACCGGCAAGGTCGCCGGGGGCGCGGCCGAGGGGGACGTACCGCACACGGTGCCGATGCTCAGCCTGGACAACGTCTTCTCGCCTGAGGAGTTCACCGCCTGGACGGCGTCCCTGGCCCGGCGCGTCGGCCGCGAGGTCACCCGGTTCGCCGTGGGCCCCAAGCTGGACGGCCTCGCGGTCGCCGCCCGCTACCACGAGGGCCGCCTCACCCGGCTGATCACCCGGGGCGACGGCACGGCCGGTGAGGACGTCTCGCACGCCATCGGCACCGTGGAGGGGCTGCCCGGGACGCTGGCCGAGCCGGTGACCGTCGAGGTGCGCGGCGAGATCCTGATGACGACGGCCCAGTTCGAGCACGCCAACGAGGTGCGCATCCAGCACGGCGGGCAGCCCTTCGCCAACCCGCGCAACGCGGCCGCGGGCACCCTGCGGGCGAGGGAGCGGGCCTACACGGTGCCGATGACGTTCTTCGGCTACGGCCTGCCGGCCCTGCCCGGCACGGACGCCGCGCTCGCCGGGCGGCTGGAGGAGCTGGCGTACAGCGAGCTGATGTCGACGGCGGCCGGGCTCGGCGTGCACACCAGCGCCGGTACCGCGGTGCCGGACGTGGTCGTCGAGACACCCGAGCAGGTGGTGGCCCGGGTCCAGGAGATCGCCGCGCTCCGTGCCGAGCTGCCGTTCGGCATCGACGGCGTCGTCGTCAAGGCCGACCTCGCCGCCGACCGGCGGGCCGTCGGGTCCGGCTCGCGGGCGCCGCGGTGGGCGATCGCGTACAAGCTCCCGGCCGTCGAGAAGATCACCCGGCTGCTGGAGGTCGAGTGGAACGTGGGCCGCACCGGCATCATCGCCCCGCGCGGCGTCCTGGAACCGGTGGTCATCGAGGGCTCCACCATCACCTACGCCACGCTGCACAATCCGGCCGACATCACCCGTCGCGGTCTGCGTCTGGGCGACCACGTGATGGTGCACCGCGCCGGTGACGTCATCCCGCGCATCGAGGCTCCCGTCGCACATCTGCGGACGGGCGAGGAGCGGCCCGTCGTGTTCCCCGAGGCGTGTCCGCGCTGTGGCTCGGACATCGACACGAGCGAGGAGCGCTGGCGGTGCGCGCAGGGCCGCAACTGCCACCTGGTCGCCTCCCTCGCCTACGCCGCAGGCCGCGACCAGCTCGACATCGAGGGCCTGGGCACCACCCGCGTGATCCAGCTCGTCGAGGCGGGCCTCGTCGCCGACCTGGCCGACCTGTTCCTGCTCCGGCGCGAGCAGTTGCTCGCCCTGGAGCGGATGGGCGAGACCAGCACCGACAACCTGCTCGCCGCGCTCGCCCGGGCCAAGGAGCAGCCGCTGTCCCGGGTGCTGTGCGCGCTGGGTGTCCGGGGCACCGGCCGCTCCATGTCCCGGCGCATCGCGCGGTACTTCGCCACCATGGACCACATACGCGCGGCCGACGCCGAGGCCATGCAGCGGGTCGACGGCATCGGGGTGGAGAAGGCGCCCTCCGTCGTCGCGGAGATCGCCGAACTCGCCCCGCTCATCGACAAGCTCACCGCCGCCGGTGTCAACATGACCGAGCCCGGCGCGGCCCCGCCCCCGCCCGCCGACGCGGAGGGCGAGGACGGGGCGACGCCCGCGGCGGCGGGCGGCCCGCTGGCGGGCATGAAGGTGGTCGTCACCGGCGCGATGACCGGAAACCTGGAACGGCTCAGCCGCAACGAGATGAACGAACTCATCGAGCGGGCCGGCGGACGCTCCTCCTCCAGCGTCTCCAAGAACACGACGCTCGTCGTCGCGGGCGAGGGGGCGGGCTCGAAGCGGGCGAAGGCGGAGCAGCTCGGCGTCCGGCTGGCCACCCCCGAGGAGTTCGCCGCGCTCGTCGCCGGCCTGCTCGGCTGAGACCATCCGCGCGGGCGCGTGGGGGGTGTTGGTGACACCCCCGGGCCGGGGGCCAGTCCCAGTGATCCCCCCTCCGAGTCCTGGAAAGGTCGTCGGTGAACGGACACCGTCCGCCCGCCGCCGGGCGGCCAGAACAGGGGGAAGACCCGTGCACCGCAAGCGCCTCACCGCCGCAGTCCTGCTCGCCGCCGCGCTCACCGGGGCGTTCGCCCCAGCGGCGGCGGCCCACCCGGCCCACCGCCCCGACCCCGTACAGCGCCGACTCGACCTGCTCACCGCACGCGACGGAGTCCCTGGCGCGCTCGCGTACGACGGCAGGACGACCCGCACCTCGGGCGTCGCGGACCTGGACTCGGGCCGGCCGATGACCGACGAGCGGGGCCGGTTCCGGCTCGCCAGCGACACCAAGGCGTTCACGGCGACCGCGGTGATGCGGCTGGTGGCGGACGGCCGCCTGGGCCTCGGCGACCGCGCGGGTTCCTACGTGCCGCAACTGGCGGGCAGCACCGTCACCGTACGGCAGTTGCTGAAACAGACCAGCGGGCTGGCGGAGTACTCGGCGCTGGTGGACTGGACCCGGCCGGGGACGCCCGAGGACTACCTGGCACTGGCGCTCGACGCGGGCCCCGTCTTCGAGCCCGGCACCGACTGGGGCTACTCCAACACCAATTACCTGGTCCTCGGCATGGTGATCGACGAGGTGTCCGGGGTCGGTTTCCGCACGTACGTCGAGCGCACCGTCCTGCGCCCGCTGCACCTGGACGACACCTACTGGCCCGCGCCCGGGGAGCTGGACCTGCGCGGCCCGCACGCCCGGAACTACGGCGTCCATCCCGCGCAACCGCAGGACGGCAGGCTGGACGTGACCGAGCTGCCGGGCTACGAGTTCGGCGCGTCCGGCGGCCTCGTCTCCACGCCCGTCGACCTCAACGCCTTCTGGGACGGCCTGTTCGGCGGCCGGCTCCTGCCCGGCTGGGCGGTGCGGCTGATGACGCGGGACACCACCGACATCGGCGGCCGCGACGTCTACCCGGCGGGCAGCCGCTACGGGTACGGCGTCGCCTCGATCCCGCTCGGCTGCGGCGGCGTCTACTGGGGCCACGGCGGCGACCTGCCCGGCGGTTCGGTGGGCGGCGGACGGGCCACGGGCGGCCGGGGCACCGTCACCGTCTACACCACGACGTGGGCGGCCGAGGGGGACAGCCTGCGTCATCTCCAGGGCGCCGTGGACGCGGCCCTGTGCGCGAAGGGGCACTGAACGGCGCGCTCCGACCGGGAGCCACCAGGAGTGTACGTTCGTACGCCCCGAGGGTAGGCTCCCGCGCATGACTGTTGACGTACTGCGCCGGCCCGCCCTGGCCGATCGGCGGGCTCGCGTGGCCGTCGCCGTGCTGTTCTTCACCAACGGGGCCCTGTTCGCCAACCTGTTGCCGAGGTATCCGCAGATCAAGGCGGACCTCGGCATCGGGAACGCCGCCTACGGACTGGCCGTGGCGGCGTTCCCGGCGGGAGCCATCACGGCCGGGCTGGCGGCCGGGGTCCTGGTGCGCCGCTTCGGTTCGGCGCGGGTGGCGGTCGGCGGCACGCTGCTGACGGGGGTGGGCATCCTCGCCGCGGGCCTCGCGGACTCGGTGGCCGTGTTCGCGGGGGCGCTGTTCCTCGCCGGGGCGATGGACGCGTTCACCGACGTCGCGCAGAACGCCCACGGTCTGCGGGTACAGCGCCGCTACGGACGTTCCATCATCAACTCCTTCCACGCCATCTGGTCCGTCGGCGCCGTCACCGGCGGCTCCATGGCCGCCGCCGCGATCGCGCTCGGCGTCGCGCGGGGCCCGCATCTGCTCTTCTCCGCCGTGGTGTTCGCGGTCGCGGCGTGCGTCGCCCTGCGCTACTGCCTGCCGGGTCCGGAGACCGAGGCGGAACCGGCCGTGGAGACCGGCGCGGAGGACCGCGCGCCGCTGCCGACGCGGGTCCCGGCGGCGGGCCTGCGCACCGGCTGGGTGCTGGCCGCCCTCGTCCTGATCGCCACGGCCGGCACCCTGGTCGAGGACGCCGGCATGTCCTGGGCCACCCTCTACCTCTCCGACTCGCTGCACGCGACGGCGGCGCTGGCCGCGTCCGGGTATGTCGCCCTGGTCGGCGCGCAGTTCGTCGGCCGGATCGTCGGCGACCGGCTCGTGGACCGCTTCGGCCAGCGCGCGGTGGCCCGCTCCGGCGCCCTGATCGCGGCGGTCGGCATGGGCCTGGCGCTGGCCGTGCCGACGGTGCCCGGCACGGTCCTCGGGTTCGCCGCGGCCGGGTTCGGGGTGGCGACGCTGGTCCCGGCGGCGATGCACGAGGCCGACGAACTGCCCGGCCTCAAGCCCGGGTCGGGGCTGACCCTCGTCTCCTGGCTGATGCGGCTCGGCTTCCTGCTCTCCCCGCCGGTCGTGGGGCTGGTCGCCGACGCCACGAGCCTGCGGGTGGGTCTGCTCGTGGTGCCGCTCGCGGGTCTCCTCGTACTCCTGTGCGCGGGAGTGCTCCAGCCCCGGCGCCGATGAGCCGCACCGCCGGGCGACACGATCCGGCCGCGAGTGTACGTTCGTACGCTTTCGGGGGTACGATCGGGCACATGCCGACGGACCACTTCGCGGGCGACTCCCGCACCAACCTCGAACGCATGCTGGCGGGCGACCTCTACATCGCCGACGACCCGGAGATCGCCCGCAGGCAGCAGCAGGCCGTGCGGCTGGCCGCCCGCTACCAGGCCGCCTACGCGGAGGACGCGGATGCGGCGCGTCCGCTCCTCGCGGAGCTGCTCGGCTCGCTGGGGGACGAGGCCCATGTGCGGCCGCCGCTGTACGTCGACTACGGCAGCAACATCACGGTCGGGGCCCGCACCTTCGTCAACTACAACCTGACGGCGCTGGACGTCGCGGCGATCACCATCGGCGAGGACTGCCAGATCGGGCCGAACGTCCAGTTGCTGACCCCGACGCACCCCCTGGAGCCCGGCCCCCGGCGGGACAAGCTGGAGGCCGCCCGCCCGATCGTCGTCGGCGACAACGTCTGGCTGGGCGGCGGCGCGATCGTACTGCCGGGTGTCACCATCGGGGACAACGCCGTCATCGGGGCCGGTGCGGTCGTCACCAAGGACGTGCCGGCGAACGTCGTGGCCGTCGGCAACCCCGCACGGCCGGTGCGGAACGTGTAAGTCTGCTCCCATGGCAACCGGACACACGGACCCGCAGCGGCGGGAGCGCATCCTCGCGGCCACCCTCGACCTGATCGCCGAGGAGGGCATCGCACGCGTCTCCCACCGGAGGATCGCACAGCGCGCGGGGGTACCGCTCGGCTCGATGACGTACCACTTCAGCGGCATCGAGCAGTTGCTGCGGGAAGCGTTCGGCCGGTTCACCGACCACATCGTCGCGGTGTTCGACGAGCATCTCGGCGCCGCCGCCGACCGCGACCAGGCCCGCGAGGCGGTGGCCGACCTCGTGCACGAGCTGTCCGAGGACAGCCAGCGCGACCTGGTGCTCACCCAGGAGCTGTACACGCTCGCCGCGCGGCAACCGGCCTACCGGGAGCTGACCCACGAGTGGATGCGCCGCAGCCGCGTCCACCTGGAGAAGCACTTCGACCCGGACACGGCCCGCCAGCTGGACGCCCTCATCGAGGGTCTGACGCTGCACCGCGCCCTGGCCCGGGAGCCGCACGGCCGTGCCCTCACCCTGGAGGCCATCGCCCGGGTCACCACCACGGACCGGCGCGCGCCCGAGGGAAGCGGCGCCCCCTAGCAGCCCGTGCGGCGCGGGCCTGACCCCCGCGCCGCACGGGCGTCCCCGTCAGCAGACGCCGTCGCCCGGCTTGGGGTTGCCCAGGCCGAACAGGGGCCGCAGCTTGAGGCCCACCCAGGTACCGGCCAGCGCGAAGGCGCCCCACAGCCAGCCGCTGAGGCTGCCCGAGGCGATGCCCGCCAGATAGGCGCCGATGTTGCAGCCGCCGGCCAGCCGGGCGCCGATGCCCATCAGCACACCGCCGAGCACCGCCGCGACGGCGGTACGCCAGGGGATGCCCCGGTGCAGCGCCCAGGTGCCGCCGAGCGAGGCGGCGACGGCCGCGCCGATCATGATGCCGATGTCGGTGAGGCTGGTCTTGTCGGCGAGCACCGGACCGGCCAGCATCTCGGCGTTGCCGGGCCGCTGCCACCAGGTCCAGTTCTCCGGGTGGCCGCCGAGCGCGCCCACCAGTTCCGAGCCCCACAGGCTGAAGGCACTGGTGACGCCCCAGGCGCCGCCGGAGACCAGCAGGACGCCCGCGCCGAGCACGGCCAGCGCGAGGGCGCCGACCGCCAGGGGCCAGGAGCCGCGGACGGCACGGACGGCCGCCCGGCGCGCCGAGGGCACGGCGCCCAGCGGGGGCGGGTTGCGACGGGCCTGGACGCGGCGGCTGACCAGCACCACGAGGAGCAGGGCGCCGATGGTCACGGCCCAGGAGCCGAACCAGCCGATGTGCTCGGACAGCACGACGGGCTCCCAGGCGGGGAGGTCCTTCCACAGGTCGAACTGCCAGGCGGCCAGCGTGGCGCCGGCGACGAAGCCGCCCAGGGTCAGCACGATCGACGTCTGGCCCGAGCCGACCGCGAACAGGGTGCCCGAGGCGCAGGCGCCGCCGAGCTGCATGCCGATCGCGAAAAGCGCCGAACCGGCGAACAGGTCGACGCCGATCGGCCCGGCGGACGGCGCGGGATGGGAGCCGAACAGCCCCGTCTCGGTACCGATGACCAGCGCGAACAGGGTGGCCGTGGTGCCGAGGAGCAGGGCGTGCGCCCGCAGCCCGGAGCCGTTCCCGACGGCGACCAGCTGTCGCCAGGCGGAGGTGAAGCCGAACCGGGAGTGGAAGAGGGCGACGCCCAGACCGAGGCCGAGCAGGAGCAGCACGCCGGGCTTGGCGCCGTGCGCGAACCACACGTACACGGTCAGGGCGGCGGCGAGCAGCCCGGACACGACGAGCGGCGTCCGCCGGACCGGCGGCAGGGGCGGCGCCTCGGGCCGCGCCGAGGAGGTGGGCGAGGGGGCGAACAGGGCGGTGGGCGGGCGCGGCGGCGCGGCCGGGGCGGACCCGGCCGGGGGTGCGGTGGTCACGGAAGATCTCCGGGGTGGGGTGCACGGGGACGGCGGACGCTGGGCGGACCGGCGGCGCGGGGAGCGCGGCCGGTCCGGGGGCTCAGCGGCGACAGAGGCCGTCGTCGACGCACCACGCCGAGCACGCGAAGAGCGCGAGGCACAGCAGCGGAGCCGATGCATACATGCGTACGAAGATACGGAAGAGCGTGCTCCGTATGCCACGCCGTCTCGCCATGCGGATGGCGGACGGCGCGGCGTCCGGATCTTTCCGGGTCTTCCCGGCCGGTTACAGGGTGCGCTCCAGGCGGTCCGCCATCAGCTGGACGAACCGGGCGGGCTCCTTGGGCCGGCCGCCCTCGGCGAGCACCGCGAGGGCGTGCAGCAGTTCGGCGGTCTCGGTGAGCTCCGCGCGGTCCCGCCGGTCGGTCCAGGCCCGGTTCAGGGACTTCACCAGCTGGTGCTCGGGATTGAGTTCCAGGATCCGCTTGGCGCTGGGCACCTCCTGGCCCATCGCCCGGTACATGTTCTCCAGGGCGGGCGTCAGCTCGCCCGCGTCGGAGACGACGCAGGCCGGCGAGACGGTCAGGCGGTGGGAGAGGCGGACCTCCTTGACCTCCTCGCCCAGGTGCTCCGTCATCCAGCCGAGCAGCCCGGCGTACTCCTCGCCCTGCTTCTCCTTCTCGGCGTCGCTCTTGTCCTCCTCGGTGCCGGACAGGTCGATCTCGCCCTTGGCCACCGAGCGCAGCGTCTTGCCGTCGAACTCCCCGACCGCGTCGACCCAGACCTCGTCGACGGCGTCGGTGAGCAGGAGGACCTCGACGCCCTTGGCCCGGAACGCCTCCATGTGCGGGGAGTTCTCGATGGCCTGCCGGGACTCGCCCGTCATGTAGTAGATGTCGTCCTGCCCGTCCTTCATCCGCTCCACGTAGTCCTTGAGCGAGGTGGGCTCGTCGGCGTCGTGGGTGGAGGCGAACGAACAGGCGGCGAGGATCGCGTCCCGGTTCTCGGAGTCGGTCACCAGGCCCTCCTTGAGGACCGCGCCGAACTCGCGCCAGAAGGTGGCGTAGCGGTCCGGCGCCGACGTCCTGAGGTCCTTGACCGTGGACAGGACCTTCTTGGTCAGCCGGCGCTGGATCATGCGGATGTGGCGGTCCTGCTGGAGGATCTCGCGGGAGACGTTGAGCGAGAGGTCCTGCGCGTCGACGACGCCCTTGACGAAGCGGAGGTAGGGCGGCAGCAGTTCCTCGCAGTCGTCCATGATGAAGACGCGCTTCACATAGAGCTGGACGCCGCGCTGGTAGCCCTGGGTGAACAGGTCGTGCGGAGCGTGCGAGGGCACGAAGAGCAGGGCCTGGTACTCGAAGGTGCCCTCCGCCTGGAGCCGGATCGTCTCCAGCGGGTCGCGCCAGTCGTGGGCGATGTGCTTGTACAGCTCGTGGTACTCGTCGTCGGACACCTCGTCGCGCGGGCGCGCCCACAGGGCCTTCATGGAGTTGAGCGTCTCGGCCTCGCGGGCCTCGGCGCCGTCTCCGTCCTCGCCCGGCTCCGGCAGCAGCCGGACCGGCCAGGTGATGAAGTCCGAGTACCGCTTGACGATCTCCTTGATCTTCCACGCGGAGGTGTAGTCGTGCAGCTGGTTCTCGGAGTCGGCGGGCTTGAGGTGCAGCGTGACGGCGGTGCCCTGCGGGGCGTCGTCGAGCCGCTCCAGGGTGTACGTGCCCTCGCCGCGCGAGGTCCACCGGGTGCCCTCGGTCTCACCGGCGTGCCGGGTGACCAGGGTGACCTCGTCCGCGACCATGAAGCCCGAGTAGAAGCCGACGCCGAACTGGCCGATGAGTCCGTCCGCCCCGGCCGCGTCCTTGGCCTCGCGCAGCTCCTGCAGGAACTTGGCGGTGCCCGAGTTGGCGATCGTGCCGATCAGCTGGGTGACCTCGTCGTACGACATGCCGATGCCGTTGTCCCGCACGGTCAGGGTGCGGGCGTCCTTGTCGACCTCCAACTCGATGTGCAGGTCGCTCACGTCGGCGTCGGGGGCGTCGTCGCGCAGGGCGGCGAGGCGCAGCTTGTCCAGCGCGTCGGAGGCGTTGGAGACGAGCTCGCGCAGGAACACGTCCTTGTTCGAGTAGACGGAGTGAATCATCAGCTGGAGCAGCTGACGCGCCTCTACCTGGAACTCAAACGTTTCGGTCGTCATGGCTGGTGAGTACCTCACAGGTCCACGGAATCGTCTGCACTGGTGAGAGCAACTCTAGAACAGCGAGGGCGGCGGTCGCCGCCGGTCATACGACCTCCGCGCCCGTCTCCGGCGCCCAGTCCACCAGTGCCTCCGGCGGATTCAGCCGCAGCGTCCGCTCGTCGTCGCCCTCCTCGGACGGCACTTCGACGGTGACGACGACGGAGTGCCGGTCGGCGCCGGTGCCGAAGAGGCCTTCGGCGTCCAGCCTGGCCATGGCCGTCTCCATCGCCCGCAGGCGCAGCTCGAACTCCGCGTCCGCCTCGTCGTCCGGCAGGTCGAAGAGTTCGCCCCGGGCCTCGAAGAGGGGCCGGACCGGTTCCAGGTGTTCCTCGCCGTAGCAGCAGAACGGGGAGTCGGCGTACGACCACTTGAGGTCGCCGGGCGCGCACCCCTGGCGCGCCGACTCCGCGGCCAGGGCCTGGTGGGACCAGGCGGACAGCGCGGGCCCGTAGCCCTCCCCGGACGTCACCAGCGCGCAGTAGTAGAACCGGTGGCCGGGGTGCTCGCGGAACAGGTCGAGCAGGGCCGCGCGGGCAGCGCGGTGGACGGCGTCGGCCAGTTCCGACTCGGTGGGGTGCACGGGGGCCTCCGGGGCGGGCGGACGGGACGTGTGGACCTCGGGAAGCGTAACGACGGGCACCGACAGCGGGCCGGTACGGCGTCAGACCACCTCGGCCAGTTCGCCGCGCAGCGCGGTCGCCTTGGCCAGGAGGCCGCGCATGACGACGACGAGCAGGGCGAACGCGGCGCCGACACCGACGCAGGCGACCGCGGCACCCAGCGCGCCGAGCGCCTGCATGCCGTCGTCGGGAGAGGGGATCTCGGCCACGGCCAGGTGGACGGCGGCCCCGAGCGCCAGCAGCGTGGCCGCGGCCGTGGCCCCGATGACGGTGTCGACCCAGCGGAACGCCCGCCGGGTGAAGACGGCGTCGCGCTCGACCATGCCGAGCAGCATCCACACCGCGCCGAGCACGACCTGGACGCAGGCGACGCCGATGATCGCCACCGTCGCGTAGGGCACGGCGAAGGGTTCGTAGGGCGGGAAGCGGTCGACCTCGTCGGACGCCGTCGTGGGGATGACGACGGTCTGCCCGAAGAGACCGAGCAGGATCGCGGCGGCGATGCCGGCCCGGAGTGCGGCGGTGATCAGACGATGCATGCATCGATCTTCAATGGGAATCGATCGAAAATCAATCGACTCGGCCCGACGGAAAGGGCTTCGGCATCCACGAGAAGTTCCGTCAACAACGTTGACTCGGAGTCAGCGGCCCTGCACATTACTTAAAAGTAGAACCGCCCGGTAACTCCGCTGCCGCCCCTCCCGAAGAAGAGAGAGCACATGCCGAAGCATGCCCTTCGCCGTGTCATGACCGCGACAGCCGCCGCCGTCGGCACGCTCGCCCTCGGCCTCACCGACGCCACCGCGCACGCCGCGCCCGCCACCCTCGACTACGTCGCCCTCGGCGACAGTTACAGCGCCGGTTCGGGCGTCCTGCCCGTCGACCCCACCAACCTGCTCTGTCTGCGCTCGACGGCCAACTACCCCCATGTCATCGCGGACGCGACGGGCGCCCGTCTCAAGGACGTCACCTGCGGCGCCGCCCGGACCGCCCACTTCACGCAGGCTCAGTACCCGGGCACCGCCCCCCAGTTGGACGCGCTGGGCGCCGAGACGGATCTGGTCACGCTCACCATCGGCGGCAACGACAACAGCACGTTCATCAACGCCATCACGGCCTGCGGCACGGCGGGCGTCCTCAGCGGCGGCAAGGGCAGCCCCTGCAAGGACAAGCACGGTACCTCCTTCGACGACGAGATCGAGGCCAACACCTATCCCGCGCTCAAGGCCGCGTTGCTCGGCGTCCGGGCCAGGGCTCCGCAGGCCCGGGTGGCGGCCCTCGGCTACCCGTGGATCACACCGGCCGCCGCCGACCCGTCCTGCTTCCTGAAGCTGCCCGTCGCCGCCGGTGACGTGCCCTACCTCCGCGCCATCCAGGCCCACCTCAACGACGCGGTCCGGCGTGCCGCCGAGGAGACCGGCGCCACCTATGTGGACTTCTCCGAGGTCTCCGACGGCCACGACGCCTGCGAGGCACCCGGTACCCGCTGGATCGAACCGCTGCTGTTCGGGCACAGCCTCGTGCCCGTGCACCCCAACGCCCTCGGCGAGCGGCGCATGGCCGAGCACACGATGACCGTCCTCGGCCTGGACTGACCTGCGGCAACTCCCCGCGTACGCTTTTCCCGTGCCGTCCTCCCGCCTGCGCCGCGTCGCCGTCCTCGTGCTCGAAGGCGCGAAACCGCTCGACGTCGGCATCCCGGCGCAGGTCTTCACGACCCGCGCGAGCATGCCGTACGAGGTGCGGGTGTGCGGCGCGGCGCCGGGCCTGGTCACCGGGGGTGACGGCCTGTCGTACCACGTCGCCCACGGCCTCGACGCCCTGGCGTGGGCCGACGTGGTCTTCCTCCCCGGGTACCGGTCCCCCGACGTCGAGGACCCGCCGCGCAGCGTCATCGACGCGCTGACGGCGGCGCACGACCGGGGCGCGCGGCTCGCCGCCATCTCCACCGGCGCGTTCGCGCTCGCCGCCACGGGCCTGCTCGACGGCAGACGGGCCACCACCCACTGGCACTACACGCGGGCCCTCGCGGCGAAGCACCCGCGCGTGCGGGTCGACGAGAACGTGCTGTTCGTGGACGAGGGCAGCGTCCTCACGTCGGCGGGCGCCGCCTCCGGCATCGACCTGTGCCTGCACATCCTGCGCGGCGACCTCGGGGTGGCCGCGTCGAACCACGCGGCCCGTCGCCTCGTGGCGGCCCCCTACCGCAGCGGCGGTCAGGCCCAGTACGTGCCCCGCAGCGTGCCCGAGCCGCTCGGCGAGCGGTTCGCCGCCACCCGCGAGTGGGCGCTGCGCCGGCTCGCCGAGCCGCTCACCCTGGAGGCACTGGCCCGGCACGCGGCGGTGTCGGCGCGCACCCTCTCCCGGCGCTTCGTCGAGGACACCGGGTACACACCGATGCAGTGGATCATGCGGGCGCGTATCGACCTGGCCCGTGAGCTGCTCGAACGCTCCGAGCGCGGCGTCGAGCAGATCGCCGCCGACGTCGGCCTCGGTACCGGCGCGAACCTGCGGCTGCACTTCCAGCGCATCCTCGGCACCACCCCCAGCGAGTACCGGCGCACCTTCGCCCGGGGCGAGTAGCAGCGCGTCCGCCGCCCTCCCCTGGCGTGATCCTTTCGAACCGTGGCACTCGCGCCGCTGCCACGCGCACCCGGCGTGCGCGAACCTGGTGGCGAAGGACCTGGTGGCGAAACGAAGGGACACACCACTCATGACTCGCATCGGCATCAACGGATTCGGCCGCATCGGGCGCAATGTGCTGCGCGCACTGCTCGAACGCGACACGAAGCTCGAGATCGTCGCCGTCAACGACCTCACGGAGCCCGCCACCCTGGCCCGCCTGCTCGCCTTCGACTCGACGGCCGGCCGGCTCGGCCGCCCGGTGACCGTCGACGGGGACACCCTGGTCGTCGACGGGCACCGCATCAAGGTGCTCGCCGAGCGCGAGCCCGCCCGGCTGCCCTGGGCGGAGCTGGGCGTCGACATCGTGCTGGAGTCGACCGGCCGCTTCACCTCCGCCGACGCCGCCCGCGCCCACCTGACCGCGGGCGCGCGGAAGGTCCTGGTCAGCGCCCCGTCGAGCGGCGCCGACGTGACGCTGGCGTACGGCGTGAACACCGACGCCTACGACCCGGCGGCGCACACGATCGTCTCGAACGCGTCCTGCACCACCAACGCCCTGGCGCCGCTCGCCGCGGTCCTCGACGAGCTGGCCGGCATCGAGCACGGCTTCATGACGACGGTGCACGCCTACACCCAGGAGCAGAACCTCCAGGACGGCCCGCACCGCGACGCGCGCCGCGCCCGCGCCGCCGGGGTGAACATCGTGCCGACCACGACGGGCGCCGCCAAGGCGATCGGCCTGGTGCTGCCGGGCCTTGACGGCAAGCTGTCGGGCGACTCGATCCGGGTGCCGGTCCCGGTGGGCTCGATCGTCGAGCTGAACACGACCGTCGCCCGCGACGTGACGCGCGAGGACGTCCTGGCCGCCTACCGCGCCGCCGCCGACGGGCCGCTCGCCGGTGTGCTGGAGTACTCGGACGACCCGCTGGTCTCCTCCGACATCACGGGCAACCCGGCGTCGTCGATCTTCGACTCGGCGCTGACCCGCGTGGACGGCCGCCACATCAAGGTGGTCGCCTGGTACGACAACGAGTGGGGCTTCTCCAACCGGGTGATCGACACCCTCGGACTGCTCGCCACACGCTGAACGGGCAGCCGGTTCGGCATCACCGGGGGTCACAGGTCACAATGGTGCGATGAGCAATTCCAAGGTTTACTTCGACATCGACATCGACGGCCAGGATGCGGGCCGCATCGTCTTCGAACTCTTCGAGGACGTCACCCCCAAGACCGCCAGGAACTTCCTGGAGCTGGCCACCGGCGAGCACGGGTTCGGCTATGCGGGCTCCCCGTTCCACCGTGTGATCCCGCAGTTCATGCTCCAGGGCGGTGACTTCACCGCGGGCAACGGCACCGGGGGCAAGAGCATCTACGGCGAGAAGTTCGCGGACGAGAACTTCCAGCTGAAGCACACCGAGCCGTACCTCCTCTCGATGGCGAACGCGGGTCCGAACACCAACGGCTCGCAGTTCTTCATCACCACCGTCCCCACCCCCTGGCTGGACGGCAAGCACGTCGTCTTCGGCAAGGTCGTCGAGGGCACGGACGTGGTGGACAAGATCGAGGGCTACGGCTCCTCGCCGTCGGGCAAGACCTCCAAGAAGATCGCGGTGCGCGCGTCCGGCAAGCTGTAGGACCTGACCGGCCCCACGGGGACCGGAACCGACGGGGGGCCGCCGCACACGGTGCGGCGGCCCCCCGTTCCGTCTCGTCTGGTGGGGCGCGCCGGGTGGTGCGACGCTGGGGTGGAGGAGCGTCCGAGGAAGGCAACCCCGGGAGGACCGATGGGACGGGACGTCCCGGCGCTGGTCTTCACCCGCGAGGACCGCCGCCGGTACCGGATCAAGATGCAGGAGTGCCTGGAGGCCTTCGCGCAGATGCTGCGCGAGTCCCGGTTCGAGACCGAGCGGCCCCAGGTGGGCCTGGAGATCGAACTGAACCTGGTCGACGACCGCGGCGAACCCGCCATGCGCAACAGCGACGCCCTCGAAGCGATCGCGGACCCCGCCTGGTCCACCGAGCTGGGCCGGTTCAACCTGGAGATCAACATCCCGCCCCGGCAGCTGACGGCGGGCGGCCCCGACGCCTGGGAGACCGAGATCCGCGCCGCCCTGAACCACGCCGAGGACCGCGCCGCGTCGGTCGGCGCCCATCTGATCATGGTCGGCACCCTGCCCACGCTGCGCCAGTCGGACGTAGGCGAGGCGGCCCTGTCGGAGAACCCGCGCTACCGGCTGCTCAACGACCAGGTGTTCGCCGCCCGGGGCGAGGACCTGCACATCGAGGTGGACGGCGTCGACCGCCTGCGGACCTACGCGGACACCATCACGCCGGAGGCCGCCTGCACCAGCACGCAGTTCCACCTCCAGGTCGCCCCGGAGGAGTTCCCCGACTACTGGAACGCCGCCCAGGCCATCGCCGGTGTCCAGGTCGCCCTCGCGGCCAACTCGCCCTTCCTGCTCGGCAAGGAGCTGTGGCACGAGAGCCGCATCCCCCTGTTCGAACAGGCCACCGACACCCGGCCGCAGGAGATCAAGGCCCAGGGGGTCAGGCCCCGGGTGTGGTTCGGGGAACGCTGGATCAACAGCGTCTTCGACCTCTTCGAGGAGAACCTCCGCTACTTCCCGGCGTTGCTGCCGCTGTGCGACGAGCAGGACCCCGCCGAGACGCTCGACCGCGGCGACATCCCGGAACTGGGCGAACTCACCCTCCACAACGGCACGATCTACCGCTGGAACCGGCCCGTCTACGCGGTCGCCCACGACAAGCCGCACGTGCGCGTGGAGAACCGGGTGCTGCCCGCCGGTCCGACCGTCGCCGACACCCTCGCCAACGGCGCCTTCTACTACGGGCTCACCCGCGCCCTGGTGGAGGAGGAGCGGCCGGTGTGGTCGCGGATGTCCTTCTCGGTCGCCGAGGACAACCTGCACACCGCCGCGCGGCACGGCATCGAGGCACATCTGTACTGGCCCGGAGTGGGCGAGGTGACGGTGCCCGAGCTGGTCCTGCGCCGGCTGCTGCCGCTGGCGCACCGGGGACTGGAGCTGTCGGGCATGGACTCCGCCTGGCGGGAGCCGCTGCTCGGCATCATCGAGCAGCGGTGCGTCACCGGCCGCAACGGCGCGGTCTGGCAGAAGGAGATGTTCCACCACCTCGACGCCACCGCCCGTCCCGGCCGCCACGAGGCGCTGCGCCGGATGACCCAGCAGTACATGGACTACATGCACCTCAACGCCCCGGTCCACACCTGGCCGGTCGACTGACGTCCGGGGCGCCCGAGGCCACTAGGGAGGCGACGGAGCGATGTGCCGATGGCTCGCCTACTCGGGGACACCCGTCCTCCTGGAGTCCCTGCTCTACCAGCCCGAGCACTCGCTCATCGACCAGAGCCTGCACGCCCGCATGGGCGTCGAGACGACGAACGGGGACGGATTCGGCATCGGCTGGTTCGGGCCGGAGATGCACACACCCGCCATCGTCCGGGAGGTCGGGCCGGCCTGGAGCAACCGCAACCTGCGGGAGATCGCGAGCCATGTCCGCTCGCCGCTGTTCTTCGCGCACATCCGGGCGTCGACGGGCAGCCCCGTGCAGCAGACCAACTGCCATCCGTTCCGCCACGGCCGGTGGATGTGGATGCACAACGGCGCGATCGCCGAGTTCCACCGGCTGCGCCGGGACCTCGCGCTGGCCGTCGATCCGCAGCTCTTCCTCGACATCGAGGGATCGACGGACTCGGAGATGATGTTCTACCTGGCGCTCACCCTCGGCCTGGAGGACGACCCTCCGGCGGCCGTGGCCCGGATGGCGGGGCTGGTGGAGGAGATCGGCCACGAGCACGGCGTGGAGTTCCCGCTGCAGATGACGGTCGCCGTGACCGACGGACGCCGCCTGTGGGCCTTCCGCTACTCCAGCCAGGCCCAGTCCCGGTCGCTCTACTACAGCAGCCGGGTGGACAGCCTGCGCGCGCTCCATCCGGAGCTGCCCTTCCTCAAGGACGCGTCCGACAGCACCCGGCTGATCGTGTCGGAACCCCTGGGTGACCTCCCCGGAGTGTGGAACAAGGTGCCCGAGAGCAGCTACGGCGTCGTCCAGCCGGAAGGGGACGAGCTGCTCCCCTTCGTTCCCCGCCCGCCGTGACCCTGTTGACACGGACGGGCGAAGATCACACAATCGGTGCCATGACCCCATACCGGTTCGGCACCATCGCGGAGTGTCCCCGCGTGCCCGAGCGGACCGGATGTGAGCGCTCCGGCCTTTAACGGCCTTCTTCGCACCGACCGTCCGACGCCTGTCGCGTCGTAGTCCGTCGGCGTTCCCTCCGGTCCACGGCCCGGAGCACCCGTAGCACCACCCTCTTTTCCCCGGCCGTTCGGCGGTGGCCCCGCGCCACCCCCTGGCCGGATGTCACGCGTACCGTCATACAAGGGGAGGACTCCATGTCCGTCACGTCCGTCGGCCCGAGCACCGTCCTGCGCGAAGCACGCGTCCCGGGGGACGGAATGTACGAGGGCCGGCGCACCCTGCGCCGGCTGCCCGAGGGCCGGCGCGAGAGGCCCTACGAGCACTTCCAGGTCGTCCCGCAGGCACGCACCGTCGGCGCCGAGCTGCGGGGCGTCGACCTCTCCCGCCCGCTGACCCCCGTGCTGCGCGAGGAGCTGAACCGCGCCCTGCTGGAGTGGAAGGTGCTGTTCTTCCGAGCCCAGCACCTCACCTCCGAGCAGCAGCGCGACTTCGCCCGCAACTGGGGCGAGTTGGAGACCAACCCGCTGCTCGCCGCCGGTTCCAGCGACGACGTCGTCCGGTTCGACAAGGGCGCCGGGACGGCGCCGACGTACGAGAACGTGTGGCACACCGACGTCACCTTCCGCGAGCGTCCCGCGCTCGGCGCGGTGCTCCAACTGCGCGAGGTGCCGCCGTTCGGCGGGGACACGATGTGGGCGGACATGGCCGCGGCCTACGACAACCTGCCCCGGGAGGTCAAGGACCGCATCGACGGCGCCCGCGCCGTGCACGACTTCATCCCGGGCTTCGCGCGGTTCTACGGACCCGAGCGGCTGCTGCCGCACCAGGACCTGTTCCCGCCCGTGGAACACCCGGTCGTACGCACGCATCCGGAGACGGGGCGGCGCATGCTGTTCGTCAACACGTCCTTCACCACGCACATCACCGGCATGGACCGCGCCGAGAGCGACCGGCTGCTGCGGTTCCTGTTCCAGCAGGCACACGTGCCCGAGTACCAGGTGCGCTGGCGCTGGCAGCCCGGCGACGTCGCCTTCTGGGACAACCGGGCCACGCAGCACTACGCCGTGGGTGACTACGGGTCCGAGCGTCGGGTCGCCGAGCGCGTCGCCATCGAGGGCGACCGCCCCTTCTGACCCGCGGGGGCCGGAGACGCCGCTCGGTCTCCGGCCCCGTGCGGGCTCAGGCCTCCGGCCCCTCGATGGCCGCCGGGCGCAGTTGGGCGGCGCGGACGCGGGCGACGTCGAGCTTCTCGCCCCGGTCGAAGCGGTAGATGCCGTTCTGCTCCTGGAAGACGTCGGTCAACTGGGTGTAGCAGTAGCCGAACATGTCACGGTCGCCGAGCAGGACCTCGGTGAGGCCGCTGAACCGCTCGTGGAACTCGTCCTCGTTGCGGACGCGTTCCCCGTAGCCCCAGGAGACGGTGCGGTCCTCGCCGGACTGTGCGGCTGCCGCCTCCGGGTCCCACCAGATGCCGCCGAACTCGCTGACGAAGTACGGCTGGCCCCGGTAGGGCTGGGAGTAGGGGGCGCCGCTCTCGTGGGCGTTGACGAAGGGCGCGTCCTTGGCGAGGCCGGACATCAGCCGGCGGAAGACGGCGGGGTCCTGCTCGTAGTTGTGCGAGTCGTAGATGTCGGTCTCGGCGACCCGGTGGGCGTAGCCGGACGCGTCGACGACCGGGCGGGTGGTGTCCATGGCCTTGGTGGCCAGGAACATCGCCCGGGTCACGTCGTCGAGCTGGGTGACGCGGTCGTGGAGCTTCTGGTAGGTCTCGTTGAGCGGGCACCAGCCGATGATCGAGGGGTGCGAGTAGTCGCGCTCCAGGGCTTCCAGCCACTGGGCGACGTAGGAGGCGTCGGGCTTCTGGTTGTCGCCGGAGGAGCCGCCCGTCTCGCAGCCCCAGTCGCCGAACTCGCCCCAGACCAGGTAGCCGAGGCGGTCGGCGTGGTACAGGAAGCGCTCCTCGAAGACCTTCTGGTGCAGCCGGGCCCCGTTGAAGCCGGCCGCCATGGCCAGCTCGATGTCCCGCACCAGGGCCTCGTCGGTGGGGGCGGTCATCAGCCCGTCCGGGTACCAGCCCTGGTCGAGGACGAGGCGCTGGAAGACGGGGCGGCCGTTGAGCAGGACGGCCTTGCCGCGCAGGCCGACGGCGCGCAGCCCGGCGTAGCTCTCGGCGCTGTCGACCACCTGCCCGGCGGCGTCGAGGAGTTCGAGGCGCAGGTCGTACAGGTGCGGGTCCTCGGGTCCCCACTCGCGCCGCCGGTCGTCCGGCACCGGCAGGTGCAGGCGCGGGGCGAGGTCGAGGTCGGCGCGGGCCTCCGCGCGGCTCACCTCGCCGTCGGCGTCGCCGAGGACGGCGCGCACCCGGTGCCCCGGCCGGTTGCCGGACAGGGGCAGTTCGAGGTGGAAGGCGGAGCCGGCCAGGTCGGGGGTGATCCGGGGACGGCGCAGGTGCGTGACGGGGACGGGCTCCAGCCACACGGTCTGCCAGATGCCCGTCACCCGGGTGTAGTTGCAGTCGTGGTTGGCGTACTGGACGGCCTGCTTGCCGCGCGCCTGGGGGCCGGACTTGGGGTCGCGGGCCCGTACGGTGATCACGACCTCCTCCCCCGCCCCTGCGATGTCGCCGAGGTCGGCGGTGAAGGGGGTGAAGCCGCCGCGGTGCCGGGCGACCTCCTTGCCGTCGGCCCACACGGTGGTGTCGTGGTCGACGGCGCCGAAGTGCAGCAGTACGCGGCGTCCGGCCCAGGCGGCGGGCAGGGTGAGTGCCCGCCGGTACCAGACGGCCTCCAGGAAGTCGGTGTCGCCGATGCCGGACAGCTCGGACTCGGGCGGGAAGGGGACGAGGATCTCCTCACGCAGCTCGCGGTCGAGCAGACCGCGTTCGAGGCCGCTGTCCCCCCGGTCGGTCTCGAACTGCCAGGCGCCGTTCAGGTTGAGCCAGTCGCGGCGCACGAACTGCGGTCGCGGGTACTCCGGGCGCGGTACGGAGTGAGTGGGCACACATGCTCCAGTCGATCGGTGGGCCGGGCGCGCGAACGCCGGGCCCGTGGGTACAGCTGGTCGGGTTCAGGAACCGCCGAGGCCGGTGGTGGCGACGGAGTTGACGATGCGGCGCTGGAAGAGGAGGAAGACCACGATCAGCGGCAGCGCGGCCAGCAGGGCGGAGGCCATGGACTGCGCGTACTGGATGCCGTAGGCGTCCTTCACCGTGGCCAGGCCCACCGGGAGGGTCATCAGGTCGGGGTCGTTGGTGACGATGAACGGCCACATGAAGTTGTTCCACGCGCCGATGAAGACGAAGATCGCCACCGCGGCCACGATCGGCCGCGAGAGCGGCAGCACGATCGACCGGAACACCCGGAACTCGGAGGCGCCGTCGATCCGGGCCGCCTCCTCCAGTTCCTTGGGGATGCCGTCGAAGAACCGCTTGAGGATGAACACCATCATGGGTGCGACGACCTGGGGCAGGATGACCGCCGCGTAGGTGTCGACCAGGTTGAACAGGGTCATCTGGTCGAACAGCGGCACGACGAGCAGCTGCGGCGGGACCATGATGGCGGCGACGGTGGCGCCGAGCAGGCCCCGGCGGCCGCGGAAGGTGCCGCGCGAGAAGCCGTACGCCGCGAGGGTGGAGACCGCCACGGTGATCAGCGTGACCAGGGCGGAGATCAGGAAGCTGTTGAAGGCCCAGACGGTGACGTGGCCGCGTTCCAGTATCTGCTGGTAGGCGTCCAGGGTGAAGGCGCCCTTGAACGGGGACAGCCCGGTGGTGTTGATGTCCTCCTCGCTCTGCACCGAGGTGATGACCGCCCACACGAACGGCACCAGCCAGACGACGGCGAGCACGACGAGCGCGGTCGCGGCCAGGACACGGGGCAGCCGGCCGTGGCCGAGGAGCAGGGGTGAGCCGGCCGCTTCGCGGGGTGGACGGCGCCGGGGGCGGAGGGTGGTGGTTGCGGACACGGTCAGTCCTCCCGGCGGAAGAGGCGGAGCTGCACGAGCGAGACGAGGACGATCAGGGCGAAGAAGAGGTACGAGACGGCGGAGGCGTAGCCGAGGCGGTAGCCCGTGAAGCCCACGTCGTAGACGTATTCCAGGACGGGCCGGGTGGAGCCGTTGGGTCCGCCCTTGGTGAGGATGTAGATCTGGTCGAACACCTTGAGGGAGGCCAGGACCTGGAGCATGGCCACCAGGCCGGTGGTCCTGCGCAGTTGGGGCAGGGTGATGGACCACAGGCGGCGCCAGGCACCGGCCCCGTCGAGTGCCGCGGCCTCGTCGAAGGTCGTGGGCAGGGACTGGAGCGCCGCGAGGTAGAGCAGGAAGTTGAAGCCGACCGTCCACCAGACGGTGAGGGCGGCCACCGACCACATGGCGACGGACTCGTCGGACAGCCAGCCGACCGGTGCCATGCCGAGGGTGTCCAGGAGCTGGTTGGCCATGCCCAGTTCGGGCTGGTAGAGCCAGGTCCAGATCATGGTCACGACGGTCACGGGCAGCAGGTAGGGCGCGAAGAACGACAGGCGCCAGGCCCACTGCCCGGCGAGTCCGCTGTGCACCAGCAGCGCCATCGCGAGCGCGACCAGCACCAGCGGGACGCTGGAGATGACGGTGAAGAAGAGTGTGTTGCCGAGGCTGCTCCACACGTCCGGATCACCGAACGCCTCGGTGTAGTTGTCGAAGCCGACGAAGCTCGTGTCGCGCAGGGCGAGCGAGCTGTCGGTGAAGCTCATCCAGAGCCCCTGCACGATCGGCCACACCATGAAGAGGCCGAACACGAGCAGGAACGGCAGGACGAACACGAGCCCGTTGCCGGTGCGTATGCGGCCGAGGGCGGTACGGCGGCCGCCCGGGACAACCCCGGGCGGGTCGGTCTGCTCCTCGGCGCCGAGGGGTGCGGTGGTGGTCACGTCGGTCACTCCTTTCGCTGGTCAGGCCACCGGGTTGGGCTGCCGCAGCAGGGTGTCCGCCTCGCGGACCATCTGCCGCACCGCCTTCTCGGGGGTGGTGTTGCCCAGCAGCGCCGACTGGAGCGGCTGGCACATCCGGTTCTGGAAGTTCGAACCGGCGCCCGCGAACCAGTTGGGCGGGTCGAGCACCGCCACCTCGGCGGCGTCGGCATAGGAGGACTGGGGGTCGAGCGCCGCGTACGCGGGCTCGGCGAGGACGGGCTGGTAGGCGGGGATGTGTCCGGCGCTCGCCCAGGTGAGGCTCTGCCTGAGTATCCGGGCGACGTACCGGTGGGCCTCGCGGCGCCGGGCCGGGTCGGGGCTGTCCTGGTGCGGGAGGACGAAGCTGTGGCTGTCGGTGTAGACGGCCGGCTTGTCGAAGACCTGCGGGAAGGGCGCGGCGCCCAGGTCGATGCCGGACTTCTTCAGGGTGGGCAGCTCCCATTCGCCGAGCATGGCCATGCCGCCGCGGCCGCTGCTGAAGGCGGCCAGCGCGCCGTTGTAGTCCAGGTTGTTCGGGTTGGTCTTCCCGTCGAAGAGCCGCGTCATGAGGGTGACGACGCGTACGGCGGCGTCGACGTCGATCTTCGGGGGCCCGCCGTCCGGCAGGTCGAAGGCGGCGCCGGTCTGGGCGTAGAGGCCGGCGAACAGGCGCCAGCTCTGTGCCGTGTCGGTGACGTGGCCGAACAGGATGCCGGACTCCCCGGTCGCCCCGGCGAGGGCCTGGCCCGCCTCCAGCAGGGCCTCGGGGGAGCCCATGGGCGCCAGTTCGCCCGAGGTGTCCAGGAGTCCGGCCTTCTCGGCGGCCTTCTTGTCGTAGAACACGATGAAGGGGTGGACGTCCAGCGGGATCGCGTAGACGGTCCCCTCGTGCCGGGTGCGCGACCACACGGCCGGGGTGAAGTCCTTCTCCGTGACGCCGTATTCGGCGAGCAGGTCCAGGTCGAAGGGGTCCACCAGGCCGCCGGGCGCGTAGCCCGCCAGCCGCGACAGGTGCATGGCGGCCACGTCGGAGGCCCGTCCGCCGGCCGCGGACATGGCGAGCTTGGTGTAGTAGGACGGGCCCCAGTCCAGGATGGTGCGGTCGACGTCGAAGCCTTTGACTCCCCCGGCTCCCTTGGACACGGCCTCGATCATGTCGTCCATGAGCATGCCGTCGCCGCCCTGGAAGAGGTCCCAGACGCTCAGCGAGGACGCCCCGGAGGCCGAGGCCGGGGAGGCGCAGCCGGACAGCGGGCCCGCGGCGAGCAGGGCGCCCGTCCCGGCCATGGCGTTGCGCAGCAACCGGCGGCGGCTGGGGCGGTGGACCGGGTCGGACACGGCCGGCACCCCCTGGGCAGGCAGACGGGAACTCATCGCGGACCTTTCGACGGCCGGAGCTCATGCGGTGGCTAGTTTTTACATCGATGTACATGGGCTGTAAAGAGCCGAGCGGCAGTGGGCCTGCGCCGAAGCCTCCCGCGCACCGGGACATAGACTCGGGCAGCGCGAAAGAGGCAGGGAGGTCTCGGTGGCACGGCCCAGGATCAAGGACGTCGCACGTCATGCGGGCGTTTCGGAGAAGACGGTGTCCAATGTCATCAACGACTACGCCCATGTCTCGGACCGGACCAGGCAGGTGGTGCGCGAGGCCATCGAACACCTCGGCTACCGGGTGAACCTGGCCGGCCGCCACCTGCGCAAGGGCAGAACCGGCATCATCGCGCTCGTCGTCCCGGAACTGGACATACCGTACTTCGCGGAGCTGGCCCGGCATGTCATCCGCGAGGCCGAGCAGCGGTCCCTGACGGTCCTGATCCATCAATCCGGGGCGGACCGCGCCCATGAGCTGGCGGCGCTGGCCGGGTTCGGCTCCACGTTCGTGGACGGGATCATCCTCAGTCCGCTGGCGCTGACCGCCGACGACCTGCGGGACCGCACGGGCTTTCCGCCCACGGTGCTGCTCGGGGAACTGCTGGAGGAGGGCGCCGACCACGTGGCCATCGACAACGAGAGTGCCGCGCGCGAGGCGACCCGCCATCTGATCGGGCTCGGACGCCGCACGATCCTCGCCGTCGGAGGGCGCGACGACTCCGGTCTGGGCACGGCCGAGGCCCGCACCCGGGGCTACCGTGCCGCTCTGGCGGAGGCGGGCATCGCCTACGATCCGCACGCTCTGCTGCCGGTGGGCTCCTTCCGGATGCCCGACGGCGCGCGGGCCGTGGCGCGGGCGCTGGAGGACGGTGCCCGGCCCGACGCGCTGCTCTGCCTCAACGACCAGCTCGCGCTGGGCGCGTTGCGGGCCCTGCACGAGCACGGGGTCGGGGTGCCGGAGGACGTCGCCGTGATCGGCTTCGACGACGTGGAGGGCGGGAGCTACAGCGTCCCGACGCTGAGCACGGTGGCGCCGGACAAGGCGGCGGTGGCCAAGGTCGCCGTGCAGCTGCTCCAGCACCGCATCGAGGAGGCGACGGCGCCGGACGGTGCCGTGTCGGGGGTGCAGGCGCCGCAGGACCGCATCGTGGCCCACCGGCTCGTCCTGAGGGAGAGCACGGAGGGCCGCGCGCGGCGCTGAGGTTCCGGTCGGCCGGGTGTGCGGTACGGGTCAGTTCGTGTAGACCTCGGCCCGGTCGACGCTCACGAAGGACGCCCCGGACTGGGAGTCGTGCTCGCCCGTGACCCGGACCCGCAGGGTGTGGCCGCCGTTCGCCAGCCGCGGGCTCGTGTACTGCACCGCTTCACCGACGCGGATCGAGTGGTGGAAGTCCACCCGCTGCTCGGGCCCGCCGTCGACGCTGATGCCCGCGTAGCCGTTGCCGGTGTCCTTGACGGAGAGCAGGACGATCCGGGTGCCCGTGAAGGAGAAGGTGGCCGTGGCACCCGCCCGGTCGCTCCAGTGGTCGTCGCTCCAGAAGCACTGCGTGGCACAGCCCGTGCCGGAGTTCCAGGCACCGGTGTAGGTGACGCCGCCGGGGCCGCTGGAACGGCCGTCGTCGTTGATCCAGTAGTTGCCCGAGCCGGGATCGCCGGAGGGGAGGTTCTGGGTGGCTCCCATGGCGAGCGGACGGCCGAAGTCGGGTGTGCCGTCGGCCCGCCAGGTGAACTTCTGCGCCCGCGTGGTGCGGTTGGTGTAGGTGTTCACCGAGGTGGTCTTGGCGTGGTAGACGATCCAGTCCTCGGTGCCGTCGGGGGACGTGAAGAAGGCGTGGTGGCCCGGCCCGAACACGCCCCGGTCGTCGGCCCGGGAGAACACCGCGCCCCGGTGCTGGTGCCAGTTCCCCGGCACCAGCGGGTCCGCGTTCAGCGGCATCGACATCATCCAGACCTGGTAGTCCGGCTTGCCCGTGTCGCAGGTGGAGTACGTCATCCATACCCGGCCGCCCCGGTAGAGGAACTCGGGGCCCTCCCGCACCTCGGGGCAGCCGCCCGCCGCGTCGATCGCGACCGCGTTCCCGGAGACGGTGTACGGGTCGGACATCGGGGCGATGTTGATCCCGTTGTGCTGGTACTGGTTGATGCCGCTGTAGGCGAGGTAGAGCCGGCCGCCGAGTTGGAGGATGCCCGCGTCGATGGCGAAGTCGTCCGCGTGGTTGGGCGGGGCGAGCTTGGCCTTGAAGCGGTACGGGCCGGTGGGGTCGTCGCGCTCCGACTCCAGGACGTACAGCCGGTGGTGGTCGTCGACGCCGTCGTCGGCCGTGTAGTAGAGGTACCAGCGGTCGCCGAAGCGGTAGAACTCCGGGGCCCAGATGTTGCGGTTGCGGGACGGGTCGGTGTCGGTCCACACGGTGACCGGGTCCGCGGCCGGCAGGGTCCCCAGGGACGGGGAGCGCCACATCCGGATGCTGCCGCCCTGGGTGGTGGTGAGGTAGTAGGCGCCCTTCCAGTGCGTCATGAAGGGATCGGGCCCGCTGTTGAGCGGGTTGCGGAAGGTGCCCGCCGCGGCGGCCCCGGCAGGGGGCGCGGACGCGGCGGGGGCCGCGGCGGCCGGACCGGTGAGCCCGGGCAGCAGCCCCACGGCCAGCCCGAGAAGGGCGGCGAGGAGACGGCCGAGGCGGGCACGGGGACGGTGTGAGGGGCTGGGAAGCACGTGGGGGTCCTCTCCCGAAGCCTTTACATCGATGTAACGACGGGGCGTCAGGCTAGGGACGGCCCCTGGGGCTGTCAACAGGGCCAAAAATGGTATTCCATTTGCCGCAGACCCCTTGACGGTCCGGTTTGGCGAAAACTACGTTCTGTTCACCGGAAAGCAGCTTCCGCTTTGTGGAACTCTCCAATTCCCCGCACCTGATCCCAGGAGTCCCGTATGACTGCCCTGGAAGACCGCCGCTCGTCCGCCGGGACCGGCGACACCGCCACCAGCTCCGGCCTCTACACGTACGACCTCGCCCCGACGAAGCGGGAGGGCCGCCGCTGGGGCGCCTACAACGTCTTCACGCTCTGGGCCAACGACGTGCACAGCCTGGGCAATTACGCCTTCGCCATCGGACTGTTCGCCCTCGGCCTGAACGTGTGGGGCATCCTCGCCGCCTTCGCGCTCGCCTCGGTCCTGCTCTTCCTCCTGCTCACGCTCTCCGGGTTCATGGGCCACAAGACGGGCGTCCCGTTCCCCGTCATGAGCCGCATCGCCTTCGGCATCAAGGGGGCGAAGATTCCGGCCACCGTCCGCGGCGCCGTGGCCATCGCCTGGTTTGGTATCCAGACCTATCTGGCGTCCGCCGTGCTGAGCGCCCTCCTGGTGGCCATGTTCCCCTCACTGGCCTCCCTGGACACGAACTCCCTGCTCGGCCAGTCGACGCTCGGCTGGATCACCTTCCTGGTGCTGTGGGCCCTCCAGGTGCTCATCGTCAGCTACGGGATGCAGATGATCCGCCGGTACATGGCCTTCGCCGCGCCCACCACCCTGCTGATCATGTGCGCCCTCGCGGTGTGGATGTTCGTCCGGGCCGACGGGTCGGTCTCCGTGTCGATCGACGATCCGCTCACCGGCGGCGCGATGTGGCTCCAGGTGCTCCAGGCCGCCGCCCTGTGGGTGGTGATCTACGGGACGTTCGTGCTGAACTTCTGCGACTTCACCCGGTCCGCGCGCAGCCGCGGCTCCATCGTCCGGGGCAACGTGATCGGCATCCCGGTGAACATGCTCTTCTTCGCCGTCATCGTGGCGGTGCTCAGCGGAGCCCAGTTCACCCTCGACGGGCACGTGATCACCAGTCCGACGGACATCGTCAGGACGATCCCCAACATGTTCCTGCTGGCCGTCGCCTCGCTGTGCCTCATCGCCCTCACGGTGGCGGTGAACCTGCTGGCCAACTTCGTCGCGCCCATCTACGCCCTGGTCAACCTCTTCCCGCACCGACTCGACTTCCGCCGCGCGGGTCTGGTGAGCGCGGTCCTGGGCCTGGTGATCACGCCCTGGAACCTCTACAACAGCCCGGTCGTCGTGAACTACTTCCTCGGCGGGCTCGGCGCGCTGCTCGGCCCCCTGTTCGGCGTGATCATGGCGGACTACTGGCTGCTGCGGAAGTCCCGCGTGAACGTGCCGGCCCTGTACACCGAGGACGCGGGCGCCGAGTACCACTACCGGCGCGGCTACAACCCGCGGGCCGTCGCCGCCTTCGCCCCCAGTGCCGCGATCGCCGTGGTCGTCGCACTCGTCCCCTTCTTCCACGCCGCGGCCGGGTTCTCCTGGTTCATCGGCGCGATCATCGCCGCCGTGCTGTACGCGCTGATCGCCGACCGTGCCTCCGCGTTCCGTGACGTGGACGGCGAGGCCATCGCCGTCGCCGCGGAATAGCCCCGCACACCCCCACCCCCGCCCCGCGTCGCGCCTCGTCCCCGCCCCCGCCCCCGTCCGAGCAGAAGGCCCAGGCCCACCCATGCGCATCCTCGTGGTCAACGTCAACACCACGCAGTCCATCACCGACGCGATCGGCAAGCAGGCGGCCGGCGCGGCCTCTGCGGGCACCGAGATCGTGCCGCTGACCCCGGCCTTCGGCGCGGAGTCCGTGGAGGGCAACTACGAGAGCTACCTCGCCGCCGTCGCCGTGATGGAGGCCGTGCGCGCCCACCGGGAGCCCTTCGACGCGGTGATCCAGGCCGGTTACGGCGAGCACGGCCGGGAGGGGCTCCAGGAGTTGCTCGACGTGCCCGTCGTCGACATCACCGAGGCGGCCGCGAGCACCGCGCAGTACCTGGGCCGCCGCTACTCCGTCGTCACCACCCTCGACCGTACGGTCCCCCTGATCGAGGAGCGGCTGGAGGTGGCCGGACTGAGCGCCAGGTGCGCCTCGGTGCGGGCCAGCGGGCTCGCGGTACTGGAGCTGGAACGGGACGAGCAGGCCGCCGTGGACGCCATCACCGAGCAGGCCGCCCGCGCGGTCGAGGAGGACCGGGCCGAGGTGATCTGCCTGGGCTGCGGCGGCATGGCGGGCCTCGCCGAACGCGTGGTGGAACGTACCGGTGTCCCCGTGGTCGACGGGGTCGCCGCCGCCGTGACGGTCGCCGAGTCCCTGGTCCGGCTCGGCCTGTCCACGTCCAAGGTGCGCACCTACGCCCGCCCGCGTCCCAAGCGGATCGTCAACTGGCCCCCGCAGGCGGGCTGACCGTCGTCGCGCCGTCCCGTCCGGGCCGCCCGTGGGCCCCGGGGTATTCTGACGGGCCGCCCGACCGCCGCTCCGCACGGCGCGGTCGGCGGGCCGGGAACGGGAAGACAGACGAAGGACGGCGATGGCTGCGTCAGAGGGCTTCACGCCCGAGTCCGAGCGGGTCACGCGGCGGTTGCGCGACGAGATCATCGACGGTGTGCGGACCCCCGGCAGCCGCCTGGTCGAGCGGGAGCTGGCCGAGTCGCTCGGCGTGAGCCGGCTCCCCGTCCGCGAGGCCCTCAAGGCCCTGGTGTCGGAAGGACTGGTGACCCCGCGGCCACGGAGCTGGGCGGTGGTGCGGGAGTTCACCACCAGCGACATCGCCGACCTGGACGAGGTCCGCTCGGGCCTGGAGACCCTGGGGTTCCGGCTCGCCGCCCAACGGCACACGCGGGAGGGGCTGGAGCGGCTGCGCGCGACGGTGGACGCCGAACTCGACGCGGCCCGCGCGAACGACGCGGTGCGGGCCCGCCGGGCGGCCGCCGACTTCCACGAGACCGTCGTCTCCCTGGCCGCCAACGAGCTGCTCAACGAGCTCGAACGGGTCCTGCGCAGCCGGCTGCGCTGGCTCCTGGGCCAGCACGACGACCTGCTGGCCGTCGCCCTGGAGCACGACGCCCTCTACCGGGCCATCGCCGCCCGCGACGTGGACCGCGTCCAGGAACTGGTCCTGCACCATCTGTCGACGAGCCGCAGCGCGGCACTCGGCCACCTGGCGCAGGAGCACTCCTAGGCCCTCAGCCGGGCCGCCCCCGGTGGCCCCGCGTGAACCGGGACGGCGGGATGCCGAAGGTGCGGGTGAAGGCGGCGGTGAACGCGGCGGGAGAGGCGTAGCCGAGCCGCCCGGCGACCTCGCTGACCGAACCGGACCCCAGCAGCGGCACCGCCGCGAGCAGGCGCGCGCGGCCCCGCCAGACGGCGGGGCTGTCGCCCGTCTGGGCACGGAAGCGCCGGGTGAAGGCCCGCTCGCTCATGTTCGTCCGCGCCGCCCAGGCGGCATTGGTGACCCCGGTGTCGGGTGCGGCCAGATACGACCGGCACAGCGTCGCCAGGTCGGCGGAGGCGGGGATGCGGACGTGGAACGGGAGCGGGGCGCGCGCCGCGATCTCGTGCAGGAGGAGGTCGGCGACGCTGCCCTCGCGCCCGGACAGGTCGTAGCCGGCCTCGAACTCGACGGCCGCCAGGAGCAGTTCACGCAGCAGCGGCGGCACGTCCACGACCGTGCAGGTGCCGGGCCACCACGGTACGGCGTCCGGCTCGACGTACAGGCTGCGGGTGCTCACGCCGAGCATCCGCACCCGGTGCCGGGTGGCGGCCGGGATCAGGACGGCGCGCTCGGGCGGCACGGTCCAGGTGCCGTCGTCGGTGTCGACGACCATGACCCCGGTGGCGCCGTACAGGAACTGCGCGCGCCGGTGCCGGTGCCAGTCCAGGAGGTGTCCGGGCGGATAGTCGGTGCCGATCGGCAGCACGGCCCGGTCCACGTGGTCGACGTCGGCCAGGGGGACGTTCTTCACCCCTTCACCCTACGGCCGTCCTGGCCGGGTCGCGAAGGAACGGTGCCGGGCATCGAATGCGGGCGGGCCCGCCGGGCTGGTGGAGTGGCAGGTGTGGATATTGCGGCTCTGCTCGGAATCGGGCTCCTGACCGGTGCGACCACCGTCCTGTTCGGGTTCGGCGGCGGTTTCGTCGCCGTCCCGGTCGTGGTGTGGGCGGACTCCGCGCTCGGCGCGGACGCGATGCGGGTGGCGACGGCCACCTCGGCCCTGGTCATGGTGGTGAACGCCACCTTCGCCACCGCCGTCACGCCCCGCCGGGTGCTGGGCGCCCTCCGGGGCGGCGGGCCGCTGTTCGCCCTGCTGGGCGTCGGCGCCTCGGCCGGGGCGCTGGCCGCGCGCCACGCCCCGGCCGGGCTGATCCGGTGGGCGTTCGTCGCGTACGTCGCCTTCACCGTCGTGGACCTGCTGCTGCGCCCCGGCTTCCTGCGCCCGCGCGCCCCGGCCGCGGTGACCCCGGGACCGCCGCGTCCGCTGCCGGCCGTCGTCGGTGCGCCCGTCGGCGCGGTCGCCGCCTTCCTCGGCGTGGGGGGCAGCGTCATGACCGTCCCCGCGCTGCGGCGGGCCGGGCACACGATGCACGTGGCGACCGCGCTGGCCAACCCGCTGACCCTCGCGATCGCTCTCCCGGCCGCCGCCGTCTTCCTGGGCGGCTCCGCCGGCCCCGCCGGTGCCCACGCGCAGGTGACCCTGGTGGGCCTCGTCGACCTCCGCGCGGCCGGGGCGCTGCTCCTGGGCGCCCTGCCGGTGATCGCGGTGCTGCGCCGACGGCCGCCGCACCTTCCCGACCGCCTCCACGCCTGGACGTACGTCGCCCTGCTCGCCGCGGTGGCGGTCGCGATGGTGCCGTGAGGCACCGTCAGGCGATCACGGCCTCCCAGGTGTCGACCGCGAAGTGGACCGTCATGCCATGGCGGCCGTACAGCCGCGGGGCGCCCGTCGCGTTGGCGGTGTCGACACCGAGGCCCACCGTGTCCCGGCCCCGCGCGGCGAAGGCCGCGAAGGCGTGGCGCAGGAGGAACCCGCCCAGGCCGCGGCCGCGGGCCTCGCGCAGCACGCCGAGGCTCCGGATCCAGCCCATGGCCTCGCGGTCGTCCCGGGCGAGCAGGAACCCGGCGTCGCCCAGGTCGTCGGCCTCGGCGATCCACACCAGGGACCAGTCGAGGCCCGCGGCGTCGATGTCGTCGAGCCACAGCCGGTAGGGGCGCGGCTGGAAGTCGAAGTGCTGGGCGAACGACCGCTGGTACAGCTCGTGCACCCGGACGCGGTCCGCCTCCGTGGCGCACGCCCGCACCCGCACGCCCGCCGGGGCCTCGGGCGGGAGGTCGGCCGCCGGGTCCAGCGCGCGGCGCAGCACGTGGTGGGTGCGGACGACGCTCCAGCCGCGCTCGGCGAGGAGCGCGGTGTCGGTCGTGGGCGTGGCGTTGAGGTGGAGGTGGACGACGGCGCGCTCCGCGCCGTTGGCCCGGGCCTTGGCCAGGGCACGCGTCTCCATGGCCGCCAGCACGCGCAGCCCGGTCCGCTGGTGGTCGGGCAGCACGTAGTGGTCGATGTCGACGCGCTCCCCGCCGGACTCGTCCCACAGCAGCCCGTACGCGACCAGCCGGCCGTCGTCGAAGGCGAGCCACGAGTCCCGGGTCAGATCCCTCTGCTGGTGCTTCAGGTCGGCTTCGACGGTGTGCTGGTCGGTCTCGGGACAGCCGATCTCGATCCGGTCGATCTCGTTGAGGAGTCCGGTGACGGCGGGGGCGTCGGCGAGGGTGGCCGGTCGCAGGTCGGCGGTGGACATGAGGAGCAGAGTCGGGCACGCGGCGGGTGGCCGCAACGGATTTTCCGCCGGACGCGACAGAATGACGTACTGCGGCGAACCGGGGGCATACGGATGTCCCGAGGCCTTCTCCCCCGCCGACCCACGGGAGTTCCCTGTGACGCCGAGCCTGCGCACCGCCCGCGCGTGCCGTGCCGCCGCCGCGCTCCTTGTCGCCGCCGCCGCGTACGCGGCCACCCGCCACTCCTGGCTGGCCCTGCCCGGACTGTACGTCGCCGCGGTCTTCGCCTGGTGCGCCGCCCGCGAGGCCGCGGAGCACCGGCGCAGGGTCGCCCTCGCCCGCCGGGCCGAGCTGCTGGCCCGGCCGGAGCCGCGGGATCCGTTCGCGCACGGTCTCGAGCCGTGCTGCGCGTTCTGGCGGCACTCCGAGGGTGTCGTGCACGGACCGGAGTGCGCCCGCCCCGTGGCCGACCGCCTCCCGCTGCCCGAGGACTGCTGCGAACGGTGGTGGACCTCGCTCGGCGCGCGGCACGACGCGGACTGCCGTCGTCGCGCCGGCGCCCCGGGCCGGGGCCGCGCCCGGCCGGCGTCGCAGTAGCGGGGTCAGGGTCCGAGCGGTTCCCGCCCCAGCGCCGTCCGCAGGGCCAGCGGGGTGGCGGCGGCCCAGGCCTGCGGTGAGCAGGAATGGGGGTAGGGAACCGGCGCGGCGGTCGCCGAGCGGTCGTACCCGGCGAGGACCTCGGGCAGCCGGTGGCCGTGACGGGCCGCCGCCGCGACGAGCCCCTCCGCGACGGTGCGCACCTCCGCCGCGAGTCCCTGCCGGGCCAGGCCCAGGACGATGACCGCGTTGTCGTGCGGCCAGGCGCTGCCCCGGTGGTAGGACAGCGGGTGGTACGGCCGCTGTCCGGCGGCGAGGGTGCGGATCGCCCAGCCGGAGAAGAAGTCCGGCTCGAGGAGTCGCCGGCCCACCCGGCGGGAGCGTTCCGGGTCGAGGATGCCCGACCACAGCAGATGCCCGGCGTCCGAGGCCAGCGCGTCGACCTGGCGGCCGTCGCCGTCCAGCGCGAGGGCGGGGAAGTCCGCGTCCGGCATCCAGAAGTCCGCCGTGAAGCGGTCCCGCAGCCGGGCGGCGCTCTCGCGGAGCCGACGGGCCCATGCCTCGTCCCGCCAGACGGCGTCGGCGAGTTCGGCGGTGCGCAGGAGTGCGTCGTAGGCGTAGCCCTGTGCCTCGCAGACCGCGACGGGTCCCCCGGCCTGGGTCCCGTCGCGGAAGCAGACGGCACCGGCGGAGTCCTTCCAGTTCTGGTTGACCAGCCCGCCCGGGTCCGGGTCGTACACGAGGTACCCGTGCTGCTCCAGGCCGCCGTCGGTGAGCATCCAGTCCACGGCCCGCCGGGCGTGCCGTTCCAGGCGTCGTGCCAGGGTCCGGTCGCCGGTCGTCTCGTGGTGGGCGTGGAGCAGGACGAGGAAGAGCGGGGTGGCGTCGACGGCGCCGTAGTACCGGCCGTAGGGGACCTGCCGGAAGTGGGCGAGTTCGCCGTGCCGGGTCTCGTGGACGATGCGTCCGGGCTGCTCGCCGCTGAAGGGGTCGTGACGCCGGCCCTGGGTGGCGGCGAGCGCGCTGAGGACGGCGGCGGCCGTCGCGGGCCGGTACGGCAGCAGGAAGTAGGCGGTCAGCAGCGAGTCCCGGCCGAACAGGGTGAGGAACCACGGGATGCCGGCGGCCGGGACCCGCACGTCCTCTCCGTCGACGCCGGGGACCGGGATGGTCAGCAGGTCGATGTCGGCGAGACCGCGTTCGCAGGTGCGCGCCAGGTCGTCCGTCGCGCTGTCGGGCCGTACGGGACGCCGTACGGCTGCGGGGGCGGGGGCGGGCGACCGGGTCCGTCCGTGCGGGCGGGCGCGGACGGTCAGGTGCAGGTCGGCCCGTCCGTGCGCGTCGAGGGGCAGGTGCCAGGTGAGGGTCCGGGCGGTGTCGCCCCGCTGGGCCGGTGCGGGGGCCACCGCGTCCGGGGCGGGATCGCAGGTGATCTCCGTCCGGGCGTGCCAGTCGGCTCGCCGGTAGCTGAAGAGCACTCCGTCGGCGGTGTCGCGGCTCTCGTACTCCGCGCCGGGCTTGGCGTAGTGGCGGTCGTCGGCGCGGAGTTCGAAGAGGTCGGCGAAGTCGGCGTCGACGGTGAGGCCGAGGCGGGCCGTCACGGCGTCGGGGCGGTTGCTGACCAGGCTCAGGTGTTCGGTGAACGTGCCGGCGGTGACGCTCTGCCGCCGGAAGACGGTGTACGCGGGCGGGTTGTCCCGGGTGCCCTCGGGGGTCAGCACACCGGCGGCCGTGTCGTCGGTGTCCGCCGTGGCGGGCACGAGGGCGACCGGAGCGGTGCCGTCGACGGTGAGGCGCCAGCGGCTGAGGTGCCGGGCGTCCTGGAGGAACAGCCCGTCGGGCGCCGAGCCGCGGACGCCGCTGATCTCCCCGTCGGTGCCGAGACGGACGAAGGTGGCGTCGCGCACCAGTTGGACGCGGGGGTCGGCCGCGCTCATGATTCGGCCTCCTTCGGGTCGGCGCTGAGCAGGTCCAGCGAGAGAGCCGCGGTCCAGGAGAAGTGCCGGGTGCCGCAGGCCGCGCCGGTGGCGGGGTCGACGTACTCGGCGAACCCGGAACGTCCGGCCTCCGCGAGGAACCCGGCGCGCAGGCGGGCGGCGTCCTGGCCGAGGCCGTGGGTGCGCAGCCCGCGCTCGATCAGCCAGGCGGTGTTGAACCAGGCGGGACCGCGCCAGTACCGGGTGGGGTGGAAGGCGTGCCCGGTCAGGTCGTAGCTGGGCACCAGGTCGGTGGCCGGCGCGCGGAAGTGCGGTCCGGTGAGCGTGGCGTGCAGCCGCCGGACGACGTGCCGCGGCAGGTGCGGGACCAGGAGCGGGATCAGTCCGCCGACGGTCCGCTCGTCGACCGGTGTGCCGCGGTGCAGGTCGCGCACGCGGAACAGGCCCGCCTCCTCGTCCCAGAGCCGGTCCACCAGCGCCCGGGTCAGCTCGGCGGCCCGCTCGGTGTGCCGCCGTGCGGGCAGCCCCAGTTCGCGTGCCATGGCGGCCAGGGCCAGTTCGCTCACGATCAGCAGCGCGTTGAAGGCCGGGTCCTCCACGGCGAACCGGTGCCGTACGACACGGTCGTCGTAGCCGGCTTCCCGGTACTCGGTGGCCAGCCTGACGTACCGGCCGTAGTCGAGGTCGGTGGGCCGGTCGGCGGGGTGGCCGTGGTCGAGGTCGGCGCGCCGGAAGGTGCCGGGCGGGCTGGGTTCGACCCGTCGCAGGGCCCGGTCCCAGCTGGGACTGTTGTCCATGCCGGGTTCCCACGGGTGGACGACGGCCGCGAGGCCGCCCCCGCCGAGGTCGCGGCGGCCGAGCAGGTAGTCGTGCCAGGCGGCGAGCCTCGGCCGGACCCGGGCGAGGAAGCCGCGGCGCCGGGACTCGGCCGGGTCGGCCCGGTGCACGAGCCAGGCGGCCAGGGCGTGCACGGGCGGCTGGACGATGCCGGAGGTCTCGACGGAGGACGGGGCGCCGGCGGCCCGGCCCGCCGTGGAGGACTGCCAGAAGTCGGGGCTCGGGAAGTAGGCGTCGTGCGGCAAAGCGGGGTTGAAGACGATGTGGGGCACACGTCCGTCGGCCCACTGCGCGGCCAGCAGGGACTCCAGTTCCCGCTGGGCGCGGCGCACCGAGAGGTGGCGCAGCCCGATGGCGACGAAGGCGGAGTCCCAGCTCCACTGGTGCGGGTAGAGGGTGCGGGAGGGGACGGTGGAGGCGCCGGTCCAGTTGTCGAGCAGGACCCGCGCCGCACCGCGCCGCAGGGTCAGGTCCGCGGGCGCGGTGGGCGCGGGCCGGTCCAGGAGGTCCAGGGGGGAGTTCACGCGCCCGACCTCTTGAGGAAGGCGGGGACGGAGCGCACGGCCTGGACGGGGTCCCCGGTCAGCCGGGATTCGAGGGCGAGGTGGCCGTCGTAGCCGACGGTGTGCAGGGCGCCCAGCCAGGCGGGCCAGTCGAGGTGACCGGCGCCGGGCTGGAAGCGGTTGGAGTCGGAGACCTGGGCGTGGCCGATGACGTCGGCGTGGGCGACGATGGCGGCGGCGGGGTCGGTCTCCTCGATGTTCATGTGGTAGCTGTCGATGCCGATCCGGACCGAGTCGAGGCCGACGGCGCGGATCAGGTCGGCGGCCTGCTCCAGCCGGTTGACCATGTGGTCCTCGTAGCGGTTGAGCGGCTCCAGGAAGAGCGTCACGCCCTCGCTGCGGGCGTGCTCGCCGAGTTCGGTGAGCCCGGCGAGGAGCACCTCGCGGTCCTCCTCCTCGGTGCGCGGCGGCTCGAAGGGCGGCAACCGGCGGGAGAACATGCCGTACGAGGCGGGGGTCTGGGCGCCCACTCCGCCGATCTCGGCGATCACGGTGAGCTGGGACTTCATCTGGGCGACGGCGTCGCGGCGCAGCTCCTCGTCGAAGGCGCCGAGGAAGTGCGGCATGTCGACGCAGACGGTCGGCATGACGACACCGTCCTCGCGGGCCCGGCGCAGTTCCTCGCGCCGGGAGACGAAGTGGAAGTCGCCCTTGCCGCGCAGTTCGATCGCGTCGTATCCGGCCTGCTGGGCGAAGTCCCACTTGGCCTGCAGGGTGTCTCCGGGCAGGAGTTGTTCCTGGACGGCGGTCTTGAGCATGGGGGTGCCTTTCGGGACTCTCAGAATTCCAGGACGACCTGCAGCGCCTCGGCGGGCCGCTCGTCCAGCAGTACGTAGGCGTCGGCGGCGTCGGCGACGGGGACGACGTGGCTCACCAGGGAGTCGACGTCCACCTGGCCCTCGGCGACCAGGCGCAGGAAGGTCCGCTGGAGGCGTTCGACACTCCAGCGGTGGGACAGCTGGGGCGGGACGCCGCCGATCTGGGAGCAGATGAGCTGGACCCGGTTGTGGTGGAACTCGTCGCCGAGGCGCAGGCCGATGCCGTCGCCCTGGTAGAAGCCGGAGGCCACCACCCGGCCCCCGGCCGCGACCGAGCGCAGCGCCTCGTGCAGGGCCGGGTAGGCGCCGCTGATCTCGATGGCGAGGTCGGCGCCGAGGCCGCCGGTGGCCTCGCGGACGCGTTCGGCGACGGCGTCGGTGCGGGCGTTGAGGGTGCGCTGGGCACCGTAGCGCTTCGCGGTCTCCAGGCGGCCGTCGAGGGCGTCGACGGCGGTGACGCGGGCGCCGCTGAGCCGGGCGAGCCGGGTGGTGAGCAGGCCGATGACGCCCTGCCCGAACACGGCGACGTCCTCGCCGAGGTGGATGTCACCGGCCAGGACCGCGTTGTACGCGATGGCGCCGACCCGGGCGAAGGCACCGGCCAGCGGTTCGAGACCGGGCGGCAGCGTGTGGCCGGCCATGCGCTCGGCGGGGACGATGCCCTCGCTGCGATGGCCCCAGATGCCCCACACCAGGTCGCCGGGGACCGGCAGGCCCGGGGTGCCGGCCAGTTCCGGGGAGACCTCGACGACCTCGCCGACCTCGGAGTAGCCCCAGCCGGCCACCGGGTACTCGATGCCGGGCGCGCCGTCGCGGAAGAGGCGTGCCTCGGGGTCCCAGGTCCGGGTGAGGTACGGGTTGGTGCCGCGGTAGGCGGTCAGCTCGGTGCCGGCCGAGATGCCCGAGTAGCGGGTGCGGACCCGCAGGTGGCCGGGCGGCAGTTCGGCCCTGGTGTGCTCGGCCACCTCCACCTGGCGGGGGCCGGTGAACTGGACGACGCGCTCCACGGATGACACGGGCGACACGGATGACACGGAGGGCTCCGGAAGGGTTGCTGATGCGGTTGCGTCGACAATATCCGCAACTTATGTCTTGTCAACAAGCAAAAGTGATGCTGTGATGCGTGGCGAGCAGACGTAAGTCGGAACGAGGACACTCCATGCGCATCAGGACCCTGCGGTCGAGGACGATCGCGGTCGGCGTCACGGCAGCTTTGGGAATCGGGCTGCTCTCGGGCTGCGCGAGCAGCACCGGGCCCGGCAGGCCGGACCGTGAGATCACGGTCTGGTCGCAGGAGAACCTGCCGGACCGCGTCGCCGCGACGCAGAAGGTCATCGACGGGTTCGAGAAGAAGACCGGCGTCAAGGTGAAGCTCGTCGGGGTCGACGAGGGGCAGATGCCGCAGCTCATCATGTCGGCGGCGGCCTCGGGCACCCTGCCCGACGTCATCGGCGCCGCTCCCATGGGCCAGGTCTGGCAGATGTACAGCAACGGCCTGCTGAACACCGACATCCCGCAGCGGATCGTCGAGGGGCTCGGGCGCGACACGTTCAACGCCAACGCGCTGGAGCTGACGTCCGACGGCGGCACCAGCCTCGGTGTGCCGTCCGACGCCTGGCTGCAACTGCTGGTCTACCGCAAGGACCAGTTCGACCGGAAGAACCTGCCCGCTCCGGACACGTACGCCAAGGCGCTGGCCGCCGCCGAGGCACTCACCACCAAGGGCCACGACGGCATCTCGGCGGCCACCGACCCCAGCGACGTCTTCACCTCCCAGAGCTTCGAGAGCCTCGCCCTGGCCAACGACTGCCGGCTGGTCGACGACCGGCACGAGGTCGCCCTCGAATCGCCGCGCTGCCAGGAGGCCTTCCGCACCTACGACCAGCTGGCCCGCGGCTACGGCGCCCCGGGCACCCAGACCGTGGACTCCACCCGCGCCACCTACTTCGCGGGCCGGTCCTCCATGGTGATCTGGTCCTCGTTCCTGCTCGACGAACTCGCCGGACTGCGCAAGGACGCCCTGCCCAGCTGCCCCCAGTGCGCGAAGGACCCGCGGTACCTGTCGGACCACAGCGGCATCGTCACCGCCATGAAGGGGCCCGACGCCGAGAATGCCGCGCAGTTCGGGGAGATCACGTCCTGGGTGACCACCAAGACGGCCGAGACGGCTGCGTCCCGCGAGTTCATCGAGTACATGATGGGCACCGGCTACGAGTCCTGGTTCGGCATGGCACCCGAGGGCAAGATCCCGGTCCGCAAGGGCACGGCCGCCGAGCCCGAGCGCTACCTGGACGCCTGGCGGCACAGCGACATCGGCGTGGACACCCGCGAGCCCCTGGACGAGGTCTTCCCCAGGACCCTGCTGGACCAGCTCGCCGACGGCGTCAGCAACATGCGCCGCTGGGGCATCACGCAGGGCGAGGGAGCCCTCGTCGGCGCCACCAACGGCGAACTGCCCGTGCCGAAGGCCATCGGCGCCATGACCAGCGGCCAGAGCTCGCCGTCCGAGGCGGCGCGCGACGCCGGTGAAGAGGTCGCCGCACTCAAGAAGTCCCTGCAGTAGCCGCCCGCCGCCTGCACATCACGAAGGTCTCTCATGCCCACAGCCCCAGCCGGCGCGCCGCAGCGCCGGGCCACCAGCCACCGGTCCACGGACCCGTCCGGGGACCGGTCCTCCTCCCCGGGCCGCCGCCCGCTCACCGCGAGCCGGCGCGCCAACCGCGCGGGACTCGCGTTCGTCTCCCCCACCTTCGTCGTCGTCCTCGTGGTGGTCGTGCTGCCCATCGCGTGGACCGTGCTGCTGGCCTTCCAGAAGGCCAGGCTCGTCGACATCCAGGGCATGGGCCTGTTCGGCAACTGGTCCCTGGACAACTTCTCGCAGGTCTTCGACTCGGCCGGCTTCTGGTCCAGCCTCGGCACCACCCTGCTGTACACGGTGGGCGCCACGCTCGGCTCGGTCCTCCTCGGCCTGGTCGCCGCGCTCGCCCTGCGCAAGCCGTTCAAGGGGCGCGGGCTGCTGCGCGCGGCGATGCTGCTGCCGTACGTCGCACCGGTCGTCGCCGTGGCCTTCGTCTGGGAGGTCGCCCTCAGCCCGCAGTACGGCGTGGTCAACGACTGGGGCCGGCGGCTGTTCGGCTGGGACGACCCGATCGCCTTCCTGTCGACCCGTCAGTACGAGGTCGACCTGCTGGGGGTGCACTTCGACATCCCGCTGGCGCTGCTCACCGTCATCGTCTTCGAGTGCTGGCGGTACTTCCCCTTCGCCTTCCTGTTCATCCTGGCGCGACTGCAGGCGGTGCCCGACACGCTGGAGGAGGCCGCGCTGGTCGACGGCGCCACGCCGACCCAGCGGTTCCGGCACGTGCTGCTGCCCCAGCTGATGCCGGTGATCGCGCTGCTGTGCGTGCTGCGCTTCATCATGACGTTCAACAAGTTCGACGACGTCTACCTGCTCACCGGCGGCGGCGCCGGCACCGACGTGGCCGCCGTGCGCGTCTACGACTTCCTCACCGCCCGCTACGACGTGGGAGCGGCGGCCGCGCAGGCGCTCGTCCTGGCCCTCTCGCTGATGATCCTGTTGGGCCTCTACTTCAAGTTCTTCGGCAACAAGGTCCAGGAGGAAGCGTGAGTGGCAAGACGGCCCTGACCCGGGCCCGGTTCGAGGAGCGGTTCTTCGGCGTCGCGCGCTGGATCGTCATCGCGTTCCTCGCCGTGATCACCCTCCTGCCGTTCTACTACATGGTGCTGCTGTCGCTGAAGCCCATCGACGCGCTGCTGCTCGACCCCGGTTCCCTGTGGATCTCGGCCAAGGACTTCACCCTCTCCACGTACCGGGACGTGCTGCGCTCCACCGACGACGGCGGCCAGGGCTTCCTCAAGTTCCTGGTCAACTCCGCGCTGGTCTCCCTCGGCACGGTGGTGCTGACCCTCGTGGCCGCCGTGCCCGGCGCCTACGCGGTGAGCCGGCTGAAGTTCTTCGGCCACCGCCAGGTCAGCGCGCTCTTCCTGGCCGTCTACCTCTTCCCGGCGACACTGCTGGCCGTGCCGCTCTTCGTGATCTTCGCGAAGATCGGCCTCTCCTCCAGCCTGGTCGGCCTGGCCGTCGTGTACGTCGCGCAGACCGTGCCGGTGTCGATCTACATGCTGAAGAACTACCTCGTCACCATCCCCGCCTCCATCGAGGAGGCGGCGGCACTCGACGGCTGCTCCCGCCTGCAGACCGTGCGCAAGGTGATCCTGCCGCTGGCCCTGCCCTCCCTCATGGCGACGGGCCTGTACGTCTTCATGATCGCCTGGAACGAGTTCCTCTTCGCGCTGCTGTTCCTGGCCGCCGACCCCGGCCAGTGGACCGTCTCCCTGGGCCTGGCCCAGCTGTCCAACGGCATCGAGGTGCCCAAGACCGTCCTCATGGCCGGTTCCGTGGTGCTCACGATCCCCGTGGTACTTCTGTTCTTCGCCGCCGAACGCCTGCTCACCGAGGGGCTGACCAGCGGCGCCGACAAGAGTTGAGCCGTGGGGGACTCCATGATGACGTCAAGTCAGGCCAGCGCCGGTGAACTGCTGCACCTGATCCGCAGCGGCCGCGCCAACACGCGGGCCGACCTCCAGCAGGCGACCGGCCTGTCCCGCTCCACCGTCGGACAGCGCCTCGACCTGCTCAACCGTGCCGGGTGGCTGCGCCACAGCACGGGTGCCTCCACCGGCGGACGCCCCTCCCACCGGATCGTCTTCGACCCCGGCCACGCCTCGGTCATCGCCTTCGACCTGGAGACCCGGCACGCCCGCGCCGCGGTGCTCGACCTGGCCGGCAACATCCTGGCCGAGCACACCGGTCCGATGGACGTCGACGCGGGCCCCGACCGGGTCCTTCAGGGGCTGGCCGACTGGTTCCCGGACCTGATCGCGGCGGCCGGTGTCCCGGCGTCCCACGTGGCGGGCATCGGCCTGTCCGTGCCCGGCCCGGTGGACTGGGAGACCGGGCGGGTGATCGAGCCGCCCATCATGCCCGGCTGGGACCGCTACCCCATCCGGGAGCGGCTGCAGGAGGCGTACGCGGCCCGCGTGGGCCTGGACCCGGCGGCCGCCGCGGCCGTGCCGGTCCTCGTGGACAACGACGCCAACCTCATGGCCCTGGCCGAGCACCAGGCCAACCACCGCGACTGCGCCTCCTTCGTGCTTCTGAAGGTGTCCACGGGCATCGGCGCGGGGGTCGTCATCGGGGACCGCCTGTACCGCGGCATCGACGGCGGGGCGGGCGACATCGGGCACATCCGCCTGCACGACCGGTCCGACGCGCTGTGCATGTGCGGCTCCCACGGCTGTCTCGCCGCCGTGGCCAGTGGCCGGGCGATCGCCGGGGAACTGGCCGCCCTCGGCCAGGACACCGCCTCCGGTCGGGACGTCAGGCGGCTGCTCAACGAGGGGCACCCCGACGCGGTCAGGCTGGCCCGCGAGGCGGGACGGCGGGTGGGCGAGGTCCTGGTGACCGTCGTGACCCTGCTCAACCCCGGCGTCCTCATGATCGCCGGAGAGCTGGCCGGGGTGCCCTTCCTCACCGGAGTGCGGGAGCTGGTCTACCAGCGGGCGATGCCGCGCGCCACCGCCAACCTCCAGGTCGTCACCTCGCGGCTCGGCGACCACGCGGGGCTCGTCGGAGCCGCCGCCATGGTCGTGGAGCACCTCTACTCCCCCGCCGGCGCCGACGCCCGGCTGGAACGCCTCGCCTCATGACCGCCGCCCGTCCTCCCCGACGGATCGCCGGGAGACCCTCGAAGACAGGAACACCGTGACCGCTGCCCCCGCCCCCTGGACCGACCGGCCCGTCGAGGTCGGGCTCGTGGGTGCCGGCCCCTGGGCCCGCGCCATGCACGCCCGGGTGCTGGCCGCCGGGCCGGAGACCCGGCTCACCGCGGTCTGGGCCCGCCGCACCGAGGCCGCCCGCGAGACCGCCGCCCCCTACGGCGCCCATGTCGCCGCCGACTTCGAGGAGTTGCTGGACCACTGTGAGGCCGTGGCGTTCGCCGTGCCGCCCGCGGTCCAGGCCGAGCTGGCGCCGCTCGCGGCGAAGCGGGGCAAGGACCTGCTGCTGGAGAAGCCGCTCGGACCCGATCCGGCCGCGGCCCGTCGCGTGGCCGACGCGGTCGCCGAGGCCGGGGTCGTCTCCCAGCTCGTGCTGACCAAGCGCTATCACCCGGCCACCCGGGCCTTCCTCGAAGCCGCCCGCTCCTTCGAGGCGGTCGGGGCGCGCTCCTGCTACCTGCACGGCGCCTTCCTGCAAGGGGAGTTCGCGACCGGCTGGCGCCTGGAACACGGGGCCCTGCTCGACCTCGGCCCTCATCTGCTCGACCTGCTGGACGCCGCGGTCGGCCCGGTGACCGCCGTCCGCGCCACCGGCGACCCGCGCCGCTGGCTGGAACTGACCTGCGAGCACGAGAACGGCGCCGTGAGCCAGGCCTCGCTGTCCGGTGCCGTGGCCGTCCCCCGGGCGCTGACCCGCGTCGAACTCTTCGGTCCCGCCGAGCCGCTGGTCTACGACACGGCCGGCATCGACCACGAGGAGTGCTGGCCCGTCCTGCGCCACGACTTCGCGACGGCCGTCCGCACCCGTACGCCGACGGCGGTCGACGCCGGACGCGGCCTGTACCTGCAGAACCTCCTCGACGGTGTCGTGTACGGCTAGGACGGGTCAGTCGAGGACGGCGGTGGCCTCGACCTCGATCAGGTGCTCGGGCACGTCCAGTGCCGCGACGCCCAGCAGGGTGGCCGGCGCGGCCGGGGTCACCCCCAGCCGTGCGGCCGCCCGCTCGATGCCCTCCAGCAGGAGGGGCATCTTGTCCGGCGTCCAGTCGACGACGTGGACGTTCAGCTTGGCGACGTCCGCGAAGGAGGCGCCGGCCGCCGCCAGGGCGGTGGCGACGTTGAGGTAGCACTGCTCGGCCTGCGCGGCCAGGTCTCCTTCGCCGACGGTGACGCCTTCGGCGTCCCAGGCGACCTGTCCGGCGACGAAGACCAGTTGCGATCCGGACGCGATCGACACCTGCCGGTAGACGTCGACCGCGGGCAGCCCGCCGGGGTTCACCAGGGTGATGGCCATGACTTCGCTCTCCTTGCCCATGCGCTCTCTGCGCCCATGTGCTCTCTCGTGGCTACTCGGGAACCGTAGGAGAGCGGCCGCCGACGTGGAAGAACGCACTTTTCGGTGACCGGGGAACCCGAAGGTGACCGAACAGCTCAGCGGCTTGCGCGGCGTGGATCAGGCGTGTCGGCGGTCGGGGCGCGGAAGACGGCCAGGCGCAGGACGACGAAGCGGACGACGGTGACGGCGACGGACGTGGCGGCGAGGACCGCGGTCTCGGCGGCGGGCGAGGCGTCGGGCCGCCGGTGCGTGAACCACAGCACGGCACCGGAGGTGACCAGGTAGCCGAGCAGGAAGAGGCCGCCCGCTCCGAGGTGCGCGCGGGCCGGTTTCGTGGCGGCGTGCCGGAACGTCAGCCGCCGGTTCGCCTCGGTGTTCAGCACCGTCAGCACGAGGAGGGAGACCAGGTTGGCGACGGCCGGGGGCGACCACGGGCGCAGTCCCCAGTAGAGCAGCGCCTGCCCGGCGGTCGACGCGACGCCGATCGTGACGAACCAGCCGACCTCCCGCGACCACATCGTGCGCGCTCCCCTGCCGTCGACCGGTCTCCGCCTTCCCCGGTGGCGCAGCGTACTACGACCCCACCAGGTGCTTTGCCTTTTCTTTGCCTTTCGGGAACCCTGTGGTCCCCGGGCGCGTTCATCGTGGTGACAGCGGGAGACCGCGGCCGAGGACAGACCGATACGCAGCAACAGAAGCCGAGGTGGCACGCGTGGCGATGTGGGACAAGATCAAGGACCAGGCCAAGACCTTCCAGCAGTCCCAGGGCAGCACTCGGGGAGCGAGCGGATCCGGCCAGGGATCGCACGGACCCGTCGGGGGCGGCAGGTCGGGCTCGTCCTCCGGCGGTTCCAAGGCCCAGCTGATCGGGATGTTCAAGTCCCAGCTCGCCTCGGCCAAGAACGAGCTGAAGAGCGGCGCCTACCGTGACGCCAGCATGGCCATGTGCGCGCTGGTCGCCGCCGCGGACGGCCGGGTGGAGCCGGCCGAGCGGCAGCGCGTGGAGGAGCTGATCGTCTCCAACGAGGTGCTGCAGAACTTCCCGGCGGACCAGCTCCGCCAGCGGTTCAACCAGCACGTGGACCGGCTCCTCGCCAACTTCGAGCAGGGGAAGGCCGAGGCCCTCCAGGTGATCGCCAAGGCCGCCAAGAAGCCCGCGGAGGCCCGTGCGGTGGTCCAGACCGGCATGGTCGTCGCCGGTGCCGACGGGACCTTCGAGCAGTCCGAGCAGTACGCGATCCGCGAGGCGTGCACCGCACTGAACATCCCGCCCTCGGAGTTCGGCGTCTGATCACACGCCCCGCGAGCACCGCCGGCCGGGAAAGGGTTTGACGGCCGGTCGTGGCGAAGGGTCGGATGGGGGCCATGAGTTCAGGGCAGCCGCATCCGGACCCGCGCCGCGTCGACGAGCGTCTGGTACGGCGTCTGATCGACGGGCAGTTCCCGCGGTGGGCGGGGCTGCCCGTCGAGCGGTTCCCCTCCGGCGGCACGGTCAACGCCATGTACCGGCTGGGCGAGGACATGGTCGTACGGCTGCCGCTGATCGAGGGCGGCGTGGCGGACGTGGCGACGGAGCGGGCGTGGCTGCCCCGGCTGGCGCCCCTGCTGCCCACCGCGGTGCCCGAGGCGCTGGGAGAAGGGGCGCCGGCCGACGGCTACCCCTGGCCGTGGTCGGTCTACCGGTGGCTGCCCGGTCGGATCCCCGAGGCCGGAGCGCTGACCGAGCCCGAGCCGCTGGCCAAGGATCTGGCCGCCTTCGTGGCGGCGATGCGCGGCATCACCCTGCCGCACGCGCCGAAGGCGTACCGCGGTGGGCCGCTCGCCGCGCTGGACGGGCCGACGCGGGCCGCGCTGGAGGAGCTGCGCGGCCTGCCCGAGGAGGGCGTCGACTGCGACGCGCTGGCCGCGGTGTGGCAGGACGCGCTGCGCGCTCCGGTCTGGCAGGGGCCGCCCCGCTGGCTGCACGCGGACCTGATGCCGGGCAACCTGCTGGTGAACGGCGGCAGGCTGTCCGCCGTGATCGACTTCGGCTGCATGGGGGTGGGCGATCCGGCCTGCGACCTCTTCCCGGCGTGGAACCTGCTGCCGCCCGGCGCGCGGGAGGTCTTCCGCGAGGCCCTCGGCGTGGACGACGCGACCTGGCGGCGCGGCCGGGGCCGCACCCTCTCCCAGGCCCTGATCGCCCTGCCGTACTACCGGAAGACCAACCCCGCGATGGCCGGAAACGCCCGTCACGTGATCCGGGCGGTACTGAGCGAGAGGGGCTAGGGCGCGATCCCCACGCCCTCGATCCCGCTCCACGCCCGTTCCCGCGCGGCCGTCATGGCGGGCCAGGCGAGGCCGCCCGGCCGGGGCCGCACCCGTGAGGCGTACGGGGCCGGACGGAAGCCCGGGTCGTAGAAACACCCCTCGCCGTACCTCGCGTCGAAGGCGGCGCAGGAGGCGGCGATGGACCGCGGGTCCGGCTTGCGGCCGGTGCGCACCCAGGAGTCCAGTGCGGCCAGGGAGTTGGCGTACTCGGAGTCGCTCAGCGAGCTGTGCTCGTGTTCCCGCGTGAAGGTCTGGACGAGGTTCTGGTCCCGGCCGGCGCCGCGGAGCGTGGCGCGGTAGGCCGCCTCGTGCTCCACGAAGGCCGTTGGGTCGTCGATGGCGTGCAGGGTGAGGACGGGGAGGGAGACCCGGCCGGTGAGGTCGCTGTCCCAGGACAGGTCGCGCCGTGCGGTGGGGTCGGCCGAGAAGCGCTCGACGCCCGCGTTGAGCGCCTTGTCGTCGTGCGAGCCCGAGTAGCGCACCCCCCGGTTGCTCCAGGGGTTCCGCCCGCCGAGCCGGTTGGTGACGATGTCCCGGAAGGTGAAGGTGGCGAACCGCAGGTGTGATTCCAGGGTGCGCTCGGGGATGCCGGTGACGGCGAGGATGTCGTCGAGGTTGCGCTGCTGGAGCGCGGTCCGCTCCGCCGGTTCGGAGGCGTGGCCCGTGCACTCCTGGAGGCGGGCACGCAGCCCCGCGGTCGTCATCGTGGAGCCGGGGCGCAGTCCCTGCCACAGCGGGTACTGCGGCTCGGTCGGACGCGGGTGGTTGTGGCAGTAGTACTGGTAGACCACCCGCAGGTCCACCCGGTAGTCGTAGCCGCGCGAGCCGCCGCCGAGCACGCCGTTGGTCAGCAGCACCCCGTCGTAGGCGCCGGGGCGACGGCCGTAGGTCTCGGCGGCCTTGGCGGCGACGTTCCCGCCCCAGGACTGGCCGTGCAGGTAGGTGTGTTCCGGCCGGCCGAACCGTTCGGTGAACAGGCGGCGTACGTTCTCGGTGTCGGCGGCCGCCATGCGGGCCCCGTAGCCGCCGCGCCGGTAGGAGGAGGCGGCCCAGGCGTATCCCTGGTCGACCAGCACGGCCCAGCGTTCCAGGTCCTCGGTGCTGCGGACGGGGTCCGAGGCGTCGCCCAGGTCGGGGCCGCCGTGGGCGTGCACGACGAGGGAACCGTTCCAGCCGTGGGGGACGGCCATCGTGTAGTAGGCGCCGTGCGCGTCCTGGCCGGTGTAGCAGGTGGCCTTCCCGGTGAGGGCGGGCGGGCAGTCGGCGGCCACCGGCTGATCCGCCACCGCCGCGGGGGCGGCGGAGACGTTGCCGAGGGTGCCGAGGAGGACGGCGGTGAGCGCGGCGGCGACCACCGCCGGGCGGCTTCTGCGGTGGGCGGGCCGGGTGTCGTGCCGGGGAGCGGGGGATGTGGTCAAGGTACGGCTCCTGTACGTGCTGCTGCGGGCCGGCGCGAAGTCGCGCTGCGAGCGGGGATGTTAGGAATCACCCGGAGCCGGAGCCACCCCTTCGGCCGTTGCGTTCATAGTGTTCGCCGCCGCCCCGCCGCCCCGCCGCCCAGCCGCCCTCCACCGTCCCGGACCTCCGCGCGTTCCTGCGTGGCCTCTTGACGGCCCATTGGTCTCTACCTATCGTCACCGCCCAGTCGAACGTTCAGAACACCACCCAACGTTCACATACTCGAACGGATGGACCCCCCACATGTCCTCTGCTCCCCCGCGCCGCCGCCGCAGATCCCGCGTCGTCCTCCTCGCGACCCTCACCGCCGCGCTCGTCGGCACCCTGCTGGCCGGTCCCGGCCCGGCCACCCCCCGTGCGGACGCCGCACCGGCCGCGTTCACGCATCCCGGAGTCACCGTCTCCCAGGGGCAACTCGACTTCGTCCGCGCCAGGATCGATGCCGGGGCCCAGCCCTGGAAGAGCGCCTTCGACCAGATGATGGCGAGCAGGTACGCCGACCCGAACCGCACCCCGAAGCCCCGCGCGGTGGTCGAGTGCGGTTCCTACTCCAACCCGAACTACGGCTGCACCGACGAGCGCGAGGACGCGATCGCGGCCTACACCAACGCGCTGGCCTGGTACTTCACCCGTGACGAGCGCTACGCCCGCAAGTCCATCGAGCTGATGGACGCCTGGTCCGCCGTGATCCGGGACCACACCAACAGCAACGCCCCACTGCAGACCGGGTGGGCGGGCTCCTCGTGGCCCAAGGCCGCCGAGATCATCAAGTACACGTACGGCGGCACCTGGGCGAACTCGGGCCGCTTCGCCACCATGCTCCGCGACGTCTACCTGCCCGAGATCGTCAACGGCTCCAACTCCAACGGCAACTGGGAGCTGACGATGACGGAGGCCGCCGTCGGCATCTCCGTCTTCCTGGAGGACAGGGCCTCCTACGACCGGGCGATGGCCAGGTTCCGCACCCGCACGGCCGCGTACGTGTACCTGGACTCCGACGGGGACCTGCCGAGGACCGTCCCGAGCCAGCACCTCGACACCCGGGACAAGATCGTCGAGTACTGGCAGGGCCAGTCCACCTTCGTCACCGGCCTCACCCAGGAAACCTGCCGGGACTTCACCCACACCGGGTACGGCATCTCCTCCATCTCGCACGTCGCCGAAACCAGCCGCATCCAGGGGCAGGACCTGTACGGCACCGACGTGGGCGAGCGGCTGCGGCACGCGCTCGGCTTCCAGGCGAAGTACCAGCAGGGCGCGGGCGTGCCGAGCTGGCTGTGCGTGGGCGCGCTCCACCTCGGCCTGGGTCCGGTGACCGAGGTCGGCTACAACGCCCTGCACAACCGCCTCGGTTTCGCCATGGACAACACCGAGGCGCTCACCGAGCGCACCCGCCCCTTGGGCACGAACAACCTGTTCGTCGCCTGGGAGACCCTCACCCACGGCGACAATCCCGCCTGAGCGGATCAGGGTTGACGCCCTGTCAGCTGTCGTAGTCCACGGTCAGCTTCTCGGAGACCGGGTACGACTGGCAGGTCAGGACGTAGCCGGCGTCGACCTCCGCCTTCTCCAGGGCGTAGTTGCGCCGCATGTCGGCCCGGCCGTCGGTGACCAGGGCCCGGCAGGTCCCGCAGACCCCGCCCTTGCAGGCGAAGGGCAGGTCGGGGCGGGTCTGCTGGGCCCCGTCGAGGACGGACCGGTCCCGGGAGAGCGGAGCGGTCGTGGAGCGGCCGTCCAGGGTGACGGTGACCTCGCTGACGGGTCCCCGCGGGCCGCTCTCCTCGTGGCGCACCTCCCGCACGGGCTCGTCGTCGGCGTAGAACAGCTCCCGGTGGACGCGCTCGGCCGGGACGCCCAGACCGCTCAGTACCTTCTGGGCGTCGGCGACCATGCCCTGCGGTCCGCACAGCCACCAGTGGTCCGCGCTCTCCACGTCCAGCAGGGAGCCGATGAGCGCCGCGAGTCGTCCGGCGTCCAGGCGGCCGGAGAGCACCTCGGCCTCCCGGGGCTCTCGCGAGAGCACGTGGGCCAGGTGGAAGCGGGTCGGGTGGAGGTCCTTCAGGTCGGCCAGCTCGTCGGCGAACATCACCGTGTCGGTGCGGCGGTTGCCGTAGAAGAGGGTGACGCGGGAGCGGTCGTCGGCGGCGAGCACCGACTCGGCGATGGACACCATCGGGGTGATGCCCGAACCGGCCGCGACCAGTACGTGGTGGCCGGGGGTGGAAAGGTCGGGGGTGAACAGGCCGGTGGGCGCCATCACCTCGACGGTGTCGCCCGGCCGCACCTCCTCGACCAGCCACGCCGAGAACAGTCCACCCGGCACCACCCGCACTCCGATGCGCGGCGCCGAGCCGGCCGGTGCGCAGATCGAGTACGAGCGGCGCTCGTCCCGGCTGTCCACCTCGCGCCGCAGGGTCAGCGACTGACCGGGCGCGAAGGCGAACTCCCCGGCCAGTTCGCCGGGGATCTCGAAGCTCACGGCCGCGGCGTCCGCGCACAGCCGCTCGACGGCCGCGACGCGCAGACGGTGGAAGGCGGGCCGGCGGCGGGCACGCACCGGCGGCGCCGGGACGGGGGCGGTCGGGGCCATCAGATCTCCTTGACGTACTCGAACGGCTCGCGGCAGGCCCGGCAGCGCCACAGGGCCTTGCAGGACGTGGCGGCGAAGCGGGAGGTCTCCTCGGTGTCCGCCGAGCCGCAGCGGGGGCAGGGCACCGCGGGCCGCGTGGGCGACAGCACCAGGGTGACCGGGCCGCGGGGTGCGGCGCCGGGCGGGGCGATGCCGTGCTCGGCGAGCTTCCGGCGGCCCGCCTCGGTGATCCAGTCGCTGGTCCAGGGCGGGTCCAGGACGGTGCGGATCTCCACACGAGGGTATCCCGCCGCCCGCAGCCGTGCGTCGACGTCCGCCCGCATCTCGGCCATGGCGGGGCAGCCCGAGTAGGTGGGGGTCAGGCTCGCGACCACGGTGCCGTCCCCGGCCACCTCGACGTCGCGCAGGACGCCGAGGTCGGCGAGGGTCAGCATGGGCAGCTCGGGGTCGGGCACCTGCTCGGCGATCTGCCGGGCGCGGCGCGCGTCCAGGAGCGCGGGGCCTTCGGTCACCATGTCGCCTCCGGGTGGGCGCGGGCGACGCCCTGCAGCTCGGTGAGGAGCGGCGCCAGGTGTTCGGTGTGCTCGCCGGCGCGGCCGGAGCCGGCCGGCGGACGGTGGACGGGCAGGGGCAGTCCGGCGGCCTCCGTGACCTGGCGCAGGTCGTCGGCGACCTCGTCCCGGACGTCGTAGGCCGTGTGCAGCTCCCCGAGGTACGGGGCGACCCGGTCGAGCGCGGCGCACATCCTGCGGCGGGACTCGTCCGTGCCGTCGCCCAGGCGCACGCACCACTCGGCGGCGTACTGGCGGTGGTACGTCAGCTCCTTGACGCCCTTGGCGGCGACCGCCGCCAGCACCGGGTCGGGGTGGTCCTGAAGCCGCCGGAAGTGGGCGAGGCGCCAGCTGGAGAGCACCAGCAGCCGCACCACGGCGAACGCGAAGTCGCCGCCCGGGAGTTCCGCCAGGCGGACGTTGCGGAAGTCGTCGGCGTCCCGGAAGTAGGCGTAGGCGTCCTCACCGCGGCCGGTGCCGTCCACCTGCCCGGCGCGGGAGTACAGCAGACGGGCCTGGCCGAGGAGGTCGAGCCCGATGTTGGCCAGCGCCACCTCCTCCTCCAGCTCCGGCGCCCGCGTGACCCACTCGGCCAGCCGCTGGGCGCTGACCAGGGCGTCGTCGGCGAGCGCCACGCAGTCCGCGGCCAGCGCTCCGGCGTCGACGCCCTCGGGCACCGTGGTGTCGACGCCGTGCAGCGGGTCCTCGAAGCCGGTGCCGTAGGCCCAGCGGGTGTCGTCCTCGTGTCCCTCGGCCAGGGTGAGGTAGACGTGGTCGTCACTCATGCCCTGCTCCTAGATGTGGGGGACGTCGTCGGGGATGTCGTAGAAGGTCGGGTGGCGGTAGACCTTGTCGGCGCTGGGAGCGAAGAAGGGGTCCTTCTCGTCGCGGGTGGAGGCGGCGATGTGCTCGGAGCGCACCACCCAGATGCTCACGCCCTCGTTGCGCCGGGTGTAGAGGTCGCGGGCGTGGGTGAGGGCCATGGCGTCGTCGGCGGCGTGCAGCGAGCCGACGTGCACGTGGTTGAGGCCGCGCTTGCCGCGCACGAACACCTCGTACAGCGGCCAGCCCTGCTTCTCGGACTTCGCGGGGGTCATGCCGCCGCTCCCTTCTCCGCGCGGGCGGCCTGCTTGGCGGCGTGGGCGGTGGCCGCCTCGCGCACCCAGGCGCCCTCCTCGTGGGCGGTGCGCCGCCGCTCCGTCCTCCGGTCGTTGCAGGGCCCGTCGCCCTTGATGACGCGCATCAGCTCGTCCCAGTCGGGGGTGCCGAAGTCGTGGTGCCCGGTCTCCTCGTTCCAGCGCAGCTCCGGGTCGGGCAGGGTGACGCCGAGCTTCTCGGCCTGCGGGACGGTCATGTCGACGAAGCGGCGGCGCAGTTCGTCGTTGCTGTGCCGCTTGATCTTCCAGGCCATCGACCGCGCCGAGTTGGGCGAGGCGTCGTCGGGCGGGCCGAACATCATCAGGGACGGCCACCACCAGCGGTTCACCGCGTCCTGGACCATCTCCCGCTGGGCGTCGGTGCCGCGCATCATGGTCATCAGCAGCTCGTAGCCCTGCCGCTGGTGGAAGGACTCCTCCTTGCAGATGCGGACCATCGCGCGCGCGTAGGGCCCGTAGGAGCTGCGGCACAGCGGCACCTGGTTGCAGATCGCGGCGCCGTCCACGAACCAGCCGATCACGCCGACGTCGGCGAAGCTGAGGGTCGGGTAGTTGAAGATCGACGAGTACTTCTGGCGGCCCTCGATCAGCCGCTGGGTGAGGTCGTCGCGGTCCGCGCCGAGGGTCTCGGCGGCCGAGTACAGGTACAGGCCGTGCCCGGCCTCGTCCTGGACCTTGGCGAACAGGATCGCCTTGCGGCGCAGCGACGGGGCCCGGGTGATCCACTCGCCCTCGGGCTGCATGCCGATGATCTCCGAGTGCGCGTGCTGGGCGATCTGCCGGATCAGCGTCTTGCGGTACCCGTCGGGCATCCAGTCCCGCGGCTCGACGCGCTGGTCGCGCGCGATCGTCGCGTCGAAGTGCTCCTGGAGTCCGTCCGGCGCGTCCGCGGGCGGCGCCTCGGCGGCGTGTGTCGTGGTCATCGTCACCAGCTTCCCAACCGACCATTCGTTCGGTATCAGTGTGACGTGTTTCCGGGCGCCGGGCAAGAGCCGGAGCGCCGCCGGTCGCCCTCTTGACAGCGCCGCCGCGTGGCTGGATTACTTGGCCTTGCCGCGTGCTAACCGAATGGTCGGTCGGGAGACAGGGTGGTGGGTACGGTGTCGCAGGCCACTGAGCAGACGCCCACGGAGGCGATGTTCTCCGCGGACGAGGCATCCCGGGGGCTAGGCATCGAGCTGGTGGAGCACGGCGCGGGCAGAGCCGTGGTCCGCATGACCGTGACCCCGGCGATGGTGAACGGACACCGGATCGCCCACGGCGGCTTCCTGTTCCTGCTGGCCGACACCGCCTTCGCCTGCGCCTGCAACAGCCACGGTCCGGTGACCGTGGCGGCCGGCGCCGACATCGTCTTCGTCACCCCGGCCCGCGAGGGCGACGTACTCGTGGCCTTCGCCGAGGAGCGCGCCCGGTACGGGCGCAGCGGGATCTACGACGTGAGCGTGCGGCGCGGTGACGAGGTGATCGCGGAGTTCCGCGGCCGCAGCCGCAGCGTGCGGGACGACGGGGGTGCGCGGGACGACGGAGGCAGCCGCCACGCGCGGGCCGACACGGCGCGCGAGACGCCGGGCACGACGACGAAGGAGTCGCGATGAGCAGCGAGCCGACGACCGGGGCGGCCCCGGCGCCCCGACCGGGCGAGCCCCTCCCCCACGACCTGCTGGACGACGCCGAGCGCCTGTCCGGGGAGCAGCTGCGCGAGCTCCAGCTGGACCGCCTGCGCGCGACCCTGCGGCACGCCTACGACAACGTCGAGCTGTACCGCAAGAAGTTCGACGCCGCCGGGGTCACCCCCGACGACTGCCGCACCCTGGCGGACCTGTCCCGGTTCCCCTTCACTACGAAGGCGGACCTGCGGGACACCTACCCCTTCGGCATGTTCGCCGTCCCGATGGCCGACGTGCGGCGCGTGCACGCCTCCAGCGGCACCACCGGCCGCGCCACCGTCGTCGGGTACACGGACAACGACCTGTCCATGTGGGCGGACGTCATAGCCCGTTCGATCCGCGCGGCCGGCGGCCGGGCGGGCCACAAGGTGCACATCTCCTACGGCTACGGCCTGTTCACCGGCGGCCTCGGCGCGCACTACGGCGCCGAACGGGCCGGCTGCACGGTGATCCCCGCCTCAGGCGGCATGACGGCACGTCAGGTGCAGATCATCCAGGACTTCCGGCCCGAGATCATCATGGTCACCCCGTCCTACATGCTCACCCTGCTCGACGAGTTCGAGCGGCAGGGCGTCGATCCGCGCACCAGCTCCCTCCGGGTCGGCATCTTCGGCGCCGAGCCGTGGACCGAGGAGATGCGGCGCGAGATCGAGGAGCGCATGGACATCCACGCCGTGGACATCTACGGCCTGTCCGAGGTGATCGGCCCAGGCGTGGCGCAGGAGTGCGTCGAGACCAAGGACGGGCTGCACATCTGGGAGGACCACTTCTACCCCGAGGTGGTGGACCCGCTCACGGACGCCGTGCTGCCCGCGGGCGAGGAGGGCGAGATCGTCTTCACCTCCCTCACCAAGGAGGCGCTCCCGGTGATCCGCTACCGCACGCGCGACCTGACCCGCCTGCTGCCCGGCACCGCACGTCCGGCCTTCCGCCGGATGCAGAAGGTCACCGGGCGCTGCGACGACATGATCATCCTGCGCGGGGTGAACGTCTTCCCCACCCAGGTCGAGGAGATCGTGCTGCGCACGCCGGGCGTCGCTCCGCACTTCCAGATCCGGCTCGCCGAACGCGGCCGCATGGACCACATGACGGTGCGCGTGGAGGCCCGGCCCGACGCCGGTGCCGAACAGCGCGAGGCCGCCGCGAGAGCGATCGGACAGGGCGTCAAGGACGGTGTGGGCGTGACCGTGGAGGTGGAGGTCGTCGAGCCGGAGACCCTGGAGCGCTCGCTCGGCAAGATCCGCCGGGTGTGGGACCTGCGGGGCGCGTGAAACGTGAGCACGAACACGTCCGTTCGCGGGTCGTGCTGGTGTGCGGGAAGAAACGGATGGGCAGTAAAGGCATGATCGGGGGAGGTTGAGTACATCCTGGGGGGACAACCGGTGCGTGTGTGTGTGATCGGTGCAGGCCTGTCGGGGCTGGCGGTGGGCCACGCCCTGAAGGAGCGCGGCATCTCCTTCGTCTGTCTGGAGAAGGCACCCGAGGTCGGCGGGATCTGGCGACAGCCGGGGGCCGGTGAGCGGGGACCGGGCTATCAGTCCCTGCACCTGAACACCGCCAAGCAGCTGACCGGTTACGCGGACTTCCCGATGCCCTCCTCGTACCCGCTCTACCCCCGGCACAGCCAGGTCGCCGCGTACCTGCGGTCCTTCGCCGAGTGGGCGGGGCTGCTCGACCACATCGAGCTGCGGACCGAGGTGCAGTCCGTCCGCCAGGAGCCGGACGGCACCTGGACGGTCGTCAGCCGGGGCCCGGACGGCGCGCGGAGCTCGCGCCGGTTCGAGCAGGTGGTCGTCGCCTCCGGCCACCACACCGACCCGGCCCTGCCCGATCCCCTTCCGGCCGGTGCGGAGTCCTTTGCCGGAACGATTCTTCACTCCCTCGACTACCGCGACGGCGCAGACTTCGCCGGTCGGCGCGTGGTCGTGGTGGGCCTCGGCGCCTCGGCGGTGGACATCGCCGCGGACCTCTCCCGGCACGCGGAGCGGACCCTGCTCTCGGTGCGCCGGGGACTGCACATCGTGCCCAAGCAGCTCTTCGGGATGTCGGTCGACGAGATCGCCGAGGCCCCGTGGTGGAACGAGATGTCGTTCGCCGAGCGGCGCCAGTGGGTGGAGCAGGCCCTGCTGGTGGCCCGCGGCAGACTGTCGGACTACGGCCTGCCCGAGCCCGACCACCCGGTCTTCTCCTCCGCGACGACCCTCTCGGACGAGATCCTCAGCCGGATCCGGCACGGGGCGGTGACGCCGAAGCCCGCGATCGCCTCGTTCGAGGGTGACCGGGTCGTGTTCACGGACGGCGGTTCCGAGACCGCCGACGCGGTCGTCTACTGCACCGGCTTCCACATGACCTTCCCCTTCCTGCCCCCCGGCTGCCCGGTGGCGGCGGACGGCTCGGTCGAGCTGTACCGACGGGTCGTCCCGGCGGACCGGCCCGGTCTGTACTTCGTGGGACTGGTGCGGCCCGTGGGCGCCATCACCCGGCTGGTGGAGGCCCAGGCGCAGTGGGTGGCCCGCCTGATCGACGGCGCCGCCGCACTGCCCGCCGCCGAGGAGATGCGCGAGGAGGTCGGCACGTACCTGGCCGGCATCGTCCAGCGCTACGGCCGGACCCGGGGCGCCTCGATCCAGGTCGACGTGGGTCCGTACCTGGCACAGTTCCGGGAGTCGCTGCCCGTGTGACCGTCCCGCCGGGCGTCCTCGGCGACGACGCCCGGCCGCGTTCGTACAGGGCTCCCGGTGGATCGCACCGGGAGCCCTGTCGTGTGCGGACGGCTCGCTCAGCGGACCGACAGCGGCCGGCGGGCGGTCTCCACGACCGGCGGCCGGACCGCGTACGCCTCCGAGGAGAGGTACGCCGTCACCCGCGGCGGCCGGTCCCGCTGGTGGGCCAGGGCCAGGTAGGCGATCAGGCCCACCCCGTCCTCGGGCCGCCGCGCGGTGAGGGCGGCCAGGGCGCGGTCGAGCACGGAGGCGTCCATGCCGTTCAGGCGCAGCACTCTCGTCGCCCGCGCCAGGGCCTCGCCGTCGTGCCGGACGTAGTCCCTCACCGGGATGTGCAGGGTGAAGCCGCTCGGCCGCACCGTGCCGGTGTCGGCGAAGGAGTGGCAGGACAGGCCGGGCCGCCCGCCGAGCCCGGCCGTGTCCGGTCCGAGGCCCGCGGCCGTGCGGAAGAAGCCCTCGACCGCCGCGGACCGGGGGCCCGATTCCATCCGGGACAGGCGCCCGGCCTGACCGGCCGTGAGGTTGTCGTGGCGCACGTAGACCTTCACCCGGGGTTCCGCCCAGTCCCCGAGGTCCAGGGCGAGGAACGGGTATCCGCTGCCCGGGGGCAGGCTGTCGAAGGCCCGGCGGTGCCCGAGCCGGTGCAGGGCTTCGCGCACCGTCGCGGCGGAACGTTCCTCCCCGCGTGCCGCCGGGTTCAGGTAGACCTTGACCCCGGGTACGCCGCCGGGCCTGAGTTCCAGGGCGCACCACAGGGCGAGGGGGCCGTGCGGAGCGGGTGGCAGGAACAGGTCCTGGAGTGCGTCGAGGGCGTCGGTGGTGAAGTGCCAGCGCCGCGCCATGGTCCGGATCGCCTCGAGTCCGGCACGGCCGTTGTGAGCCAGGCTGTCTGCGCCGCAGCCCGGTTCCACAAGGACCCGCATGGCGGGTGCCGCGTCCGGCCGGAAGGAGAGGGAGAACTCGACGGGGGTGTGGTCGTCGGACAGGAAGGTGCGGGCGGGCGGCGCCAGACTCAGTGGCCGCTCGGCCACCGGGCCCAGTGCGTCGGTCAGGACCTGTGCGTAGGTCTCGACGTCGGTCCGGGACAGGCGGGCGACCGCGCCGAGTCTTCGCAGCTGACCCCCGGTGAAGGAGCCGAGCGTGGGTGCGCCCCGCGGGTGCGTGCCCCTCGGTGCGGCGGTCACCGGTCCGTCCCCGGCCGGAGCCGCACAAAGCGATACCCGCCTCGGGGGGCGGGTATCGGTGGGTTCGGCGCCGGGAAAGCGGCGTTCGTGGATATGTGGTCCACGACACCTCCTTTGACTCGTAAGCAACTCGAATACCGCGTTGCTCACTACCCGTGCCGTTCGATCTTCATGCGAAACGGGCGGATTGGGAGGGTGTCGTGCACATCACCGTGTCAGCCAGTTGAGGAACTGGCTCCACATTCCCTTGTGTTCGGCGGGACGGGCGGCACCCGCGGACTTCTCCTGCTCGGCAGCCCCGGTGACCGGCGCCGGTGCGCCACGCCGCGCGGAGCGCACCGGGGTGAACCGGGCCGGAAGCGTGGCCAGGGCCCGGTTGAAGGGGCCCGGACGCCACGTCAGGCTGTCCTCGGGGACGGCGAGTTCGACGTCGGGCAGTTCGTTGAGCAGGTGCTCGATGGCCGTGACCGTGATGTGCCGGGCCGGTTCCTTGGACGGGCAGGCGTGCGGGCCGGCGCTCCAGGCGAGGTGGGCGCGGTTGCTGCCCGCCTGGCGGGAGGCCTTGAGGGCCGGGCCGGTGTTGGCGGCGGCGAAGCTGACCAGGACGAGTTCGCCCGCCTGCAGATGCTGTCCGGCGAGTTCGGTGTCGGCGGCCGGGTAGTGCGGGGCGTAGTTGGCCATGGGCGGGTTCTCCCACAGCGTGTCGTCGAGCGCCTCGTCGATCAGTCCGCCCTCGCGGGCGTACCGCTCGTGGGTCAGGAGCCGGTGCAGGGTGTTGCCGAGGAGGTTGCGCAGGGGTTCGGCTCCCGCGCCGAGCAGCAGGGCGAGCTGGTGGACCATCTCCTCGTCGTCGAGCCGGGCCTCGTGCTGCATCAGCCAGGAGGTGACGTCGTCACCGGGCTTGCGCCGCTTGAGCGCGACGAGTTCCCCCACCGCCTGGAAGAGCACCGCGGTGGCCTTCTCGGCGTTGACCCCGTCGAACATGCCGGAGATGCCGAACAGCACCCGGTCGCCGATGTCGGCGGGGCAGCCGAAGAGTTCGTTGAAGACGAACAGCGGCAGCTGCTTGGCGTAGTCCCCGAGCAGGTCGGCCGAGCCGCGGGCGCCGAACTGGGAGACGAGGTAGCCGGAGATCTGCTCGGTGCTGCGGCTCAGCCGCCGGGTGTCCACCCGCGCCATGCTGTCGGTGACCGCCTGGCGCAGCCTGAGGTGGTCGGCTCCGTCGGCGAACATGCAGTTGGGCCGGTAGGCCAGCAGCGGCGCGACCGGGCTGTCCGGGCTCACCTTGCCCTCGTTGAAGGCCCGCCAGCGGCGTGCGTCCTTGCGGAAGTTGCTGGAGTCCTGCAGCAGTTGGAGCGCCGCCGCGTAGTCCGTGACCAGCGTCGCCTCGACGCCCGGGGCGAGTTCGACGGGGGCCGCGGCCCCGTAGTGGCGCAGGTACTCGTAGTACGCCTGCGGGTCGGCGGCGAACTCCGGCCCGTGCAGCGGCACCCGGGCGCCGGAGCCGTGGGCCGGGCAGCCGGGCGGCGGCACCGGGGCGGTGTCGTGGGCGTTCATGTCTGCTCCCAGCTCCTAGCGGGTGCGGTCCAGCAAGTAGCGGACGAGGGTGGTCAGTGCGGCGGCCGAGGACTTCTCGTCGCGGGCGTCGCAGGTGACGACGGGGGTGTCGTCGAGCAGGTCGAGCGCCTCGCGCAGCGCCCGCTCGTCGCGCAGCGGCGTGCCGTCGAAGTGGTTGACGGCGATGGCGTAGTCGAGCCCGTAGTGCTCGATGAGGTCGATCACGGGGAAGGAGTCCGCCAGCCGCTCCGGGTCGACCAGCACCAGGGCGCCGAGCGCGCCGCGGGCCATGTCCTCCCACATCTGCACGAAGCGCTGCTGGCCGGGGGTGCCGAACAGGTAGAGCACGACGCGGTCGCTGATGGTGAGGCGACCGAAGTCCATGGCGACCGTGGTGGTGGTCTTGCCCTGGACCCCCTTGAGGTCGTCGACCGACTCGGCGGCCTGCGTCATCGTCTCCTCGGTGGACAGCGGCTCGATCTCGGAGATGGAGCCGATGAGGGTGGTCTTGCCCACCGCGAAGTGGCCGACGACGAGGATCTTCACCGCCGTCTGGGTCGCTCCCCCGCGTACGTAGTCCCGCTCATCCAAACTTGGCGCGGAGCCCATTGAGGACCTCCTCCAGGATCTCCTTGTCCGCGAGGCGGGCGCGGGCCACCGGCGGGCGGGTCATGAGGTGTCCGCCTTCCATCAGGGAGGCCAGCAGGATCCGCACGACGCCGAGCGGGAAGTGGGTGTGTCCGGCGATCTCCGCGACGGAGAGGTAGCCGGCGGAGCAGAGGTCGAGCAGGCTCTGCTCCTCGGGGGACAGCCGGGCCGGCCGCTGCGGCTGCCCGGCGGAGGCGGTGACCAGGGTGATGAGGGAGAGGTCGTCCTCGTCGGGCAGGCCGCGGCCCTTGGTGATGACGTACGGCCGCACTAATTCCGGCGCCTCGGGCTGCCAGCCGTCGTCGCCGGTCATGAGCGGGCGCCCAGGTTCTCGCGCGGCGGCGTCGTCAACCGCTTGCCGAGCTGGGCCACGAGCTGCTGCATCCGGAAGGTGATGTCCGCCATGTCGACCTCCGGGGATGCGGACACGCCGAGGTAGGCGCCCTCACCCGCGGAGATCAGGAACACCCAGCCGCCGTCGAACTCGACCAGCGTCTGCCGCCACGTCTGGGTGGGGTCCTCACAGAAGAAGGCGAGGGTGCGGCTGAGCGACTGCACGCCGCTCATCGCGGCGGCGACCCGGTCGGCGTCGTCCTTGTCGAAGTCCTGCGTCCGGGCCATCAGCAGGCCGTCGGCGGAGATCAGGACCGCGTGCAGGGCCCCGGGAATCTCCAGGGCGCTGTCGAGCATCCATGACAGATCGTCGTTCACGAGACCTCATGTCCTTCGCTGCTTGCACCAGGTGTTTCGCTCGTCCGGCCGGCGTGGTCCGGGCTCGCCGGTTCGGTGACCCGGCCGGACTGCGTTCCGCGCTGGAAGGCACCCATGACCTGTGCCTGCTCGGAGTCGGAGCGGCCCGCCGCGCGCGGGGCGGAGGCGCTGCCGGGCACGATGGCCATCGGCCGCTTGCGGCGCCGCCGGGGCAGACCGTCGCCGGTCTCGGAGGAGGCGAGCGACGCGGCCTCCGGTCCGCCGTCCGGGACCGGCCGGGCCGTGCCGCGGGCGGCCGGTGCCGGGGCGGGGGCCTTCTTCTCCGGCATCGCGGTGAGCAGTTCGTGCGGCAGCAGGACCACCGCCCGCACACCTCCGTAGGGGGAGGAGGAGTCCACCGACACCTCGAAGCCGAATCGTTCGCACAGCAGGCCGATGACGGCGAAGCCGAACTGCGGCGGGTTGCCGAGCCCCGCCACCCCCGAGGCGCGCTCGGTGGCGAGCAGCTTGTCGGCGCGGGCCCGTTCCTCGTCGCTCATGCCCACACCGGCGTCGTCGACCACGACGCAGATGCCCTTGGGGACGGTCCGGATGTTGATCTCGACGACGGTGTCCGGGCTGGAGTAGCTGGTGGCGTTGTCGAGCAGCTCGGCGAGGGCCAGAGCGACGGGCTCGACGGCCCGGCTGGTGATGCCGAAGTCGACCTGGGAGAGGATGTCCACCCGGCGGAAGTGCCGGATGCGTCCCTGGGCGCTGCGCACCACGTCGTAGACGGAGGCGGTGTCGCGCCGCCCGCCGAGCCAGCCGTCGCACAGCACGGCGATGGACTGGGCCCGCCGGCCGAACTGCGAGTTGGTGTGGTCGATCTCCAGCAGGTCCTGGAGGAGGGCCGAGTCGCCGTACTTGTTCTGCAGCCGGGAGAGCACCAGCTGCTGTTCGGCGGCGAGGCCCTGAAGGGTCCGCATCGCGGATTTCAGCACCGTCTTGGTCTCGTCCTCGGCGCGCTCCTGGGCGGCCTGCACGGACTTCCCGTAATCGTTCTCCAGCTCGGTGTAGTGATCCCTGAGCCCCTGGACCTGCTGCCGCAACGCCCGTGCCGCCTTGCGCTGGCGGCTGATGAGCACGGCGGCGGCGACGAGGGCGACGAGGGCGACCCAGAGCAATGGGTTCCCTGTGTATTCCGTCATAAGACTCTCTTCAGGCGACTGACAGCCGGCTTGCTGAATTCCCGTCCGTGCGGGCGGCCCGGTGGACTGCCCGCACCGGGGGTAGCTGCCCGGGCTGCCCCTTACGTCGGGGATGCCGTCTTTCACCCATCCGCCCGCTCCGCAAACGCGGTGATCGTATCACCGCATGATCAGCTGAATTCACGTCAAGAAGTGCCCACAGATGACCGGTTGAGACCGGCGGACACGCCGACCTGGGCGGTGGGTACAGTCGGCCCCGTGAAAGACGCGCAAGACACCTTCCGGCCGCGTACGGGCCCGGCGCCGGGCGGCACGGGGTGACACCGGAGGCCATGGCCGCGGTGTTCACGGCGGGCGTCGGGGCCGGCGCCATCAACAGCGTCGTGGGCTCCGGCACGCTGATCACCTTTCCGGTGCTGCTGGCCACGGGCCTGCCGCCGGTCACCGCCACCGTCTCCAACGCGCTCGGCCTCATCCCCGGCTCCATCAGCGGGGCCATCGGCTACCGCGAGGAGCTGCGCGGGCAGGGCAGGCGCGTTCTGAAACTCGGGTCCGGGGCGCTGCTGGGCGGCCTCGCGGGCGCCACACTCCTGCTGACCCTGCCCGCCGACGCCTTCGAGACGATCGTGCCGGCCCTGGTGGGCCTCGCCCTGCTGCTGGTGGCGTTCCAGCCGCAGATCGGCCGGCTGGTCCAGCGCCGCCGGGCCCGCAACGGCACCTCCCCCCGCCGCGACGGCGGCCCGCTGCTCTTCACCGGCCTGACGCTGGCCAGCGTCTACGGCGGCTACTTCACCGCCGCCCAGGGGATCATCTACCTGTCCCTGATGGGCATGCTCCTGGACGAACCCCTGCAGCGGCTCAACGCGACCAAGAACGTCCTCGCCGCCGTCGTCAACACCGTCGCGGCGCTCTTCTTCCTCTTCGCCGCGGACTTCGAGTGGACCGCCGTGGGACTCCTCGCCGTCGGCTCGGGCCTCGGCGGCTACGTCGGCGCGAAGGTGGGCCGCCGCTTCAGTCCCGCGGTCCTGCGGGGCCTGGTCGTGACGGTCGGCACGGTCGCCCTGGTGCAACTGCTGCTCCGCTGACCCCGCCGACCGCTCCCCGGAACGCGGTGCGCCGCCCCGGCCCCGGCATAACGCCGCGTTATGCGAAGCCGGGATTGTTCGGGCGGCGGCCGGGCCCGACATGCTGTGAGCGCCCCCACACACCCGCACGCGCCCCGGCGCGTGTCGTCGGAATCGAGGAGCCTTGCGCACAACGAGACTCGTCCCCATCCTGCTGGCCGCCCTCGTGGCCGCGCTGCTGTCCGCCCTCACCCTCGCGCCGTCCGCCTCTGCGGCGGAGCCCCGGCCCGGCGACGGCGGCCCCCAGCCGATCATCGGCGGCGGCTACGCGCAGAACGCCCCCTGGGCTGCCAGGCTGTTCTCCAACGGCACCCAGACCTGCACCTCGACCATCATCTCCCCCACCTGGATCCTCACCGCCAAGCACTGCGTCGGCGGCGGCAACCTGTCCTTCCGCATCGGCAGCCTCGACCAGGGCTCCGGCGGCACGGTGGCGAACGGCGTCCAGACCGTCACCAGCCCCTCGGCGGACCTCGCGCTGGTCCGGCTCGACCGCTCCGTCTCCGCCTCCTACGCGCGGCTCGGGCAGCCGGGGACGGTGCGGGTCGGGCAGACCGTGCAGGTCTACGGCTGGGGGGCGACCTCCCGGTGCGGCTCGGAGATCAACTGCCAGTCCCAGTACCTCAAGGTCGCCAACGTGAACGTCACCCAGGGCTGTTACGACGCCTACTACGGCCAGGCGATATGCGCCCGGCCCGTCGACGGCATCACCGCGGGCGGCGACTCCGGCGGTCCGATGACGGCCGGCGGCGTCCAGGTGGGCGTCGCCTCGACCAGCGACCGGCAGACCACCACGGCGTACACGAACGTGACCGCCTACCGCTCCTGGATCCAGTCGGTGGCGGGCGTCTGACCCCTCCAGCCCCCGCGCCCCTGAGGGCCGCCGCTCACCGTCCAGGGAGCGGACGGCCCGGCAGGCGTGTGGTCAGTACATCTACTGTTTCGGGTGAACGACCCAGGGGTGTACCGCGCGAAGGAGTCACGGCATGACCGGCCAGACAGCCAGCTCCCGGACGGACGAGCACGAGGCGGCCGTGCTCCGGCTCCGGGACGTGAGCGTGCGCCGCTTCACGACCGACCAGTTGATCCTCGACGCCGTCGACTGGACGGTCCGGCCGGGCGAACACTGGGCGCTGCTGGGAGCCAACGGCGCCGGGAAGACCACTCTGCTGCGGCTGCTCGGCGCGCTCATGCACCCCACCACGGGCACGGTCGAGGTCCTCGGCAGCCGGCTCGGCCGGGTGGACGTCCGTGAGCTGCGGGCGCGCATCGGCCATGTCAACTCCGCCCAGCGGGTGCCGCAGGACCTCACCGCCCACGCGGTCGTGCTCACCGGCCACAGCGGCACCGTGCAGCCCCTGTGGCGCACCTACGACGACGAGGTCCGCCTGCGTGCCCGCGACCTCCTGACCGAGCTGGGCGTCAAGGAGCTGACCGACCGGCCCTACGGCGTCTGCTCGGGCGGTCAGCGGGCGCGGGTCCTGATCGCCAGGGCGCTGATGGCCGATCCGGCCCTGCTGCTCCTGGACGAGCCGTTCAACGCCCTGGACCTGCCCTCCCGCGAGGACCTCGTCGAGGCGATGCACCAACTGGCCGAGGGGAGGCCGCAGCTGGCCACCGTGACGGTCACCCACCATCTGGAGGAGCTGTTCCCGGCCGTCAGCCACGCCCTGCTGCTGCGCGAGGGCCGGATCCTGTCCCGGGGTGCGGTGGACGAGGTCCTGACCCACTCCCTGCTGACCGCCTGCTTCGGCCGGGACATCACGGTGGCCCGGCGCGACGGCCGCTGGTCGGCCTACTCGGGCCGCCGCGTTTCCGGAACATGACACGCCCACGAAGGTGTCGTTGCACTACCGGTGGAGTCCTCCGGTAGCCCTTGACCGGGTTTCACCCCCTGGTTAGCGTCCACGGCATGCGGACATCCCGGCAGTTCACGAAGCGGCGCGCCATCGATCTGATGCGCGTCGCCACCGCGGTGTGTAGCTGAACCCCACCGCCCGACTGCCCCTTTCTCCCGTATCCCGTGAAGGCCGTCATGACCTCTCGCACACCCCTGCCCGGATTCCGGCGCCTTTCCGTCCTGGCCGCACTGGCCCTCCCGTTCGCCCTCGCCTCCTGCGTGGCCCAGGCCGGGTCCACGGCGGACGCCAGGGACGTCTCGAAAGAGCGGATCCCGGCCGCGGTCGCCCGCGACACCACGCTCACGGTCGGGGCGCCCGACCTCAAGGTCGCCCTCGAACTGTCGGGCCAGATCGACGAACTGCCCTTCAAGGTGAAGTGGGCCAACATCAGCGGCGGCCCCCAGTGCTCGGAGGCCTTCCGCGCCGACGCGCTCGACGTCTGCTCGGCCGCGGACATCCCGTCGATCAACGCGCACTGGACGGGCCTCGACACGAAGCTCGTGGCGGTGAAGTTCCGCACCGATCCGCTCACGAACCCCATCTACGAACTGGGCACGGCCCCGGGCTCCGGCATCAGGACCCTCGCGGACCTGCGCGGGAAGAAGATCGCCTACAGCCCGGGGCAGGCCCAGGGCGCGCTGGTGCTGCGCATCCTCCAGAAGGCCGGGCTCACCCAGCAGGACGTCGAGCTGGTCGAACTCGCGAGCACCGGTGACGTCTATCCCACCGCGCTGGGGAACCGCCAGGTGGACGCCGCCCCCATCGCGGACGTCAACATCAAGCGCTATCTGGCGAACTACGGGAGGGAGGGCGGTTCGACCATCAGGCACGGGCTCCGGGACGACCCGGCACACCTGTGGGCGCTGACCGACTCCGTCGCCGACGCACGCAAGTCGGCGGCCGTCCGTGAACTCGTGAAGTTCTGGGCGCGGGCCCAGATATGGATCGACCGGCACCCGAAGGAATGGGTCGCGGGCTATTACGTGAAGGACCAGGGGCTGGACCGCGAGGACGGCGAGTACCTCGTTCGGCGAGCCGGCCATCCGGACCTTCCCTCCGACTGGACCGAGGCCGTCCACCGGCAGCAGCAGACCATCGACCTGCTGGCCGAGGAGCAGGACCGCGAACCGTTCGACGCGGGCCTGCTCTTCGACCGCCGCTACGAGGCGGTGGCGGCGCGGGCCGTCGCCGGTGAGGGGACGCCGTCATGAGCGCCACGACCTTGGACGAGCAGGCACCGCCGGCGGCGCCGCCGCCCGCACCGGCCGCGGCCCGCCCCGGCCGCTCCCGCCGCGGGCGCCCGGGGCCCGGCAGGCCCGTCCCGTACGGCTGGGCGATCGGCCCGGTGCTGCTGCTCGTCCTCTGGGCGGCGGGCTCGGGACTCGGTCTCTTCGACGTCCGCAGCCTCCCGGCACCGTGGACCATCGCCGGTACCGCCGGCGATCTCGTCGACAGCGGCAAGCTCCAGTCCCATCTCGGCGCCTCCGCCCAACGCGCCCTTCTGGGCCTGCTGTTCGGGGTCGCGGCCGGGCTGGTGCTCGCGCTCGTCTCCGGCCTCAGCCGCGTCGGCGAGGCGGTGATCGACGGCCCGGTGCAGATCAAGCGGTCCATCCCCTCGCTCGCCCTGATCCCGCTGCTGATCCTCTGGTTCGGCATCGGCGAGACGATGAAGGTCGTCACGATCGCCCTCGGTGTTCTCGTACCGGTCTACATCCACACGCACAACGGACTGCGCACCATCGACAGCCGTTACGCGGAACTCGCCGAGACGGTACGCCTGGGCCGGTTCGCCTTCGTCCGGCACGTCGTCCTCCCCGGCGCCCTGCCCGGCTTCCTGCTCGGCATGCGGTTCGCGGTGACCTCGGCCTGGCTGGCCCTGGTGGTGGTGGAGCAGGTCAACGCCACCAGCGGCATCGGCTACATGATGGAGCTGGCGCGGACGTACGGGCAGACCGACGTCATCATCGTCGGCCTCGTCGTGTACGGCCTGCTCGGCCTGGCCTCCGACGCACTCGTACGGCTCGTGGAGAGGAGGGCCCTGTCATGGCGGCGCACGCTGGCGGGCTGAGGACGACCGGGGACCGCGCGGCGGTCCGCATCGAGAACCTGGTGCGTTCCTTCGGCGACCGCAGGGTGCTGGACGGGCTCCACCTGTCCATCGCGGCCGGTGAGTTCGTGGCGCTCCTCGGCCGCAGCGGCTCCGGCAAGAGCACGCTGCTGCGGGCCCTGGCCGGACTCGACCACGAGGTGGCGGGCAGCGGCGACCTCACCGCCCCCGAGCATGTGTCCGTCGTCTTCCAGGACGCACGGCTGCTGCCCTGGAAGCGGCTGCTCGACAACGTCGTGCTGGGCCTGTCCGGCCCGCTCGCCGGGGACCGGGGGCGCGAGGCCCTCGCCGAGGTCGGGCTCGCCGGGCGCGAACGGGCCTGGCCCGTGGAGCTCTCGGGCGGTGAACAGCAGCGTGTCTCGCTCGCCCGCTCCCTGGTGCGCGAGCCGCGACTGCTGCTCGCCGACGAGCCGTTCGGCGCGCTGGACGCGCTGACCCGCACGCGGATGCACACCCTGCTGCGGCGGCTGTGGGAGCGGCACCGGCCCGCCGTACTGCTCGTCACCCACGACGTCGACGAGGCCATCGCGCTCGCGGACCGGGTCGTGGTGCTGGACCGGGGCCGGATCGCGGCCGACCTTCCCGTGGAGCTCCCGGCACCGCGCGGCCCCGGCGGCACCGCGTACGCGGCCCTGCGCGGCAGGCTGCTCGCCCACCTGGGCGTGGACGTCACCGAGGACCTCACCAACGCCGAGGAGGAGAAGGCGGCATGACCCGGACACTGCGTCTGAACCTGTTCGTCTACCCGGGCGGGCACCACGAGGCCGCCTGGCGGTACCACGGCACCGACCCGGAACGTCTCCTGGACATCGGCCTCTACCAGGACCTGGCCCGGCGGGCGGAAGCGGCCGCCTTCGACGCCGTGTTCTTCGCCGACGGGCCGTCCCTGGCGGACAACGTGCGCTACGCCAGCCGCTTCCGGCTCGAGCCGTTCACCTGGCTGTCGGCCGTCGCCGCGGCCACCGAACGCATCGGCCTGATCGCCACCGCCTCGACCACGTACACGGAGCCGTACAACCTGGCCCGGCTCCTCTCCTCGCTCGACCACCTCAGCGGGGGCCGGGCCGGCTGGAACATCGTCACCACCGGCGCCCCGCAGGCCGCCGGGAACTTCGGCCTCGACGAGCATCCGGTGCACGCCGAACGGTACGAACGCGCCCGGGAGTTCGTGGAGGTGGTGACGAAGCTGTGGGACAGCTGGGAGGACGAGGCACTCGTCGTCGACCAGAAGTCCGGCCTGTTCGCCGACACCGACCGCATCCACGAGATCGACCACACGGGCCCCCGGCTGAAGGTGCGCGGGCCCCTGAACCTCCCCCGCTCCCCGCAGGGCCGTCCGGTGTACGTCCAGGCGGGATCGTCCGAGGACGGCCGCTCCTTCGCCGCCGCGTACGCCGAGGCCGTGTTCACGGCACACCAGACGCTGCGCGGCGGTCAGGAGTTCTACGCCGACCTCAAGGCGCGGGCCGGGGCGCTCGGCCGTGATCCGGACCGACTGCTCGTACTGCCCGGCATCAGCCCCTTCATCGGTTCGACCGAGGCTGAGGCACGGGCCCTGCACAAGGAGTTCGACGAACTCACCCAGCCCGAGTACTCGCTCCAGCTGCTGCGGCGCCTGCTGGGTCTGGAGCTGAGCGCCGCCGAGCTGGACGGTCCCGTGCCCCGGCAGCTCATCGAGACCCGGGGCGAGCGCGGCAACGGCAGCCGCTTCCGGCTGGTACTGGACATCATCGACCGTGAACAGCCCACGGTGCGCGAGCTGTTGCACCGTCTGGCGGGCGCCCGTGGCCACCGCGTGGTGGCCGGGGCACCCGAACAGGTCGCCGACCAGCTCCAGGAGTGGTTCGAGCACGGGGCGGCCGACGGTTTCAACGTCATGCCGCCCTGGCTGACCGGGGGCTTCGACCTCTTCGCCGACCAGGTGGTGCCCATCCTGCGGGAGCGGGGCCTGTTCCGCGCCGCGTACGAGGGGACCACACTGCGCGAGCACTACGGCCTGCCGCGGCCCGCCGCCGAACCCGTCCGCTGAGGGTGGGCGAACGCGGCCCCGGGCACAGCGGCGTACGCGCGTCCGGGGCCGCCACGCGGCTCACCCGTCAGGCGCAGCCCCAGGCGGACATCCCCTGCATACGGGCCAGGCGTTCTGCCACGGCGATCTGCTCGGCGCGGCTGGCGAGGTCCGCGCGCGGAGCGTACTTGAGGCCGCCGGCGGCGATCCAGCTGGACCGCGCGAACTGCAGCCCGCCGTAGTAGCCGTTGCCGGTGTTCGCCTGCCAGTTGCCGCTGGACTCGCACGCGGCGATGGCGTCCCAGTCGGTGCGCAGGGGCACCGACGGCGCGGCCGCCGCCTCGCCGGTCGCGCCGAGGGCGGTGGCGGCGACCAGGGTCACCGCGGCGGTGCGGATCCTGCGGCCACGCGAACCGCGCACGTCGCTCTGACGATCATTTCGTCTACAGATCATACGACGACTGTTACATCAGGTGACCACCCGCCGCCGCACCGGCGACCGCGTCTTGGGCCAGTCGGAGCACACATCGTCCCCGGCCCGGCACCCGTTTCACGGCGCCGACCGTACGCGCCCCGCGCCGTCCGGCACCGCCGCCTCGGCGGCGAGGTAGTCCGGGACCGCCTCCTTGTCGACGAGCCGGTTGAGGCGGCTCGGGACGTCGAAGCCGATCAGCACGATCACCACGAGGGTCAGCGAGAAGGTGAGCACGGCGAGCGACTGGCCCAGGGACATGGTCGAGGCGAGCTTGGCACCGAGCACCGGGGCGACGGCGCCGCCCAGCGCGCCGACGTTGTAGGTGAAGCCCAGGGACGCGGCCCGGGACTCGGTCGGGAAGTGCCCGGCGATGAACTTGGGCAGCAGCCCGGAGATGCCCTGCATGCAGGCGAGCATCAGGAACAGCAGGATGCCCAGCTGGAGTTGGCTGTCCCGGATCGCGAAGACGGGGAAGACGAAGGCGATGCCCACCACCAGGGTGCAGGCGTACGCCCGGCGGGTGCCGAACCGGTCGCCGACGAAGCCGGTGACGACGCAGCCCGCCATCGTGCCGAACCCGGCGTAGTACAGCGCGTCGCTGACCTGTGCCGGGGTGAAGCCCAGCTCGGTCTTGAGATAGGTGGGCAGCAGGGCCTGGACCGGCCAGCTGTAGAGGAAGGCGCAGAAGACGGTGACGCAGAGCGCGACGAACAGCACCCACCGCCTGCGGCCGCCCAGTTGCACCGCGAAGGCGACGAGGCAGGCCGTCGCCAGGACGGACAGGACGGGCACGGCGCCCGCGCCGAGCGGGGTGAACACCGCGAAGAGCGACCCCGTGGCGACGACCGCGAGCACCGTGTTGACCGTCGCCCGGCGGCGGTCCGCGAACAGCGGCCGGAAGGGGTTGGGCCGTTCACCGGTGACCCCCACCCGTGCCTCCCAGTCGTCGGCCTCGGGCAGCGCCCGGCGTACCCACAGGGCGACGAGGACGGGGAACAGGCCGATGTAGAACAGCCAGCGCCAGCCGTGTCCGGGCACCACGTGCTCGTAGACCTCGGCCGCCAGGACGCCGCCCAGCGAGAAGCCGGAGATGAGGAAGCCGGAGGCGCGGTTGCGCAGCCGGGCGGGCCAGCTCTCCAGGACGTAGGTGGCGCTGGCGCTGTACTCGCCGGCCATGCCCATGCCGATCAGCAGGCGGGCCGTGAACAGGCTGGTGTAGTCCCAGGCGAAGCCGCAGGCGAAGGTGCCGACCGAGTAGAGCAGGATGCTGGCCACCATGGCGCTCTTGCGGCCGAACCGGTCGCCGAGCGCGCCGAGCACCGCGCCGCCGAGCCAGCGGGTGATGAAGGCTCCGGAGACGAGGCTGGCGGACTCGACGGTCGACAGTCCGAAGTCGTCGGCGATCTCGGTCAGTACGAGAGTGATGAGGACGAAGTCGAAGCCGTCGAGGAGGTAGCCGATCCAGGCGGCGAAGAAGGACTTCCACTTCTCCCGGGTGATCTCGCGGTACCAGGGCTGGGAGGTCGGGGTGGTGCGCGCAGATGACATGGCGATCCTAAGCGGGTGGGGAGACGCGCGTCGGGGGCGGGCGGAACCGGGGGGTCAGAGGAGTCCGGCCTCGGTGAGCCGGTCGCGGACCCGGGCCACGGCCGGCGTGTCGAGCGGTACCTGCGGTGCGGCGGTCGCCGGGCAGTCGATGAGGCCCAGCAGGTGGGCCGCGGCCTTGAAGGCGCCGAGCGCGCTGGAGCTGCCGCCCATCAGCGCGGGATCGCCCGCGTCGGTGAGGGCGAACAGGGCGGCGAGCCGGTCCTGTTCGGCCCTGGCGGCCGCCCAGTCCCCGGCCCGGGCAGCCGCGTAGAGGCGTACGTAGCCCTGGGCGTCGACGTTGCCGAGGCCGGGCACGACGCCGTCGGCGCCGGCGAGCAGCGCGCCGTCGACGGTGAGTTCGGAGCCGGTGAGCACGGTGAAGCCGGGGGCGCGGCGGCGGAGTTCGACCAGCAGGCGGCGCAGGGAGCCCTCGTCGCCGCTGGAGTCCTTGAGCCCGGCGAGGGTGCCGTCCCCGGCCAGATCGAGGACCAGGTCGCGGGGCAGCTTGGTGTGCACGGCGACGGGGATGTCGTAGGCGAACAGCGGCAGGCCCGCGCCCTCGCGGACGCGCCGGAAGTGGTCGGCGATCTCCACGGGGTGGGTGCGGGTGTAGAAGGGCGCCGTGGCCACGAGGGCGTCGGCGCCCGCCCGGACCGCGTCGGCCGCCCGGTCGAGGACGCGGGCCGTGGTGGTGTCGATGATCCCGGCGAGGACGGGGACGCGGCCCGCCGCGGCGTCCACGGCGGCCTCCAGCGCGGTCAGCCGCTGGGCGTCGGTGAGGTAGGCGGCCTCGCCGCTGGACCCCAGCAGGAACAGGCCGTGCACCCCGGCCGTGATCAGGTGCTCGGTGAGCCGGCGCACGGAGGCGGTGTCCACCTCCCCCTGCGGGGTGAGGGGGGTGATGACCGGGGGGACGACGCCGCTCAGCGGCATGGGGACGGGCATGCGGTACTCCAGGTCGCGCTGTCCCCGTCCCGGGACCGCGGCGGGCAGCAGCACGCCGAAGCACCAGGCGACGGGGGACGTAGGATGTCCCACGTCCTGTTAGAGTGACACATGGCAGAGCAGGGGATGTCAAGGGTCGAGAGGGGACGTCACATGGGCTCGGTCGCCGCCGACGCCGAGGAGAAGATCAAGGAGCTGATCGTCGAACGGGGCCTGGGTCCCGGCGACCCGCTGCCCACCGAGACGGAGCTGATGGAGCGTTTCGGCGTCAGCCGCAACTCGCTGCGGGAGGCGCTCAAGTCCCTCCAGGCCATGCACATCGTCGAGATCCGCCGCGGCTTCGGGACCTATGTCGGGACCATGTCGCTGGAGCCGATGACCGAGGCCATGGCGTTCCGCACGGTGGTCGGGCACCGCCGGGGCCACGGCAGCCTGCTCGAACTGCTGCAACTGCGCGAGGCCCTGGAGGCGGGACTCATGCACCAGCTCGCCGGGCGGCTGCCCGAGGAGGATCTGGCCGAGCTGGACGCGCTGGTGGAGACGATGCACACGGAGGTGCGCGAGGGCGGCGAGATCGCGTCCCGCACCGACCGCGCCTTCCACCGGGTACTGCACCGCTCGCTCGACAACGTCCTGCTCAGCGAGCTGCTCGACGCCTTCTGGAGCGCCTTCCACCGGGTGCGAGCGCAGGCGCGGGGAATCGGCGCGGCGGCCGACGGCGAGGAACTGGCCCGGATGCACGCCAGGATCGTCGAGGCCGTGCGCGCCGGTGACGCGGAGGCCGCGGAGACGGCCGTGCACCGGCACTTCGACGACATCCGCGGGCGGCTGTCCCAGCACTGACCGGGTCGGCGGGCGCCCCTCGTTCGTGTGAAGAAGCGCGAGGGTGTCGCCCAGTCGGGTGACGGCCGGGCGGACGCGTCGCCGCGCGCGCTTACCGTTTCGCGGTGACCTCGATCTCCACTGACCCGCGCCCCCTGCGAACCGCCGACCTCGGCACGCTCGTCATCATGTGCTGGAGCCGTGAGACGCCCGACGGCGACGTCCCCTTCCTCCTCGCCTGTTCCCTCGGCGACGGGGAGGGCGGCCCGGAGGCGGCCCCGGCCGCCGTCGAGGGGCTGCTGAGCCGCGCCGGAATCGCGGTGGGCGGCGACACCGTCCTGGACGCCACCGTCCTGCCCGGCCTGCCGATCGGCCTGCTCGTCGTGCCGGGCGCGGCGGCCCTCACCATGCCGGGGGTCAACGCCCAGTTCGTTCCCACCCCGCAGTGGCGGGCGGCGGTCGACCGGCAGGGGTACGCCTGCCTCATCTTCGCCACGCGCCCGTGGTCCGGGGGCGAGCCGGGCGACGGTGCGTCGGTCGCCGCGTTCGCCAACCACGAGGACACGCTCTCCTCGGCGGCGCAGCTCGTCCTGCCCGTGCGCAGCCTGCGGAGCTGACACCGGGCGCGTGCCCCGCCCACGGCGCGGCGGCGAGTCGTCTCACGTCCACAACTCGCCGCTGTCGCACACCCGGGCACCCATGTTCCGTTCCATCATGCGCAGCGCCGCGTCGGCCAGGTCGGCGTGGATGTGGGCGACCGCGTCACGCGGAACGATGACCTGCAGATGGCGGATGTGGGCGTCCAGCGCCGAGTAGAGCACGCACTGCTCGGTCACCTGCCCGCACAGCACGAGCCGGTCGATCCCCTGCTGGTGCAGCAGATAGGTCAGCGGGGTCTCGAAGAACACCGAATGGCGTGCCTTGACCACGAAGAGGGAGGACTCGTCGGGCTTCAGCGGCTCGACGAGCCGGGAGTGCGGCCCGGAGAGCGCCTTGTCGAGGATCTCGCCGTGGTGCGAGCGCCACTCCCCGAAGTTGTCGTTGACGTAGATCACGGGGACGCCCTGCCGCCTGGCCCGGTCCAGCAGGCCGGTCACGTTCGGCAGCACGGATTCCACGGCGGGGATCAGGAACTCGGCGTCCTGGTGGTCATAGGTGTTGATCATGTCGATGACGATCAGTGCGGTCTTGCCCATGCCGCACAGGTTGCCACCGGACGGCGGTGAAATCCCTCTCCACCCGCCGACCGAGGGTCGGTGGGCCGTCCGTCTCACCACAAGGCCCGCTCGGACGGCTCCGTCCCGTTCCCCTCAGGTGGGAGCTGCTCCCAGGGCGCCGGTCCCCCGCCCTCGCACCAGTCGCGCAGCCGCTCCTCGTTCACACAGACTATGCCGCACCACTCGGCGTAGTCGGCGGCCGGTGCGGTGAAGTCGCTGCTGGTGACGAGGACCGCCACGTCGGCCCCGTGCACGGTGTAGCAGGTGCCGCCGAAGCGCTGAAGGTCCTGGGAGCCGACCTTGTTGTCGTCGCCGTAGCGCTTGCACTGGATGACGACCCGCCGGCCGTCGGGAGCCACCGCCAGCACGTCGGCGCCGAGATCGCCCGCCCCGCCCACGACCTCGACCTCGGTGCAGCCGTCGCGCCTGCACAGGTCCGCTATCGCCTCCTCGAACTCGTCGGGGCTGAGCTCCTCGTGCGCGGCGCGGACCACCACGGTGGCCTCCTCGGCGCACGCGTGCTCCATCCCCTCCGCCGCGCGCGCCTGCTCCAGTTCGTCGAGCGCCGTCGCCGTGGCCGCGGCCAAGGCGTCCGTGGGACGAAGGGCCGCCCGCGCGGCGGAGCCCCGGCTCCGCGCGCTCCGGCGCAGGAGGGCGGCCGTGACCACCCCGAGCACCAGGACGAACACCCAGGCCGGACGCTGCCGCGCCACGTCGTACGCCATGCGCACGACCCAGCCCACCAGGACCAGGGCGACGGCGGCGAGGCCGAACGTCACGGCCGTCGCCCGGAGGTCGAAGCGACGCCTCACGCGTCCGTCGCGGACATGGCGTTCAGGCACGGTCACGTTGGTCGTTCCTTCCCGGGTGGCCGACATGAAGATCACGTACGCCTTGTGCCCACGAACCACCCGTTCAGCGTTGGTTTATGACACGCCGTCGGATGGCTCATCCGAGCCGTCGGGGAATATTTACGGCATACCTTTCGGAATATGAAGAAATGCCATGTCGTGTACCTGGTGTGCACCGCAGCCATGATCGGGACGGGGCTCGGCGCGGCCCCGGCGTCCTCCGTCCCCAGGACCCACCTGGTCCACCCCGGAGAGTCGATCCAGAAGGCGGTGGACGCCGCCAAGTCGGGCGACACCGTTCTCGTCACCACCGGCACCTATCACGAGAGCGTGAAGGTCAGCACCCCCGGTCTCACCCTGCGGGGCATGGGCCGCTCCACGGTCATCAGGCCCAGCACCCGGAAGGCGGCCGCCAACACGTGCGCCGAGGACGGCAACGGCATCTGCGTGATCGGCACGAAGGACGAGAACGTCAAGGGCGTCACCGTCTCCGACCTGACGGTGACCGGCTTCACCCGTACCGGTGTGTTCTCCATGGCCACCGACGGGCTGACGGTCCGGAACGTGAACGCGGTGAAGAACGGTGTCTGGGGCATCGCCCAGGAGCGGTCGGTCCACGGCATCATCCGCGGCAACACCGCCCGCGACAACGGCGACGCGGGCGTCTTCCTCGCCAACACGGTCAAGACCGAGGAGGGCGCCGCCGACACCGAGGGCACCCTCGTCGCGCACAACCGGCTCGAGGGCAACCGGATCGGCGTCACCGTCCGGCGCCTGCGCAACCTCGCCGTCGCGGGCAACCACATCACCGGCAACTGCGCCGGTGTGTTCGTCGTCGGCGACGAGAACGCGCCGAAGGCCGGTGACCTGGTCGTACGCGACAACCACGTCGTGCGCAACAACAAGTCCTGCCCCAAGACCGACCGGCTGGAGGCGCTCCAGGGCTCCGGCATCGTCCTGACCGGCGTCGAGAAGGTCCTGGTCGCGGACAACACGGTCGAGGGCAACTCGGGCAAGTCTTCGATGTCCGGCGGCATCGTCCTGGCCTCGAGCATGGTGGGCGCCGCCAACTCGAAGAACGAGGTCAACGGCAACCGCCTGAGCGCGAACTCCCCCGCCGACCTGGTCAACGCCGGGACCGGCGACACCGGCAAGAGCAACACCTTCACCGGCAACACCTGCGGCGCCTCCAAGCCCGCGGGCCTGTGCTGAGCCGGCCGCAACCACCCGTGGACCGAAGAAGGCCCATGGACCGAACAAGGAAGGAAAGCGGCACATGACGACCGCACAGACTGCCCCACCCCCGCCCATGCGGCTGAGGGAGCTCGTGTTCGGGGCGGCATGTGCCGCCGCCCTCCGCGCGGCCGCACGGCTCGGCGTCGCCGACGCCCTCGGCGACACCCCCATGGCCGTGGAGGACCTCGCGGCCGCGGTGAAGACCGAGCCCAAGCCACTGCGCCGACTGCTGCGCGCCCTGACCTGCTACGGCGTCTTCACCGAGCACCGGAACGGGACGTTCGCGCACACCGACATGTCCCGCCTGCTGCGCGAGGACGACCCGCACAGCCTGCGCAACATCACCCTGTGGTGCACCGAACCGTGGACCTGGGACGCCTGGCCCCTGCTCGACGAGGCGGTGCGCACCGGCTCCAACGTAGTCGAGGGCCTGTACGGCAAGGAGTTCTTCACCTACCTCAACGAGGACGCGCCCCAGTCGGCCGAGGTCTTCAACCGCGCCATGACGACGTCCAGCCGGCAGTCCGCCCAGGACGTCGCCGCGCTCCTCGACCTGTCGGGGAGCACCTCGGTCGCCGACATCGGCGGCGGCCAGGGACACGTGGTGGCGAGCCTGCTGGAGAAGTACCCGGCCATGCAGGGCACCCTGCTCGACCTGCCGCGGGTGGTGGAGAACGCCGACCCCCGGCTGCGTGAGGGCGGTGCGCTCGCCGACCGCGTCCGCATCGTGCCGGGCGACTGCCGCGAGGCCATCCCCGTGCGGGCCGACGTGTACGTCATCAAGAACATCCTGGAGTGGGACGACGACAGCACCGCCCGCGCGCTGCGCAACGTCATGGCGGCGGGCGGCCCGGGAGCCCGGGTCGTCGTCATCGAGAACCTCGTCGACGACACGCCGTCGATGCGCTTCAGCACCGCCATGGACCTGCTGCTGCTCCTCAACGTCGGCGGTGCCAAGCACACCACCGACAGCATGGTCGGCCGGCTGACCGAGGCGGGGCTCGTCATCGACGACATCCGCCCGGTCAACCCGTACCTGCACGCCTTCGACTGCACCGTGCCTGAGTGAGCCGACCCCGCACGCACACGCGTCGGCCGCCGGACCGCCCAAGGGCAGTGCGGCGGCCGACGCGTGGGTGCGGGCCGGTCAGGCGTCCGGCGCGCGCCGGTCGGTGACCAGCTCCATCCGGGCGCCCTCCAGCGCGCGGACGAGTCCACCGCCCGTCGGGGAACCTGCGTCCGTGAAGCCGTCCATCAGGGTCGTCAGCTCGGACACCCGGCCGGCGTCCGGCAGACCGAGGGTCACCGCGGGTTCGCCGTCGTGGAGGTCGCCGCGTACGTCGACCAGCCGCACCACGACGTCGTCGCGCTGGAAGATGGTGCTGCACAGGACGGGGCTGCGCGGATCCCTGGCCGCCGCCTCGTCGTGCTCGGCGAGCAGCTGGGCCAGCCGCATGCCGCAGCCCGGCCGGGCCGGGTACGACAGCGCGTGCCGCTGCGCCTCGCCCCGCTGCTCGCCCGCGGTGACGTGGTGGACGGCGGGCAGCGCCGCCCGCGTGTAGAACACCCGGGCGGACTCCGGGTCGCCGAGGTCCCGGTCCTGTTCCAGGTGCGGGTTGATGGCCTCCTCGACGGCCCGCACCTCGGGCTGTTCGGCCACGTGCCGCAGCGCGGCGAGCAGGTCGCCCCGCACCTCGATCGCCCGCACCACCCGGTTGCCGTGCAGGAACAGGGACGTACGGCACAGTCGCGTGGTGTCGTCGACCCGCGGCTCGGGCGAGGCGTAGTCGGCGAGGATCTTGCCGACCGCCTCCTCGCTGCCCGGCTTCACCGTGAAGGTGAGCGCGTGCCGGATGATGCCGTCGCCGACGCGCGGCGCGGCCTGCAGTCCGCCCCGGGAGGGATCGGCGCCGGCCGCCGGACGGCCGGTCTCGCGGACCACGTGGAAGCGGAGCGACCGGGTGTCCCGCACACAGCTGTGCAGCGGCTTGACCATCCGCACGTGCTCTTCGCTGCTCACCCAGTTCAGGAACGGCGGTGCGCTCTCCCACTCGCTGGTGATGAGCCACTGGGAGGGGTTCTCGATGGACTGGCACAGCTGCTCGCCGATGTGCCCGGGGACGGACTCGACGTGGCTGCGCAGGTTCTCGTACGTCTCGAGGAACTGCTGCTGGGCTCCGTCGTAGACCTCCACCAGCAGGACGACCCGCAGGCGGGAGCCGTCGAACACGGACTGGGAGACCTGGTGCGACAGCTGTCGCGTCAGCGGTTCGGAAGCAGGGGTGGACGTGGTGGTCATCCTGCGCACATCTCCTTCGCGGGGGCGGAACTGAACGTCGGCCGCGGTGATGCGACGCCGGCTTGCCTCGATCCTGTGCCCGGCCCCGACGGCGCGCGACCGGGATGCACTGCGCGGGTGACCGGCGCCGCGGCCGGCCGGGGGCGCGGCCTCAGACGAGGTGCGCGAAGACGACCAGGTTGTCCGTGTAGTCCTTGACCTTGTGGTCGTAGTCGCCCGCACAGGTGATGAGCCGTACCTCGGGCCGGTCGGTGTCGCCGTAGACTCGTTCGCTGGGGAACTCGTCCTTGGCGAAGGTCTCCAGGTCGTCGACGACGAAGGTCGCCTCGCGCCCGTCCGCGCGCTCGACCCGGAACTTGTCGCCCTTGTCGAGCTGGTCGAGGCGGGCGAAGACGGCGGCCGACGTCTTCGTGTCCACGTGCCCGGCGATGATCGCGGTGCCTCTCTCGCCCGGGGAGGCGCCCTTGGCGTACCAGCCGACGAGGTTGGTGTCTGCGGCGGGCGGCGGCTGCAGCTGTCCCTTGGCGCCGATGGCGAGGTCGGTGAAGGGGGCGTCGACCGAGATCTCGGGGATCCGCAGGCGCACCGGTCTCGACCGGGGCAGGGCGGAGTCCGCCGCGCCGGTCGCGGGCGGTGCGGACGAGGCGGTCGTGCCGGGGTGGGCGGGCAGCGGGGGGCGGGCGGAGTCGGCGGACGTGTCGTTGCCGCCGACCAGGCTCACCGCGAGGATCAGCAGGGCCACGGCGCACAGCACCATCAGGCCGGAGCGGGAACCCTGACCGGTCGTCGTCTCGTCGTCGGCCGGGGCGGGGGCGGAAGGGGGGACTGACATCGGGGACGACCTCACTGGAGCACGGCGGCGGGGGCGGACACGAGGGGCGGGAGGCGAGCCGGGCCGCCCCGTGGTTCCTGGGTGGCGGCCCGGCTGCTATCGCGCCCGGCACGGCTTAAGCCACTCCGTGAGCCGACTTCTTGCGTCGGGCGGCGTAGAGGCCGGTCGCGGCGACGGCCAGGACGGCCAGCCCGCCGGCGGTCGTGGTCGGCGTGGCCAGGCCGCCACCGCCGGTGTGCATGCCACCGCGCGGCTTCTCGTGCTCGCCGCCGCCCCGGGAGCTCTCGCCCTCGTCCTGCCGGTAGGTCTGCGAGCCGCCTTCCTTGGACTCACGGCCGCCGCCGTCCCAGTCGCCCTCGTTCACCGCGGCCAGCGCACCGCCGCCGGTGTGCATGCCGCCGCGCGGCTCGTCGTGCTTGCTTCCGTCCTCGTGCTTGCCTCCGTTGTCGTGCTCCTTGCCTGAGGACGCGTCCTCGTGGTCCCAGTCGCCCTCGGTCACCGCGGCGAGCGCGCCACCGCCGGTGTGCATTCCGCCGCGCGGCTCGTCGTGCTTGCTTCCGTTGTCGTGCTCCTTGCTGTAGGAAGAGTCGTCGTGGTCCCAGTCGCCACCGGCCGCCGCGTAGGCACCGGGAGCGCCGAGGACGAAGACGGCCGAGGCCGCCGCCGTGGTCAGGAGCATGCGAGCAGAACGCATCTGAGGTTCCTTCCGTCACGACCGGGCAGCTGGTGCTTCGTCAGCTGAGGGGACCCGGCCCCGACGTGAATCACCGTCAGCCCATCGCCCGTCCCGCACCACTCAAGGCGCTCAGCCGGGTGAACACCCCGCCCGTACGGGTGCCAAAGACGCTTCTCCGGACGCTGTGAACTGGTCCCGGACCGCTGTGGAGTTGGGCCGGTCCGGACGGGGTGTCACCCCGGGGCGTCCTGTCACCCCGCCGCGGCCCCGGGTCCGCTACTCCTCCGGCTCCGTGCGGGTCGGGTCCGCCACCTCGGCCTCCTGGCGCTGCGAGCCGGGCGCGGCCCGGTCGGGGGCCGCCTCGCTCTGCCCGGACTGGGGCGGCGGAGGCGGCTCGGTGTCGCCGGGGGCGCCCATGCCGGCGGCGGGCACCCGCAGGGCGAGCAGGGCGACGTCGTCCCCGCGGGGCGCGATGCGCGCGAGCAGTTCGTCGCAGAAGTCGTCGACGTTCCACCTGTCCAGCCGCCGGGCGAGTACACCGGCGTGGTGGCGGAGCTGGTCCATGCCCACGTCGATGGGGAGGTCCCGGCTCTCCACCAGACCGTCGGTGTAGAGCAGGAGGAGGCTCTCCGGCGGGAGGTCCTCGCGCGTGTCGGGCCAGTTCAGGCCGAGGCGCAGGGTGGCGCTCATGCCGATGAGCGGGCCGTGGCCGCCCTCCAGGAAGCGCGTCGCGCCGTCCCGCCCGACCAGCAGGGGCGGTGGGTGGCCGGCGTTCACCCAGTGCAGCCGCCAGGGGCCGCCCTCGGCGCCTTCGACGCGGGCGAAGACGAGGGTGGCCATGGGCGCGTCGCTGGTGTTGGTCACGGCTTCGTCCAGGCGGCGCATGATCACGCTCGGCGGCTCCTGGTGGTCCCAGGCGAGGGCGCGCAGCATGTTGCGGACCTCGGCCATGTGGGCGGCGGCCTGCAGGTCGTGTCCGACCACGTCCCCGATGACCAGGGCCATCACGCCGTCGCCGAGGAGGAAGGCGTCGTACCAGTCGCCCCCGACCTCCATGGCGCTCTCGGCGGGCCAGTAGCGGGCGGCCATCCGGAGGTGGTCGACCTGCGGGAGCGGGGTCAGGAGCTGGCGCTGCATGGTCTCGGCGACGTTCTGCTGCTCGTGGTACAGCCGGGCGTTGTCCAGGACCATGCCGACGCGGCGGCCGATGTCGGCCAGCAGGGCGATCTCGGCCCCGGTGTGGGCGGGACGTCCTACGGCGCGGGCCACGGTCAGGATTCCGTAGGACCGCTGCCGGGTGCGGAGAGGGACGACGACGGCCGCGTGGCCGCCGAGCCGTTCGAACAGCACCCGGTGGGTGGCGGCGAGCGGGTGCTCCGGGTCCTGGAACAGCTGGTCGGCGGCGAGCGGGACGGGCCGGTCGCCCTTGAGGAGCAGGGTCAGCGCGGCACGGGCCTGGTCCGGCAGCGAGGTCATGGGCCCGCGCAGTGGTCTGGCCCGGTCCGGCTGGTCACTGCTGCGGACGGCCACCCGTTCCAGTACGTCCGACTGGCCCGAGAAGACGTCGACCGCCGCCCACTGGCCCAGTTCCGGCACCAGCAGCCGCACGAGGCGGCGCAGGGTGGTCGAGGTGCGCTCGGTCGGGACCAGCACGGTGGAGATCTCGGCGACCAGGTGCAGCTGGGCGGTGAGGTCTTCCAGGGCGGCGGTCCGTGCCTGGGTCTCCTCGGCGGCGCTGCGGTGCAGGCTGAAGTCGTGGAAGACGAGCACCAGCCCTTCCTGCCGCCCCCCGCGGACCAAGGGGGTGGTGGCCCAGATGATGGGGACCGTGGTGCCGTCGGCCCGCTGGAAGTACTCGTCGCTCCCTTCCTCGGCGGGCACCCCGTGCAGGGGGCGGCGCAGTGCGCAGCGCTCGCGCGGGACGGGGCTGCCGTCGGCATGCCGGTGCAGGAGGTCGTGCGCGTCGTGCCCGAGCATCTCCTGCTCCGACCGTCCCAGCAGGTGCTCGGCCCAAGGATTCACCGAGGTGATCCGGGCGGTGGGGCCGAGGGTGAGGACGCCGGCGCCGAGGGCGCGCAGGACGGCGCGGGCGAAGCCGGGCTCCGGCGCGCCGTCCGTCCCGTCCGACGTGTCGTGGCCCGGTTCCTCGCCGTCCCGGTGGTCGGCCCAGCGTGACGTCACGACCCTCACAGCCTTCCGATGCCGTCCTCCCGCCAGGTTCCCCCCGGGGGCGGGGCCGAACCGCTCCGTGCGGCCGAAGGGGGGAGGTCCCGGACGCGTAATCCGGTCGCTCCGCCGGTCCCGACGCCGTACCTTCGCGTGATGCCCGAACTTCGAACCGACCGTCTCGTGCTCCGCGACTGGCGGACGTCCGACCTGGACCCGTGGGCGGCCATGAACGCCGATCCGGTGGTCCGCGCGTACTTCCCGGAGGTCCTGACCCGGGCGCAGAGCGAGGCGTCCGTGGCCCGCTTCCAGGCCGACCTCGACCTGCGGGGCTGGGGCTGGTGGGCGGTGGAGATCGCCGCCACCGGCGAGTTCATCGGCTTCGCCGGGCTCGATCCCGTGGAGGACGGCATGCCGTTCACCGGGGTGGAGGCGGGCTGGCGCCTGGCCCGCCCGGCCTGGGGTCACGGCTATGCCACCGAGGCCGCGCGGGCCGCGGTGACCCACGCCTTCGAGTGCCTCGCGCTGCCGGAGGTGCTCGCGGTGACCGCGGCCGGCAATCGGCGCTCGCGGGCGGTGATGGACCGGCTCGGCATGACCCACGACCCGGCCGACGACTTCGACGACCCGGAGATCCCCGAGGGCAGCCCCCTGCGCCGCTCCGTCGTGTACCGGCTCCGCACCGGGGACCTTCGGCCGGGCGAGCGGTAGCCGGGGCCGCCGCGTACAACGGCCGAGGTGGCCGTCTCACTCAGGCCGATGGCGTGCTGCCGCCCGGGCCGATGGCGCGCCCCCGTGCGGCCAGAGGCGCGTTGCCGCGTGCCGTGGCGGGTCAGGCCGGCTGGTCGAGGGGGGTCGTCGTGCTGGTCAGGTGGTCGGTGAGGCCCACCGCGGCCCTCATGCGCTTGCCGACCGGTTCCCGGTGCACCTCGAAGCTCTGGCAGACGGCCATGACGATCTCCAGCCCGTGCCGGCCGATCCGGCCGGGGTCGGCGGTCGCGGGCACGGGCAGCACCGGCGCGCTGTCCCACACCGTGACCTCGACCCGGTCCTCCGCCAGTTCGAGTTCGACCAGCGACGGGCCGGGCGCGTACTTGCAGGCGTTCGTCAGCAGCTCGCTGACCACCAGTTGCACCACTTCCACCGCGCGGTCGGACACCGCAGCGCCCTGAGCCGTGCGCACGCGTGCCAGGAACGCCCGGGCCATCTCCCGGCCCCTGGCGATGTCGCCGGGCCTGCCCTGGTACTCCGCCGAAACCTTGACCGGTACGTCACTCAGCCGGTCCCCCGTGTGGGCAGCCCCGTCCATCCGATCCGCCCTCTTCCTGAGCCTTGACCGCTACGCCAGCCCGTCTACCCCCGAATCCGGCAAACATCACCCGTCCCACCACGACCCGAGCGGCGTCCTCACGGTGCAGGGCGAGCCACACCCTGAGCGGTCCGGGCCGCCCGGCCCGGCAGGCGCGGAGCCGTCCGACTCGGCGGGTTCCGGGGCTGGTCGGCGTCGGGCGGGTGGCCGATCCTGTTGACCACGTCGTCGAGCCGCGGCGGTCGCCGGGGCCGCACGGCCCGGACTTGGGGGTGGCCACGTGGTGCAGGACGGACGGGTCTCCGCGCGGAAGGCCGACCGGGGGCGGGCCGGGCCCGCCTGCCCGGTCGACCGGGCGGCGGACGGGACGTGGCAGGTGCACGATTTCGCCGTCGCACGGGCACTGCTGCGCGGTCCGGGCACCGTGCAGGCGGGTCTCGGCGTCGAGACGGTGGAGAAGCTCCCGCCGCGCGTCCGCCGGCCCGTGCTCTACCGGGACGGCCCCGAGCACCGGGAGCACCGCAGGCAGACCGCCCGCTTCTTCACCCCCCGCCGGGTGGACGAGCGCTACCGCGGGCTGATGGTCCGGATCGCCGAGGAGCAGCTGGCCGTCCTGCGCTCGGCGGGGGAGGCCCCGCTCTCCGATCTCGCCTTCGGTCTGGCCGTCGGGGTGGTGAGCGAGGTCGTCGGGCTGCGCTACGGCAGGCCCGGCATCCGCCGCAGGCTGGAGCGGTTCTTCCCGGAGAAGTTCGGCGAGCCCGGTCTGACCAGTGTCCGGGGCCTGTACTGGCTGGTGCGGCAGAACACGAACTGGCTCCGCATCCACCTGGCCGACGTGCGTCCCGCCGTCCGCGCGCACCGGCGCCGTGCGCACGACGATCTGATCTCCCACCTGATCGCGGAGGGCTGCTCGGACGTCGAGATCCTCGGTGAGTGCCTGACGTTCGCCGCGGCCGGCATGGTCACCACGCGGGAGTTCGTGTGCCTGGCCGCCTGGCACCTGTTCTCGGACGCCGCGTTGCGCGACCACTACCGGTCGGCGGACGAGGCCGGGCGTCTCGCCGTCCTCCAGGAGCTGCTGCGGCTGGAGCCCGTCATCGGGCGGTTGCGCAGGCGGGCCGTCGAGCCGCTGGAGCTGTCCTGCCCCGACGGTCCGGTGACGGTGCGCCCCGGCGAGTACGTCGAGGTCCACCTGGACGACGCCAACGCGGATCCGAGGGCCGTGGGCGAGGAGCCGCTGCTCGTCCGCCCGGAACGCGCCGAGGCGGTCGGAGCGGGGCTCTCCTTCGGGGACGGACCGCACCGGTGCCCGGGGGCGCACATCGCCCTGCTGGAGACGGACGTGTTTCTCAGCCGTCTGTTCGCCCTCGACGGGATCCGGACGACCGGGGAGCCGCGGGTCGCCTTCCAGGAGGCCATCGACGGCTACGAGATCCGCGATCTGACCGTGGCACTCCCCCGGGCCGGCCGCGGCTGACCGGCCCGGGGACCGACGTGCGGCGTCAGCCGCCCAGGGCGCCGAGGACGACGTCCTTGGCCTCGTCCTGCACCTGCCGGAGGTGGTCCGCGCCGAGGAACGACTCGCCGTAGATCTTGTAGACGTCCTCGGTGCCGGAGGGCCGGGCCGCGAACCAGGCGTTCTCGGTGGTCACCTTGATGCCGCCGATCGGGGCGCCGTTGCCGGGTGCCTCGGTGAGCACGCCGGTGACCGCCTCCCCGGCGAGGGTGTCGGCCGTGACCTGGGCCGGGGACAGCTTGGCGAGCCGGGCCTTCTCCTCGCGGGTGGCGGGGGCGTCGATGCGTGCGTAGGCGGGCTCGCCGAACCGGGCGGTGAGCGCGGCGTAGTGCTCGGAGGGGGTCTTGCCGGTGACGGCGGTGATCTCGGAGGCGAGCAGGGCGAGGATGATGCCGTCCTTGTCGGTGGTCCACACGGAGCCGTCCCGGCGCAGGAACGACGCCCCGGCGGACTCCTCGCCGCCGAAGCCGAGGGAGCCGTCGACCAGCCCGTCCACGAACCACTTGAAGCCCACGGGTACTTCGACCAGGCGGCGGCCGAGGTCGGCGGCGACCCGGTCGATCATGCCGGAGGACACCAGCGTCTTGCCCACACCCGCGTCGGCCGGCCAGTCGGCGCGGTGGGCGTAGAGGTAGGCGATGGCGGTGGCGAGGTAGTGGTTGGGGTTCATCAGGCCGCCGTCGGGGGTGACGATGCCGTGGCGGTCGGCGTCGGCGTCGTTGCCCGTGGCGATGGTGAAGCGGTCGCGCCGCTCGATCAGGGAGGCCATCGCGTGCGGGGACGAGCAGTCCATGCGGATCTTGCCGTCCCAGTCCAGCGTCATGAAGCGCCAGGTCGGGTCGGTGAGCGGGTTGACCACCGTCAGGTCGAGGCGGTGCTGCTCGGCGATCCGCCCCCAGTAGGCGACGGAGGCGCCGCCCAGCGGGTCCGCGCCGATGCGCACGCCCGCCGAGCGGATCGCGTCGAGGTCGAGGACGCTCGGCAGGTCGCGGACGTAGGCGTCGAGGAAGTCGTGGCGGCCGGTGCCGGGGGCGGCGAGCGCCCGCGCGTAGGGGATGCGCCGTACGTCCTTCAGTCCGGCCGCGATGATCTCGTTGGCCCGGTCCTGGATCCAGGAGGTGGCGTCCGAGCCCGCGGGGCCGCCGTTGGGCGGGTTGTACTTGAAGCCGCCGTCGGCGGGCGGGTTGTGCGAGGGGGTGACGACCACGCCGTCGGCGAGGCCGGAGGTGCGGCCCCGGTTGTGGGTGAGGATGGCGTGGGAGACCGCCGGGGTGGGGGTGTAGCCGTCCGCGCTGTCGATGCGGACGGTCACGTCGTTGGCGGCGAACACCTCCAGGGCGGTGACCCGTGCGGGCTCGGACAGGGCGTGGGTGTCGGCGCCCAGGAAGAGCGGGCCGTCGGTGCCCTGTGCCGAGCGGTATTCGCAGATGGCCTGGCTGGTGGCGGCGATGTGGTCCTCGTTGAACGCCGCCGCCAGGGACGAACCCCGGTGCCCGGACGTTCCGAAGGCCACGCGCTGCCCCGGCTCCGCCGGGTCCGGGTGCAGGGCGTAGTACGCCGTCACCAGCCGGGCGACGTCGATCAGGTCCTCGGGGCCGGCCGGCTCGCCGGCTCGGTCGTGCTGCATGCGCCCACTCCTCCGCGTAGGTCGGGACTTCGCTCGCGAGTCCCATCTTCCCCTGTCCGGGGAGTGGTGCCGTGCGTGGTGGCCGGTGTCAGATCCGGCCGCCGGTGAGACGGGTGAGGGGACCGTGCGTGTGACGTCCGGCGCGGCGGCCCATCGCGTACGAGGCGGCGGTCACGGCGGTGAGGCCGGCGCCCACCCCGGCGGCGACGAGTTTGCGCTGGGCGACCACCGTCCAGGCCGTCTTCGCCGTGGCCGCGACCTGTCCCGTGGTGGTGACGACGGCCTGGCGGCCGGCCGCGACGGTCTTGGCCGCCGTCTGCACGGCGCCGTTCGCGGCGTCGGCGGAACGCTGGGCGCCGGCCTTGGCCGCCGACGCGGCGTCACTCGCCTTGCCCGCGGCGGCCTGTCCCGCCCGTGCGGCGGGCGCGGTCGCCTTCTCGGCGGTGCCGCGCGCCTTGGACTCGGCGGTCCGCGTACTGGTGGGCTTCTTGTTCGTGTCCTTGTTCGGATCGCTCATGGACACCGCCTTGCCCCTCACCGCGTCGGCAAACGCGCCCGTCCCGGATGGGTGCGCCACGGCCGGTCCGGACGCTCAACGCGACGCCGCCGCTGGAGCGTTGTGTCAGTCATCTCCCATGACGGTTCACCGCCGCGGACGGGGCAGCTCGCGCGGCTCCAGCCTCGCCTCGACCGCGGTGTCACCGTCGCGTACCACCACGTAGGCGCCCTTGCCCGGGAGTTCGGTGACCGCCTCCACCAGTTCGGTGCCGCGGTAGACGAGGCCGACGCCGTCGTCCGTGCAGTGGGCCGTCGGCAGGGTGCCGTCGGCGACGAGCCGGTGGATCAGCGGGCGGCGGCCCGGGTCGACGTCGTAGTGGACGCCGTTTCCGTAGGGCAAGAAGTCCAACGCGTCGGTGATCGGGCGCAGTTCGGGGCCGAAGGAGTCGGTGGCGCCGCCCCGGAACCAGCACAGGGAGCCCGCGCTCACGCCACTGAGCACGACACCCGCCTCCCAGGCCCTGCGCATGACCCGGTCCAGACCGTGCACGCGCCACACGGCCAGCAGGTTGGCCACCGATCCGCCCATGACCCAGACGACGTCCTGGGCGAGCACGGTCTCCTCGATGTCCTCGACGTTGGGCATGGGGAACAGGTGCAGCGGAGTCAGGTCGAACCCGGCGACGCGGGCGGCCTCCGTCATGCGGGCGGTGAAGTGCTCGGCGTCCCCTATGGCGGTGCCCACGTACAGGACGCGGGGGCGTCGGCCGTGCGCGCCCGAGAGGTCCACCGCGTGGTGGACCAGGGCGTCGAAGGCCACCATGGTCCGGCCGCCCGCGCGGTGTCCGCCCGAGGTGGCGAGGATGGTGGGTTCCGGTGCCGTCATGGCGGTGATCCTAACGACGGCTCGACGGCGGCAGCTGGGCCGCGCTCACCTGCTCGCCCAGCACCTCGGCCAGGAACCGCACGAGCCAGCGCTGGGCCGGGCTGCGGGAGGACTCGTGCCGTGCGTACAGGGCGATCTCGATGGGCTCGGTCTCGAACGGCAGCCGTACCAGGCGCACCCGGTGGGAGGCCGTGAAGACCTCGCCGACGTACTCGGGGACGATGGCCACCAGGTCGGTCTGTTCCAGCAGGTAGGGCAGCATCGAGAAGCGGGTGGCGTCCACGGCCACCCGTTCCAGGAGCCCGTGGGCGCCCAGCAGGTCCCTGGGCGTGACGTGGCCGCTCGGTCCGAACACCGTCGCGTGGTGCTCGGCCGCGAGGTCCTCCGGGGTGACCGCGTCGCCGCGCACGCGCGGATGGTCCGCGGCGACCATCAGGACGTAGCGCTCACGGAAGAGCGGAATGCGCACGGTGAGGTGTGAGGTGATCACCGGGGTGGCCACGAAGGCGTCGAGGTCGCCGCGGCGCAGCTGCCCCTCGGCGTCCTCCACGTCGAAGGGGCGGACGGTGAAGGACACCCCCGGCGCCCGCTCGCGCGCGGCGGCCACGAGCCTCGGCAGCAGCGTGGCCTCGCCGAGGTCGGACAGGGCGATGGTGAAGCGGCCGGACATGCTCCCGGCGTCGAAGACGTCGCCCTGGCGGACCGTCCCGTCGATCTCCGCCAGCGCGCGCTGGAGCGGCAGGTACAGCCGCCGGGCGCCGGCGGTGGGGGTCAGCCCGCGTCCGTTGCGGCGGAACAGCTCGTCGTCGAAGTGCCGGCGCAGCTTGCCCAGGCTGTAGCTGACGGTGGGCTGCGTGACGTGCAGCGTCTCGGCGGTGGCCGTGACGCTGCCGGTCTCGTAGAGCAGCACGAAGACACGCGCCAGGTTGAGATCGAAGGTGCCCATATCGACGGACTCTATATCGGAATGGCGAAACATCTATTGGTGCCCATGTCGCGGGGTGCCTAGCGTGTGCCGCGTCACTTCGAAAGGAACGTCCGTGCCATCCGTGCGCCGTGTCTCCCACGCTTTCCTGGAGCGCCAGGGGCTCACCACCGTCTTCGGCAATCCGGGCTCCAACGAGCTGCCCTTCCTCGCCGGACTGCCCGACGGCTTCCGCTACGTCCTCGGTCTGCACGAGGGCGCCGTCGTCGGCATGGCCGACGGGTACGCCCAGGCGACCGGCCGCCCGGTGCTGGTCAACCTGCACGCCGCCTCCGGTTCCGGCAACGCGATGGGCGCCCTGACGAACGCCGTCGCCTCCCGTACACCGCTGGTGCTGGTGGCCGGGCAGCAGGTGCGCCCCGCCATCGGCCCCGAGGCCAACCTGGCCAGCGTCGACGCCCCCGCCCTGATGAAGCCGCTGGTCGGCTGGGCGGCGGAACCGGCGTGCGCCGGAGACGTGCCGCGCGCGCTCGCCCAGGCCGTCTTCGAGGCGCGGCTCCAGCGCCGGCCGAGCTACCTGTCGGTGCCGTACGACGACTGGTCCGCCGAGGTCGACGACAACGCCCTGGCCGTGCTCGACCGGCGGGTGCTGCGGGCCTCGGTGCCGGGCGGCGAGCAGCGCCGGTGGCTCGTGGAGCGGGTCGCCTCGGCCCGGCGCCCCGCGCTCGTGCTGGGCGGCGACATCGACTCGGCCGGCCGCTTCGACGACGCCGTGCGGCTGGCCGAGCGCATGGGCGGTCCGGTGTGGGCGGCGCCCTCGCAGTTCCGGCTGCCGTTCCCGAACCGGCACCCGCAGTTCCGGGGCGTGCTGCCCGCCGGGATCGCGCCGGTCTCGAAGGCGTTCGAGGGCCACGACCTGGTGCTCGTGCTGGGCGCGCCGGTGTTCCGCTACCACGAGCACCTGCCCGGCCGGTACCTGCCCGAGGGCACCCGGCTGATCCAGGTGACCGAGGACGCCTCCGCCGCGGCGCGGGCGCCGATGGGCGAGGCGCTGGTCGCGGACCCGGGTGCCGTCATCGACGTACTCCTGGAGTCGCTGGACGCGACCGGTACCCCCGTCGGCGCGGATGCCTACCGGCCCGTGCCGGAGCCGCTCACCGCCGAGGGGCCGGGGCTCCACCCCGAGCAGGTCTTCGCCGCGCTGCGCGAGGAGATGCCCGAGGACACCGCGTACGTCGTCGAGTCGACGTCGACCAACGCGGCGTGGTGGCGGCAGATGGACCTGCGCCGTCAGGGCTCCTACTACTTCCCGGCGGCCGGCGGCCTCGGTTTCGGGCTGCCCGGCGCGGTCGGCGTCGCGATGGCCCAGCCCGGCCGTCCGGTGGTCGGCGTGATCGGCGACGGTTCGGCCAACTACGGCATCACCGCCCTGTGGACGGCCGCGCAGCACCGGGTCCCGCTGACCGTCGTACTGCTGCGCAACGGCACGTACGGGGCGCTGCGCTGGTTCGGCGGTCTGCTCGGGGTGCCGGACGCGCCCGGGCTCGACATCCCGGGCCTGGACTTCACCCGCATCGCGGAGGGCTACGGCGTCCGCGCCCAGCACGTCGGCGGGGTGGCTCAGCTGCGCGCCGCGCTCGCCGAGACGCCGGACCACCCCCGGCTGATCCAGGTGGACACGACGCTCACCACACCCTCCTGAACCGACGCGAACGCGAACCCGACCGAAGACCCCGACCGAAGACCCCGACGAGAGGGATGACGATGACACTCCTGGACAGCGACGTCTGGGGCGGGAAGTTCCACAGCGACGGCTGGCAGGCCTCCCCCACCGGGCAGCCGGTGACAGAGCCCGCCACCGGTGACCGGCTCGGCACGGTGGGCCTGGCCACGGCCGAGGACGTGAACCGCGCCGCCGCCCGGGCCGCCGAGGCCCAGCGTGAGTGGGCGGCGACCTCGCCGCAGCGGCGGGCCGCCGTGCTGCGGCGCGCCGGGGAGCTGTTCACCGAGCACGCCGCCGAGATCGAGGACTGGCTGGTGCGCGAGGCCGGCTCGGTGCGGTCCAAGGCGGGCTTCGAGGCGGGGCTGGCGATCGGCGAGTGCTTCGAGTGCGCCGGGCTGCCGACGCATCCCCAGGGCGAGGTGCTCACCTCGGAGGACGCCCGGTGGTCGCTCGCCCGGCGCCGCCCCGCCGGTGTCGTCGGTGTGATCGCCCCGTTCAACTTCCCGCTCATCCTCGGTCTGCGTTCGGTGGCCCCCGCGCTGGCGCTCGGCAACGCGGTCCTGCTGAAGCCGGACCCGCGCACCGCGGTGAGCGGCGGTGTCGTCATCGCCCGGATCTTCGAGGAGGCGGGACTTCCGGCCGGTGTCCTGCACCTGCTGCCGGGCGACGGGTCGGTCGGCCGGGCCGTGGTGGAGGCTCCCGAGGTCCGGGTGATCTCGTTCACCGGTTCCACTCCGGTCGGGCGGGCCATCGGCGAGCAGGCCGGGCGGCTGCTGAAGCGGGCGCACCTGGAGCTGGGCGGCAACAACGCGCTGGTCGTGCTGCCCGGCGCGGACGTCGCGAAGGCCGCCTCGGCGGGCGCGTTCGGCTCGTACCTGCACCAGGGGCAGATCTGCATGACGACCGGTCGGCACATCGTGCACGAGTCGCTGGTCGAGGAGTACACCGCCGCGCTCGCCGCGAAGGCGGAGGCGCTGCCGGTGGGCGACCCGGCGCGGGAGGACGTGGCGCTGGGTCCGATCATCGACCGCCGGCAGCTGGAGCGGGTGCACGGCATCGTCACCGACAGCGTCGCGGCGGGTGCCAAGGTCGCCGCGGGCGGTGAGATCGACGGTGCCGGCTACCGCGCCACCGTGCTGACCGGTCTGACGACGGACATGCCGGCCTGGCGCGAGGAGATCTTCGGCCCGGTCGCGCCCGTCATCTCCTTCTCCACCACGGAGGAGGCCGCGCGGATCGTCAACGACTGCGAGTACGGGCTGTCGGTCGGCATCCTCGGCGACGTGGGTACGGCGATGAAGCTCGCCGACCGGATCGACTCCGGCAAGGTGCACATCAACGAGCAGACGGTCAGCGACGAGCCCAACGCCCCCTTCGGCGGGGTCAAGGCCTCCGGCACCGGTTCCCGGTTCGGCGGCGCCGCGGCGAACGTCGAGGCGTTCACCGAGACCCAGTGGCTCACGGTCCGCCCGGACATCGCCGACTACCCGTTCTGATCCCTCCGGTCACCCGTACCGGTCCCACCCGGCCGCCCCGGCCGGTCCGGCTCCGCTCACTCACACCCGTCCCCGGGGGGAGAGTCATCATGGCTTCCACCACCACGTCCGGCGCGCCCGCGCAGACCGGCCCCGCCGCGAGCGGCACATGGACGGTGATCCTGTGCTGGATCACCGTCCTGCTGGAGGGCTACGACCTCGTCGTCCTCGGCGCCATCATCCCCACCCTGCTCAAGACCCACCACCTCGGCATGACCGCGGGCGACGCGACCACCATCGCGACGCTCTCGCTCGTGGGCGTCGCCATCGGCGCGGTCTGCGTCGGTCCGCTGGCCGACCGGCTGGGCCGGCGCCGCCTGCTCATCGGCTCGGTCGTGCTCTTCTCGGTCCTCACCATCGTGGTGCCGCTGGCGAACTCCGTCGCGATGTTCGCCGCGCTGCGCCTCCTCGCCGGTCTGGGCCTGGGTGCCTGCATGCCGGTCTCGCTCACGATGATGGCGGAGCACATGCCCGCCGGCCGCCGGGCGCGGGCCAGCACCCTGACGATGACCGGCTACCACACCGGTGCGGTGATCACCTCGCTGCTGGCGCTGCAGGTGACGGACAACTGGGAGATCCTCTTCTACCTGCTCGGTGTCGTCGGCCTCGTGATCGCCGCGGTCCAGTGGTTCAAGCTGCCGGAGTCGGCCGCCTTCGAGCGGGCCAGGCAGGACGGCGCACACCGCGTGCCGTTCACCGAGCTGCTCAAGCCGGCGTACCTGCGCGCGGGCATCGGCATCTGGGTCGCCTCGTTCATGGGCCTGCTGCTGGTCTACGGCCTGAACACCTGGCTGCCGAAGCTGATGAACGACGCGGGCTACCCCGTGCCCACGGCCGTGACCCAGCTCCTGGTGCTGAACATCGGTGGCGTCGTCGGCCTGGTCCTCGGCGGGTTCGTGGCCGACCGGCGGGGCATCAAGGGCACCACCATGGTCTGGTTCGCGGTCTCGGTGCTCATGCTGGGGTGTCTGAGCATCAGGATGGAGAGCGACCTGCTGCTCAACGTCGTGGTCTTCTTCACCGGCGTGTTCGTCTTCTCGGCCATGGTGCTCGTGTACGCCTACGTGACGCACTTCTACCCGGCGTCCGTGCGCGGCACCGCGCTCGGCTCGGCCTCCGGGATCGGCCGGATCGGGTCGATCGTCGGCCCGTCGATCACCGGCGCGCTGGTCGCGTCGGGGGTCGGTCACCCGTGGGGCTTCTACTTCTTCGCCGCGGTGGCGGTCCTCGGCTTCCTGGCCGTGCTGACGCTGCCGCGCGACGGCGGGGGCGAGCCGGCCGGGGCCGCGGCGGACGCGCCTCCCGCCGCACCGGCCGGGTGACCTCCCGAGGACATGAGGAACGGGAGCAGTGGGCCGCGGCCCGCTGCTCCCGTCGGTGTCCGGGGGCCCGTGTATCAGTCCTTGTCGACCTTCTGGCCCAGCACCTTGCCGTTCGCCGCGTCGACGGTGACGGAGGTCTTGTTCCAGTTGCTCTTGTCGACCACGTCGACGTCCCAGACGACCTGCTGGTCGTCGTTGTCGCCGAGTTCGACGTGGGTGACGGTGCCCTTGGCCTTGGCGGTGGCCGCCTTGACCGCCTGCTCCGGCGTCTGCTTGGCCTTGTCCAGCCACTGGGTGATCTGGGTCTTGTCGTCGGGGTCCTGGTCCGGGTCGACCATGGTGCGGAAGACCTTGCCGTTCGCCGCGTCGATGTCGATCCGGTGCAGGGTGCCGTCGGACTGGGCGACCTTGGCCTCCCACTCCGGGGCACCCTCACTGGGGGCGGGGTTCGGCATGCTCGGGCTCGCCGAGCCGGTCGGCGATCCGGTCGGCGACGCGGTGGCGTCGGCCTTCGTGCGCTTGAGTTCGAGGTCCACGAGCTTGCCCTCGGGGACCTCCTTGACGGCGGTGGCGGCGGCCTTGTCCCAGGTGACCTTGGTCGCGGAGACGAGGTCCTTGCGCTCGGTCCGGTCCTCGTTCATCGAGGCCGACGGGGAGCCGGTGGGGGACGCGGTATCGGTGCCGGTCGGCGAGGGGGACTCGGTCTGAGCCGCCTCCGCGACGCTGGAACGGGTCGTATCGGCGTTCGTGCAGGCCGTCAGCAGCAGGGCGGAGGCGCCCAGGGCACCGACCACGGCCAGCGAACGCAAGGGGGGAAGTCGTCGTGCAGAGCTCATGATGCTGTCCGTAACCGCTCCGTCACGCGGACACACCGGTCCCATATGAAAATCACTCTATTGGCCGGAGTGGGCGATCTTGGGGGCCGCGGGGCCGACGGGGCCGTCAGCGGGCGCGTACGAACTCCACCCGGCCGGCGCCCGGGGCGGTGGTCGCCGGGCACCGGGGCAGCGTCCGGATCCCGCCCCCTTCCAGCCACTCCCGGTACGCGGTGGACTGGCGGGCGACCTCCCAGTACGCGTCCTCCAGCGCCGGGAAGACGGCGTCGAGCTCGGCCCGGGTGCGGGCGGCCAGCAGCAGGCGTACGCCGAGGGGGTCGCCGTACAGGCGCCGTACCGCCATGTCGGGGCGGGACTGGGAGCTGGGCTGGCAGACCGTGACGACCTCGCCGGTGGCGACCAGGGAGGCGGCGGTGTGGTAGTCGCCGTGCAGCACACGGGGGTTGAGGCCGACGGCGCGCAGCATGCGGTGCACGCCGTCCCATTCGCCGTCGACGGTGGGGTCGACCATCCACCGGTCGTCGGCGAGGTCGGCGAGCCGGACGACGGGCCGGGCGGCCGCGGGATGGTCGGCGGGCAGCATGACGAACTGCGGTTCGCGCTCGACCAGGACCCGCAGCCGCAGGCCCTCGGGGATGTGCAGCGCACTGCCCTCGACCTCGTGCACGAAGGCGATGTCGAGCTGCCCTTCGGCGACCCGGCGCAGCAGCGCGTTGGCGGAGACGTCCATCTGCAGGGTGGGCTCCAGGCCCGGCCGTCTGAGCCGGCGCAGCCAGCCGGCCAGGGCTCGGCTGGCCGTGGAGCCGACCCGCAGCCTGCTGTCGCCGCCGGCCGCCGCGGCGCGGGCCTCGCGGACCAGCGTGCTCATGTCGGCCAGCAGCGGCCGGGCCCGCCCGAGGACCGTCCGGCCGAGCGGGGTGGGGCGGCAGCCGGTGCGCTCCCGGGTGAACAGCGGGCCACCCAGGGCCTGTTCGATCCGGGTCAGTTGGGTGCTCAACGTGGGCTGCGCGACGCCCAGTTGGCGTGCCGCCCGATGCAGGCTGCCGGCGTCGGCGATGGCGCACAGCGCGCGTAGGTGCCTCACCTCGAGCTCCATGCAGGGAGCGTAAAGCGGAACAGTTGGTTGCGCCAGGTGAACAAAACGCGGCGGAACAGGGCGAGTTCTGCACTCTGGTCAAAGCCGCAACGAGTGACCGGACGGTGGGTGATAGCCCGGCCCTATCGCCTGTTGCCATCATCACAGCGGGCTCACGGGCGCTCCACACTCGCCGATGACGACTTCTCCCCACTCCCCCACTCAAGGAGTCATCGATGCGTATCACCCTGCCCCTGCTGTCCACCGCGGTCGGTCTCGGTCTGACGGCGGCCGTGCTCGGCACCGGCCCCGCCGCGACGGCCGCTGCCCCCCAGGAGCCGGCCCGGGCCGCCCAGCTCGGCTACCAGCCCTCGGCCGGCTCGGGCGAGGACGCGGCCGCCAACCGTGCGTTCTTCGAGGCGGTCGTCAAGTCCGTCGCCGAGAAGCGCGCCGCCAACCCGTCGGCCACCGCGGCCGTCACGGTCTACTACAGCGCCACCAACGCGCCGAGCTTCCGTTCGCAGATATCCCGCTCGGCCCAGATCTGGAACAGCTCGGTGTCCAACGTGCGGCTCGCGGAGTCGGGTTCGGGCGCGGACTTCGCCTACTACGAGGGCAACGACTCGCGCGGCTCGTACGCCTCCACGGACGGGCACGGCAGCGGGTACATCTTCCTCGACTACCGGCAGAACCAGCAGTACGACTCGACCCGCGTGACCGCCCACGAGACCGGGCACGTGCTCGGCCTGCCCGACCACTACTCCGGGCCGTGCAGCGAGCTGATGTCGGGCGGCGGCCCCGGCCCGTCGTGCACCAACCCCTACCCGAACTCCACCGAGCGCAGCCGGGTGAACCAGCTGTGGGCCAACGGCTTCCAGGCCGCCCTCGACAAGGCGCTGGAGAAGACCTCCCAGCGCTGACGCCGACGGTGGACCCCCGTGTGGGCGGCCCGGGCGGGCCGCCCACACGCGCGTACGCACGCCCTTGCCCTCCGCTTGCCCAACCTCCCGCGGGGTAGTCGGTGTTCACTCTGCAGTGACATCCCGAAGGAGTCGGACGTGGACGAGCGGAAGGCACCTGTGGACGACGGTCTCGGCGATCTGGAGCCGGGCACGAGACAGCGCACGCAGTTGCGCGGCCGCGTCGCCGACATCGCCTGGACGGCATTGTGCGTGGTGCTCGCACTGTGGGCCGTGTGGAGCGCCGTCGATCTCGCACGCGGCGCGACGGCGTGGGCGTACTGCGCCGTGGCCTGGGTACTGCTCGCCGTGGCGCTGAGCCTGCGGGCGGCGGCGGTCCGGCGCAGGACCTCGCTGTAGCCCAAGCGGTTCCGGGCGTCACAAGGGGGTGGGCAGGGCGGCGCCCACGGCTCCGTGGACGGCCCGGGCGAGCCGGGAGCCCCACTCGGACCGGGGGCCCGCGAAGGCGTGGACCTCGATGCCGTCGCGCGGGGAGCGGGCGGCGACGCACACCGCGTCGGTGGGGGTGCCGGAGCAGTCGAGACCGGCGTCGAGCAGCGCCTGGACCTTGGCCTCGGTCGCCGTCATGACCGCGTTGACCAGGGCGGCGTCGCTCAGTGCGACGGGCAGCGCGGCGACGATGTTGACGGTTCCCGGCAGCGCGACTCCGCCGGCGCACTCCTCCGGTGCGGCCGCCCAGCCGCGCACCGAGACGCCGGCGGTCGCGAGGGCCTCCGCCCCGCCGTCCCGGGCCCGGCCGTGGGCGGACACGTCGGCGGCGGTCATCAGGCCCACGCCCGGCCCGCGGGCACCGGCGGCACGGGCCAGGCCGGCCAGGTGCCGTGCGGGGTCGGTGCGCCGGTAGCCGTGGGCGACCTGGGCGTTGAGCACCCAGGCGCGCTCGGCGATCCCGCCGCCCAGCACCGCGCTGCTGGCCATCCGCCAGCCCGGCCCCGGGCGCCAGAGCAGGGCGTGCAGCCGTTCGCCGTCCTCCACCCGGGTCAGGTGTCGCGGGTCCAGCAGACGGGCGGCCCCGGTGCGGGGCGGCGGCAGGAGGGCGGGCACGGGGGCGGGGCTCCCAGCGGTGATCGGCGGAGGTCGGAGGCGGACCGGACGATCGTACTCGGGGCCGCTGTCCCGGCGGCCCCGCGACCGGTCCGTCGCGGGGCGCATTGCGGAGCCGGGTCAGGGCACCTTCACTGAACACAACTTCGCCGCCAGGCGACGGATCGGAGGCCGCGATGCTGTCCCACACCCTGGAGCATGGGGTCCTGGTCATCACGGTGGACCAGGACCCGGGAATCGACGGGCGGGCCACGCTGACCACGCACATCACCAACCTGGTCGACGCCCATCAGCCGACCCCCGTCGTCATCGTCCTGACCGACCGGGCGGGCGGCCACGCCGCGGTCAGCGCGGTGCTCCGGGCGCACCAGTGGTGCGGGCGGCTGGGTGTCCTGATGTCCGTGGTGACGCACAGCGCGCCGGTCCGACGGCTGCTGGCGGACAACGCCGACACCTCGGGTCCCCGCCTGGTGGTGCACGCCCGCGTCGACACCGCGATCAGCACCGCGTTCACCGCGGCGGCCTAACGCCCGTACCGGAGTTCCGCGGCGGCCGTCGGCGGCCCGGGGCGCCGCTACTGCCGGCCGAGCCAGAGGTCGGGGCCGAAGACCTCGTAGTGGATGGCCTCGGCGGGCACTCCTCGGCTCAGCAGGTCGCCGCGGACCGCGCGCATGAAGGGCACCGGTCCGCACAGGTAGACCGTGAGGCCCTCGGGCAGGTCGATGCCGGTGAGGTCGGCGCGGCCGGTGGACGCCTCAGGCGCCTGGTCGCCGGGCTCCTCGTACCACAGGTGGAGCCGGGCGTCGGGCAGCGCGCGCACCAGGTCGAGCTGCTCCTGCCGGTGGGCGTGGTCGTCGGGGGTGCGGTCGGCGTGCACGACGGTCACCGGGCGGGTGGCGCCGGCCGCGGCCAGGTGGTCGAGCATGGAGAGGACCGGCGTGACGCCGATGCCGGCGGAGGCCAGCAGCAGCGGGCCGTCGTGCTCCGCCAGGGCCAGGTCGCCGGCAGGCAGCGACACGCTGAGCACGTCGCCCTTGCGGGCGTTCGCGCAGAGCCACGAGGAGACCTCGCCGTCCGGCCGTCCGTCGCCCCGGACGCGTTTGACGGTGACGCGCAGGCCGGATCGGCCGGGCGCGGCGGACAGGCTGTACTGGCGGATCTGCCGGGCACCGTCGGGCAGTTCGACCTGGACGCTGACGTACTGGCCCGGCCGGAACGGGACGACGGGACGGTCGTCGGCCGGCTCCAGTACGAGGGAGAGCGCGTCGGCGCTCTCCTCGACCCGGTCGACGATCTCCATGGGGCGCCAGACGTCTCCGTCCGCGACGCCCTTGTGCGCGTAGAGCCGCGCCTCCAGGGCGATGAGCGCGTTGGCCATCAGCCAGTAGACCTCGTCCCAGGCCCGGGCGACCTCGGGGGTGACGGCGTCACCGAGCACGTCGGCGACGGCGGCCATGAGGTGCCGGTGGACGATCGTGTACTGGTCGGAGGTGATGCCGAGCGAGGCGTGCTTGTGCGATATGCGCGAGAGCATCACGTCGGCGCGCTCGTCCGGGTTCTCCAGCAGCAGACCGGCGAACGCGGCGACGGAGCCCGCCAGGGCCCGCTGCTGCTCGCCGTTGGCCTGGTTCCCGCGGTTGAACAGGTCCCGCAGCAGTTCGGGGTGGGCGTCGAAGAGCTTGCGGTAGAACAGGTCGGCGATGTCACCGATGGCCGCTCCGACCGCGGGAAGAGTGGCTCGGACCACGGGAACGGACTGTTCGGAGAGCACAGCGACTCCTTAATTGGTAGATGATATTCGTGTTTCAGGCCATGGCTCGGCACCCTTCGGGTCCGCCGCCCGTCATCCCGGGGGGCGGTCCGTCAGGCCGATCAGGACCGGGCCGGTCGGTGAGGCCACCAGGTCGGTCACGGTCAGCGGGTCGAGCGCGGCGTAGAACGCCTCCTGGGCGTCGCGGAGCGCACCGCGCAGCCGGCAGGCGCCGCGCAGCGGGCACGGGTTGTCGCCCTCGCAGTCGACCACCTCGGCGTCACCCTCCAGTTCGCGCACCAGCCAGCCCACCGAGGCTCGCCGCCCCAGGTCGGTCAGGGTCAGCCCGCCGCCGCGACCGCGCCGCGCCTCCACCACCCCCAGGTGCCGCAGGCGGGTGATGGCCTTCGCCGCGTGGGTGTACGGCACACCGACGACCTCGGCCACCTCTCGGGTGGCCATCGGTTCGTCACCGTCTCTCACGACCGCCAGGCGCATGACGGAACGCAGCGCCAGGTCGGTGAACTTCGTCAGCCGCACACCGGGAAGCTATCAAATACGCATGCTAGATTCGCCTTTACCCGGGGTACGGACCCTGTGCAGTGCGTCACTGGACCGGCCGCACCCGGGGCACCGCCCAAGAGGGCGGCGTGCGGGCACGGTTGGGCACACGGATCGGCGGCATTCGATGGCAGTGGAAGACAGCGGCTCCTCCGGTGAGGCGGCGGACTCGCCCCTCCCCCGGGTGCTGTGCGACACGGCGGAGCTCGTGTCCCTGGGCCGCGACGCTCCGGCCGGCGCGCTGTGGAAGCTGGCGGAACCCGGACGGCAGCTCGACGCCAACGTCGTCCGCCTCCCCGCCGGGGGACGGGTCGACACCCACACCGAGCCCGACCTCGACGTCCTGCTCCTCGTCCTCGACGGTGCCGCCCGCCTCGCCTCCGCCGACGGCGAGCACCCCCTGCGCACCGGCGTCCTGACCTGGCTGCCGCACGGCTCGGCCCGGGCCGTGCTCGCCGGTCCGGACGGGGTGACGTACCTGACCGTGCACCGCCGGCGACCCGGCATGCGGATCCAGCCCCCACAGGCCGCCGACCGACTGCGGCCCTCCCTCGGCGGCGACGGCGCCTGATCAGGGCGCGGGCGGCGCCGGCGGGACGGCGTCCTCCTCGCGCGCGAGGGCCCGCAGCGCCGTGTCGTCCTCGCTGCCGGGCCGCGGGAAGTACACGTACAGCACGTGCCCTTCGGGACCGGCGAGGGCGAAGGTCTCGAAGTCGAGGGAGAGGACCCCGACGCCGTCGACCGAGAGGCGCTTGCCGCCCGTCACGCGGTCGTAGACGTCGTGGGAGTCCCACAGGGCCCGGAACCTCTCGCTGCGCTCACGCAGACTCGCCACGAACCCGGCGAGTTCCGCGGGCCGGGCCGCCGCGGTGGTGCGCAGGCCCGCGACCGCCTGGAGGCCGATCTCCTCCCAGTCCGGGTACACCTGCCGGGCCCGCGGGTCCAGGAAGGTGAACTCGACGAGGTTGTTTCCCGGGCTCCAGGCCGGGTTGACGCGGGGGGCCAGGGCGGTGGCGGCCAGGACGTCACGGCGTGGCCCGACGACGAAGGCGGGCAGGTCGCTCCAGCGCCCCAGCAGAACCCGTACCCCCGCCCGGACCGTGTCGGCCGGGGCACTCGCCCGGGCGTCCGCCGGGGCGAGGGACGGCGCGACCAGGGACCACAGGTAGGCCCGCTCGGTGTCGTCCAGGCGCAGCACGTCGGCCAGGGCCTGGAGGATCTCGCGGGAGGGGTGCCGGTCACGGCCCTGCTCGATACGGGCGTAGTAGGAGGGGCTCACCCCGGCGAGCAGGGCCAACTCCTCGCGGCGCAGGCCCTTGACCCGGCGCCGCGTGTTGTCGACGACGCCCGCGGAGGCGGGGTCGATCCGCTCCCGGCGGCTGCGGAGGAAGGAACCGACCGGATTGGCGTCGGTGTGGTCGTCACGGGCCATCGGGTCGACTCTACCCCGCGCCGGACCACCTGCGAGGACGCCGTCGGCAGACCCTCCGGGGGCCACCCTCGAGGGGGTGTGGCACGGATGCCGCGCGTCCGGCTGCAATGGGAGGCATGACGAAGCGAACCACCGCACCGAACGACGACCCGACCCGCACCTCCGACGCGCCCGAGGGGACACCGGTGTGGCTCATCACCGGGACTTCGGGCGGCCTGGGCCGCGCCCTCGCCCGGCACGCCCTGGAGCGCGGCGACCGGGTCGCCGTCACCGCCCGCGACACGGCGAGCGTCGCCGGCCTCGTGGCCGCCCACGGGGACCGCGCCCTCGCCCTCCGTCTGGACGTCACCGACCCCGAGTCGGTGGCCGACGCCGTCGAGGCGGCCGAGAAGGAGTTCGGGCGCATCGACGTCCTGGTCAACAACGCCGGATACGGCTACCTCGCCGCCGTCGAGGAAGGTGAGGACGCCGCGGTGCGCGCCCTCTACGACACCAACGTGCACGGCGTGGTCACCGTCCTGAAGGCCGTCCTGCCCGGCATGCGGGCCCGCCGCTCGGGGCGGATCGTGAACATCTCGTCCTTCGGCGGTCTCGCGGCCTTCGCGGGGACCGGCCACTACCACGCGACCAAGTTCGCGCTCGAGGGACTGTCCGAGTCGCTGGCCGCGGAAGTCGCGCCCCTCGGCATCGCGGTGACCCTCGTCGAGCCCGGCGGTCTGCGTACCCAGTGGGCCGGAACGTCGATGCGGCAGTCACCGACGCGGTTCGAGGACTACGAGCAGACCGCGGGCCGCCGCCGGGCCGCCACCCTGGCGGTCTCCGGCCGCCAGCCCGGCGATCCCGTCCGCGCCGCCGCCGCGATCGCCGCCGTCGTGGACTCCGCGACGCCGCCGCTGCGGCTCCTGCTCGGCTCGGACGCGCTCGCCGGGGCCCGCGCCCGCCTGGAACGGCTGCGGCACGAGATCGACGCCAACGAGGCCCTCACCAGGAGCACCGACCTGGAACAGGCGTCCTGAGCCGCGGCGGCCCACCGTGTCCCGGGGCCGCTCACCGTGCCTCGGAGCGCAGCCGGGTGAGGGACCGCGCGGTCAGGGGCCGGGGCTCCGCGTCGGGGTCGACGAGGACGACGGTGCAGGTGGCGGCGTGGGTGAGGGCGCTGGTGAAGCTGCCCTCGGCGAACTGGGCCAGCGGGCCGCGCGGTGAGCGCCCGACGGCGACCGTGCGGGCCCCGACCTCGGCGGCGTGCCGGGCCAGGGCGCGGCCCGCGGCGGCGTGGTCGCCGACGCCGGTGAGGATCTGGCCGGTGGCGGCCACACCGAGGCCGCCCAGCCGGTCGAGGTGCGCGGTGACGGCGGCCTTCGCCTGCGCCTCGGTCTCGGTGTCGGCGGCCTGTTCCTCGACGACGGCGGTCTGCCGTACGTGCACGACCTCCAGCGGGCTCCGGGTGTCGCGGGCGAGGCGGGCCGCGGCGTCCACGACGGCGGCCGCCTCGTGGTGGGCGCCGACGGCCACGACCACGGGCGGCGCGTCGGTCGACGCCGGGGTGCCGACGGGCGTCAGCGTCGCGGGGACGGGTTCTCCTTCGCCGGTGTCCGCCTCCGCATGGCGGAGCAGCCGGTGTCCGCTGGCCAGGACGGGGACGGCGAGGAGGAAGGTGGCGGCTCCGAGATAGAAGGGGACGCTCAGGTCGGTGGCGTCGGCGAGCTTTCCGGCGACGTAGGGGGCCAGTCCGCCGCCGATGAAGCGAAGGAAGCCGTACGCGGAGGAGGCCACGGGGCGCTCGACCGGCGAGACGAGCATGACGGCCTGGGTGGTGAGGGTGTTGTTGATGCCGATGAAGGCGCCGCTGACGATGACCGCGACGATCACGGTGGTGGGGTCGGTGACGCCCGCGGCTATGACGGCCATGACGATGCCGAGGCCGAGCAGGTTGGCGTAGAGGACGGGCGCGGTGCCGTAGCGGGCCTGGAGGCGGGGCGCGAAGAAGACGCTGAAGGCGGCGACCAGCAGACCCCAGGCGGTGAAGACCAGGCCGAGCTCGTGGGCGTCCAGCTCCATCGGGTACGGGGCGTAGCCGAGCATGGTGAAGAAGCCCCAGTTGTACAGCAGGGCCATGATGCCCATGGTCAGCAGGCCGCGATGGCGCAGGGCCTTCAGCGGGGCGAGCGGTGAGGTGACCCGCTCGGGCCTCGGCAGGTCGGGGACGAAGGCGAGGGTGGCGATCAGGGCGACGGCCATCAGGGCGGCGACGCCGAAGAACGGGCCGCGCCAGCTGATGCCGCCCAGCTCGCCGCCGAGCAGCGGGCCGACGGCGATGCCGAGTCCCAGGGCGGTCTCGTAGAGGATGATCGCGCCGCTGAAGCCGCCGCTGGCGGAGGCCACGATGACCGCGAAGGAGGTGGCGATGAACAGGGCGTTGCCCAGTCCCCAGCCGGCCCGGAAGCCGACGATGCCGTTGATGGAGCCGGTGGCGCCGGCCAGGGCGGCGAAGACGACGATGACGGCGAGGCCGGTGACCAGGGTGCGCTTGGCACCGATGCGGCTGGAGACCCAGCCGACGAAGAGCATGGCGACGGCGGTGACGATCAGGTAGCTGCTGAACAGCAGGGAGACCTGGCTGGGCGTGGCGTCGAGGCTCTCGGCGAGGGCCGGCAGGATCGGGTCGACCAGGCCGATGCCCATGAACGAGATGACGCAGGCGAAGGCGACGGCCCAGACGGCCTTGGGCTGCCGGAAGGGACTGGCGGCCTTTCCACGGGGTGCACTCATGCGCGGTCTTCCTCCGGGGTGGACGGACGGTTGCGGATGACCCGGGCCAGGGCCAGGAGCGCGGTGGTGGTGGCCTCCCGCTCCGGCCCGGTCATGTCCTCCATGAGCTGCCGCAGGGCGTGGGCACGCTCGGCGCGCCGCGCGGCCACGACCTCGAGTCCGGTGGGCGTCACCGCCACGAGCACGACGCGACCGTCGCTCGCGTCGGCGGTGCGCCGGACCAGGCCCGCACGCTCCAGACGCGTGACGAGCTGGGTCATGTTCGGCTGGGAGACGCCCTCGGCCGTGGCCAGCCCGGTCAGCCGCTGGGGGCCCTCGCGGCTCAGCCGGGCCAGCGTCGAGGAGGCGGCGGTGCTCAGGCCGCCGGTCCGGGCGCTGTGCCGCACGTACCGGATCATCTGCTCCACGGCGATGATCAGGTCGTCCGGGTCCGGTGCGTCCCGGGGCGGCCCGCTCGGGCCCGGGCCCTCCTCCGGCATATCCATAAGCGCATTATGCATTTAGATGTAGCGTGAAACAAGATGGGTCGCGGCGGCCTCCCCCGTTGCGTTCACCCGTCCCCGGGGCAATCGTCAGGGGAACGAGGGAGGAAACGGCATGGACGACTGGCGCGGGTTCGCGGAGCAGATGGCGTCGCTCGCACGCGATCTGCTGGCCCAGGATTCGGTGAACGACACCCTGCGGCGGATCACCGCCTCGGCCACCGAACTGGTGGCGGACTGCGACGCCGCCGGCATCCTCATCCTGCGCGGCGGCAAGGTGCAGTCACTGGCTCCCACGGAACAGGTGGTGATCGACAGCGACGACCTGCAGGGGCGGGTCGGAGAGGGGCCGTGTTTCGACGCCGCCCGCACCTCCACGGGCGAGCGCCAGTTCCGGATCGTCGACTTCGCCGACGAGGCGGTGCGCTGGCCCAAGTACGTACCGGAAGCGCGCAAGCTGAACCTCGGCAGCATGATGGGCTTCCTGCTGTTCACCGAGGACGAGGACCTCGGCGCCCTGAACCTGTACTCCTACCGGCCCGGCGCCTTCACCGAGGCCGACGAGACGGCCGGCTGGCTGCTGGCGTCCCACGCGTCGGTCGCCTTCTCCAGCGCCCGCACCCACGCGCAGTTGCAGGAGGCCATCGGCACCCGGCACACCATCGGGGAGGCCATGGGCATCCTCATGGGCAGGCACCGCCTCACCGAGGACCAGGCCTTCGCCGCGCTCCGCCGGTACTCGCAGGACCACAACGTCAAACTCCGGGACGTGGCGGCACGGGTCTGCGAACGGGGCGGCCTGCCCTGAGGGAGCGCGGGGCGTTTGCTTCCCGCCCCACGGGTAACTCCGGCATTCCGGACACCGAACCCGGGAGTCGCCATGTGGAAGCGCAAGGGCAGGAAGGACCGTCGGGCCGCCGAGCCGGTCCCCATGGAGCTGTGCGACCTGTGCGCCAGGGTCTTCCCCGAGGACGAGTCCGTGACGGGCTACGTGCCGGACTCGTCCGCGGTGCACGCCACCAACGAGTGGTTCGACGGGCTGCGGCTCATCACCGCGTGCTCGGACGACCACTTCGACGTGATCAAGGAGGGGTACGCGCACCGGCCCTTCGTGGACGAGGAGCTGTGGGCGGCGAAGCTGACCCGGGCCCTGACCACCGGCCCGCCGGCCCTGTCCATGGACCAGCTCGGATGCCGGACGGGGCTCCAGGAGCCCCAGATACGCGCCGCCGTCGCCTGGCACAACGAGCGCGTGCGGGAAGCGCAGGAGCGCAGCGACCCCTGAGACCACCGCGCCCCGGGTCACCGGGCCCTGGTCTCGGCGTCAGCGCGGCGGACGGACCCCGTACACCCGGTAGGGCTCCGCGTCGGCCCACCTGACGTCCAGGCCGAGGCCGGGCCGCGAGGTGTCGGGGCACAGCGCGCCGCCCCCGGGCGACAGGACGCCGTCGAACAGCAGCCGCTCGACGCGCACGTGGTCGTGGAAGTACTCCAGGTGCCGCAGCCGCCGCACGGCGCAGAAGGCGTGGGCGGACACGGCGGGCGCGCAGTGCGCGGACAGGTCCAGGTGCCGGACGGCGGCCAGACCGGCGACCTCCAGCACGCCGGTGATGCCCCCGCACCGGGTGACGTCGGCCTGGAGGCAGTCGACCGCGGGCCCGTCGGTCAGGTTGGCGAAGTCCTGAGCGGTGAAGGCGTACTCCCCCGCGGCGACCTCCAGACGTGCCGGGCCCCGCTCGCGCAGCATCCGCAGCCCCTCCAGGTCCGCGGAGCCGACCGGTTCCTCGAACCAGCGCACGTCCCACTCGTCGTGGAAGCGGTGCGCCCAGTACAGGGCCTCCTTGCGGCCGAGCGCCCCGTTGGCGTCGGTGAACAGCTCCGTCCCGTCCCCCACCGCCCGGCGTACGGCGGTCAGGCGCGGCGGGTCGGCGTCCGGGTCCCGTGAGGTCTTCAGCTTCACGCGCCCGATGCCCTCCTCGGCCCATCCGGCGAGCTGGCCGGTGAGGCGGTCCAGGGGGTAGTTGGTGAAGCCGCCGCTGCCGTAGACGGGCACCCGGTCGTGGTGGGCCGGCAGGAGCTGGACCAGCGGAAGCCCCAGCAGCCGTGCCTTGAGGTCCCACAGCGCCACGTCGACGGCGGACAGTGCCATGGCCCCCGCGCCGGGGCGGCCGGCGTTGCGCATCCGCGCGCCCATGCGCTCCCACAGGGCGGGCGGCGAGGAGACGGGGCCGCCCTCGACGACCGGCGTGAGCACGGAGTGCACGAAGGACGCCACCGAGACGTCCCCGTAGGTGTAGCCGAGTCCGGTGCGGCCGCCGGCGTGCACGCGCACCAGGACCAGGGTCGTGGCGTCCCACTCCAGGGTGCCGTCCTGCTCGCGGCCCCCGGGCCCGTCGGTGGGGATCTCGAAGGCGTGCACGTCGACCGCGTCGACCACGCACTCGTCCAGTGTCCTCGTCTCCGGTGTCCTCGTCTCCGGGCCGGTCACCGACGTCATCGCGCACTCCCTCGCCTTCGCGCCCCCCGGGGCCGGTTCCCCACGCCGTCCGGTCCATGCGCGGGCCGTCCGGGTCAACCGACGTTTGTCCGGGCGCGGGCCGGGTCACTCAGTTCCCCGTCGCGAGCCATCGAAAGGACGCCCGAGGAGCCCCCGTGAACCGGTTGTGGCGGCCGTTCCACCGTGCGTGGGACTGGCTGGCCGCGTCCGCCCTGGTCCGGCGCGGCCGGGACCTGGAGCTGATGCACAGGGCCATGGGCTTCGCCACCCTCGCCCTGGTCACGCTCGCGCCGCTGCTGATCGTGGTGGCCGCGGCCGACCCGCTGGGCCGCGGGGGCTTCGCCTCGTGGCTGGCCGACGGCATGGGGCTGTCCGGACGGTCGGCCAAGGTGCTGACCGACATCATCAGCCCGCCGACCAAGGTCGTCGGCACGACGAGCGTGTGGGGCGGAATCCTGCTCGGCGTGTTCGGCGTGTCCTTCGCGGCGAGCGTCCAGAACGGCTACGAGCGCATCTGGGAACTGCCCGCCGGCCCGTGGCACCGCATCTGGCGCCAGATGACCTGGGTGGTCCTGCTGACCGCCTACCTCTACCAGGAGGTGCAGACGCGGACCGCGCTGCACGGTTCGGCGCGGATCGCCCTGTCGACCGCCAGCGGCATGCTGTTCTTCTGGTGGGGCCAGCACTTCCTGCTGGGCGGCCAGGTCCGCTGGCGCGACCTGCTGCCGGGAGCGCTGGCCACGATGGTGGGCCTGATCGGCCTGCGCGGCTTCTCGTACCTCTTCTTCACGCCGCTCATCCTCGACAACGCCTTCAGCTACGGCGCGGTCGGCATCGTGCTGGTGGTGGAGTCCTGGCTGATCGGGGTCGGCTTCGTCGTCTTCGGCGGCGCGATGGTCGGGCACTGGTTCTGCGAGCACCACTGGTGGGCGCGGAACATCGACCGCAGACCGGACTGACCCGGGGACGGTCCGTCAGCCGGCGCGCCGGCGCAGTCCGCCCGCGAGGGCCGCGGCCGCCGCCCCGGTCACGGCCGTGGCCAGGGCCAGCGGCCGGCGGTTGCGGGAGATCCAGAACTGGAGGCTGCGCGGATGGGCCTCGTCGTCGAAGATCCCGTGCGCGCCGTAGTCGTCCGGGGCGGTGTCGTCCGGCGGCTTCCAGAGGTTGACCGGCCGGGACGGGTCGACGGGCCGGTCCGTCTGCTGCCCGTCGTAACCGGTGCGCGCGAGGTAGCGGTCGAGGAGACCCGGGGCGAGCTTCTGGCCCAGCAGCGTGGCGACGGTGGAGCCGCCCACCCAGTACACGCGCCGCTCGGGATGGTCCGCGGCGTGCAGCACCGCCCGGGCGGCCACCTCGGGCTGGTAGACGGGGGCCACCGGGCGCGGATGGCGGGGCAGCCGGGTGAGGACCCAGCTGAACTGGGGCGTGTTGAGCCCGGGCATCTGCACCATGGTCACCCGCACCCCGCTGCGGTCGTGCAGCAGTTCGCAGCGCAGCGACTCGGTGAACCCCTGGATGGCGTGCTTGGCCCCGCAGTAGACGGCCTGGAGCGGGACGCTGCGCTCGGCCAGGGCCGATCCCACCTGGACGATGGTGCCGCGATCACGCGGTGTCATGCGCCGCAGGGCGGCCTGGGTGCCGTGGACGAAGCCGAAGTAGGTCACCTCGGTGGCCCGCCTCAGCTCCTCGGGCCGGATCTCCGGCACGGGCGCGAAGACGGTCGAGAACGCGGCGTTCACCCATACGTCGATCGGGCCGAACTCCTCCTCGACGCGGGTGGCCGCCGCGTCCACGGCCTCCGCGTCGGCGACGTCCACGACCAGCGGCAGCGCGCGCCCGCCGGCCGCGCGCACCTCCTCGGCCGCCCGTTCGAGGGCGTGCTCGCCCCGCGCGAGCAGGGCCACCGCGGCCCCGCGCGCGCCGAACGCCCGGACGGTGGCCCGGCCGACGCCGCCGGTCGCACCGGTGACGACGACGACCTCGGTGCCGTTCGTCCCCCGGTGACGGACGCCGCTCACTTCTTGCCCCGGCCGGGGAGGTGCTCGGCGTACTCGGTGAGCTTCTGGCGTACGCCCTTGGTGGCGATCCCGGTCAGCTCCGGGTCGTGCAGCGCCGCCTTGATGGCCTTCTTGCCCTGGTCCTTCATGATGTGCGGCGGGATCGGCGCGATCTCCGCGTCGACCTTGAACTCCAGGACCACGGGCCGGTCGGCGGCGAGTGCCTCGTCCCAGGCGGAGCCGACCTTCTTGGGGTCGGTGCAGACGATGCCCTTGAGGCCGAGGAGTTCGGCGTAGGCGGCGTAGGGGACGTCGGGGATGGCCTGGGAGCCCGGGTACTTGGGGTCTCCGGCCATGGCGCGCTGCTCCCAGGTGACCTGGTTGAGGTCCTGGTTGTTGAAGACGCAGAAGATCAGCGGCGCCGATCCGGACAGGCGGTCCAGGTAGCGCTTGACGGTGATCATCTCGTTCATGCCGTTCATCTGGAACGCGCCGTCCCCGATGAAGGCGATCACCGGGCGCTCGGGATAGGCGAACCGCGCCGCGATGGCGTAGGGCGTGCCCGGGCCCATCGTGGCCAGGGTGCCGGAGAGCGAGGCCTGCATGCCGTCGCGCAGCATCAGGTGGCGCGCCCACCAGTTGGTGCCCGAACCGGAGTCGGCGGTCAGGATGACGTCGTCCGGCAGCCGCGGCGAGAGTTCGGCGGCGACGGCCTGGGGGTTGATGGTCTTCCCGAAGTGCTCGCCCGCCCAGCGGTCGCACAGGTCGTGCCACTCCCGGACGTCCTTCTCGATCTTCTCCCGCCAGCCCCGGTCCTCCTTGCGCTGGAGCATCGGGATGAGGGCGCGCAGGGTCTCCCTGGAGTCGCCGACGAGATGGGCGTCCATGGGATAGCGGATGCCGATCATGCGGCCGTCGATGTCGATCTCGACGCCCCGGGCCTGTCCCTCCTCGGGCAGCCACTCCGAGTACGGGAAGCTGCTGCCGACCATGAGCAGGGTGTCGCAGCCCTTGATCATGTTGTCGCTGGCCTTGCTGCCCAGCAGGCCGATGGGCCCGGTGACGTAGGGCAGGTCGTCGGGCAGCACCTCGCGGCCGAGCAGGGCCTTGGCGACGCCGGCGCCGAGCAGTTCGGCGACCTCCTTCACCTCGGCCTCGGCCTTCGCCGCGCCCTGGCCGACGAGCATGGCGACCTTGTTGCCCGCGTTGAGGACGTCGGCGGCCTTGCGCAGCTCGTCGAGGTCGGGCAGCACCCGCGGCCGGCTCCAGCCCACGCTGGAGAAGACGGACCCGTGCTCCCGGGGCGGGGAGGGCTGGGCCTCCTCCTCCTGGATGTCGTTGGGGATGATGACGGTGGCGACGCCCCGGGTGGTCAGCGCGGTCTTGAAGGCCCGGTCGATGACGTGCCGGGCCTGGCCCGGGTGCACGATCATCTGGCAGTACTCGGACACGTCCGCGAAGAGCTGGTCGAGGGCGATCTCCTGCTGGTAGTGGGTGCCCAGCGACAGCCGCTTCTGCTGGCCCACCACCGCCACCACGGGCTGGTGGTCGAGCTTCGCGTCGTAGAGGCCGTTGAGCAGGTGCACGGCGCCCGGTCCCGACGTGGCGACGCAACAGCCCACCTCGCCGGTGAACTTGGCGTGGCCGCAGGCCATGAACGCGGCCATCTCCTCGTGCCGTGCCTGGATGAACTCCGGGTCGCCGTCGGCCCGGTCGAAAGCGCCGAGCAGACCGTTGATGCCGTCACCCGGATAGCCGTACACCCGCTGGACGCCCCACTCGGACAGACGCTGGAGCACGTAGTCGGCGACTTGGGTCATGGAGCTCTCCCAGACGTGGGGGGACGACGGTCGGCTTGTGGGGTTACCGTCGCGGCCGCTCCTAAACCGGCGGTCCGTCCCCTTCCGCCCCTCTCGCGCCCGGTCGCCTAGGCCGGCGGCGGTGCCGTGCTCGCCCGGGTCACCAGCCGGGTCGGCACCAGCGTGGTGCCCCGTTCCGGACCGACCGCGCGCATCTTGCGCAGCACGGCCCGCACGCACAGCCGCCCGACCTCGGCGAAGTCCTGGTGGACGGTGGTCAGCGGGGGCAGGAAGGACCCGGCCTCGGCGATGTCGTCGAAGCCGATGACGCTGACGTCCTCGGGCACCCGACGGCCGCGTTCGTGCAGGGCGCGCAGCAGACCGAGGGCCATCTGGTCGTTGGCCGCGAAGACGGCGGTGCACTCCTCGCGCGCGGCGAGCTCCAGGCCCGCCCGGTAGCCGGACTCCGCCGACCAGTCGCCGCGCACGAGGGGCGGCGGGGTGCGGCCCGCCTCGGTGAGCGTCCGCCGCCAGGCGTCGGTGCGGCGCTGGGCGGCGAAGGAGCCCTCGGGGCCGCCCAGGTGCCACACCGTGTCGTGCCCGAGGTCGAGCAGGTGGCGCACGGCGGCGCGGCTGCCGCCCGCCTGGTCGGTGTCGACCACCGTGTAGGTGTCGCCCGCGTCGGAGTCGACCACGACGACCTGGACGTGCGGCGGCAGTGTGAGGGACGCCGCGTCCAGGAGGTGGACCTCCATGATGACGATGACCGCGTCGACGGCCAGTTCCTCCAGGCGCGAGAAGGCGCCGCGCACCTCGTCCTGGGTGGGGACGGCGACCGGCAGCAGCGTCACCGCGTACCCCTCGCTCGCCGCGGAGGTCGCGATGGCCTCCAGGGTGCGCACGTTGCCCGTGGTGGCCAGCGTGAAGGTGATGACGCCGATGGTGCGGAACTCGCCCCGTTTGAGGGCCCGGGCCGCGCTGTTGGGCCGGTAGCCCAGCTCCTTCATGGCCGCCAGCACCTGCCGCCGGGTCTCCTCGGTCACGCCCGCGTAGCCGTTGGAGACGCGGGAGACGGTCTGCGAGGAGACTCCGGCCAGCCGGGCCACGTCCGCCATGGAGGCCGTGCGGTCCCTGCCGCGCCGGGCACGCGCGGGTGCGCTCGTCGGGACTTCCTCAGCCGTGCTCACTCGCCGTCAGCCGCCTCTCTGTCGCTGTCGGGTCCGGGTGTGCAAGGACCCTTGACCGTCGTCATCGGGGCAGTGTAGACATGCCGCCATCAGATGTTTACGTAAACATAACAGCTCGGCACCCTTTCGCGGAGCCAGATGTTTACGCAAACATCGGCGAAGTGCCAGCACGTGGACGAGCGAGGACGACATGACGACGCTGCAACCGCCGGCCGCCGCCGAGCCGCGGCCGGCTCCACCCCCGGTGCGGCGGGACCGCCGTTCCTGGACGGGGTGGGGCTTCCTCGGTCCCTTCGTGGCCGTGTTCGCCCTGGTGTTCCTGGCGCCCATCGCCTACTCGGTCTACCTCAGCCTCTTCCGCGACCAGCTGATCGGCGGGACCACCTTCGTCGGCCTGGACAACTACGGCGAGGCGCTGGGGGACGAGCAGTTCTGGGCCTCGCTCGGCCGGGTCTCGCTCTTCCTCGCCGTACAGGTGCCGATCATGCTCGGCATCGCGCTGCTCGTGGCCCTGGCGCTGGACAGCGGCCGCCTCTACGGCCGGGACTTCTTCCGCATCTCGATCTTCCTGCCGTACGCCGTGCCCGCCGTGGTGGCCACCCTGATGTGGGGCTTCATGTACGGCACCCGCTTCGGCCTGGTCGGCGACATCAACGGCGCGCTGGGTGTCTCGCTGCCCGACCCGCTCTCCCCCGACCTGGTGCTGGCCTCCATCGGCAACATCGTGACCTGGGAGTTCGTCGGCTACAACATGCTGATCTTCTACTCGGCCCTGCGGGTGGTCCCGCACTCGCTGTACGAGGCGGCCCAGATCGACGGCGCCGGCCAGATCCGCGTGATCACCGCCATCAAGCTCCCGGCCATCCGCGGGGCCCTGGTGATCGCCACCATCTTCTCGATCATCGGCAGCTTCCAGCTCTTCAACGAGCCCAGCATCCTGCAGCCCCTGGCGCGCAACGCCATCACCACGGACTACACGCCGAACTACTACACGTACGCGCTGTCCTTCAACGGACAGCAGCACAACTACTCCGCGACGGTCGCCATCGTCATGGGGCTGATCACCATGGTCATCGCCTACGCCGTGCAGCTGCGCGGCATGCGCAAGGGAGTGTGAGGCAGCGATGACCAGTCCCGTCGCCACCGTTTCCGACCGTTCCACGCCCGCGCCGTCCGGCACCTCGGGCTCCGTCCCGCGGCTGCGTCCACCCCGGCGCCGGCACTCCGCCGACAAGCCCCGGCGCAGCGTGCTGCTGACCGCGCTCACCGCGCTCGTGCTGCTGTACAGCCTGGTGCCGCTGGTCTGGCTGGCCATCAGCGCCACCAAGACGCAGGAGGGGCTGTCCCGTTCCTCCGGTCTCTGGTTCGACGGCGACTTCGCGCTGTGGGACAACATCACCGAGACGTTCACCTACGACGACGGCGTCTTCACCCGCTGGCTGCTCAACACCCTGCTGTACGTGGGCCTCGGCGCGGGCGGCGCCACCTTCCTCGCCGTGCTCGGCGGCTACGCGCTCGCCAAGTTCCACTTCCCCGGCCGGCGTGCCGTGTTCGCCGTCGTCATCGGCGCGGTGGCGGTGCCGGGGACGGCGCTGGCGGTGCCGACCTTCCTGATGTTCAGCAAGATGGGGCTCACCAACACGCCCTGGGCGGTGATCATCCCGTCCCTGATCTCGCCGTTCGGCCTCTATCTGATGTGGGTGTTCGCCACCGAGGCCATCCCGACCGAGCTGATGGAGGCGGCCCGCATCGACGGGGCGGGCGAGGTGCGCACCTTCTTCCGGGTCGCCCTGCCGCTGCTGGCTCCCGGCATCGTCACCGTCCTGCTCTTCACCATGGTCGCGACCTGGAACAACTACTTCCTGCCGCTGGTCATGCTCAAGGACCCCGACTGGTACCCGCTGACCCTCGGGCTCAACAGCTGGAACCAGCAGGCCGCGACCGCGGGCGGCGAGGCCGTCTTCAACCTCGTCGTCACCGGGTCCCTCATCACCATCCTGCCGCTGATCGCCGCCTTCCTGCTGCTCCAGAAGTACTGGCAGTCCGGCCTCGCCGCCGGAAGCGTCAAGGAGTAGCCCTCCCCCGCTCCCGCCCATCACCGACAACTCCGCCAACCCTCAACGGTGCCGGTTCCGGCCACGAAGAAGTGGAAGCACGCCCATGCCCACACACCTGACCAAGCACTCGCGCCGCCTCCTGCGCGCCACGGTCCTCGTCTGCGCCCTCGCCCTGGGCGCGAGTGCCTGCGGCGACTCCGACGACGGGGGGCCGGGCAGCAAGGCCGTCTCCGAGGCGGACATACAGGCGGCCCTCAAGGAGGGCGGCACCATCACGGTCTGGGCCTGGGAGCCCACCCTCAAGCAGGTCGCCACCGACTTCGAGAAGGCGCACCCCGGCGTCAAGGTCGACCTCGTCAACGCCGGGACCAACAAGGACCAGTACACGGCGCTGCAGAACGCCATCTCGGCGAAGAAGGGCGTCCCGGACGTCGCCCAGATCGAGTACTACGCGATGGGCCAGTACGCCCTGACCAAGCAGCTCACCGACCTCAAGTCCTTCGGCGCCGACAAGCTCTCCGCCAAGTACTCCCCCGGCCCGTGGAACGGGGTGAAGGCCGGTTCGGACGGCATCTACGCGCTGCCGATGGACTCGGGCCCGATGGCGCTGTTCTACAACAAGAAGGTCTTCGACAAGTACGGCATCGAGGTGCCCACCACCTGGGCCGAGTACCTGGACGCCGCCCGCGACCTGCACAAGGCCGACCCGAAGGCGTACATCACCGCCGACAACGGCGACGCCGGGTTCGCCACCAGCATGCTCTGGCAGGCCGGTTCGCGCCCCTACACCGTCGACGGAACCAAGGTGAAGATCGACTTCTCCGACCAGGGCGCCAAGACGTTCACCGGCACCTGGCAGAAGCTCATCGACGAGAAGCTGCTCGCCTCCGTCCCCGCCTGGACCGACGAGTGGTACAAGGGCCTCGGCGACGGCAGCATCGCGACGCTGGCCACCGGCGCCTGGATGCCGGCCAACCTGGAGTCCGGTGCGAAGGCGGCGTCCGGTGACTGGCGCGTCGCCCCGATGCCGCAGTGGACCGCGGGCGGCAAGGTCAGCGCCGAGAACGGCGGCAGCGCGCTGGCGCTCCCGGAACTCGGCAAGAACGAGGCTTTGGCGTACGCCTTCGTGGAGTACGCGAACGCCGGGGACGGCGTGCAGACCCGGCTGAAGAACGGCGCCTTCCCGGCGACCACCGCGGATCTGCAGTCCACGAAGTTCCAGGACACCGCCTTCCCGTACTTCGGCGGCCAGAAGGCCAACAAGATCTTCGCCGAGTCGGCCGCGGACGTCCCCGACGACTGGTCGTACCTGCCCTACCAGGTCTACGCGAACTCGGTCTTCAACGACACCGTCGGCAAGGCCTACGTCTCCGGCACCACGCTGGCCGAGGGCCTCGAGTCCTGGCAGGAGGCCTCGGTCAAGTACGGCGAGGAGCAGGGCTTCACCGTCGAGAAGTAGCGCACGCCCCCACCGGAAGGACCGCCATGATCTCCACCCTCCACTCCCGCCCGCACCGGGGGACGGACGGTGCGCCCGCCCCCCGTCTCGCCTACGGCGCCGACTACAACCCCGAGCAGTGGCCGCGGGAGGTGTGGGAGGAGGACGTACGGCTGATGCGCGAGGCCGGCGTCAACATCGTCTCGCTCGGCATCTTCTCCTGGGCCCGCCTCCAGCCCGGCCCCGACGCCTGGGACTTCGCCTGGCTCGACGAGGTGATGGATCTGCTGCACGAGCACGGCGTCGGCGTCGACCTGGCGACCGCCACCGCCTCCCCGCCGCCCTGGCTGACCACCGCGCACCCCGAGATCCTCCCGGTCACCGACCGGGGCGAGACGCTGTGGCCGGGAGCGCGCCAGCACTGGCGCCCGACCTCGCCCGTCTTCCGCGAGCACGCCCTGCGCCTGGTCCGGAAGCTGGCCACCCGCTACGCCGACCACCCGGCGCTGGTCGCCTGGCACGTCAACAACGAGCTGGGCTGCCACAACGTCTACGACTACTCCGACGACGCGGCCCGTGCCTTCCGGGACTGGCTGCGCACGCGGTACGGCACGACGGACGCCCTCAACCACGCCTGGGGCACGGCGTTCTGGTCGCAGCGCTACGGCGACTGGGAGGAGATCCTGCCGCCCCGGCTGGCGGCCTCGCACCCGAACCCGACCCAGCAGCTGGACTTCAAGCGGTTCTCCTCGGACGCGCTCAAGGACCACCTGCGCGCGGAACGGGACCTGCTGCGGGAGCTGACGCCCGACGTCCCCGTCACCACCAACTTCATGGTGATGCCCGGCACCAAGGGCATGAACTACGCGGACTGGGCCGGCGAGGTGGACTTCGTCGCCAACGACCACTACGTCGTCCCGCACCCGCAGGCCCGCGACGAGCTGTCGTTCTCGGCGAACCTCACCAGCGGCATCGCGGGCGGCCGCCCCTGGTTCCTGATGGAGCACTCCACCAGCGCCGTCAACTGGCAGCCCGTCAACCTGGCCAAGCAGCCGGGCGACATGGCCCGGGACTCGCTGACGCACGTGGCGCACGGCGCCGACGCGGTGTGCTTCTTCCAGTGGCGCCAGTCGGCGGCCGGCGCCGAGAAGTACCACTCGGCGATGGTCCCGCACGCCGGTGCGGACAGCGACCTGTTCCGTGCGGTCACCGCGCTCGGCGACACCCTGAAGACGCTCGCGCCGGTCGCCGGGAGCGAGCGGGAGCCCGCCGAGGTGGGCATCCTCTTCGACTGGGAGTCGCGCTGGGCGAGCGAGCAGGACTCGCACCCGACCTCGCTGCTCGACTACCACCAGGAGGCGCTCGACTGGTACTCGGCGCTGCTCTCCCTGGGCGTCCGCGCCGACGTCGTCACCACCGGCGCCGACCTGAGCCGCCACCGGGTGCTGATCGCGCCGGTGCTGCACCTGGTCCCGGCCGAGCTGGCCAAGGACCTCACCCGCTACGCCGAGCAGGGCGGGCACCTGGTCACCACGTACTTCTCCGGCATCGTGGACGAGAACGACCACGTCTGGCTGGGCGGTTACCCGGGCGCGCTGCGGGACCTGCTCGGCATCCGCGTCGAGGAGTTCGGTCCGCTGCCCGCCGGGCAGAGCGTGGAGCTGGACGACGACAGCACCGGCGGCCTGTGGACCGACCACGTCACCGTCACCGCCCCCGAGACCGAGGTACTGGTCCGCTACCGCACCGGTGCGCACGCGGGCCGCCCCGCGGTCACCCGGCGCCAGGCGGGCGGCGGTTCGGCCGCCTACGTCTCCACCCGGCTCGGCGCCGGGGGGCTGGCCGCGCTGCTGCCGAGGCTGCTGGAACCGGCCGGGGTGACGAGCGAACTGCCCGCCCCGGTGCGCGGGCGGGTCGAGACCACCGTGCGCCGCGGCCCCGGCGGACGCTTCCTGTTCCTGGTCAACCGGACCGACGAGACCGTGACCGTCCCCGGGCTCACCGGGGAGGTCCTGGTGGGTGACACCGGCGACGACGGCGCCGTCGTCCTGGCCGCCCGGGCAGTCGCCGTCCTGCGCACGCCCACCGACTGACGCACACCCGCACCACCACCCCTGTCCCCCGGAGCGGCACGCACCCGCTCCGGGGCCATCCCCTCCTGCCCTCGACCGGGCGGCAGGGGCCACCGCAGCGACCACACCTTTCCGTTGGGAGCACACGATGGCACGCCGTACCCGCAGCAGAAACCTCCTCGGCACCGCGGTCCTGACCGCCCTGACCACCGGGGCGGCCCTGCTCGGCGCCCCCGCCCGGGCCGAACCGGCCGCGGCCGCCGCCTCCGTCACGGTGCGTCCGGACCCCTCGTACCAGCAGGAGGCGTTCGAGGGCTGGGGCACCAGCCTGGTCTGGTTCGCCAACGCCACCGGCGACTACCCGCCCGAGATCCGCGAGAAGCTGGCCCGCCTGCTGTTCGGCGACGACGGACTGGGCCTGAACATCGCCCGCTACAACATCGGCGGCGGCAACGCGCCGGACGTCGCGGACTACCTGCGGGCCGGCGGGGCGGTCGAGGGCTGGTGGAAGGCGCCCGCCGGCACCACGCGCGAGGACACCGGCTGGTGGAGCGCCGACGACCCGGCCGACTGGAACGAGGACGCCGACGCCACCCAGCGCTGGTGGGTCGAGCGCATCAAGGACGACATCGACCACTGGGAGACGTTCAGCAACTCCCCGCCCTGGTTCATGACCGTCAGCGGTTACGTGTCCGGCGGCTTCGACCCGTCCGCGGACCAGCTCAAGCCCGAGTCGGTCGACGACTTCGCCGCCTACGTGGCCGGGGCTACCAGACGGCTGGAGAAGACCGAGGGCATCAAGGTCGACACCGTCGACCCGTTCAACGAGCCCAACACCCCGTACTGGGGTACTCGGCTGGGCGCCGACGGCGAGCCCGTCGGCGGCCGGCAGGAAGGGGCCCACATGGGTCCCGAGCTGCAGCGCGAGGTCCTCCGGGCGCTGGCCCCCGCACTGCGGAAGGCGAAGGTCAAGGCGGACATCTCGGCGATGGACGAGACCAACCCCGGCACCTTCGCGAAGAACTGGAGCGCCTACTCCGGGGCCGACCGGGCTCTCGTGGGCCAGATGAACGTCCACACCTACGGCACCGGGCAGCGCACCACCGTGCGCGACCTCGCCAAGGCCGCGGACAAACCCCTGTGGATGAGCGAGGTGGGCGGCGACTGGGGCGACGGCCAGGACTTCGAGGACATGCGGCCCGGCCTCGGCCTCGCCCAGCAGATCGTCGACGACCTGCGGGAACTGGAGCCCCGCGCCTGGGTGTTCTGGCAGCCCGTCGAGGACTACGACAACATGAAGCCCGGCGGCGAGTCCGCGAAGGGCGGCAACTGGGGCAGCATCCAGCTCCCGTTCGACTGCACCGCCCGGGACACCCTGGAGACCTGCCCGATCCGGACCAACACCAAGTTCGACACCGCCCGCAACTTCACCCACTTCATCAAGCCCGGCGACCGGCTGATCAAGACGGACGACACCTCCAGCGCCGCCGCCGTCACCCGCGACGGCAAGGGCGCCACACTCGTCCACGTCAACCGCACCACCGAGGCCCGCACGGTCACCCTCGACCTGTCCAAGTTCCGTGACGTGAGCCGCCGCGCGACCGTCACCCCCGTCGTGACCAGCGCCGACGGCAAGCTGGAGCGGCGGGCCCCGATCAGGGTGAGCGACCGCACGGCCGGCTTCACCGTGCCCGCCCAGTCCGTCACCTCGTTCGAGATCAAGGGCGTCTCGGGCGTCGCGAAGGACGCCGCCGAGCCGCGCGAGGGGCACACCTACACGCTGACCGGCGTACAGAGCGGCAAGGCCGTCACCGTGGCCGCGGACGGCACGGCCCTGGTCCTCGGCACCGGGGAGGGCACGAGCGCCCAGCGGTGGCGGCTGAGCGAGGTGCGCCACGACAGCGGGGCCCGCGACCGCTACGTCTTCACCCGGCCCGAGGACGGCACGCGCCTCGCCGTACGCGACGACGTCCCGGTGGCCGAGCCCGACACGGGCAGGCGGGACAAGGCCGCCCAGTGGCTGATGTCGAGCACCGGCGACGGCACCTGGACCCTGGTCAACGCGGCCACCGGGCGTCTGCTCGAAGTGGGCGGCCAGGCGACCCACGAGGGCGCGGCCGTCACGACCTGGCCGCCCAACTCCGGTGCCAACCAGCGCTGGACGCTGAGGGACGTGTCCGCCGGCTGATCCCCTCCCCCTTGCCGCCGGTGCCGGGCGGGAAGGGGGGGGACGGGCGGACAGCGACGCGGATTAGCAGCGGAGGAAGAGCAGGAGGGCGGACCACGAACGAGCCGCGGAAGG
>NZ_JBVISR010000003.1:0-72819 GCF_055575415.1 Streptomyces sp. NPDC034099 | reverse complement strand
GGCTAGGGGGGAGCGTGTCTGCGGTCTGACCCCCCCCCCCTTGCGGCGGGCGCCGCAAGAGCGGGGAAAAACCGTGCGGACGGCACCGGCGGCCCGCCCCGTACGGACACGAGGAGACCGCATGACCACCGATCCGCGTGAGCGCGAGGTCCGCCGCAGGATGGCGGCCCGGGAGCTGTACTCGGACGGCGGACCGGGCCTGGAGGGCCTGGCGGAGGAGCGGCTGCGCGGCAAGGAACTGGCCGACGCCTACAACCGGACCGGCGCGCGGGACGAGGAGGGCCGCCGGGCGGTCCTGAAGGAGATGCTCGCCTCGCTGGGCACGGGGGTGCGGATCGAGCCCCCGCTGCACGTGGCCTACGGCAACCGGGTGCGCCTGGGCGACGACGTGTACGCCAACTCCGGCCTCACCCTCGTCGACGACGTCGAGGTCTTCGTCGGGGACCGGGTGATGTCCGCCCCGCACGTGACCGTCAGCACCACCGGGCACCCCGTCCACCCGGAGCTGCGCGGGGACGGGTCGCAGTTCTCGGCGCCGGTGCGCATCGAGGACGACGTGTGGATCGGGGCCGACGCGCTGCTCATGCCGGGGGTGACCGTCGGCCGGGGCTCGGTGGTCGGCGCGGGCAGTGTGGTGACGGCCCACGTGCCGCCGATGACGGTCGTCGCCGGGACTCCGGCCCGGGTGTTGCGCGAGATCACCGACGCCGACCGCGCGTGGGCCCACCGTCCGCCCCGCACCCTGGGCCGCCCCGGTCGGGACGGGTGACCAGGTGACCCGCAACTTCCGCGGCCCGTCCGGCACATGACGCGGCTCCACCGCAGTACGATGATCCAGAACTGCGGCGGAGCGTCACCTCCCGGAGCACGGAGCCTGCCATGACCACGGACCACACCCAGCCTCCCCACATCGACACCGGCCGGGCCCACCCCGCGCGGGTCTACGACTGGCTGCTGGGCGGCAAGGACAACTACCCGGTCGACGAGGCGGTGGGCGAGACCCTGCCGCCCGAGGCGCGGGACGCGGCGCGGCAGAACCGCGCGTTCATGAACCGCGCGGTGGCGCACCTCGCCGCCCAGGGCATCGACCAGTTCCTGGACATCGGCACGGGCATCCCGACCGAGCCCAACCTTCACCAGATCGTCCAGCGGACGGTGCCGGCGGCCCGGGTCGTCTACGCCGACAACGACCCGATCGTGCTGCGGCACGCGGAGGCCCTGCTGGTCAGCAGCCCCGAAGGGGCCACGGACTACATCCAGGCCGACGTCCGGGAGCCCGGGGAGATCGTGCGGCACGCCCGCGGGATCCTGGACTTCGACCGGCCGATCGCGCTGTCGCTGATCGCCCTGATGCACTTCGTCCCCGACGACCAGGACGCCCACGGCATCGTCCGGGGTCTGGTCGAGACCCTCCCCCCGGGCAGCCACCTGGTCCTCTCGCACGCCGCGATCGACCTCTTCCCCGAGCTGGCGGAGCAGGTGATCGCCCAGTACGCCAAGGGCGGCATCCGTCTCGGCTTCCGCACCCGGGCGGAGGTCGCCCGCTTCTTCGACGGCCTGGAGATGGTGCCGCCCGGCCTGGTCACGGCCACCGAGTGGTACGGCGAGGGCCTGGAGCCGCCCGCGCCCGAGGAGAGCGGTATCTACGCGGGCGTGGCGCGCATCCCCTGACGGGGACGGGGGCGCGGGGCGGTGGCTCAGCGGCGGCGCCCCCGCGCCGCCCAGCCGCTGCCGATGCCGGCGACGTGCAGGGCCAGCAGGGCGAGGCCGATGAGCATGACGTTGGTGGAGGTGAAGACGTCGTTGGTCGAGACCTCCGCCGCGTTGATCAGCCAGGCGATGAGGAACAGAACCGCCGCGATGATGGCGAGCACGGTGTACATCCCTTCGGATCGGCGGCACCGGAGCGGTGCCGTGTCTCGCGTATGCCCCCGACGGGCCGCGTGACACGGCGGAGGGTGCCGGAGGCTCCGTACAGTGGAGGGACCGGACCGCGGCGACACCGCGCGGTCCCTCCCGCACCCCGCCCCGGAGCCCCCTGTGCACGACCCGTCCACCGCGCCGGACGACGGCTCCGGCACCCTGTTCGGCCTGGACGCCCTCACGCCCCGTCCGGCGCCCGCCGCCGGTCCGCTCTTCCGGGACTCCGCCGCCGCCCGCCGGCTGCTGCCGGTGCGGGAGATCCACGCCGAGCCGGCCGCGGCCGCCTCCCCGCGCGGCCGGCAGATCATCGCCCGGTTCCCCGACGCCCGCGTGGTCGAGGTGGACTCCCACTGGGGCATCCCCGGGCTGCACGGCAACGAGGGCAACGTCGAGCGCTGGGTGCGGGTCAAGGGTGAGACGCTCGTCCTGGGCGAGCGGAAGACGCTGGCCACCCGTCCCAACGGCCGCTCCGCGGACTGGATCGCACCGGGCGCCTCCAACGGCTGCGCCATGGCCTGCGCCTACTGCTACGTGCCGCGCCCCAAGGGGTACGCCAACCCCGTCACCGTCTTCACCAACGTCGACCGGATCATCGCCCACCTCGGCCGGCACATCGCCCGGCAGGGGCCCAAGCGCGAGCCGAACCAGTGCGACGCCGACGCCTGGGTCTACGACGTCGGTGAGAACGGCGACTGCTCGGTGGACGCCCTGATCTGCGACAACACCGCGGACCTGGTGCACGCCTTCCGGCAGTGGCCGACGGCCAAGGCGTCGTTCGCGACGAAGTTCGTCAATCCCGACCTGCTCGCCCTGGACCCGCGCGGCCGCACCCGGATCCGCTTCTCCCTGATGCCGCCGGACGACTCCCGGCTGCTGGACGTGCGCACCTCGCCCGTCGCCGAGCGCATCGCCGCGGCCGGCGACTTCCTGGACGCCGGCTACGAGGTGCACTTCAACCTCTCCCCCGTGGTGGTGCGGCCGGGGTGGGAGGAGGCCTGGGCGGAGCTGTTGCGGCACCTCGACGACGTCCTGCCCGACCGGGTCAGGCGACAGGCCGCCGCGGAGGTCATCATGCTGACGCACAACCGGGAGCTGCACGAGGTCAACCTGGGCTGGCATCCGCGCGCCGAGGAGGTGCTGTGGCGGCCGGAGATCCAGCAGGCCAAGCGTTCGGAGAACGGCGCGCTCAACGTGCGCTACCGGGCGGACGTCAAGGCCGGGGCGGTCGCCCGGCTCCGTGCGCTGGTCGCCGACCACGCGCCGTGGCTGCGGATCCGGTACGCCTTCTGAGGCCGACCGTGACGTCACGCGCCGCCCTTAGGTAAGGCGTACCTAAGATCAGATAAAGTTTCGTGTGCAACAACTGCCGGAAGCATCCCTTCCGGCGGTTCCGCGAGCACACTGGGGAGCCGGCCTTGCCGCACACGATGGACACGGCCGGAGACCGGCCGGACGCCGCCACCGCCACCGCCACCGCCACCGGGGAGGGCTGGGTCGAACTCGGCTCGCGCGCGCAACTGCGTGAGCTGCTGGGCGAACCCTGGCCCGTCGTCATCGACAAGGTGCACGACCGGCTCACGGACGACGACCGGGACATCCTGGCCCGCTCCCCCTTCTGCCTCCTGGCGACCTCCGACGCGGGCGGCAACTGCGACGTCTCGCCCCGCGGCGACGCTCCCGGCTTCACCCACGTCGTCGACCCCGGCACCCTCGCCCTGCCGGACCGCCCGGGCAACCGGCGCGGGGACAGCTTCCACAACATCCTCGACAATCCGCACGCCGGCCTGCTCTACCTGGTCCCCGGCGGCAAGGAGGTGCTCCGGGTCAACGGCCGGGCCCGGATCCTCACCGACGCCCCCTTCTTCGACGCGATGACGCGCGACGGACGGCGTCCGGACCTCGCGCTGGTCCTGGAGATCGACGAGATCTACCTCCACTGCCCGATGTCCCTGAACCGGGCGGGACTGTGGAAACCCCGCCCGCCGAAGGCGAGTTGATCCCTTCTCCCGACCGGGAACACGGGAGCGGGACGGTTGCCGCGGATCCGGTGCGGCCCCCGCCCCTACCAGCACTTCTTAGGTTAGGCTAACCTTCACCGCGTGAGATCAGGTGAAGACGCAGCCGGTACCCCGCGCCTGCGCGGCCATGACCTGTCGGCGACGGGCGTGACCGTCGCGTACGACGGTGTCGACGTCGTGCACGACGCCGCGGTCAGGCTCAGGCCCGGCGAAGTGACCGTCCTGGTGGGTCCCAACGGCAGCGGGAAGTCGACGCTGCTGCGGACCGTCGCCCGGCTGCAGCGGGCCCGCGGTGCCACGCTCAGTCTGGACGGCACCACCGACGGACTGGCGCTGACCTCCCGTGAGTTCTCGCGGTACGTCGCGCTGCTGACGCAGGGCCGGCCGACGCCCGGCGGGCTGACCGTGCGGGACGTCGTCGAGTTCGGCCGCTATCCGTACCGGGGCCGCTGGGGGCGGCCCGATCCGGACGGCCCGGCCGCCGTCGACCGGGCGCTCGCGCTCACCGGCGTCGACGGCCTCGCCGACCGCGGTGCCGACCACCTCTCCGGCGGGCAGCTGCAGCGGGTGTGGCTCGCGAGCTGCCTCGCCCAGGAGACCGGCGTACTGCTCCTGGACGAACCCACGACCTACCTCGACCTGCGCTACCAGGTCGAACTCCTCGACCTCGTCCGCGACCTGGCGGACGACCACGGCATCGCCGTCGGTGTCGTCCTGCACGACCTCGACCAGGCGGCCGCCGTCGCCGACCGGATCACGCTCCTCGAAGCGGGCCGGATCGTCGCCGACGGCCCGCCCGAGGAGGTGCTGACGCCGGAGCGGCTGACCGCCGTCTACGGCATCCGGATCGACGTCGACACCGACCCCCTGACCGGCCGGCTGCGCACCCGCCCGATCGGCCGCCACCACATACGAACCCCCGAAAGGCTCGGCACCACCTCATGAGACGCCTCCTGCTCACCGCGGCCGCCACCACCGCCGCGGCGCTCGCCCTCGCCGCCTGCGGCACCACCGAACCCGCCGCCGACAAGACGGAGAAGAAGGCCTCCGAGGCGATCACGCTCAAGGACGGCAAGGGCACCGAGGTGAAGCTCGACGGGCCGGCCACCAAGGTCGTCGCCACCGAGTGGAACGTCGTCGAGAGCCTCGTCTCGCTGGGGGTCGACCCGGTCGGCGTCGCGGACGTCAAGGGGTACAAGACCTGGGACAGCGCCGTCCCCCTCAAGAACGAGCCCAAGGACATCGGCACCCGCGGCGAGCCGAGCATGGACACCGTCGCCTCCCTCGCCCCCGACCTCATCGTCGCCACCACGGACCTCACCCCGGCCGCCGTGAAGCAGCTGCGCGAGGTCGCCCCGGTGATCGAGGTGACGTCCGCCGACGGCACCGGTCAGATCGACCAGATGCTGGAGAACGTCGACCTCATCGCCAAGGCCACCGGCACCTCGGACAAGGCGAAGACCGTCCGCGCGGACTTCGAGGCCAAGGTCGCCGAGGGCAAGAAGGCCCTGGCCGACGCGGGAGCGGCGGGCGAGAACTTCGCCTTCGCCGACGGCTACGTGGCCTCCAGCCAGGTCTCGATCCGCCCCTACACCGCGACCTCGCTGATCGGTGAGGTGAACGAGGCCATCGGTCTGAAGAACGCCTGGGCCGTGAAGGGTGACGCCGCCTACGGCCTCGGCACCACCGACGTCGAGGGCCTGACCAAGCTGCCGAAGGACACCCGGTTCGCCTACATCGGCAACGACGACGACCCGAGCGCCACCCCGTTCAGCGGTGAGCTGGCCAAGAACTCGGTGTGGAAGTCCCTGCCGTTCGTGAAGGCCGGTGACGTGCACCGCCTCGACGACGGCATCTGGATGTTCGGCGGTCCCGGGTCGATGGAGGCGTACATCGACTCCGTCGTCGCCGCCCTGACGAAGTAGCGGAGCCATGGCCGTCACCGCAACCGAACCCACCGCGGCCCGTCCGACGACGGTCCCCACCTCCCGGTCGGGCGCGGCCGCGGTGACGGCCGGAATCGTCCTGCTGGTCGCCGTGCTCGCCGTCGTCGACATCACACAGGGCACCGCCGCCGTCGGGCCTTCCGAGGTCCTCAAGGCCCTGACCGGGCAGGCCGATCCGGACGACGCGTCCGTCGTCGTCGCCTCCCGGCTGCCCCGGATGACCGCGGGGCTCCTGGTCGGCGCCGTCCTGGGCACGGCGGGTGCCGTGCTCCAGGCGGTCAGCCGCAATGTGCTGGCCTCTCCCGACACCCTCGCGGTGAACGCCGGTTCCTACCTCGCGCTGGGGCTGGCCGGTGCCACGGGCGTCTCGCTGCCGATGCTCGCCTCCTCCGGCGTCGCCTTCGTGGGCGGCCTGGCGGCGGCCGCGGTCGTGCTCGGGCTCTCCGGCCTCGGCACGGGCACCGTCCGCCTCGTACTGGCGGGCACCGCGCTGATGCTGGGCCTGAACTCCATGACGGAGGGACTGCTGCTGCTCTTCCCGGAGCAGACCGAGGGCCTCTACGCGTGGAACCAGGGCAGCATCGCCCAGAACGGCTTTGACGGCGTCCTGCAGATGCTGCCGATCGCCCTGATCGGGCTGGCCGGGCTGATGCTGACGGCCCGCCGGGTGGACGCGCTGGCCCTCGGCGACGACGCGGCGCGCGGTCTCGGCGTCCCGGTCCGGTCCACCCGCGTCACGGTCGTCGTGCTCGCGGCGCTGCTGTCCGCCGCCGCGGTCACCCTCGCCGGGCCCATCGGCTTCGTCGGCCTGTGCGCGCCCGCCCTGGTGCGCCCGCTCGCCCGCCGGTTCCGCGGCTTCGCCCGCTCCCGTACGGCGATGCCCGCGGCGGCCCTCACCGGCGCGGCCCTGGTGCTGGGTTCGGACGTGCTGCTGCGGGCCCTGGTCGCGGACGACCGCGCGGTGTCCGTGCCCACGGGTGTGGTCACCAGCCTGGTCGGCGCGGTGTTCCTGGTCGCCATGGCGCTGCGGGTGCGGGACACCGCCGGGGCCGGGGCGCCCGACCGGCTGCGGATCCCGAGCCGCGCGGTGTTCCTGGCCACGGTCGCCGTCCTGGTCGTGGCCCTGGTGGGGCTCGTGATCGCCGCGGTGCTGGTGGGCGACACCAAGCTGCTCCTCGGTGACGTCGTCAACTGGGCCCAGGGCCGGGCCGGGCGGGCCGTCTCCTTCGTGCTGGACACGCGGGTGCCGCGGGTGCTCGCCGCGCTGGGCGCGGGCGCGGCGCTCGCCCTGGCCGGCACGCTCGTGCAGGCCGTCACCCGCAATCCGCTCGCCGAGCCGAACGTCCTCGGTGTGACCGGCGGTGGCGCGCTGGGTGCGGTGATCCTGGTGACCACCGTGCCGGCCGCCGGGACGTGGGGCGTGGCGGGAGCCGCGTTCGCGGGGTCCGCCGTCACCGCCGTCCTGGTCTTCGGGCTCGCCGCCCGGGGCGGTTTCCGGCAGAACCGGCTGGTGCTCGTCGGCATCGGCGTGGCCTCCGGGACAGCGGCGCTGATCAGCCTGCTGATCGTGCTCACCGACCCGTTCAACGCCACCAAGGCGCTGACCTGGCTGTCGGGTTCGACCTACGGGCGGACCATGCCGGACGTCGTGCCGGTCGCGCTGGCGCTGGTCGTCGGCATCGGTGTGGCGGTCGCCCGGCGCACCGAGCTGGACCTGATCTCGCTGGACGAGGACACACCGCGGCTGCTCGGCCTGCGGCTGGCTCCGGGGCGTCTCGGGTTCCTGGTGCTGAGCGTCGTCCTCAGCGCGACCGCCGTGGCCTGCGCGGGCACCATCGGGTTCGTCGGGCTGGTCGCCCCGCACGCGGCCCGCGCCCTGGTGGGCCGGCGGCACGTGCGGGTCGTGCCGGTCGCGGTCCTCCTCGGCGCCACGCTCGTCTGCGCCGCCGACCTGCTCGGCCGCACGGTCATCGCCCCGGCCCAGCTCGGAGCGGGGCTCATGACGGCGGTGATCGGAACGCCGTACTTCCTGTATCTGCTGGTACGGAGCCGCCGCTAGGCAGTGCGGGGCGAATCCGGGTGCCGGTGGGCCGGGTGCCCCCGCACGGTGCCGTCATGGACCGGCGCGCCGCGGACGGGGGCCACGCGGGCCTGCTGAACGTCGTCGACCTCGAAGCCGCCTGCTGGGACGGGCAGCCGCCGCCCGGCGCGGTGAGCGAGATCATCGAGATCGGGCTCGCCGTGGTCGACCTCGACGCCGGGGAGCGGGCGGCCCGGCACCGGTTCCTGGTGCGGCCCGCCCGCTCCCGGGTCAGCGCGTTCTGCACGGAGCTGACCGGTATCAACATCGCCGCGCTGGTGCTCCAGCCATGCCGGCCGGGGCGCCTGGCCCGGCTCTTGTTAGACGCGACGTCAAGTTACTGAACCGTAATGAGTCAGGCGCTACCACTGGTAACCCCTGTCCGGTTACGGTCCCGTAGCCCCACAGGAGCAGCGCGACCACGGCCCTGACCCCACGGGACCGCGGACGACCGGATCCGGCCCTTCCCCAGGAGGTTCGCCATGCCCCCACGTCCCCGCATGCTCGCCGCGGCGATCGCCGCCGCCCTCGCCCTCGGTGCCCAGGCCGTCCCGGCCGCCGCGGCCGACGGCCCGGCCGGCGCCTCGACGACCACGACGTCCCGCGGCGTCGAGATACCGGCCTTCTACACACCGCCGTCCGAACTCCCCGGCGCCGACGGCGCGCTGATCCGCAGCGAGCCGCTCCCCCTGGCCCTGAGCCTGCCGGGCATCGACGGCCCGCTCCCCGGCCGGGCGACCCGGCTCATGTACAAGTCCACCGACGCGAACGGCGAGGCGGTCGCCGTGACCGGCGCCTACATCGAACCGGCCGCGAAGTGGCGCGGCGACGGACCCCGCCCCCTGGTCGCCGTGGCGCCGGGCACCATGGGGCAGGGCGACCAGTGCGCCGCCTCGATGGCCCTGGAGCACCCGTTGCGGCTCAACGGGCAGACGGTCTCGGTCGGTTACGAGGACCTGTCGGTCTACCGGCTGCTGCTGCGCGGCGTCGCCGTCGTCGTCACCGACTACGTGGGCCTGGGCACCACCGACCGGCTCCACACCTACGTCAACCGGGTCGACGGTGCCCACGCCGTACTGGACGCCGTACGCGCCGCGCGCTCCCTCGACTCGGCGTCCGTCACCTCCGGGTCCCGCGTGGGTCTGTTCGGGTACAGCCAGGGCGGCGGTGCCACGGCGGCCGCGGCCGAGCTCCAGCCCTCCTACGCCCCCGACGTCCAGCTGTCCGGCACCTATGCCGGTGCCCCGCCCGCCGACCTCACCGAGGTGACGAAGGCCATCGACGGCAGCGACCTCGCGGGCGCGCTGGGCTGGTCGCTCAACGGCTTCCTGCAGACCGAACCGGCCCTGCGGCCCATCGCCGACCGGTACATCAACGAGGCCGGCCAGGAGGCGCTCAAGGACCTGTCGACCATGTGCGTGGGCGACGCGCTCTTCGGATACGGCGGCGACAGCAGCACCGGCTGGACGAAGACCGGGCAGTCCATCAGCGACGTCATCCGCGCCGAACCCGCCCTCCAGAGCTTCCTCGCCGAGCAGCGCATCGGCTCGCTCAGGCCCGGCAGCCCGGTCCGGGTGGCCACGGGCGTCAGCGACGACCTGGTCCCCCACGGCCAGGCCCGGCGACTGGCCGCCGACTGGTGCGCCAAGGGCGGGAAGGTGACCTACGTCCCCGTACTGCTGCCGGGCGTGGGCAGCGGTCTGCTCAACCACTTCGGCCCGCTGCTCACCGATCAGGGCAACGCCCTGTCCTGGCTCACCGACCGGCTCTCCGGCGAGCCCGCGGGCTCCAACTGCTGGAGCATGCCCGCCCAGCCCTGAGCCGTTCCTCCGGCATGCGCCGCTCCTCGGTTGCGGCACAGAATTCGCTCAGGCGAATCGTGGCGGAGCGACAGAGAGGCAGCGGCGTGGTGGACGCGAAGCCCGACGGCGGGTCCGGCCCCCCGCGCGGGGCGAAGATGCCGAGCACGGTCGCGCATCTGCCGCGGCAGGTGCGCGAGGAGCTGGCCCGCCGGCTCCGCCGCACCAGGCGGGCCTTTCGCGAGGAGGACGTCCAGGTCGTCGAGGCACCGCTGCTCAAGCGCGCGGTCGGGGCCTCGGCGCTCGGGAACTGCATGGAGTGGTTCGACTTCGGCGTCTACAGCTACCTGGCCGCCACCATCGGGAAGGTGTTCTTCCCCGGCGCCTCCCCGGCCGCCCAGGTCGTCTCCTCCTTCGCCACCTTCGCCGCGGCCTTCGTCGTACGCCCGCTCGGCGGTCTGGTCTTCGGACCGCTCGGGGACCGTGTCGGCCGGCAGAAGGTGCTCGCCACCACCATGATCATGATGGCCCTCGGCACCTTCTCCATCGGCCTGATCCCCAGCTTCGCCACCATCGGCATCGCCGCCCCGGTCCTGCTGCTGCTCGCCCGGATGGTCCAGGGCTTCTCCACGGGCGGCGAGTACGGCGGCGCCACCACCTTCGTCGCCGAGTACTCACCCGACCGGCGGCGCGGCTTCCTCTCCAGCTGGCTCGACTTCGGCACCTTCGTCGGCTACGCCCTGGGCTCGGCGCTGGTCACGCTCCTGAACCTGTCGCTGACCGACGCCCAGATGCTCGCGTGGGGCTGGCGGCTGCCGTTCCTGATCGCCGGTCCGCTCGGCGTCATCGGCCTGTACATGCGGCTCAAGCTGGAGGAGTCGCCCGCCTTCCAGCAGCAGTTGGACGAGCACGAGAAGGGGCTGGCCCAGGAGTCGGCGGGCAGCGAGTTCAAGACCATCGTGCGCGAGCACTGGCGCCCGCTGCTGATCTGCATGGGCCTGGTGCTGCTCTACAACGTCACCAACTACATGGTGACCGGCTATCTGCCGACGTACCAGACGGAGACCCTGAACCGCTCCAGCGGTTTCGCGGACGTGCTGGTGCTGATCGGCATGGTGTGGATCGTGCTGCTGATCACCTTCCTCGGCCGGCTCAGCGACCACGTCGGCCGCCGTCCGCTCTACGCCACCGGGGCGGCGGCGATGATCGTCCTCGCCGTCCCGGCCTTCCTGCTGCTGAAGGCGGACGGGGTCTGGGCGCCGGTCGCCGGGGTCCTGCTGCTGTCCACCCTGCTGGCCTGCTTCGCCGCGCCCAGCGCCGCGACCCTGCCGGCACTGTTCCCGACCGCGGTGCGCTACGCCGCCATGGCCATCGGCTTCAACTTCGCCGTCGCGGCCTTCGGCGGCACCACACCGCTGGTCGCGGAGGCGCTGGTGAGCATCAGCGGCGACGACCTGATGCCCGCCTACTACCTGATGGTCGCGGGCGCCATCGGCCTGGTGGCCGTGCGGTTCCTGCCCGAGAGCGCCCAGGTGCCGCTGCGCGGCTCGCAGCCCATGGTCGGCTCCCGGCGGGAACAGCGCGAACTCATCACCACCTCGAAGGACCTCTACAGCTTCTCCAAGGACCGCTCGGGCGCCCTCTGACTGCCGGCCGCGGACCGCCGTCCGCGCGCGAACGGGACGGCGCCCGATCCCGCGGCGACCCCGGCGAAGACCAGGGTGCTGCCCACGGCCTGGGCGGCGCCGAAGGAGCCGGTGCCGACGAGCGGTGCCGTGCAGGCGGCGGCGACCGGGATCAGCCCGGAGAACAGGGTGGCGCGCTCGGCCCCGATCCGCTGCATGCCCATGTACCAGCACACGAACCCGACGACGGTGACCACCACCGCCTGCCACAGCAGCGCCCCCGCCTCCACCGCGTCCGGCCGGCGCAGCCACCCGGCCCCGTCGGCCAGGACACCCGCCACCGCCGACTCGGCTGCCGCCATGCCGCACACCACGGTGGACAGCAGTCGCGGGCCCAGCGGCCGCAGTACGGGCACGGCCAGGACCGCGAAGCCGACCTCCCCGGCCAGCGCGCACACCGAGAAGGCGAGGCCCGCGCCGTCGGTGCGTCCCCAGCCCTGGACCGTGAAGGCCCCCACGGCCACGGACAACGCCCCGTACAGGACGGCCCGTCGCGGACGGCGCCCCGCCAGGAGGGGGACGAGGACGGCGACCACCACGGGCGCGCAGCCCACGAGGACGCCGGGTACCGCGGGCTCCGCCGTGCGTTCCGCGGCGAGGACGGCCAGGTTGAAGCCGACCATGCCCACGGCCGCGAGCAGCGCGAGTCGCAGCCACCGGCCGGCGCCGAGCGCCCGCAGCCGGGCCGTCGCGCCGGGCCCGGCCAGCGGGACGAGCAGCAGGAAGGCCAGTCCGTAGCGCAGGAACTGGCCGCCCGCGTACGGATAGTCGCCCAGCAGGCTGTTGGCGGTGAAGGATCCTCCGACGAGGACACAGGCGAATGCGGCGAGCAGGGCCCCGCGCGTGGTGGTGGCGTTCATGGCGACGACGCTAGAGAGCGCGGCGGTCCGCCACGGGGTCCACTTCGCGTGCGCCGTCGGGGACCAATCGGCGCCGGGACCGCTCACACACTCCTCACGGGTTCTCCCTCGTGTGCATGTCTCGGGGATCGGGGGTAGTCGGAGGGTCCCGGTGTCAACACATCGGTGAATCAACGGATTTGACGGCAATGACCGGACAAGGGAAAGGACTGCCAGTGCGCACCAGCAAAGTGGCGACCGCTGTGGCGGCCGCGAGCGTCTCCGTCGCGTTACTGACCGGCTGCGGCGGCGATTCGGGTGACGAGGGCAAGCCGTTCGAGGGGCAGAGCGCCGACGACATCGCCGCGAAGGCCGTCGAGGCCACCCGGCAGGCGAAGTCCATGCACGTGAAGGGCGACACCCGGCTGGAGGACGGCAGCACCGTCGCCATCGACGTCTCGGTCGACCAGGAGAAGAACTGCCAGGGCACCATCGGCGCCGGCGGGGCCCGGGCGGACGTACGGCACACCGAGGCGACCCTCTACCTGCGCGGTGACGAGCAGTACTGGCAGACCGCCCTGAAGCAGCAGCCCGACGCGGCTCAGAAGATGGCGCCGAAGCTCCGGGACAAGTGGGTGAAGATGCCGGCGAACGACGCCACGACCGCCGGGGTCTGCGACAAGCAGGGCTTCATCGCCGCCATGGACGAGGACGAGTCGGAGCGCCGGGGCATGAAGCGCGGCTCCACGACGGAGGTGAACGGCGAGGAGGCCCTGGAGCTGACCAAGGACGCCTCCGGCGGCGAGAAGCTCACCCTCTACGTCGCCACCGAGGGCGAGCCGTACATCCTGAAGACCACCACCGAGGGCGGCAAGAACCCCGGCAGCGTCACGTTCAGCGAGTACGGCGAGACGGTGAACCCCGAACAGCCCCCGGCCGGCGAGACGGTCGACATGAAGGAACTCGCGGGCGAGCAGCAGACCTGACCGTCCTAGGCGCCGGCGCTCCCCGCCTCCCCGCGCTCCCGGTCCGAACCGGGCCACACATAGGGCAGGTCGTCCGGGACCCCGGGGAACAGCTCGGCGTACACCGCGGGGTCCTTGCGCACCAGGGCCGAGCGGTGGCTGCGGTGGAAGGCCTCGTCGCCCAGCCAGGGCGGCAGTTCCCCGGCGGCCGCCAGTTCCCGCTGGTCGCGCACCGGCTCGCCCGGACGCACCTCGGCGAGCCCGGCGACGAGTGAGGCCGCGCAGCTGTCCTGGTGCCCGTGCTCGCGCCAGACCCGGCAGACGTCGAGGCCGTAGCGGACGAGTGCCTCCTCGTATCCCGTCCACATCCGCACCGCCGGGTGGTGGCGCCAGCCGTATCCGGGGACGGTGAGCCCGCGCAGCACCTGGAGCGCCTCCACGCGCTGTTTGCCGAGGCGGCGCCGGTCCAGCGCCAGTGCCGAGTCCCGGAAACCGGGGTGGGGGAGGAAGGTCTGCATCGCGGTGCCGCTCCGTTCAGCCGGGGAACCGGCCGCGGGCGCGCAGGTGTCCGCGGCGTTCGGCGTAGGCGAGGTCGTCGCGCCACAGGCGGCCCGCGGCGGCCCGCATCAGCGGGCGCAGGGCCGGTGCCAGGCGGCGGGCCAGGGGGAAGCCGGGCCGGTCCGAGGTGGCGAGCACCGCCTCGACGACCGCGGTGCGCGGCCGGCCGCTGCCGTCCGGTCCGAGCGGCGTGGCGTGGCTCTCCACGACGGACCCCGTGCCCTCGCCGTCGGTGATGCGCATGACGACGGTGCGGGGTCCGGGCGCGGTGAACTCGGCGCGTACGGGGACGACCAGGCGACCGGCCATCCGGAAGGACACGTCCACGACGAAGCGGTCGTCGGCCACGTGGCCGTCACCGTCCCCCGCACCGGCCCCGCCGTCGCGCGGCGTCCCACCGGGCGCCTGGACGACGGTGAGGTCCACGAAGGAGTACGGGTGGAACCATGCTCCGTGCCAGGGGTCGAGCCGGTTGGCGACTACGTCCTCGGGTTCGCAGGTCCCCGCCCCGCGCCACACGGACGTCAGGGCCGTCGCCCGGGGCGGCCGGGCGGGCACGAAGGGCGCCGGGGTCGGGGGCTCCTCCCCCACGGTGTCCAGCCGTACCCACACCAGTACGCCGTCGTCGTGCACCGGCAGCGGCTCCCAGCCCGCGAACGGGGCGCCGTCCAGGGCGAGTCCGTGCCAGTGGCACACGAGCGTGCCGCACCGCACGGGGCTGTCGGCCAGCGGGGCGCCGAGGTGAGGGCAGGCGCCGGGCCCGCCCACCAGGCGCCCCCGCGCGTCCCGCCAGACGACGACCTCCTCGCCGGCGACGGTGCCGGACAGCGGGCGCGTGGGGCGTACCTCGGTGCTCGCGCCTAGGACGTACCAGTTGCCGGAGGGGCGTGCCAGGGCGCGTTGGAGGGCGCCCGCGATGACGGCGGGGCGTGCCTCGCGCCAGGTCGGCCGCTGGTGCTGCCAGGGGACCGCGTGGCGCCGCAGCCGCAGGGGGAGGCGTCCCCGGCGCGGGCGGGGGTCCGTGCTCATCCGGGCTCCTTCGCGTCGAGGGCGCCGCCGCGGGGCAACGGCGCGTACGTGGGGGCGCGACGGGCGCGGAGCCGGGCGGACAGGACCCGTGCCAGTCCGTCGGCCGCGACGGCCGCGCGGCGACGGCGGGAGACCACCGCGCGCCGGTGCAGCACCGCGTACCCGCCCTCCGCGACGGCGTCGAGGATGTTCCGGTAGAGCAGGTACGCGGTGCGGATGCAGGGCCGTGCGACGGGGTCGAGCATGGCGAGGCCGGGCTCGGCCTCGCGGTAGACGCCCCGGGTGAGGTCCTCGGCGGCCCGCAGCGCGGCGGTGATGCGCCCGTCGTGTCGGCCGGTGTGCCTGCTCCAGAGCAGCAGGTCGCGGTGGACGCCGTGCGCGGCCAGCAGGTCGGCGGGGAGGTAGATCCTGCCCCGGTCCAGGTCCTCGCCGACGTCCCGCAGGAAGTTGGTCAGCTGGAAGGCGACGCCCAGCGCGGCGGCGTGCGGGGCGGCCAGGGCGCGGGCGGTCACGGTGCCGAGGACGGGCAGCATCTGGAGGCCGATGACGGCGGCCGAGCCGTGCATGTAGGCGCGCAGGTCGGCGTAGGTGGCGTAGTCGGTGACGGTGAGGTCGGCGCGCATCGAGGCCATGAAGTCGGTGAAGTGCGCCGGTTCGATGGCGTACCGGTCGGCGGTGTCGGCCAGGGCGAGCACCACGGGTTCGGCGGTCGGCCGGCGGCCGGTGAGCGCCCGCCGCAGCAGTCCGTCGAGGCGGGTGAGGGCGGCGGCGCGCTCGTCCGGCGTGGTGCCGGCCCCGGTGTCGTCGACGATGTCGTCCGCCCACCGCGCGAAGCCGTACAGCGCGTGCACGGCCGGTCTGCGGTCGGCCGGCAGCAGGCGGGTGGCCAGGAAGTAGGTGCGTCCGTGGCGGGCGTTGAGGAGCCGGCACCGGGTGTAGGCGGCGCGCAACTCCGGGTCGGTGATGCCGGCGGCGTCGAGTTCGCGCCGCGTCATCGGTGCCCGCCCCGGGCCGCCGCGGGGCCAGTCCGCGGTCCGGTGATGCGGGCGGCGGCCAGCTTCCCGGAGAGAAGTACCGTCGGTACGCCGACGCCCGGGGTGGTCCCGCAGCCCGCGAGGACGGCGTTGTCGGTGCCGCGCACCAGGTTGCGGGGGCGGAACGGCCCGGTCTGCGCGAAGGTGTGGGCCACCGAGAACGGGGTGCCCGCGGCGTGCCCCTGTGCGGTCCAGTCGGCGGGTGTCACCAGGCACTCCTCCTCGACCGCGGCGGCGATCCCGGTCAGCCCCCGGCGTTCCAGGGTGGCGAGCAGACGGTCGCGGTAGCGGGGCGCGAGGTCGCTCCAGGCGCGGGCGCCGGGGCCGATGTCGGTGTTGGGGCAGGGGGCGAGAACGTAGTGGAGGTGGCGGCCCTCGGGCGCGAGGGCGGGGTCGTGGGCGGTGGGCCGGGTGATCAGCAGGGACGGGTCGGTCATGAGGGTGCCTGTCCTGGTGAGTTCGTCGAAGGTCCGTCGCCACTCGGCGCCGAAGGACAGCGTGTGGTGGGCGAGGTGCGGCCAGGTACGGGTGGTGCCGGCGTGCAGGACGACGGCGGAGGGTGCGTGCCGCAGGGCGAGGGGGCGGCGTGGGCGGCGGCCGAGGAGCCGGTGGGCGACGGGCAGGTCGGGGGTGAGGACGAGGGCGTCGCAGGGGACGCGCTCGTGGTCCGTGACGACCGCGGTGACGCGGGTGCCGGACCGTTCCAGGCGGGTGACGTCCCGGCCGAGGCGCAGGTCGGCCCCGGCGGCGACGGCCGCGTCGGCCATGGCGCGGGGCAGGGCGTGCATGCCGCCGCGCGGGAAGTAGACGCCGGCGACGGTGTCCATGTAGGCGATGACGGCGTAGGCGGCCAGCGCGCGGGACGGCGCGACACCGGCGTACAGGGCCTGGAAGGAGAAGACCCGCTGGAGCCGTTCGTCCGTCAGGAACCGGCCGACGCGGGCGTCCAGGCGGCCGAAGCCGCCGAGGGCGGCGAGCCTGGCCAGGTCGGGGGTGAGCAGGCCGAGCGGCGAGTCGAAGTTGGCGTCGATGAACCGGCGCAGCTGCACGGCGTACAGCCGGCCGAGCCAGTCGCGCAGCCGCCGGTACCCGGCCGCCTCCCGGGCCCCGGCGAACCGTTCGACCTCCGCCTCCATCGCGTCGGCGTCCGTGTGCACGTCCAGGGCGGTGCCGTCGGCGAAGCAGGCGCGGTAGGCGGGGTGCAGGGGCAGGAGTTCGACGCGGTCGCGCAGCCGCTCGCCGACGGCCGCGAAGGCCTCGTCGGCCAGGTCCGGCATGGTCAGCACGGTCGGGCCGGTGTCGAGGTGGTAGCCGCCGAGTTCACGCCGCCCGGCCCGGCCGCCGGGCAGCGGTTCGCGTTCCACGACGGTCACCCGGCGTCCCGCGCCCAGCAGGTGCAGGGCTGCGGACAGCCCGGCGAGTCCGGCCCCGACGACCACGACGTGGTCGGTGCGCCCGGGCACCGTCCGCGTCACCGCGCGCCCCGGCCCGTGGGCGGCCGGTCCGGCCGGTGGTCGCCGTGGTCGGCCGTGCTGGGGCACATCGCGGGTCCTCTCGTGCGGTCGGCGTCATGCCTTCCCCCTCGGCTCCCCGCGCGACGCCACCGGAGCCGGTTCCCGGTCCCGCGGTCACCCGTCCGGGGGTATCGCGTCCCCCGGCGGGTGCCCGTGTCGCGCCGTACTGCGCGCCGTACGTTCGCGGACGGCGCGGGGCCGGAATACTCCGCCGGACCGGACCGGCGGGTGGACCCGGCGGGCTGACCGACGGGAAGGAGGCGGGGGTGCTCGACGCGGACATCGTGGTCGTCGGCGCGGGGGCGGCCGGGCTCTCCCTGGCGCACCGGCTTCCGGCGCGCGCCTCGCCCGGTGCGGTGTCCTCCGTCGTCCTGGTCGATCCGCCGCCCGGGCCGCTGCGGCCCCCGCGCCGCACCTGGTGTTTCTGGGAGGCCGGGCCGGGCCGCTTCGACCCGGCCACGACGGCGTCGTGGGAGTGGCTCCGGGTGCACGGCCGGGACGGGAGGGCCGTCCGGCGGCACATCGCGCCCGTCCGCTACAAGATGATCCGCTCGGACGACTTCGAGGCCCTGGTGGGACGGGATCTGAAGGCCCGTCCGGGGCTGCGGCGCGTCGAGGCCACCGTCGGCGCGGTCACGGGCCTGCCGGACGCCACCGTGCGGGTGGCGGCCACGGACGCGACGGGCGCGCCGGTCGTCCTGCGCGCCCGCTGGGTCTTCGACTCCCGTCCTCCCGAGCGGCTGCCGGCCGCCCGCACCCGCCTGCTCCAGCACTTCCGCGGCTGGTTCGTCCGCACCGAGCGGCCGGTCTTCGAGCCGGAGGTGGTCGACCTGATGGACTTCCGCACCGCGCAGCCGGCGCGGGGTCTGTCCTTCGGTTACGTGCTGCCGACCGGACGGCACACCGCGCTGGTCGAGTACACCGGGTTCGGCCCGGCGCCCCTGGCGTCCGACGCGTACGACGACGCGCTGGAGGACTACACGCGCCGCGTCCTGCGCACCGGCACCGTCGAGGTCCTGTCGACCGAGCAGGGGGTCATCCCGATGACCGACGCCGACTTCGGGCGGCGGGACGAGGACGGCGACCGCGTGTTCCGGATCGGCGTCGCGGGCGGGGCGACCCGGGCGTCCACCGGCTACACGTTCGCCGCCGTGCAGCGGCAGTCCGAGGCCGTGGCCCGTGCGGTGCGCGCGGGCCGCCGGCCGGTGCCGCCGCCCCCGCATCCGGCGCGGGCCCGGCTGATGGACGCGGTGCTGCTGCGCGCGCTGGACACCGGCCGGGTCGACGGCCCCGACCTCTTCTTCCGGCTGTTCGACCGCGTACCCGCCGCGCGGCTGCTGCGCTTCCTGGACGGCCGGTCGCGACTGTACGAGGACCTCGCGGTCGGCGTACGCGTCCCCGTCCTGCCGATGCTGCGCACGGCGGCCGAACTGCCGTGGCTGCGGCGCCGCCACCTCCCCCTCCGCTGAGCGCCGACCCCGGGAGTCACCGATGCCCTCGCTCCACGACGCGGCACCACCCGCCGCCTTCGACCACGGGACGGCCCACCGCGGCCGCCCCGCCCGCGGAACGGACCTCGCGTACGGCGGTAGCGGAGGTCCGCTGCCGGACTCACGTCGCGGCACGAGCGCCTCGACCACGCCCGGGGGCCGGAACGCGCCCCGCCACCGCGGCCGCACCGGCGTGGCGGCCACACCTCGGGACCGGAGCGCACGGACCCGCGGTACGCGGGCCATCGTGTACCGGACCGGCGGCCTGCGCTGCGGCGGTACGCGAGGCGATCGTGCCCGCCCCGGTGATGCGCGATGATCCGGCGTGGCGGGACCGGGCAGCGGGGCGAGGAGCGGCCGCCGGGGCGGGACCGGCGGGCGCGGGTGCTGCGTCCGTCGGCGGGCCGGGAGCGGGTCGCGGGCGAACCGCCGTCGGTGGCGGTGGTCGGCGGCGGCATCGCGGGCCTCGCGGCGGCGACCGCCCTGGCGGAACGCGGGGTGCGCGTCGTCCTGCACGAGCGCGAACCCGTGCTCGGCGGCAGGGTCGCGGGCCGGGCCGTCACCCTGCCCGACGGCACGCCGGCCACGATGAGCCGGGGTTTCCACGCCTTCTTCCGCCAGTACTACAACCTGCGCAGCCTGTTGCGCCGTTGCGATCCCGGGCTCGGCATGCTGACCGGCCTGCCGGACTACCCGCTGCGGCACAGCAGCGGGCTGTGCGACAGCTTCCGCCGTCTTCCGCGCACTCCCCCGTTCAGCGCCCTGGCCTTCGTCGCCCTGAGCCCCAGCTTCGGACTGCGGGACCTGGCTGCCCTGCGGCCCTCGGCGGCGCTGCCGCTCCTCGACGTCCGTACCCGCCGCGTCCACGAGCGCCTGGACGACGTCAGCGCCCACGCGTTCCTCGACTCCCTGCGTTTTCCCGCGGCCGCGCGGCACCTGGCCTTCGAGGTGTTCTCCCGCAGCTTCTTCGCGGACCCGCGCGAGCTGTCGGCCGCGGAGATGGCGCTGATGTTCCACATCTACTTCCTCGGCTCCAGCGAGGGGCTGCTCTTCGACGTACCGCGCGAGCCTTTCCCGCGGGCGCTGTGGGACCCCCTGACGGGGCATCTGGTCCGGCACGGGGTCGAGGTGCGGACGGGCACGCCCGTCGAGGCGGTCCGGCCCGGTCCGTCCGGCGGTCACCTGGTGGTCGACGCCGCGGGAGCCCGGCCGTACGACGCCGTGGTGCTCGCCCTGGACGTCGGCGGGCTGCGGGGCGTGGTGCGCCGGTCGCCGCACCTGGCCGACGCCGCCTGGCGGGCGCGGGTGGCACGGCTGCGGAACGCTCCGCCGTTCCTGGTCTCCCGGCTGTGGCTGGACCGCCCGGTCGCCCCGGACCGGCCGGGCTTCCTCGGCACGAGCGGGTACGGGTCGCTGGACAACGTCAGCGTGCTGTCCCACTGGGAGGGCGAGGCGGCCCGCTGGGCGGCGCGCACCGGCGGCTGCGTCGTCGAGCTCCACGCGTACGCCGTGCCGTCGGGGGCCGTGCGGGAGGTCGAGGAGAAGCATCTCGTCGACCAGTTGCACCGGGTGTACCCGGAGACCCGTCGGGCCGGGGTGGTCGCGGCCCGGCACGAGTGGCGGGCGGACTGCCCTCTGTTCACCGTCGGGGGCTACCTCGACCGCCCCACGGTCCGCACCCCCGACCCGGCCGTCGTCGTCGCCGGTGACCTGGTCCGTACGGATCTGCCCGTGGCGCTGATGGAGCGCGCCGCGACCTCCGGGTTCCTCGCCGCCAACGCCCTGCTGGAGCGGTGGGGGGTGCGGGGCGAGACGCTGTGGACGGTGCCCGACCGGGGCCGCTCCGCGCCGCTGCGCGCGCTGGCGCGACGGTTCGGCGCCCACTGACCGGCACCCGGCCCGCCTGGCCCGTACGGCTGTACCGCGTTACGGGGCCGGCCCGTCACGCACCCGTGTCCGCCGCGCGGTCGGCCCGGCCCCCCGCGCCCAGCGGGCCGGTGTGCCCCAGGGAGTCCTCGGCCTCCATCCGGGGCAGCTCGCGGCGGGACAGCCGCAGGACCGCGGGCGGCAGGGACGCGCGCCCCAGCTGGACCAGGCGCAGCCAGCCCGGCACGTACACGGCGGTACGGCGGCGCTCCACGGCACGGACCAGCCGGGCGGCGACCTCGTCCGCCGGGAGGGTGCGGCGGGCCGGGGCCGGCATGTGGGCGCGCAGTTCGCGCAGGACCGGGTGGCGGTCGGCGTCGCGGATCATGTCGGTGTCGATCCAGTTGAGGTAGGCGATGCCCACGGCGACGCCGTGGTGGGCCACCTCGGCGCGCAGCGAGTGGGCGAAGGCCTCCGCGCCCGCCTTGGAGGCACAGTAGGCGCTCATCATGGGGGCGGCGCCGAGCGAGGCCAGCGAGGCGATCTGCAGGTGGTACCCGGCGGTGTCGAGGAGGTCCGGCAGGAAGGCGCGGGCCGTGTGGGCGCTGCCGGTCAGGTTCACCTCTATGACACGGTTCCACTCGGCGGGGTCCGAGGTGGCGAACGGGCCGCCGTGCGCGACACCGGCGTTCGCCACCACGACCGACGGCTGCCCCAGGCGGCGGCGCGTCTCGGCGGCCGCGTCGGCCAGCGCGGCGGGGTCGGTGACGTCGGTCTCGACGGCGAGCGCCGGGGCCGGCAGGTCCGCCGCCAGGGCGTCCAGTCGTGGTTTCTCGAGGCCGAGCAGCGCGAGCCGGGCACCGCGCCGTGCGCACGCGCGGGCCAGGGCGGCGCCGAGGCCGCGCGCGGCGCCTGTCACCACGACGGTGCGGTTCTGCAGTGGGCTGTCGGTCATGGTCCGGCCCCTTCCTCGGACTCCTGGAGGACTTCGCGGGCGTTCACCGCCGGTCGCCTGCCCGGTCCCGCCGCGTCAGGGCCCGCTGCACCCGGGCGAGGCCCGCGAACCGGTGCTGGCGCAGTGCGGCGCGCGCGGCGTTGGCGCCGGGCGCGCCGTGCACCCCGCCTCCCGGGTGGGCGCCCGCGGAGGCGAGGAAGAGACCGGGCACCGGGGTCTCCGGCCGCCCGGTGCCGGGCACGGGCCGGAAGACGAGTTGCTGGTGCATGGCGGTGGTGCCGCCGTTGATGGCGCCGCCCTCCAGATTGGCGTCCATGGCCTGGAGCGTCGGCGGGGCGAGCACGCGCCGGGCCCGGACCACTGAGCGGAAGCCGGGCGCGAAGCGTTCCACCTGGCGCTCGACCCGGTCGGCCATCAGTTCCTGGTCCTTGGCGTCCCAGCGGCCGGTGATGCCCTCGTCGCCCGCGTCGGCGCGGACGTCGTGCGGGACGTGGGTGTACGCCCAGGCGGATTCGGTGCCGCGCGGCGAGCGGGTCGGGTCCGTGGTCGTCATCTGGCCGAACAGCGAGAAGGGACGGTCGGGGACCTGGTGCATGGCGATCTGCGCGGCGAACCGGGTGAGTTCGTCGAGGCCGTCGGACAGGTGGACGGTGCCCGCCCGCGCCGCCTGCTCGCACCGCCAGGGCACGGGCCCGTCCAGCGCCCAGTCCACCTTGAAGGTGGCGAAGTCCCACTGGAAGCGCCGCAGGTCGGTGCGGACCTGGTCCGGCAGGTCCGCCGGGTCGACGAGTCCGCCGTACAGGGCGGGGACGGAGACGTTCGCGAGGACGGCGCGGCGGGCCGTGACCGTCTCCCCGTCGGCGGTGCGCACGCCGACGGCGTGCCGGTCGCGGATCAGGACCCGTTCGACGCGCCGCCCGCAGTGCAGGGTGCCGCCCCGGGCGCGCAGCCGGTGGACGAGGGCCTCGGTGAGGGCGCCGGCTCCGCCGACCGGCACGGGGAAGCCGTAGGTCTGCCCGAGCATCGACATCAGCCAGCCGAAGCCGCCGCTGCCGGCCGCCTCGGGGGCGAGGTCGGCGTGCAGGGCGTTGCCGGCCAGGAGCAGTCTGCCGCCCTCGCCCCGGAACTCCTCCTCGCCCAGCCGGCGCACCGGCAGGACCAGGGTGCGGGCCAGTCTGAGCCCGCCCGCGGCGCGCAGCCGCAGGGCCAGCCGGGCAGTGGCGCGCACCGGCGGGAAGGGCGTGAAGAGGGCGTCGAGGATGTCGGCCCGGTAGCGGTCCCACACCGCGTGCAGCCGCTCCCAGGCGGCGCCGTCCCCCGGGGCGAAGGCGTCCAGGGATGCCGCGGTGGTCGCGAGGTCGCGGTCGAGGACGGCGCAGCTCCCGTCGGTCAGGGGGTGGGCCAGTACGTGGGGCGCGTGGGCCCAGCGCAGCCCGTGTTCCTCCAGTCGCAGTCCGCCGAGTACCGGGGAGGCGGCGGCGAGCGGGTAGAAGGAGCTGAACAGGTCGTTGACGAAGCCGGGGGCGACCTCGCCGTCGTGCCGCACCGCGCCGCCCGGCTCGGGCTGCTCCTCCACGACCGTCACGCTCCAGCCGGCGTCGGCCAGCAGGTTCGCCGCCACCAGGCCGTTGGGTCCCGAACCGATCACGACGGCGTCAGGCACGGCCGGTTCCCGGTCCGTACTGCACGGATCCCACCGCGTCGGGCGGGTCGGGACGGCCCCGGTCACCGGCCTGGGACTCGCACAGGTTCGCGAGCCTGGCGAGCATGGCCCGGTGCCGCACCTGGATCAGCGCCTCGACGCCGACGTTGTGCAGCAGACCCCCCGGGCCGCGCAGGGGATGCTCGTCCACGATCACCAGGCACTGCTCGCCCCAGGGCCGCAGTTCGATGGCGATCCGTGCCGTGCCGAGCCGGCCCGCCTTCGCCTCCAGCTCCAGCTCGGAGCCCGGTACGCAGTGTCTGACCACCGACTCGTTGTTCAGCCGCAGCGGCCCGAGCCGCACCTCGTAGGCGATGGTCGCGCCCACCTCCGGCCACTGTCCGTCCCGGGGAGTGACCTCCGAGGGCCCCACGACCCATTCCACGTACAGGTCGCCGTCCGCCAGGACGTCCCAGACCGCTTCCGGGGTCGCCTGGATGAGCCTGTGCCGTACCGCCACGCGTGCCTCCCACGTCCGGTGGCCGTCGTGCGGCCGTCATTGCGAGGACGCAGCCTGAGTGCCCCGGAGACGGCCGGCCAACCCAAGACCGGCCGGGCCGAGGGGTGGACCACCGGGCGCGCAGACCGGTGGGGGGACCGGCGGCAGGGAAAGGCCGTGCATTGGCATGGACCTGATGAGGGAGGGCTGGCTAAGCTCGAAGCGACCCGATGAGAGCGCTCTCAAACCGCGGTTGTTCCATGCCATCTGTTCCACCCCCACCTTGCTGGAACGACGAAGGGCAACTCCGTGAGACGCAGCAGACTCAGGCACCTCGGCCTGGCCGGACTCCTCGTGCTCGGCAGCCTCACCGCGGTCGGCACCCTGCCGGCCTCGGCGGCCGACGCCCCCTCCTCCCCGTCTTCCTCCTCCCCCTCCTCCTCGTCCGAGCAGCCGGCCTCCGCCGGTCTGCTGGACGCCATGCAGCGGGACTTCGGCCTCACCCGGGCCGAGGCCGAGGACCGGCTCGCGGCCGAACGCGACGCCACCGGCATCGAGCCCGCGGCCCGCCGGGCGGCCGGAAAGGCGTTCGGCGGCTCGTGGTTCGACGCCGACGCCGGAAGGCTGACCGTGGCCGTCACCTCGGACGCGGCACCCTCCACCGTGCGGGCGGTCCGCGCCACCGGCGCGCAGGTCCGCACCGTGGAGCACAGCGCACAGCGGCTGGACGCCGCCAAGGCGCGCGTCGACCGCCTCGACGCACCGGCCGGAGTGAGCGGCTGGCACGTCGACCAGGCCGCCAACCGGGTCGTCGTGGACGTGGTCGACGGCGAGCGCGCTGACAACGATGTCCGGCGCTTCGTGCAGCAGGCCCGTGAGGCCGGACCCGTCACGGTGCGGACGGTGGCGTCCGCGCCGCGGACCTTCGCGGCGGGCACCGTGGGCGGCGACCCGTACTACACCGGCAACGTCCGCTGCTCCATCGGCTTCTCGGTGCACGGCGGGTTCGTCACCGCCGGACACTGCGGACGGGCCGGCGCCTCGGTCAGCGGCTGGGACCGCTCGTACATCGGCACCTTCCAGGGCTCGTCCTTCCCCGACAACGACTACGCGTGGGTCAGCGTCGGCAGCGGCTGGTGGACGGTGCCGGTGGTGCTCGGCTGGGGCACGGTCTCCGACCAGCTCGTGCGCGGCTCGAACGTGGCACCCGCCGGTGCCTCGATCTGCCGCTCCGGTTCCACCACGCACTGGCACTGCGGCACCGTGCTCGCCCACAACGAGACGGTCAACTACAGCGACGGCTCGGTGGTGCACCAGCTGACCAAGACCAGCGTGTGCGCCGAGGGCGGCGACTCCGGCGGCTCCTTCATCAGCGGTGACCAGGCACAGGGCGTCACCTCGGGCGGCTGGGGCAACTGCTCCAGCGGCGGGGAGACCTGGTTCCAGCCGGTCAACGAGATCCTGAACCGCTACGGCCTGACCCTGCACACGGCCTGACCCGGCAGCGGTGGGGAGGGCCGGTCCGTGGAGCGGACCGGCCCTCCCCGGCCGCCGGTCCCCGGCCGCCGGTCCCCGGCCGCCGGTGTCCGGGGCCGGGTCACCTCCAGGTGCCGGGCGGCTCAGACGTCGCCGGGACCGCAACCCGGCTCCGGCGCGTCGAGGCCGGTCGCCGTGGTCAGCCGGCGGTAGGCGGCCCGCGCGTGGACCAGGCGGGCCAGCGCCGTGCCGACGAGGGCCGCGCCGAGCAGACAGGCCAACCAGACCGCGTCCCGCCGGCCGGTCCAGGTGAGCGTGCCGGCCGGCGGTATGGCGAAGCCGTTGAGGGACAGCCAGCACAGCACGGCCGTCCCCGGTGCGGCGGTGAAGCGGGCGCAGAGCCCGAGCGCCGCCGCCAGCAGGGAGAGCGCGACCAGGGCGAGTCCCGGACGCCCCACGCCCACGGTGCCGTTGAGCAGCGCGACCAGGAGGAGGGCGCCGCCGAACGCCCCCGCCCACACCAGGGGAGCCGCGACCGGCCGGGGAACGGGTCTGGCACCGCTGCCCAGAGGCACCCACTCGATCATGCTGACGGCTCCTTCCGGTCCCGGACGTGTCCGACCACGGCGTCGGACCACGACCCTGTGGGCAGATTGTCCCACCGGGCACCGCGGTGCCGTGCCGCCCGGGGCGACGACCGGCCACCCGCCGGCACTGCCCCGCGACCCTCCCGCCCCGGCCGTACGGTCCCGGACTAGCGCTCCGCCTCCGCGTGCTCCGAGGAGGAGGACGAGGACCCGTGCGAGCGGGCGGCCTGGGGCACCGGCACCGAGGCCGACTCGGGTCGCCGCTCCGTGTCCGCCTCCCCGTCGGTCCCGCCATCCGCCACCGCGACCGGCGCCTTCCCTCCGGGCAGCAGGCGCCCGGCGGCACGCAGCCCGGCGGCGAGTACGTGGGCGCGGCCCGCGACGACGGGGCCGAGGACGGCGAGGACGAGGACGTATCCGGCGATGAAGGGAGCGAGCCGGGCGTCGAGCCCGGCGCCGGCGGCCATGGCGGCCAGGATCAGCGCGAACTCACCTCGGGCGACGAGGGTGGTGGCGATCTCCGCGGCCGGTTCGGAACCGTAGTGGTAGACCCGGGCGACGCACAGCCCGGCGGCGATGTTCATGACGACGGTGAGCGCGGCCGCCGCGGCGACCGGACCGGCAACGGAGGCGAGGTCGCCGGGGTCGATGGCGAGCCCGAAGGCGAAGAAGAAGATGGCCGCGAAGGCGTCACGCAGCGGGTGCACCAGTTCGCGGATCCGCGGCCCCGAAGGAGTGCCGGCGAGGATCAGGCCGACCATGAAGGCACCGATGGCGTCGGCGACGCCCAGGACTTCGGAGACGCCGGCGACGAGCACCGCGGCGCCGAGGAAGCTGATGACGAGCAGTTCGTTGTCCCGCGTGTCGATCAGGCGGCCCACGAGCCGGGTGCCGTAGCGGGCCGCGGCGGCCAGCACCAGCAGGAAGCCGAAGGCCTTGCCGGCCTGGAGCGCCGTCTCGGCGACACCGTGCGCGCCCGAGAGGACCGGCTGCAGGGCGGCCAGGTACAGCGCGAGGAAGATGTCCTCCACGACGATGACACCGAGGATCAGCCGGGTCTCCGGGCGGCCGATCCGGCCCAGGTCGATGAGGATCTTGGTGACGATCGCGGAGGAGGAGATGCCGAGCACACCCGCCAGCACCAGTGCCTCGCGCACGCCCCAGCCGAGGACGAAGCCGAAGCCGAGTCCGGCACCGACGTTCAGGAGCAGGTAGATGCCCCCGGCGGTGAGCAGCCGTTTGCCGCCGCTCTTGAGGTCGTCGAGGTGGAACTCCAGGCCCAGGTAGAAGAGCAGCAGCACCAGTCCGAGCGCGGAGAGCATCTCGAAGTCGTGCGCGTCCTCGACCAGGACGAAGCCCGGTGTGTGCGGGCCGAGCAGGATGCCGGCGAGCATGAACAGGGGGATCGTCGGAAGTCCGATCCTCCCGCCGAGGCGGGCGAGGAACGCGGCGGCGACGAAGGCGCCGCCCATGGCGAGCAGGGTGTCAGCGTGTCCCACGGGTCACCGCCTTCGACCGCGCGGAGGTTCGGGAGGGCTTCACTTGACGGGGATGGATGCGGGTTCTCCTTCTTCGGGGATGCGTCATGGGACAGGCGGACAGGCGGACAGGCGGGCGGACGGACGGACGGACACTCGGACGGTCCGGCGGACAGGCGGGCGGGCGGGGCGGCCGGTCGCATGCGCCGCCCCGGGGCGCCGGTGCCCCTGACACCGCCCCCAGTACGCGGGTGCGCACGGCACACCCGGAACGAACGGACAACGCGGCGACGCCCGTGGACGGGCGGGACGGGCCTGCCCGCGCCCTGCCCCGGCACCCGGAGAGCTCCCGGGCGCGGCGTCGGTCCACGGTCACACGCCGGGCCCCCGTGCGGCTATCGGGGACGACACCCAAATGGTCCGGCGGCCGACACCCATCGTCCCGGCGTGGGGAGCCGCTCGGCGGCCCGAAAAGGATGCGCCACGGCCGATTCGGGGATCCCGGCCGCGGCGCGTCCCGCCGCCCCGGGCGCGGGAGGACGACGCTCCGGGGCATGACCGGCGACTTCCCCGGCTCCCCACCATGACACTGCACCAACCGAGTGATCGTCAGGAACCGGCCGCCGCTCCCGGATCCCCCGTACGCCGTCCGCCCCGCCGCGGGATGCGACGGGGCGCACGGCTTGCGGACGGTCCGTCAGCACGGTGTGGTTGCCATCAACTTCTCGAAGGAAGCCATGCAGTCCGGGCAGTGACGCGCCCGTTCACCGTCGGATGCCTCGATTCGTTCGCGGAGCTGCTGTCCGCACAGTGTGGCCGCCGCCTGTTTGGACAGCACGTGCCACACCAACGCTCCGCCCGCCTTCTCCGGGCCCACGCACATTTCGTACATGATCGGCCTCCCAGCCTGGACGCCGCTGACACACTCCAGGAGACACCGGTTCGGCCGTGACCAGTAGCGTGCGGGGGCCATTCGGGTGACGGCCGCTTCGGCCGCCCGGGGGCGGACGCACACCCGGAGGACTGCAAACGATCAGCCAACCGGCCCTGTCCGGGTGGTCGCGTGACGTGTCGTCGACGGGTCTGCTGACGCCCGGTCAGAACCCGCCTGCGCCGGTGACGGCGAAGCCGCTGCCGGGACGGGCGGGGACGCGGCACAGCGGGATGCGCAGGTCCTGGTCCGGAACCGTGTGCTCGCGGACGGCGGTGGGCGTCCACGGCAGTGGGTGCCCCGGGACGGCGGGCTGACACCGGGCCGCTCGCGCCGGGTCCCCGGGGCGCGGTCCCCGCCGGTGCGAGGGCGCCCTGACATTTGTCAGGGACACCGGCGTCCCGGTCGTCCCTAGAGTGCTGAGTGCGAGCCGGGTACCGCCCGGCGGCAGCATCCGCACAGGGGGAATCACCACATGACCGTTCGCCCGATCACCAGGGTCGCCCTCATCGGGGCCGGCGCGCTCGCGCTGCTCGGCCCGCTCACCGCGACGACCGCAGCCGCGGTCTCCGACGGCGGCCGGGGCGCCGACCGCGTGCTCGCCGCGCCCTACGCGGTCGAGCCGTACGAGACCGTCAACGTCCGTTCCGGACCGGCCCGTTCCTACGCCAAGGTCGGCTCGGTCGCGGCCGGCCAGCCGCGCGGCGCCTACTGCTGGACGCGGGGCGAGACCATCAGCGACCACGGCTACACCAACAACGTCTGGGTGAAGCTCGTCGAGGGCTACGTCAGCGCCATCTACCTCAAGGGCGACGCGTACGGCGACCTGCCCGCCTCGGCCACCTGCTGACCGGACCCGTCCACGACCATGGGGGAACCACACATGAAGCGACTGATGCGTCACTCCGGTACCGCGCTGGCCGCGGCCGCGCTCACCGTCGGCGCGCTCGCCGCCACCGCGCAGGCCGCCCCGGCCGCGCCGAGCGGCGGGGACCCGACGCTGACCGACGTCTACATCTGGGCGACGGATGTCCGTCTGCGCCAGCAGCCCACCACCGACTCCGGCGTGCTCGCGGTCCGCTCCGCCTACTGGCTGGACGCCGTCTGCCAGAAGCGCGGGCAGTACGTGAACGACCCGGCCGTCGGCGGCAACGACTGGTGGACGGCCGTGCAGGAGTTCTCGGGCAGTGACATCGCCTGGGTCAGCAACCTCTATCTGCGGGGCGGCGAGAAGATCGCCGGCGTTCCGGACTGCTGAGGGACGCGTTCAGCGGAGCTTGTCGACGGCCGTGACGGTGGTGGCCCTGAAGTCGGCCACCCGGGCGTCCTCGAAGGTGCCCGTCCGTCCCCACTGGACGACCGTGACGGTCCTGCCGTCCCGGCCCACCGAGAACAGGCCGATGTCGGTGGCTCCCCCCTCGGTGACCGTGTGGACGCCGTAGACGCGGGCGCCCTCCTCCACGTCGAGGCGGCCGTAGTCCTTCTGTGTGGCGGTGACGTCGGGACTGCGCTCCATCACCGTGCGCGCGCAGTCCCCGAGGTCGGTGCGCAGCAGGGCGGCGAACCGCTCGGCCCGCCGGGCGCTGCGCTCGACGACCGTGACCTGGAGGGCGCCGGTGCCGTACTCGGTCCAGTACCGGCGGTGGGAGGCGGTGGACGGCAGCGCGTCGCCCGCGCACATCGGCGACGGGTCCGGCCGCCCGGCGGCGACCGGTCCGGCGTACCAGTCGGGGGCGGGGTGCGGCGGCAGTTCGGACGGCTCCAGGAAGGCGGGCGGCCCGGAGTCCGCCGTCCGGGGGTGCGGTCCCGCCGCGGTTCCCGGGACGGCGGCCACGGCGAGCGCGGCACCGGCCACCAGCGCGGTCAGGGCGGCGCGGACGCCTCGGTCACGGACGTACATGTCTCCCCCATGGCGGTGATGCCGGCCGGACCGGTCATCGGCGTCGTTCGGCTTTCCCTGTACGACACGTACGACACGGCGGGACCGCCATGGGTTGCCCTCGGTGTCCGGGGTGTCCGGGGTGTCCGCGCGGTCCCCGGTGGCCTCCTCAGCCGGCCGCGTTGTCGGTGCGCATCGTCACCTGCTCCTCCAGCCGGCGCAGGCTGCCGTCGAGGGCCTCGTCCACCGTCCGCCGGCCCGGGTCGTGACTGCCGTCGAAGAACGACAGGTGCACGGTGACCTCGCTGGCCCCGCTGTCGAGCCCGGCGACCTGCAGCCAGCCGGCGTAACCGCCCTGCTCGCGGGTGCCCCACTCGAGGCGCATCTGCTCGGGCCGGGCACTCAGCAGCGCCGAGGTGTCCTGGTCGGTGCGGTCCTCGTGCACGGTGACGGCGGGCGGCTCCTCCGGCTCCACGTGCAGGTCCCGGGGCAGCCAGGTCTCCAGCTGTCCGACGTTCGCGGCCTGGTCGAAGACCTGCTCGGGCTGGGCGGGCATGGTGCGGGAACGCTCGTACTCGGTCATGGGGCACCACTCCTCGGCGCTCGGGGTCGTACGAGGTGACGCGTGCCCCTTCTGCCGGGACCGAAGCGCACGCGGGTGAGCGGCCGACGGGCGGGGCGGGACGGGCGGTGCTTGACTGCTGGGGGGCATCGTCCCCGCCGCGGCGGGCTCTCGACGGGAGGAGACGAGGTGTCCACGACGGACCCGGACGACTCGGGGCTGCGGAGGTTCCTCGCCGATCCTGCCCATCTCACCCTGGACCTGCGGACCGCCACCGCCCGTTGTGCCAAGGCGCTGGGACTGCGGCAGGCCGTCGTCTACCTCGTCGACCTCCAGCAGCGCCGCCTGGTCCCGCAGACGGCCGTGGCCCCGACGCTCCCGGTCGACGGCTCCCTGGCGGGGTGGGCGTACCGCACCCAGTCGCTGCGGGTGGAGGAGTCCGGGGCGAGCGGCGGCATCACCGCCTGGTTCCCGCTGCTGGACGGTGCGGAGCGGCTCGGTGTACTGGCCGTGCACGAGACGGCCCTCACCGCTTCCTCGCTGACCCGCGGCCGGGCGCTCGCCTCGCTGCTGGCCATGGTGATCACCTCCAAGCGGGCCTACGAGGACTCCTTCGTCCGGCGCACCCGCACCGAGCCGATGCGGCTGCCCGCCGAGATGCTGCGCGCCCTGCTGCCGCCGCGCACCATCGGCGACGGCAACGTCGTGTCGACGGCCGTGCTGGAACCGGCCTACGAGATCGGCGGCGACGCCTTCGACCACGCGCTGACCGAGACGACCCTGCACGTGGCCGTCCTGGACGCGATGGGGCACGACCTGGCCTCCGGACTGACCACCACGGTCTCGCTGGCGGCCTGCCGCAACGCCCGGCGCACCGGCGCCGACCTGCCCGATCTGGTGCGCGGCGTGGACGAGGCACTGTCCAGCTGGCTCCCGGACAAGTTCTGCACGTCGGTCATCGCCCAGCTGGACCTGGTCACCGGGGTGCTGCGCTGGGCCAACTGCGGTCATCCCGCGCCCATCCTGATCCGCGACCAGCGGTTGATCATCGATGCCATGGAGCGTGACGCCGACCCGCCCATGGGGATGCCGTCCTTGCTCAGCCCGCACCGGCGCCGGATCCACGAGATCGCGCTGGAGCCGGGGGACCGGGTGCTGATGTACACCGACGGCGTGGTGGAGGCCCGGACCAGGGAGGCCAAGCTGCTGGGCCTCGAACGCTTCGCCGACTACGTCATCCGGGCCACGGCCGGCGGGGAGCTGGCGCCGGAGTCGCTGCGCCGGCTGATCCACTCGATCCTGGCCATGCAGGAGGGCCGGCTGCGGGACGACGCGACGCTGCTGATGTTCGAGTGGCGGCCGCCTTCGTGAGGCGGCGCCGGTGTCCGCCTCACACGGCGTGCCCCCGGGCGCGCAGCCAGGCGTGCACGGTGTCCTTGTCCGCCGGTGTGATCCGCACCGGTCCCGCCACGTAGGGGCCCTCGTCCTCGGTGAAGCCCGTGTCCGTGACCCTGGCGGTGACCCAGGTGGCCAGGTCCTGGGCGGCCCGTTCGGACAGCGCGCCCCGCTCCCAGCCGTCCCGGGCCTCGCCGGCGGCCCCCGGGTCGTGCCGTTCGGTCTCGGCCAGCCAGGCCGCCACCAGCCGTTCCACGGTCCGGTGGCCGGCGGGGCCGGTCCCCTGTCGCATCCTCTTGTCGCTCATGCCGGACGAGTGCCCTCGATCCCCCGGGCGCCCCACACCGGCGCGGGCCGCGTGGGGTGCGGTGTCGGCGGTACGGCGCCGGGTACCCGCTCTTCCAAGGGGAGGGCCGGTCCGGTCCGTTCCGCCGACGGCCACAGCCCGGGAAGGGGACATCGATGAGGCAGCCCGCCGACGACCACACCACCGGCCGACGCGCCGGCGTCTCCGAGCTGCGCCCGGCCGCCGGGGACCGCGGTCCGCTTCCCCGGCACGAGGCACCGCACGAGGAGCTCCCGGTCGACCGCAACCAGGCGATCCTCCAGGCCGCCAAGCAGGTGGGCTCGACCCTGAAGAAGGCGGAGCACCCGTTCGCGCTGGCCGGCAGCGTCGCCGTGTACGCGCACGGCGGCACCCAGAACCTCCAGCACGACGTCGACTTCTGCATCCGGCCCGAGGACGCGGACGCCGTCGCCGCGACGCTGCGTCAGGCGGGGCTGACGGTGTACACACCGCCCGAGGACTGGCTGCTCAAGGCGGACTGCCTGGGCCAGCAGGTCGACCTGATCTTCGAGCTGGCGCACGAGCCCGTGACGACGGATCTGCTAGCCCGGGCCCGGGATCTGTCGGTCGACTCGGTGCTGATGCCGGTCCTGTCGCCGACCGACCTGCTGCACGGTCTGCTGGCGGCCTTCTCGGAGCACCACTGCGACTTCGGTGCGGTGCTGCCGATCGCCCGCACCCTGCGCGAGAAGATCGACTGGGCGGCGCTGCGCCGCGACTGCGGCGACGACCCGATGCCCGCCGCGTTCTTCTTCATCCTCGAACGGCTGGAGATCATCCCTCCGGCCGGGCCACCGGCCACCGCCACGAAGGAGGGCCGGCCATGAGCGATCCCGTCGGACACCGGGGCCCCGCCGCGAGCGGCCCCGCGGCCGCGGCCGGGGAGCCCGAGAACCCCGAGAACCCCGAGAACGCGGAATACCGGGTGGCCCACCTCCAGGACCGGCTCGCCGCGGAGGAACTCGGTGAACTCGGCGTACGTGCCGAGTTCCGGGCCGGGGCGATCGCGCTCACCGGCACCGTGCCCTCGGCGCGGTGCCGCGAGACCGTGCTGCGCATCGCCCGTGAGGAGCTGGCCGGGCTGACCGTGCACGCCGACGTCGTGGTGGCGGAGGCCACCCGCCCCGACCATGCGGAGGAGCTGTGATGATCCGCGTCGCCGCCGTCGGGGACATCCACATGGGGCCCGACAGCGAAGGGCTGCTGCGGCCCGCGTTCGAGACCCTGCCCGACTGCGCCGACCTGCTGCTGCTCGCCGGGGACCTGACCCGGCACGGCACTGAGGAGGAGGCGCGGGTGGTCGCCCGGGAGGTGCGCGGCCTGCCGGTGCCGGTGGTGGCGGTCCTCGGGAACCACGACCACCACGACGAACAGCCCGAGAAGGTCACCGCGATCCTCCGGGACGCCGGGGTGACGGTGCTGGAGGGCGAGGCAGCCGTCGTGGAGTGCGCCGGGGGCCGGGTGGGCATCGCCGGGACCAAGGGGTTCGGCGGCGGGTTCGTGGGGCGCAGCGCCGGTGAGTTCGGTGAGCCGGTGATGAAGGAGTTCGTGCGTACCACCCGCCGCTCGGCGGACAGTCTGCACGCCGCGCTCAAGGAGCTGGACGAGGAGGACTGCGCGGCGCGGGTGGCGCTGACGCACTTCTCCCCCGTCGCGGACACGCTCGCCGGGGAGCCGCCGGAGATCCACCCGTTCCTCGGCAGCTACCTGCTGGCGGAGGCGATCGACACGGCCGGCGCCGACCTGGCCGTGCACGGACACGCCCACCTGGGCACGGAGCACGGGATGACGGCGGGCGGGGTCCGGGTGCGCAACGTGGCGCAGCCGGTCATCCGCCGGGCCTTCAACGTCTACCGACTGGGCGCGGGCTGACCGCCTCCGACCGCCTGTCCGTCCGTCAGGCCCCCTCCGTGTCCTCGGTCGTCCGTCCCAGGCAGGTGACGTCCGCCGGGTCGAGGCCCGCCGCCGCGATCTCGTGGAAGCCCAGACGGTCGTAGAAGGCCCTGGCCGGGGTGTTGGCCGTCGCCATGACCAGGTGGACGGCCGGGACGCCGCGCCCGCGCAGGGCCCGCCAGAACGTCCGCATCAGGGTCCGGCCGTGGCCCTGTCCCTGCCAGTCGGGCAGCAGGTCGATGTGCAGATGGGCGGGGTAGGCGGCCAGTTCCGGGACGATCATGCGCTCCGGGTCGTGCAGCAGCCCGGCCATGACCTCGTCCGGAGTGCGGGTGCCGGGCGGGCCCTGCGGCGCCGGGTAGCGGTCCGCGACCCGCGGCAGCCACTTGGTCCGGAACTCCTCGGCGAAGCGCACGGTGTCCGCCGTGCCGAGGATGTAGCCGACCGCCCGGCCCTGTCCGTCGTCCAGCACGAAGGCCAGGTCGGGGTCCAGGTGGACGTAGGGTTCGGCGAAGATGGCCGGCAGGACGGCGGGGTCGGCGTACACGGGCCGGCTGTCCCGGCCGTTGTGCGCGGTCCGGATGCAGATGTCGTCGAGGGCCGGGGCGTCGGCGGGGCGGTAGGGGCGTACGGAGGCGGTCGTTGTCACCGCAGCATCCTGCCCGCCTGGGAGCGCTCCCACAAGTGGTTCGCTTCGATCGGTGACGCCCGGGTACCCGGCGGCCGGCAGTGCGACGGATCGTGGCGGGAGGCCGGCGATGGAGGATGCGACGGACCGGATCGCGCGTCCGTGGGGCGCACGCGTGCCCTATGGACGGCACGGCACCTGGCCGGCCCGGGTGGACACGTTCCTCGCGGACGGGGTGGAGCCCGGCGCGGTGCAGCGCTGGGTGCAGTCCGCGTCGATCCTGCACTCGGACGGCGACGCCATGGACATCGCGGTGGCCGACGGCCGCATGGTGGGCGTGCGGGGCCGGGACGTGGACCGGGTCAACCGGGGGCGGCTCGGCCCGAAGGACCTGTTCGGCTGGCAGGCCAACGCCTCCCGCGACCGGCTGACCCGGCCGCTGGTCCGGCGCGGCGGGCAGCTGGTGGAGACGGACTGGGACACGGCGATGGACCTGGTGGCCGCCCGCTCGCGCGAACTGCTGGACTCGCGCGGGCCGGGCTCGATCGGCTTCTACACCTCGGGGCAGCTGTTCCTGGAGGAGTACTACACGCTCACGGTGCTGGCCCGGGCCGGCATCGGCACCAACCACCTCGACGGCAACACCCGGCTGTGCACCGCCACGGCCGCGGAGGCGCTGAAGGAGACGTTCGGCTGCGACGGCCAGCCCGGCAGCTACGACGACTTCGACCACGCCGACGTGATCGCGCTGTTCGGCCACAACATCGCCGAGACCCAGCCCGTGCAGTGGATGCGGCTCCTCGACCGCCTGGAGGGCGCCGACCCGCCGCGGCTGCTGTGCGTGGACCCGCGCGCCACCCGCGTCGCCCAACACGCCTCCGTACACCTCGCGCCCCGCATCGGTACCAACGTCGCCCTGCTCAACGCGCTGCTGCACGAGACGATCCGGCACGAGCGGATCGACCGCGACTTCATCGCCGCGCACACCGTGGGCTTCGACGAACTGGCCGCCCGGGTCGCCGACTGCACGCCCGAGTGGGCCGCGGAGATCTGCGACGTCCCCGCCGTCCGGATCGAGGAGGCGGCCGAACTGGTCGGCACCGCCGACGCGTTGGTGTCCACCGTCCTCCAGGGCGTCTACCAGTCCCAGCAGGCCACCGCCGCCGCCGTCCAGGTCAACAACCTGCACCTGATCCGCGGCATGCTGGGCCGGCCCGGCGCCGGGCTCCTCCAGATGAACGGCCAGCCCACCGCCCAGAACACCCGCGAGTGCGGGGCCAACGGCGACCTGCCGGGCTTCCGCAACTGGCAGAACGACGCCCACGTCGCCGACCTCGCGAAGGTGTGGAACGTCGAGCCGGAGACCATCCCGCACTTCGCGCCGCCGACCCACGCGATGCAGATCTTCCGGTACGCCGAGCAGGGCTCGCTGCGGATGCTGTGGATCAGCGGCACCAACCCCGCCGTCTCGATGCCCGAACTGTCCCGCATCCGCTCGGTCCTGACGCAGGAGACGCTGTTCACGGTCGTACAGGACCTGTACCTGACGGAGACGGCGCAGCTGGCCGACGTGGTGCTGCCCGCCGCGACCTGGGGCGAGAAGACCGGCGCGCTCACCAACGCGGACCGCACGGTGCACCTGTCCTGCAAGGCGGTGGAACCGCCCGGCGAGGCCAGGCCCGATCTGGACATCTTCCTGGACTACGCGCGGCGCATGGACTTCCGGGACAAGGACGGCGGCCCGCTGATCACCTGGGACGGCCCCGAGTCGGCGTTCGAGGCGTGGAAGCGGTGCAGCGCGGGCCGCCCCTGCGACTACACGGGCCTGTCCTACGCCAAGCTGCGCGACACCAGCGGCATCCAGTGGCCCTGCGACGACCGGTCCCCCGAGGGGACGGCACGGCTCTACACGGACGGCATCGGCTGGGCCCGCCCCGACGTGTGCGAGAGCTACGGCAAGGACCTGGAGACCGGGGCCTCGCAGGAGGTCGTGGAGTACCGCTCCCTCAATCCCGAGGGCAGGGCGATGCTGAAGGCGGCCGACTATCTGCCGCCGCACGAGGAGCCGGACGAGCAGTACCCGTTCCAGCTCACGACCGGCCGGACGCTCTACCACTTCCACACCCGTACGAAGACCGGGCGGGCGCCCCAGCTGAACGACGCCGCCCCCGACGTGTGGGTGGAGGTCTCCGCCGGGGACGCGGAGCGGCTCGGGCTCGGCGAGGGCGACCTGGTCGAGGTCACCAGCAGGCGCGGCTCCCTGCGCGGACGGCTGCGGGTGAGCGGCATCCGCGCGGGGCTGCTGTTCGTGCCGTTCCACTACGGCTACTGGGACACCGAGGGCGGGTCGGGCCCGGGGCCGGACACTCCCGGGCGGGCCGCGAACGAGACCACGATCACCGACTGGGACCCGGCCTCCAAGCAGCCGCTGTTCAAGACGGCCACGGCCGCGCTCACCCTCGTGGAACGCGGGGACGGCCGGCCCTCCCCGGCACCGACCACCACCGCGTCGGCACCGGTCGCCGCGGGTGCCGCCCCGCCCACCTCGGGCGGACCGGCGGCGCGCACGACGGAGCGGGAACCCACCCCGTTCCCGCACGGCCACGAGGGAGGCGCCCGGTGAACGGCATCACGCTGACCCTGCGCACGCTGCACCGCGGCGAGCGGCGGCTGGCACACGACCTGGTGACCGTCGCCGAGCGGCACCGCACCGAGCACGAGGTCCACCACGTCGCCACCGACCTCGCCGGCTGGTCCCGCGAGCACGTGCGGCGGCTCGCCGAGACCGCCGCGGAGCACGGCGTGAAGCTGGGCGAGACGCCGGACCATTCCTCGGACGGCGTCTTCGCGACCCTGCGCAAGAAGGCGTCCGAGGCGGTCGTGCACCGGCCGGAGCCGGGCCTGCTCCTCCTGCGCGACCTGCGGGAGCTGCACGTCGCCGCGGCGGAGAACTCCCTGCACTGGGAGATGCTGGCCCAGGCCGCCCAGGCGTCGAGGGACAGCGGGCTGCTGGCGCTCGCTTCCTCCTGCCACCCGCGGACACTGCGCCAGATGCGCTGGACCAACACCATGATCAAGAACTTGTCGCCCCAGATCCTCACCAGCCTGTGACCTGCGTGTTCCCCGCACGGCGCGGTACCGGAGGGCACGGGTGCCGCGCCGGACGCCGAATGGCGCCGACCGCCGGGGGCACCTGATGATCCCAGTGGGGCCCCTCCCCCGCTGATGACCCCCGTTGGCATCCCCTTGGAGAGAGCGAGACAGCGTCATGAGTCTTCTGCGTCTGGCCGGCCGGCCGATGCTCGCCTCGATGTTCGTCGCGGGCGGCCTGCAGTCTCTGCGCAGGCCGCAGGACGTGGCCCCGGCGGCCGAGCCGGTCGTGCGGCCGGTGGCCGACCGCGTGCCGGTCCTGCCGGACAGCACCGAACAACTCGTACGGCTCAACGGCGCCGTCCACGTGGTCGGCGGGATCATGCTCGGACTCGGCCGCTGTCCGCGGCTGGCCGCGCTGGCTCTCGCGGTGACGCTGGTCCCCACCACGCTGGCGGCGCACCGGTACTGGGAGGCGGCGGACCCCTCCGACCGCACCCAGCAGCGCATCCACTTCCTGAAGAACCTGTCCATGATGGGCGGGCTGCTGATCGCCGCCGACGACACGGGCAGCGCACCTTCCTTGCTGTGGCGCGGCCGGCACACCGCCCATGATCTTCGGCACGACGCCCACCTGGTGCACCGCTCGGTGCGGGCCGCCGCCGGTCCCGCGGCGCGGGCGGGCGGCATCCGGGCCAAGCTCGGGGCCTGAACCGGGCGTTAGCCCACGGCGCCCGGGGGACCCGGTCGTCCGAACGCGCGTGGCGGGTCGGACCCCCGTGACGCCACGACTGTCTGGAGGTGGAGTGGAACATGGGCCACGGAGGAAACGTCATCGACGAGCTGACGACCGATCACCGTGAGGTCGAGGAGCTCTTCGGCAAGATCGAGGCACTGCCGCCCGGCCACAAGGACCGCAAGCTGTACGCCGATCAGGCCACGATCGAGCTGATCCGGCACTCGGTGGCGGAGGAGGCGTATCTCTACCCGGCGGTCCGGGAGCACGTGGCGAACGGCGACGCGCTCGCGGACAAGGAGCTGGAGGACCACGCCGAGGCCGAGCAGATCATGAAGGATCTGGAGGGCTGCGCGGCGGACGACGCCGAGTTCGACCGGTTGATCGGCAAGCTGATGAGCGAGATCCGTGAGCACGTCGCCGACGAGGAGGGCAACCTGTTCCCGCGGCTGCGCGAGGCGTGCCCCGCACAGGCCCTGGACGAGTTGGGCGACAAGGTCCGTCAGGCGAAGAAGACGGCGCCGACCCGACCGCACCCTTCGGCCCCGGACAAGCCTCCGATGAACAAGCTCCTCGCCCCCGGCGCGGGCATGGTCGACCGGGTGCGGGACGCCCTGTCGGGGCGGGGCAAGTCCGGCTGAGCGATCACCGTCGGCACCACCTGTGGGGGCCCGTCGCCGCGGCGACGGGCCCTCAAGGGTGTGCCGCGCGCGCGGGCGGCGCGCGTGCTCACGCCCACCACTCCTCTCCCGCCCGCCCGTCCGTCGTCTCCCCGTCCGGCGCCGGGAAGGGCTCGCGCCGCCCGCGGAAGGCGGCGACGGTGCGTTCCAGGCCGTCCTGCCAGGTCACGCTCGGCAGCCAGCCGAAGATCTCCCGGGCGAAGCCGGTGACCGGCCGGGTCGGGCCGCGCCCGTCGCCCGGGTCCTCGACGAACTCCAGCGGCGAGTCGGAGCCGGTCAGCTCGATCACCAGGCGGGCGATCTCCGCGACCGTGGGCTCCTCGTCGCCCCCGATGTCCACGGGCCGTACCGAACGGCCGGCCGCGACCAGCAGCACGCCGTCGACCATGTCGTCGACGTAGCACAGGGGGTGCGTCCGGCTGCCGTCCCCGGGGACGGTGACCGGCCGGCCGGCCAGCGCCTGCTCGATGAGCGCGGCCGGTGTCGCCCCGTCGTCCGCCCGCATGCCGGGGCCGTAGCCCGCGAAGAGCCGGACGATCCCGGCGTTCGAGCCGTGGGCGCCCGCGTGCGCGGCGACCAGGGCCTCGGCGAACCGGACGGCCTCGGCGCAGGCGCGGTGCGGGCCGACCGGGTCGGCCTCGTCCAGGACGTCGCCGCCGGCGCCGGGGCTCGGCGGGGGCGAGGAGGCGAGCAGGAACCGGGCGCCGTCCCGGTCTGCGACGGCCAGTGCGGTACGGGTGCCCAGGCTGCCCGCGTCGAGGGCCTGAACGGGCCGCTTTGGCCGGGCGGCCGGGGACGCGGGGCCCGCCAGGTGCAGGACGAGGTCGTAGGGGCCGGTGAGCGCGTCCGCGCAGCCGGGTTCGGAGATGTCCCGTTCCAGGAAGCGGAAGCCGGGGCGGCCCGCCAGATGGGCCACCTTCTCGGCCCGCCCCGTGGAGAGGTTGTCCAGGCAGTCGACCTCGGCCCCCGCGTCGAGCAGCCGGGTGCACAGGTGGGAGCCGAGGAAACCGGCGCCGCCGGTCACCAGGACGCGGTCCCAGGGCGTGCGGGACTCACCCCGTGGGCTGAACGCCGCCATAGGCATCATGAGGACGACCTTTCTCCCTCGGACTTTCTCCCTCGGAGCGCTGAACAGCGTGCCCCGAGTGCCCCACCTGCGGCACTCACATGCTCCGACGCCCGCCACCGGGATCACGCACCGTGACGACGGTCACGGCCCACGGGTCCGCCGCCCGCCGGCGGGCCGCTGTGATCAACCGCACTCGCCTCGTCAAGTTCGGCACCGGCGGCGGCGATTGCTCCGTCCGGGCCGGGGCGGGGGCGGCGACCGGCGACGACTCGCCGGTCCGTTCTGCCACGATGGTCGGCGCCGTATCCGGATCGGTGGAACGGCCGCGCAGCGCAGCCGGCCTACTCGTTCCCCTCCGTTTCCCCTTCGGGTCCCGCGACCCGCCTTCGAGTGGCGCACTGTGTCTTCTTCCTCCGTCTCCGCCCCGCTGCCCCCTGCCGCCTCGCTGCCCTGCCCGCCCGGGTCGCGCGAGCCGTCGCAGCCGACCGAGTCCGAGTCGTCCGAGTCGTCTGAGTCGTCCGCATCGACGAGCCGCTCGCCGTGGCGGTCCCTGAGGCACCGCAGCATGCGCTGGTGGTCGGTCGCGAACTTCGTGTCGAACGCCGGCACGTGGATGCAGCTCACCGTGCAGAACCTGCTGGTCCTGCAGATCACCGGTTCCGCCGCGGCGACGGGTCTGTCGATGTCCGTCCAGGCCGCGCCCGCGCTGCTGATCAGCGTGTTCGGCGGCGCGGCCGTCGACCGCTGGCCGCGCAGACTGACCGCCGCGGTCAGCCAGGCACTGCTCGGGGCGGTCGCGTTCGTGACCGCCCTCATGGTGGCGCTCGACCGGCTCGACGTGACCTCCCTGATGGTGCTGGCCGCCGTCACCGGCGTCGTCGCCACCGTCGACGGTCCGGCGTGTTCCCTGCTCGGCAACGACCTCGTCCCGCGCGAGGACGTGCCCTCCGCGATCGGGGTGGGCGCCCTGGTGCACCAGGCGGGGCGGCTCGCGGGCGCGGCGCTCGCCGGTGTGACGGTGGGATTCCTCGGCACGGCCGCCGCGTACGCCGCCAACGGGCTGTCGTTCCTGTTCGTGGCCTCGGTCATCCCCTTCCTGCGCCCGGCCCGGGGTGCGGTCCGGGACGCGGGGGCGGCGAAGGACCGCGGTGCCAAGGACACCATGAGCGTGCGCGAGGGGCTGGCCTTCTTCGCCCGCCGCCCCCGGCTGCTGGCGCTGGCCGGTGTCACGGGGGTCAGCGCCGTCTTCGGGCGCAACTACCAGCTGACCCTGGCCGTGCTGGTCACCGGGCCGCTCGCGGGCGGCGCGGGGTCCTTCGGCACCGTCTCCACGGTGCTGGCGGTCGGCGGCATCGTCGGCGCCGTCCTCGGTGCCCGGCTGCGCCGCCCCTCCGTACGGGTGGTGGGCGCGCTGGCGGCGGCGGGCGGGCTGCTCCAGGTGGTGGCGGGGCTGTCGCCCTCGCTGGCCGTCCTGCTGGTGATGGTGCTGCCGATGGCCGTGGTGGAGTCCGTCTCCGACACCGCCGGTACGGCGGTGCTCCAGACCGACCCGCCCGCGCACCTGCGGGGCCGGGTGCTCGGGGTGTGGGGCAGCATCGGCACGGTGTGGGGCCTGGGCGGGCCGCCCGCGCTGGGCCTCCTGATGGAGCTGGCCGGTGCCCGCGGCGCCCTGATCGCGGGCGGGCTGATCATCGCCGGCACGATCGGCGCGGGCCACCTCCTGCGCGAGCGCCGGGCGACGGTGCCGAGGGTGTCGCCGGTGGCGAACCTGGAGGCGGTTGCCTGAGGGCCCGCCGGGACCGGACCGCGCTGCTCAGGCGACGAGGGCCTGGCCCGGGTCCAGTCGGGTCATGAGCCCGGCGTGGTGCAGGACGGCGACGGGGGCGACGAGGTCCGGGTGGCGCAGCAGAGCGGCCGCCCGGCGGTCGGCGTCGTCGGGTGCGAGCAGGCGGCGGAACTCCGCCGGTGCCCCGGCCGAGGGGCCGCCCTCGGCCAGCGCGGCGACGGCCGGCTCGGCGAGCGCCGGGTCGGTCAGCAGGCAGGCCGCCCAGCTGGCGACGACCTCGTCCACCCAGGTCCGCCATGCGTCCGCGTCCGGATCGGCGGACGCGGCGCCGTCGGCGCCGGTGATCCAGTCGAGCCGGGCGGAGCCGCCGGGGCCCGCCACGCCCAGCAGCGCCACGTCCATCGGGGTCGGGTAGCGCAGCCGGGCCGCGACCGTCACGGCCTGCCGGGCCTGCACCTCGCACAGCGCGTCGGCCAGGGCGCCGCCGGACGCCGGGTAGGCGCGGGTGAGCCACTGTGCGGTCGCCGCGATGACGGGGGAGAGATCTGTGTGCACTGCCGGGCCGTCCGAACTGCTCGTGGTGGGGAACTCGGGGTCCGTGGAAACGGTAGCCCGCGGCGCACCGCGCGGAACATGGCCCGGCTCTCGCCCACGGCGTGGCCTCGGCCACACCACGTCGTCCCGCGGATCTCGTCCCCGCCCGGGGGTGCGACCCTGTATCCCGTTCGCCGATCACCGGGTTCCCGCCCGGCCCACCGGTGTGGAGGAGTCCTGAGTACCACCGTCCTCTCCGAGGCCGTGCCCGTCGTCCTGCTGCTGGGCGTGCTGGCCTTCGCGGTGCTGCGCCCGCGTGGGCTGCCGGAGGCGGTGGCCGCCGTGCCGGCCGCCGTGCTGGTGGTGGCGTTCGGCATGGTGTCCCCGCACCGGGCGTGGGAACAGACCCGTACGCTGCTGCCGGTCGTCGTCTTCCTCGCGCTGGTGCTGATGCTGGCGTACCTGTGCGCCAAGGAGGGTCTGTTCGAGGCCGTCGGCGCGGCCGTGGCCCGCCGGTGCGGGGGCAGCCCGCGGCGGCTGCTGACCGGGGTGTTCGCCGTGGCCTGCGCGGTGACGGCGGTGCTCAGTCTGGACGCCACCGCGGTGCTGCTCACCCCCGTGGTCCTGGCCACCGCGTCCCGGGCCGGTGCGCGGGCCCGCCCGCACGTGTACGCGACGGCGCACCTGTCGAACTCCGCCTCGCTGCTCCTGCCGGTCTCCAATCTGACCAACCTGCTGGCGTTCGCGGCCAGTGGGCTGAGCTTCACCCGGTTCGCCGCGCTGATGGCGCTGCCCTGGCTGGCCGCGATCGCCGTCGAGTACGCCGTGTTCCGCCGTTTCTTCCGCGCGGACCTGGCCGAGCCGGTGTCCGTGGGGCCCGAGCGCGTCGGCCCGGTACCCGTCGCTCCCGGTCCTGACGGGTCCGCCGGGACCGCCGGGACCACCGGGACCGCCAGGTCCAGCGGGTCCAGCGGGTCCGCGGTCGCGAGGACGCCGGACGGCAGCAGCACCGCCGGTGGCGGGCCGGGCGCGGCGGCCGCGCCGCCCGCGCCTTCCGTGCCGCGTTTCACCGTGGTCGTCGTGGCGCTGACCCTGGCCGGGTTCGCCGTGGCCTCGCCTGCCGGGGTGGAGCCCGCCTGGGCGGCGCTCGGCGGTGTGCTGGTACTCGGGCTGCGGGCGCTGGCCCGGCGCCATGTCACGCCCCGGGAGATGGCGGGCGCCGCAGCCCCGCTGTTCTGCCTGTTCGTCCTGGCCCTCGGCATCGTGGTGCAGGGAGTGGTGGCGGGCGCGCCGGCGGCCGGGCTCGGGCGGCTGCTGCCGGACGGGGACTCGCTGCCGGCGCTGCTCGGGGTGGCGGCGGTCGCCGCGGTGCTGGCCAACGTGGTCAACAACCTGCCGGCCGTACTCGCCCTGCTCCCGCTGGCCTCGCCGGGCGGGCCGGCCCAGGTCCTCGCCGTACTGATCGGTGTGAACCTGGGCCCCAACCTGACCTACGTCGGTTCGCTGGCGACCCTGCTGTGGCGGCGCATCCTGCACCGGCACGGCGTCGAGGTGGAACTCGGCCGGTTCACCGCGCTGGGGCTGCTCACCGTGCCGGCCACGGTCGCCGCGTCGACGGTGGCCCTGTGGGCGGCGCTGCGCCTCATCGGCGCCTGACGCCCGGGGCACCGCCGGGTGCCGTACGTCCGCTCACTGGGTCGCCACGACGAGGCAGCGCCTCAGTTCCGCCAGGGCCCGGGGATCGCCCTCGACGGTCACACCGCGCTCCCCGTCGGCGCCCGCCCGGTTCCACAGCGACCGCAGCACGCCCTCCGGGGAGCCGCTCAGCGTCACGTCGGCCGTGCCGTCGCCCGCGCCGTCCGTGACGGTGAACTCCCCCGGGCCGGTCCGCACCCGCCATGCCGCGTCGTCGCCCGCCCGCACCAGGAACGTACGGCCCGGCGAGCCGTCCAGGATCTCGGTGAAGTAGTCGCCCCACTCGGCCACGGCGTACGCGGCGAAGACCTTGAGCAGTTCGTCGACGCCGTCCACGGCGAGGTCGTCCGGTACGGCGGTGACGGGCCGTCCGGTGGCGAGTTCGGCGTCGATGCGGTGGACGACGGTCTCCTGCGCCATCCGCCGGATCCAGAAGCCGACGCTCTGGTCGGGGCCGTACCAGGTGCCGGCCGGATCCTCCGGGGCGCGGGTGGCGAACTCGGCGCGCAGCGCGGTGTAGCCCCGGTCGAGCAGCGCCGTCGGCGCCTGTTCGGCGAACTCCTTGGGCGGCCAGGGCTGGGGCTCGGCCCCGTCGCGCATGGCGGCGGCCTTGTGCAGGTAGACCTCGCCGACGTGGCGGGTCAGGTCGGCGACCGTCCAGCCGGGGCAGGTCGGCACCGGGGCGTCGGCGTCGGTCTCGACGACACCCCGCAGCCGGTCGTGGTCGGAGGCGAGGCAGTCGAGGAAGCGGGTGAACTCCATGCCGCCGAGCCAAACACACGTTCAGGCCCGGGGCACGGTGATTTCCACGCCCCCGGCGTGCCCGCGCCCTCGCGCACGGCGCGCGCTCACCACGCCGGGCTGGAGACCGCGGGGCGCCGGACCGCCTCGGCGGCGTCGCGCAGGTGCAGGGCGACGGTGATCAGGGCGCGCAGCGCGGAGGGCCGCAGGCTCTGGGCGCTCTCGGCGGCCAGCACCAGCAGGCAGCCCGCGGCCTGCTCGACGACCGGCACGGAGAACGCGAAGTCGTCGCCGTCGGCCCCGCGGAAGGCGCGCCACGGCGTGGCGGCACCGTCGATGGCCTTGTGCACCGCCTGCTCGAGGTGGTGTGCGGCCTGCTGGCACACGGAAGCAGGCAGGACGATGGTGCGATGAAAGGCTGAACTGGTCATAGTCCCATTGCTCCCCCGTGCCCGGGGTGTCCGATCGGCGCACCGAACGGATTTCACCGGGTCGGCGGCAGCCGCACTGCGACACGCCCCCGCGACACGGCCTAGGCTCGTGGCCATGGGTGCCGTCGGTTCGTCCTCGGTCCTCGCGGCGCGGTTCACCGGGCGGGCGGTGGTCCGTGAGCGTCCGTTGTCCGAAGGGCTAACCGAGGTCGGCCTCGACGACGGGCGCACGGTGGTGGTCAAGTTCGCGGACGCCCCCGGTGCGGCACGGGCCGAGGCCGCGGGGCTGCGCTGGCTGGCCGGGGCGGGGACGGTACGGATTCCCGCGGTGCACGGCGTGGACGAGCGCGGGCTGGTCACCGACCGGGTGCTGCGGGGGCCGGCGAGTGCGGGGGCCGCGGTCCGGTTCGGGCGGGACCTGGCCGGGCTGCACGCCGCCGGGGCACCGGCGTTCGGGGCCGCGCCGCCCGGCGGGCCCGAGGAGGCGTACATCGGGCGGGCCCCGATGCGCAACGCCACCGGGCAGGACTGGCCCCGCTGGTACGCCGCGCACCGCGTGCTGCCCTATCTGCGCCGCGCGGTCGACGCCGGCACCGTCCGGGCGGCCGAGGCGGCCGACGTCGAGCGGGTCTGCGAGCGGCTGCCGGAGCTGGCGGGGCCCGCGGAGCCGCCGGCCCGGCTGCACGGGGACCTGTGGAACGGCAACGTGCTGTGGGGCACCGACGGGCATGTCCACCTGATCGACCCGGCCGCGCACGGCGGGCACCGGGAGACCGACCTGGCGATGCTGCGCCTCTTCGGCTGTCCGCACCTGGAGCGGATCCTGGCCGGTTACGAGGAGACCGCGCCGCTCGCCGACGGCTGGACCGACCGCGTCGGCGTGCACCAGCTCTTCCCGCTGCTCGTGCACGCCGTGCTGTTCGGCCGCGGCTACGCCGAGCAGGCCCTCATGGAGGCCCGGGCGGCGCTGCGGCACCTCGGGTGAGCAGGGGACGGCGGTTCGCCCCCCGTTTGGTGTCCCACCGAGTCATATGTCCCATTGGGACATTTCCAGGTGTACGCTCGGAGGCATGACGGCAACGAAGCCCTCCCCCGCCACCGAGGACCGGCGGCAGCGCAAGGCGCGCCGGACCCGCGACGCGCTGGCCACCGCCGCCTGCGACCTCATCCTGGAGCGCGGGTCGGCGGCGACCACGGTGGAGGCGATCGCCGAGCGCGCGGACGTCACGCGCCGCACGTTCAGCCGGCACTTCGCCGGGAAAGAGGACGCGGCGCTCGACTTCGTCCGCCGGGACGGCGACCGGATCAACGCGCTGCTGCGGTCCCGCCCCGCCGAGGAGCCACCCCTGCTGGCCTATCGCAGGGCCGTGCGGGCCTGGCTGGCCGACCGGGAGGACCCGGCGTGGCACGTGCGTCCGCGGATGCGCCGCCTGCTGGCCCTGGCCGACACCGAGCCCGAGCTGTTCGCCGCCTACCAGCGCATCCGGGTCGACGCCCAGGAGGAGTCGATCCGCATCGTCGCCGGCCGGCTGGGCAGCGACGACGCCCGGGACGTGCGCCCGGCCGCCGTCGTCGACGCAGCCGCCGGAGTCCTGATCGCCGCCCTGCGCCTGTGGGCGCGCGGTGGTGAGGGGGACTCGGGAGCCGCAGACCTCGCCGCCCTCGTGGAGCGGGCCTACGACGCCCTGACCTCGGAGGCCGCGGCCGCGACCCCCGACAGCACCACCACCGAAGAGTGAGAACAGCACCATGAGCACCTCCCCCACCACTCCCGCCACCACCGAGTACGCCGCCGAGTTCGCCGGACGCGCCGCCCTCGTCACCGGCGCCGCCTCCGGCATCGGCCTGGCCACCGCCCGCCGGCTCGGCGCCGGCGGCGCCCGGGTCGTCGTCGCCGACTACAACGCCGAGGGCGCCGAGAAGGCCGCCGCCGAGCTGCGGGCCGAGGGCGTCGAGGCCGCCGCCGTCGAGCTGGACGTCACCCGTCCGGAGTCCGTCGAGGCGGCCGTCCGGTTCACCGTCGACACCTACGGCTCGCTGGACCTCGCCGTCAACAACGCCGGCATCGGCGGCCCCAGCGCCCCGACCGGCGAGTACGACGTGGAGGCCTACCAGCGCGTCGTGCACACCAACCTCGACGGCGTCTTCTACTCGATGCGCTACGAACTGCCCGCCATCGAGGCGGCCGGCAAGGGCGGCGCCATCGTCAACGTCGCCTCCATCCTCGGCTCGGTCGGCTTCGCCGGCTCCCCCGCCTACGTCGCCGCCAAGCACGGCGTGGTCGGGCTGACCAAGGCGGCCGCCGCCGAGTACGCCGCCCGGGGCATCCGGATCAACGCGGTCGGCCCGGGCTTCATCGACACCCCGCTGCTGAAGACCATGGACGAGGCCGCCTACAACGGCCTGGTCGCCCTGCACCCGGCCGGTCGCCTCGGACACGCCGAGGAGGTCGCCGAGCTGATCGCCTTCCTGCTGTCGGACCGCGCGTCCTTCGTCGCCGGCAGCTACCACCTGGTCGACGGCGCCTACACCGCCGTCTGACCGGCGCTCACCCGTCCCGGGGGGAGAGAGAACAAAGGAGTTCGATCATGAAGGCACTGCAGTACCGCACCATCGGGGCCGCCCCCGAGGTCGTCACGGTCCCGGACCCGGAACCGGGCCCCGGCCAGGTGCTGTTGAAGGTGACCGCGGCCGGGGTCTGCCACTCCGACATCGCGGTGATGGGCTGGCCCGCCGAGGGCTTCCCGTACGAGCTGCCGCTCACCCTCGGCCACGAGGGCGTCGGCACCGTGGCCGCGCTCGGCGCCGGGGTGACCGGGCTCGCCGAGGGCGACGCGGTCGCCGTGTACGGGCCCTGGGGCTGCGGCACCTGCGCCAAGTGCGCGGAGGGCAAGGAGAACTACTGCCTGCGCGCCGACGAGCTGGGCATCCGCCCGCCGGGACTCGGGCGCCCCGGCTCCATGGCCGAGTACCTGCTCGTCGACGACCCCCGGCACCTGGTCCCGCTGGACGGGCTCGACCCGGTCGCGGCGGTGCCCCTCACCGACGCCGGACTGACGCCGTACCACGCGATCAAGCGGTCGCTGCCGAAGCTGGTCCCCGGCTCGACCGCGGTGGTCATCGGCACCGGAGGTCTCGGCCACGTCGCCATCCAGCTGCTGCGCGCCCTGACGTCCGCCCGGGTCGTCGCCCTGGACGTCAGCGAGGAGAAGCTGCGCCTCGCCCGCGCGGTGGGCGCGCACGAGGCGGTGCTGTCGGACGCGAAGGCCGCGGACGCGGTGCGCGAGATCACCGGCGGTCTCGGCGCCGAGGCCGTCTTCGACTTCGTCGGCGTGGCACCCACGGTCAAGACCGCCGGAGCCGTCGCCGCCGTCGAGGGTGATGTCACCCTGGTCGGCATCGGCGGCGGCTCGCTGCCCGTCGGATTCGGCATGCTGCCGTTCGAGGTGTCGGTCAACGCCCCGTACTGGGGCAGCCGCAGCGAGCTGATCGAGGTGCTGAACCTGGCCCGCTCGGGTGCCGTGTCGGTGCACACCGAGACGTACTCCCTGGACGACGCCCCGCTCGCCTACGAGCGCCTCCACGAGGGCAGGGTCAACGGCCGCGCGGTGATCCTGCCGCACGGCTGACGGGCGAAGGGGGCGCGACCGGTCCCCCGTTCCGGTCGTGCCCCCGTCGCGTCGAACCTACGTGGACAGGTCCACCGTTGTGAATCGTGCCGGTGCCCGCTGCCGGGCCCTCCGGACTCACTCGTGCACAGGTGAGTCCGGATGGCCCGGTTTCGTCCCGGGCAGGACCGGCGGGTCGAGGCCGCCGGCCGCCAGGTGGGCCAGGACGATTTCGTACAGGTCGCTGCCGGCGGCGAGCAGCTGGCGTTCGAGGACCGGCTCGGCGCTGCGGACGTGCTCGCGCACGGTCTGCGCGTGCATGCCGAGCCTCTGCGCGGCGCGCTCGGCGTTGCCGCCCACGGCGATCCAGGTACGCAGGCTGCGCCGCAGGTCCCGGCCGTCCTGGTCGAGGCGGCCGAGCAGGTCGACGGCCCAGGTGCGCAGCGCGGGGCCGGACAGCAGGTCGGTGAGCCGGGCGGCACCGGCCCCCCGTGCGCCGGTGCCCGGCGGGGGTTCGGCGAGGCCCACCTGGGCGTTCACGGCCAGATGGACGGCGGCCCGGACGGTCAGGTCGGCGAAGTCCGTGCGCAGCAGTGACTCGACCCGGTCCATGCGGGCGCGGACCGTGTTGCGGCTGACGCCGAGGATCTTCGCCGTGTTGACGGCGGTGAACTCGAGGCCGAGCCGGGTGGTGGCGAGCAGCTCGGCGCGCGTGTGGTGCGGCAGGCGCTCCAGCGGGCTCAGTACCGCGGCCGTCCAGTCGTGCAGCCGCGCCGGGTCCATCAGCCGCTCGGGGCGGGTCCGCTCGGCGTACAGGGCCGCCTTCTCCGGGCGGAACCGGGCCACGGCCAGGGCGCTGACGGCCTGTCCGTAGGCGGCCGCGGTGCGGGCGAGGACCTGCCGGGCGCTGCCGCCAACGTACACGCCGGGGCGGCGGCCGACCAGCGAGCGCAGCTCCTGCCCGGCCCGGTCGCGCGGGGCGAGCACGATGACGTGGCCGTCCACCGCCGGGCACCGCACGACCAGCGCCCGCTCCCCCGTCGCCGACAGGCACTCCTCGGCCAGCCGGTCCCGTTCGGCGGGGCTGCTCTCCACGACGTACACGCACGCCGTGTCGGTGTCGAGGAGTCCGGGCCAGAGTCCGGCGGCCACGCGGCGGGCCGAGACGGTGTCCTCCACCATCAGCAGTTGCAGGATGGCCAGGCGCAGGTCGGAGGTGGCCCGCCGCAGCCGGTGTCCGGCCGCGGCCGACTCGTGGCCGGCCAGCAGCAGTTCAAGGACCTGGGCGGCGTGCGTGACGATGTCGTAGACGCGCCGGTCGAAGGGCCGGGCGCGGGCCACCGCGAGGAGGGCGGCGGGCGCCGGCCGGGACTGCTCCACGCGCACGAGCCGCAGATGGCGGCCCCGGTCCTCCAGCGCGGCGGACGCGATCCGGCCCGAGGTGACGTCGGCGACCAGGGCCTCGTCCAGCGGGACCGGGGTGCCGGCCAGCAGCCGGCCGGTGCCGTCCTGCAGCGAGACGGTCGCGTGCGCGGTGTCCGCGAGCCAGGCCACGACCCGGTTCAGGTCGCGTCCGGCCGGACGCAGGTGCTCGAGCAGTTCCCGCGCCCATCCCGCGTGCTCACCGGCCCCGGACGTCCGCTGTCGTCCGTCGTCCTCTCGGCCCGCCACGTCGGCCTTCTCCTCGCCTCGCCCCGTCCCCGGCCCAGGCCGGGGACGTTACCTCATGGCTCTGTGCGCGGGTCACCTCCGGCGTCGGCTGCGGGAGCGCGCCGGGCCTGTCGGGCGGGGCGGGCGAGCGGGCATAAGCTCGGTGAATGGCGAAGTACTTCGACGTGCACCCCGAGAACCCCCAGCCGCGCAGCATCTCCCAGGTCGCCGACAGCGTCCGGTCCGGCGCGCTGATCGCGTACCCGACGGACTCCTGCTACGCGCTGGGCTGCCGACTGGGCAGCCGCGACGGCATCGACCGCATCCGGTCGATCCGCCACCTGGACAACCGGCACCACTTCACCCTTGTCTGCCAGGACTTCGCGCAGCTCGGGCAGTTCGTGCAGATCGACAACGACGTGTTCCGGGCGATCAAGGCGTCGACGCCCGGCAGTTACACCTTCATCCTGCCCGCGACGCGGGAGGTGCCGCGCGCGCTCCAGCACCCCAAGAAGAAGACGGTGGGCGTGCGCATCCCCGACCACGTCGTCACCCAGGCCCTGCTGACCGAGCTCGGTGAACCGCTGCTGTCCAGCACGTTGTTGCTGCCCGACGAGGAGGAGCCGATGACCCAGGGCTGGGAGATCAAGGACCGGCTCGACCACGTGCTGGACGCGGTCGTCGACTCCGGGGACTGCGGCACCGAGCCGACCACGGTCGTCGACTTCTCCGGCGGCGAGGCGGAGATCGTGCGGCGGGGCGCGGGCGACACGACCCGGTTCGAGTAGCGAGGCGTCCGCCGCCGGACCGCAGAAGCCGAGAGAGAGGCAAGCCACACCATGACCGCCACCGCGGGAACCGCCGTCGACATCCCCACCGGCGACGGCACCGCCGATGCCTATCTGACCCACCCGGCCGACGGGGGACCGCGTCCCGCGGTCCTGCTGTACATGGACGCCTTCGGGCTTCGCCCGTCCCTGTGCGCCATGGCGGACCGGCTGGCCGCTGCCGGGTACACCGTCCTGGTGCCGAACGTCTTCTACCGCGGCGGACGGGCGCCCGTCGTGGAGCTGCCCGGGTTCATCGGCCCAAAGGAGCGGCCGGAGATCTTCCGGCGGCTCGACCCCTTCAGGAAGTCGTTGACCCCGGACCGGGCGATGCGGGACGCGCGCGCCTACCTGGAGTGGCTGGCCCGGGCGCCGCAGGCGGCCGACGGACCGGTCGCGGTGACCGGCTACTGCATGGGCGCCGGGCTCGCCCTGCGCACCGCCGGCACCTACCCCGACCGGGTCGCCGCGGTCGCCGGGTTCCACGGCGGGAACCTGGCGACGGACGGTCCGCGCAGCCCGCACCTGGTGGCCGGGGACCTCACCGCCGAGGCGTACTTCGCCCACGCGGACCGGGACCCGGGCATGCCCGCCGAGCAGCAGGAGCGGCTGGAGGCGGCCCTGGCCGCGGCGGGCGTGACCCACCGCTGCGAGGTCTACGCGGGAGCGCTCCACGGCTACACCCAGGCCGACACCTCCGCGTACGACGAGAAGGCGGCGGAACGCCACTGGGAGGCGCTGCTCGACCTGCTGAAGCGGACGTTCTGACCCCGTTCGCCGTGAAACGGTCACCGGCGGGCCGGAGTTGGCGGACCTCCCCCTCTCCGGCCCCCGGTCCGTGCGTTGTTACCGTGCCCGGGTGTCCAACTCCTCACGCGATTCCGCCGAAGGCGCCGGCTGGGGCTCCGCCGAGCCCGGCGCCTACCGAGCGCTCATGCCCGGGCGTACCGAGAAGCTGTCCTGGCTGAACCCGAGTACGCTGTGGGCCGCCCGCAACGGCGTGCTGGCCTCCTGGTTCGGTGATCCCACGGGCCGTACCCGTTCCCGCTGGGTGGCGCGGCGCGCGGCGGCCGGGGCACCGGCCGACAAGGTGATCGGGCGCGACGACCCCGACCGGTTCTCCTTCCTGGTCATCGGCGACACGGGCGAGGGCGACGACCCCCAGTACGCCGTCGTGCCGGGGCTGTTGAAGGCGGGCCGGGACACCCGGTTCGCGGTCCTCGCGAGCGATGTGATCTACCCGGTGGGCAGTGCCGACGACTACGGGACGAAGTTCTTCCGTCCCTACCGCGACTACCCGGCGCCCATCTACGCGATACCGGGCAACCACGACTGGTACGAGGACCTCGGCGCCTTCATGCGCGTCTTCTGCGACGACGCCCCGCCCCTGCCGCCGGAACGAAGGCCGCGCCCGTTCACCCCGGCGTGGCTGCGGTCCCTTTTGTGGCACCGGCCGCGCCCGGACGACGGCCGGCACCTGGACGAGGCGCGCAAGCTGCGCTCGGACCCCGCCCAGCAGGCCGTCCAGCCCGGACCGTACTGGGCCGTCGACGCCGGTCCGGTGCGGATCGTCGGCATCGACACGGGGCTGCTGGGCACCGTCGACGCGGAGCAGGGCGCCTGGCTGCGCGAGGTGTCGGCGGGAGACCGGCCGAAGATCCTCGTCACCGGCTCCCCCCTGTACGTGGACGGCGAGCACCACCCGTGCGCCATCGAGGGCGGCGGCACCGTCGACGACATCGTGCGCGACCCCGCCCACCACTACGTCGCGGCGATCGGCGGTGACATCCACAACTACCAGCGCTACCCGGTCGACGTGGACGGCCGCACCGTGCAGTACGTCGTCGCGGGCGGCGGCGGCGCGTTCATGCACGCCACCCACACCATCCCGCGGGTCTCGGTGGCCGGTGTCACCGAGGACGACTTCCGCTCCTATCCGCTGCGCGGCGACTCGCTCGCCTTCTACAGCGCGCTGTACGGCCGCCGGCTGCGGCTGCGCCGCTTCTTCACCCTCACGGAGGCCGAGGCGACGGCCGTCATCGCCGAACGCCTCGGCATCCGCACCGGCCGCGCCCCGGGCGACGGCGCACGGGTCACCCGGCGCACCCGGCTGGTGGCCGGGCTGCTCGGCACCGCGCGGCGGCCCGAGCGCCGCAAGCGGTTCCGGCTGCCGGTGCGCAAGATCTACACGTCGGTGTTCTCGCCGGGTTCGGCGACCTACAGCCCGCCCTTCTTCAAGTGCTTCCTGCGCCTGGACGTGACGCCGGAGGCGGTCAGGCTGCGCTGTTACGCCGCCACCGGCAACCGCGCGCAGGAGGAGGACCCGCCGGTCGAGGACGAGGTGACGATCCCGCTGGTGTGACCGGCGTCCGGCCCGCCGCTCCGGGACCCCGTCTCACCAGCGGCCCGCCTCGCTGCCGACGACCGGCTCGGACGGGGTGCCGTCGACGCCCACCGGTACGTCGCCGGTGAGCATCACCCGGTGCATGGTCCTGGGCCGGTCGAGGTGGGCGTGGTCGCCGGGGGCGAGGTGGATGGTGGCGCGGTTGTCCCAGAAGGCGACGCTGCCGGGTTCCCAGCGGAAGCGGACGGTGTACTCGGGGCGGGTGGCCTGCTCGACGAGGAGTTCCAGGACCGCCGCGCTCTCGGGGCGGGAGAGCCCGGTGATCTGCTCGACGTAGTAGCCGTTGACGAACAGCACCCGCTCCCCCGTCTCCGGGTGGACCCGGACCAGCGGGTGCACGGTCGCGGTCTGGTGGTCCAGCAGGTGCCGGACGTAGGCGTCGTCGCCGGGCCGGGGCTGGTAGCCGACGCCGAGGCGGTGTTCGGCGCGCAGCGTGTCGACGAAGGCGCGCAGCGGGGCGGAGAGCCCGGCGTAGGCGGCGGCGAGGTTCGCCCAGGTGGTGTCGCCGCCGTAGGGGGGCACCGTCTCGGCGCGCAGGATCGTGGCCGCCGGCGGGTCCACGCGGGCGCCGTGGTCGCAGTGCCAGCCGCGCAGCAGCGTGTGGCGCCTGCGCCGCAGCCACTCGTCGTGCTCCATCCCGAACCGTCCGCCCAGCTCCAGTCGGTCGGCGGTCGTCTCCACCTCCGGGAAGCCGGCCGGTGACGCCTTGCCGCGCCGGGGCAGGACGACCGGTTCGCCGAAGAGGCGGGCGAACGCGACGTGTCCGGCGTGGTCGAGGCGCTGGTCGCGGAAGAACACCACCTTCCAGCGCAGTACGGCCGCCCGGACCGCGGCGACCTGTGCGGCGTCGAGGCCCGCCGCGAGGTCGACGCCGCGGATCTCGGCGCCGATGTGCCCGGCGACGGGTGCCACCTCGATTCCCGTCGTGCTGTCCGTCGCCGTGTCCTTCGCGCTGTCCGTCCTGTCCGTCGTCATGCGGAGATCGTGGCAGATCCTCCGCCGCGCCGTCCGGTTGATCACCGGTCCTCGCGTGGGCGAGGCTGGACGGGCGGCACACCGCCGCGCACAGTCGAGGAAAGGTCCCACGGTGATCAGCATCCGGGCGTACACGCTCAACGACGGCAGCACGCTCCCCGCCCTCGGCCTGGGCACCTGGCCGATGACGGACGAGGAGGCCGAGCGGGCGGTCCGCGAGGCCCTCCGGGCGGGGTACCGCCTGATCGACACGGCGACGAACTACCGCAACGAGACCGGCGTCGGCCGCGGGGTCGCCTCCGCCGGTCTCCCCCGCGAGGAGATCGTGGTGACGACCAAGCTGCCCGGCCGGCACCACGGTTACGAGGAGACGCTCGCCTCGTTCGAGGAGTCCCGCGCCCGTCTCGGGGTGGAGTACGTCGACCTGTACCTGATCCACTGGCCGCTGCCGCGCGTGGACAAGTACGTCGACTCCTGGAAGGCCATGGTCAAACTGCGCGAGGAGGGTCTCGTGCGTTCGGTGGGCGTCTCCAACTTCACGGTGGAGCACATCGAGCGGCTGGAGAAGGAGACGGGTGTCCTGCCGTCCGTCAACCAGATCGAGCTGCACCCGCTCTTCCCCCAGGACGAGCTGCGCGCCTTCCACGAGCGCAAGGGCATCCGGACCGAGAGCTGGAGCCCGCTGGGCCGGGGCAGCGACCTGCTGGACGATCCCGCCGTCGCCGCGGTCGCCGCGGCGCACGGTGTGACGCCCGCCCAGGCGGTCCTGCGCTGGCACACCCAGCTGGGCGCGGTGCCCATCCCGAAGTCCGCCGACCCGGCGCGGCAGCGGGCGAACCTGGACGTCTTCGGCTTCGAGCTGGACGCCGCCCAGATGCGCGCGGTGGCGGACCGCGCGCACCGGCGGATCGGCGGCGACCCGGAGGTGCACGAGGAGTTCTGAGCGGGGTACCCGGCCGGGGTCGGCGAGGTTCGGGAATCTCCCGGGGAGGAGCGACAGGTGGACGGCGAGGGCGACGGGCTGCGGGCGTACCACGGCAAGCGGGACTTCGGCAGGACCGAGGAGCCCGCGGGACCGGGCGCGTCCGGCGAGGCCGCGGCCCCCGGTGGCGGCGGGGCACCGCGCTTCGTCGTGCAGATCCATGACGCGAGCACTCTGCACTTCGACTTCCGGCTGCAGGTGGCGGACGTGCTGAAGTCCTGGTCGGTGCCGAAGGGACCGTCGGCGGACCCGCGCGACAAGCGGCTCGCGGTGCCGACGGAGGACCACCCGCTGGAATACGAGGAGTTCGAGGGCGTGATCCCGGCGGGCGAGTACGGGGGCGGCACGGTCATCGTGTGGGACCACGGCACCTACGAGCCGCTGAGCCACGACCGCCGGGGACGGCCGGTCGACTTCGCCGAGTCGCTGGCGCAGGGACACGCCAGGTTCCGGCTGCACGGCGCGAAGCTGCGCGGCGAGTACGCGCTGACCCGGTTCCGCGGCGGCCCGGACGGCGGCGGTGAGGACGCGGCGTGGCTGCTGGTGAAGACGGCCGGCGGCGGACGCGGGCACGGCACCCCCGACCCCCGGCGGGCCCGGTCCGCGCGCACCGGCCGCACGCTGGCACGGGTGGCGGCGGAGGACGGCCGTCGGTAGGCGGGCGGTTCACTCCGCTGGCAGCGGCTGCTGTGCCCAGATGGTCTTGCCGTTGCCCGTCTGCCTGCTGCCCCAGCGCTGGGTGAGCTGTGCCACCAGGAGCAGCCCGCGGCCGCCCTCGTCGTAGGCGTGGGCGCGGCGCAGGTGCGGTGAGGTGGAGCTGGCGTCGGACACCTCGCAGATGAGGGCGGTGTCGCGGATGAGGCGGAGCTGGATGGGCGGCTCGCCGTACCGGATCGCGTTGGTGACCAGTTCGCTGACGACGAGTTCGGTGACGAAGGCCGTCTCGTCCAGGCCCCACCGGGTCAGCTGCTCCGTGACGGACCGGCGGGTGGCGGCGACGTGCGCCGGGTCCGGCAGGATGTCCCAGGTCCGTATCCGGTCCGTGCCCAGTGCCCGGGTGCGGGCCAGCAGCAGCGCCACGTCGTCGCTGGGCTGCGCCGGCATCACGGCCTTGAGCACGGTGTCGCACAGGGCGTCGAGCGAGTTCGCGGGCGCGGTCAGCGCGCGGCACAGTTCCGCGGTGGCGTGGTCGACGTCGCGGTCGCGGTCCTCGACGAGGCCGTCGGTGTAGAGGGCGACGACGGAGCCCTCGGGCAGTTCCAGCTCGGACGCCTCGAACGGCAGTCCTCCCACACCGAGCGGCGGGCCCGCGGTCATCGGGACGAGCCGGGTGGTGCCGTCGGGCAGGACGAGGGCCGGCGCGGGGTGCCCGGCCGCGGCCAGGGAGAGGCGGCGGGAGACGGGGTCGTAGACGGCGTACAGGCAGGTGGCCCCCAGTTCCGCGACCTCGTCGCCCGTGTCGTCGCCCGCGGCCAGGTGCGTGACGAGGTCGTCGAGGTGGGTGAGCAGTTCGTCGGGGGGCAGGTCGACATCGGCGAGGGTGCGGACGGCCGTGCAGAGGCGGCCCATGGTCGCGGTGGGCGGGATGCCGTGGCCGACGACGTCGCCGACGACCAGGGCGACCCGGCTGCCGGACAGCGGGATCACGTCGAACCAGTCGCCGCCGATGCCGGCCGCCGACACGGAGGGCAGATAGCGGTGGGCCACCTCGAGCGCCGCCTGTCCGGGCAGGCCCCTGGGCAGCAGACTGCGCTGGAGCGCCAGGGCGGTGGAACGCTCGCGGGCGAAGCGGCGGGCGTTGTCGATGCAGACCGCCGCCCTGCTGGCGAGTTCCTCGGCGAACACGGCGTCCTCGGTGCCGTACGCGTCCGGCTGTGCCATGCGCACGGCCACCGCGACGCCCAGGGTGATGCCGCGGGCCCGCAGGGGCACCGCCATCATCGAGTGCGCGCCCGTGCGGTGGGGGCGTCCCGCCGGGGCGCGCGCGTTGCGCTCGGCGACCCAGCGCATGAACGACGGCTCGCCCGCCTGGCTGACGAACACCCGGCCTTCCCGCAGCGCCCGTGCGGGTGGCGAGAGGGCGGGGTGGACGTCCACCTGCCCCAGGTGCACGGCGGCCTCCGGGGTGCCCTCGCTGAGGGAGCCGTGGGCGACTCGGCGCAGCTCCACCTCCTCGTCGAACACCGTCGGGGACTCCTCCGCGTCCAGGACCCATTCGAGCAGGTCGACACTGGCGAAGTCGGCGAACCGGGGCACCACCACCTCGACCAGTTCCTCGGCGGTGCGTACCAGGTCCAGTGTGGTGCCGATGGCGGCTGCCGCCCTGTTCAGCAGGACCAGCCGCTCCCGGGCCCAGTACTGCTCGGTGCTGTCGAAGGCCGCGAGGGCGGTGCCCAGCAGTTCGCCGGAGGCGTCCCGCACGGGCCACATCTCGGTGGTCCAGGCGTGGTCGCGGTTCAGGGCGGGTGCCCCCGTGAAGCTCTCGTAGCGGACCGGCCGGCCCGTCTCGGCGACCTGGCGGAGGTGACTCAGGAAGCCCTGGCTGTGCTCGGCGTCCTCGACGGATTCGGAGAAGTAGCGGCCGAGCAGGGCCTCTTCCGGTACGCCCATCACCTGGCAGGCCGCGTCGTTGAGCCGCAGGTAGTGCTGGCGGGTGTCGAAGACGGACATCGACATGGCCGCCTGCTCGAAGGCCAGCTCGGCCGCCGAGGTCCGCCCGCCGGGGGGTTCGGCGGTGACGGCGTATCCGGCCGGCCCCCCGTCCGGGCCCGTAAGGGAGCAGGCCCGCAGGTGGAGGGCGACGGGGGTGCCGTCCCGGTGCCGCACCCGCACGGCGCCGGACAGCCCGGTCAGGGAGTCCGCCGGCACGTCCTCGGCCAGCAGCTCCCGGGCGGCCCGTCCCACGGCCTCCTCGGCGGGGTAACCGGTCAGCCGGCGGGCGCCTTCGCTCCAGCCCGTCACCGTGCCGTGGACATCCAGGGTCGCCATGGCGGAGGCATGCTCCATAGCGTCCAGGATTGACCCTTTGTGCCCGGGTTTCAACCGCGGCGGCGTGCTCCTAGCCCCGGTGGGCGCGGAGCGCGGCGAGGGCCCGGTCGGCGTGGGTGTTCATCCTGAGTTCGCTGCGGACGACCTCCAGCAGGGTGCGGTCCTGCCCGATGACGAAGGTGACCCGCTTGGTGGGCGCCAGGCTGAAGCCCCGCTTCACCCCGAACCGCTCCCGGACCGTGCCGTCGGCGTCGGACAGCAGCGGCATGCCGAGTGTGTGGCGCCCGGCGAACTCCTGCTGGCGTTCGACGGGGTCTCCGCTGACGCCGACGGGCCGGGCGCCGGCCGCGGCGAACTCGGCGGCGAGGTCGCGGAAGTGGCAGGCCTCCGCGGTGCAGCCGGTGGTCAGGGCCGCGGGGTAGAAGAACAGGACGACCGGGCCGTCGGCGAGCAGTTCGGACAGGCGGCGCGGGGTGCCGGTCTCGTCCGGCAGCGTGAAGTCCTCGACGGTGTCGCCCACGGCGGGGAGCGCGCTCATGACCGGCCCCCGCCACCCTGGGCGACGGCGCGGGCCCACAGCACGAGCGGCACCTGCACGGGCAGCCGTCCGAGGGCGGCGGCCTTCTGCGGGGCGGGGCGGCGGCGCCAGTCCCAAGCCATCTTGACGTTGGCGGGGAACACCCCGACGAAGAAGGCGGCGGCGGTCAGCGCGGCGGCCCTGCGGGTGCGCGGCACGGCGAGTCCGGCGGCCAGCGCGAGTTCGGCGACGCCGCTGGCGTACGTCCATGCCCGGGGCGTGCCCGGCAGGGAGCGCGGCACGGTGGCGTCGAAGGGGCGGGGCCGGGCGAAATGGGCGACGCCCGCGGTGGCCAGCAGGCCGGCGAGCAGCAGGGGTGAGCGTTCGGACCGTGACACGGTTCCTCCTCAGGGGGGCCTGCCGCGCGATATTACTCGACGGTAAGAACCGGGTGGCGAACGGTTCACGCCCGGCGGTCGCGGGCGCCGCACCGGCGGCGTGCCGGCGCGCGTCGATCCGCTGCCCGCCGGCCGGTCGCCGGGCACGGGTCGGCGCGATCGGGGTGTGACGCGACGGGCGATCCTTCTGTGCGGCCGGGGCAGCCTCACCGGGCGCGCGTCATCCGCCGCCCCGGGGCGTGACGGGTGCCAGCCACATGCCCACGATCGCGTCCACGAGCCCGTCGGCCGCGTCCTGCCAGCTGGCCCGCGGGGTGGGGCGGTTCTCGGCCAGCGCCCGCTCGCGCTCCTCCGCGGTGTGCACGATGAGGTGGCGGGCCATGTCGCCCCGCTCCGCGCGAACCTCGTCCGGCAGCGCGGGCATGCACCGGTTGCGCCCCTCGATGATCACCCGCAGCGAGACCGACGCCCGGGACTCCTCGATCATGATCTGCCGCAGCGCGGGGTCGGTCATGACCTGGGCGCAGAACCGCGCGTACCAGGTGGGACCGGTGCCCAGCGCCGCCAGGTGGTCGAACTGGGGACGGACCAGGCAGTCCACCCAGTCGCGCAGGTCGGCCGAGTCGCCGAGGGCGGCGACCTGCCGGGCGCGCAGTTCCTCGACGCGTTCCGAGTGGCGCCGCACGATGGCCCGGACCAGGTCCGCCTTCGTGCCGAAGTGGTAGCCGACCGCCGCGTTGTTGCCCTGTCCGGCGGCCTCGCTGACCTGACGGTTGGAGACCGCGTACACCCCGTGCTCGGCGAACAGCCGCTCAGCGGTGGTGAGGATCAGCTGCCGGGTCGCGCTGACCTGTTCCGCCCGGACCGTCCTGCCCGCCATGACCACCACCGCGCCGGGACTCTCTCCTCACCGCCCGCGACGACCAGTCCCTCGAGTCGTCGCAGGTCCGCCGACGTACGGCGGGTCGTCACGAAAGCCTACGGCGCGGCGGCACCGGGTCGCCGCCCGGCCCGGACGGGCGTTCGCCCTCCACACCCCGTACGATACTTCAAGCGACTGACTTAAAAGGTTCGCGCTCCGCTTTCCCACGCCCGTCGCAAGACGCATCGCCCGAAAGGCTCCTCCATGCCCGCTTCCCCCGCCTCACCACGGCCGAACGCCGTGGTGGCGGTACTGGCCCTGGCCGGGATCGTCGTCGCGCTGATGCAGACCCTGGTCATCCCGATCATCCCGGAGCTGCCCAAGCTCCTGGACGCCTCGGCCTCGGACGCGGCCTGGGCGGTGACCGCCACGCTGCTCGCCTCCGCGGTGGCCACCCCGGTCGTCGGCCGGCTCGGCGACATGTTCGGCAAGCGGCGGATGCTGCTGCTCAGCCTGGTCCTGCTGATCGCCGGCTCGGTGGTCTGCGGACTGAGCGACGCGCTGCTCCCGATGGTCGCCGGACGCGCCCTGCAGGGCCTGTCCGCCGCCGTGATCCCGCTCGGCATCAGCATCATGCGCGACGAACTGCCCCTGGAGCGGCTGGCCGGCGCCACCGCGGTGATGAGCGCCTCCCTCGGGGTCGGCGGCGCGCTCGGCCTGCCCGCCGCGGCGCTCATCGCGGACAAGCTCGACTGGCACATGCTGTTCTGGCTCTCCGGCGCGCTCGGCGCCGTCTCCCTGGTGCTGGTGCTGACGCTGGTGCCCGAGTCGGCGGTGCGCACCGGCGGCCGCTTCGACCTGCCCGGCGGCATCGGCCTGGCCGCCGGTCTCGCGAGCCTGCTGCTGGCCATCTCCAAGGGCGGCGACTGGGGCTGGTCCTCGGCCACCACCCTCGGTCTGTTCGCGGCGGCCGTGGTGATCCTGCTGGTCTGGGGCCGGTGGGAGCTGCACACCCCGGAGCCCCTGGTGGACCTGCGCACCACCGTCCGCCGCCAGGTGCTGTTCACCAACCTGGCGTCCGTCGCCATCGGCTTCTCGATGTTCGCGATGTCCCTGGTCCTTCCGCAGCTGATGCAGTTGCCCGAGGCCACCGGTTACGGGCTCGGCCGCTCCCTGCTGACCACGGGTCTCGTGATGGCGCCGTCCGGTCTGGTGATGATGGCGTTCGCCCCGGTCTCCGCGAAGGTCTCGCGGTCCAGGGGCCCGAAGGTGACGCTGATGATCGGCGCCCTGATCGTGGCGGCCGGCTACGGCCTGAACATCGTGCTGATGGCCGAGGTCTGGCACCTGGTCCTGGTCTCCTGTGTCATCAGCGCGGGCATCGGCTTCGCCTACGGCGCCATGCCGTCGCTGATCATGGGCGCGGTGCCGGCGAGCGAGACGGCCGCCGCGAACAGCCTCAACACCCTCATGCGGTCCCTGGGCACCTCGGTCGCCAGTGCCATCGCCGGTGTGATCCTGGCCCAGCTGACCATCGACCTGGGCGGCTTCGCCCTGCCGTCCGAGAACGCGTTCAAGGTGGTCATGGCCATCGGCGCCGGCGCGGCCCTGCTGGCCGCCGCCATCGCGTCCTTCATCCCCCGGCACCGCCCGGCCGGCCCGGTGGCGGACCCCGCACCGGCCGGCGGTGCCGCCACGGAGGCCGCCTCCGTGCGCTGACCGCGAGGGCGCCGGTCCCGGGCGGGACCGGCGCCGTTCAGGCGAACCTGGCGGGCGACGCGCGTGAGGGCGCCCGGGCGGGTCGAGTACTGACCCGTGGAGCTGCCGCTGATCCCTCCGATGCTCGCCACCCCCGGCGCCCTGCCGTCCGCCGGACAGGACGCGCGCTGGGCCTACGAGACCAAGCAGGACGGGCAGCGCGTGGTGGTCTACCTGCCCGGCGACGGAAGCCTCCTGCTGCGCGCCCGCTCCGGCCAGGACATCACCGCCGCCTATCCGGAGCTGGCGCCGCTCGCCACCGCGATGGGCGCGACCCCCGCCGTGCTGGACGGCGAGGTGCTGGCCCTGGACGAACGGGGCCGCGCCGACTTCCAGTTGCTCCAGTCCCGGATGGGCCTCGCGCACGCCCCGGGCCGGGCCGCGCACCGGGCGGCGAAGGTCCCCGTCCACCTGGTGCTCTTCGACGCCCTCCACCTGGCCGGACGCTCCCTGCTGCGCCTGCCCTACACCGGCCGCCGTGAGCGGCTGACGGACCTCGGTCTCGGCGGGCCGTCGTGGTCGACCCCGGCCGCCCTGGTCGGGCACGGCGAACAGGCCCTGCGGGCCACCCGCGAGCACGGCCTGGAGGGGCTGGTCTGCAAGCGGCTGGACTCGGTGTACGAGCCCGGCGTCCGCTCCCGGGCCTGGATCAAGATCCGCAACATGCGCAGCGAGGACGTCGTGGTCGGCGGCTGGCTGCCCGGCAGGGGACGCCTCGGCGGCCTACCCGGTGCCGTCCTGGTCGGCCAGCGCGCCGCGGGCCGGCTGCGCTACGTCGGCGGGGTCGGCACCGGCTGGAGCGAGGGCGAGCGCACCGAGCTGGCCGCGCTGCTGGCGGCCGCCGCGAGCGACGTCTGCCCCTTCGACCCGGTGCCGCGGGTGCCGGGGGCGCGCTGGGTCGTGCCCCGGCTCGTCGGCGAGGTCCGCTACAGCACGCGTACCCGGGAGGGCATGCTGCGCCAGCCGTCCTGGCTCAGGCTCCGCCCGGACCTGGCGCCCGAGGAGTCGGCCGCGGACATCCCGGACGACCTGGTGTGAGCGTGTGACGCCGGGTCAGATGTTGGTCCGGCCTTCACCACGGGGAGGCCTGTGCACCCTTGGCACGGGAGGGAAAAGACGGGAACCTGAACTCCCCTTCCCCCCACAGCCGTTGGGCTGCCCAGCCTGAGGAGGACGCGATGCCGCCGCGTACCGCCCGAACGCCCCGCAGGAGATGGCTCACCGTACCGCTCGGTGCCCTCGCCCTCGTCCTCGCCTTCCCCGCCACCGCGTTCGCCGCCCCGCCGCCGGGGCTGCCCGGCAACGCCGACAGCCTGGAGCGGGCGTACCAGCCCGCCTACGACTACGACACCGACGGCTGCTACCCCACACCGGCCATCGGCGCCGACGGAGCGGTCAACGGCGGGCTGAACCCGACCGGCGCGCTCAACGGCAACTGCCGCGACGCCTTCGACCTGGACAACACCAACGGCTACGCGCGTGCCAAGTGCGACAACGGCTGGTGCGCCTACATGTACGGGCTCTACTTCGAGAAGGACCAGGCCCTGCCCGGCTCCGGTCTGGGCGGCCACCGGCACGACTGGGAGCACGTGGTGGTGTGGGTGCAGGACGGCACCGTGCGGTACGTGTCGACGTCCAACCACGGCTCGTTCAGCGTGCACGAGCGCTCCGCCGTCCGCTTCGACGGCACCCATCCGAAGATCGTCTACCACAAGGACGGCATCAGCACCCACTGCTTCCGCCTGGCGACCTCGGGCGACGAGCCGCCGGAGAACCACAGGGGCACCTGGCAGTACCCGGCCCTCGTGGGATGGAACGGCTACCCGGCGGGCCTGCGCGAGAAACTGAGCGCCTACGACTTCGGCAGCGCCAACTTCGGCCTCAAGGACGGCAGCTTCGCCTCCCACCTGGCCGCCGCCAAGCCGTCCGGCATCCCCTTCGACCCGAACGCCTGAGGCCGACGGAAAGGGTGGGGCCGGTCGGGCGAACCGCGCCCCATGGACGCCTCCGCGCGCACTATCGTGTCCGCATGTCCGCCCCCGAGCTCATCCGCATCGTCTCCCGCGACTCCCCCATGGCGCTGGCTCAGGTCGAGCGCGTCCGGGCCGAACTGGCGGCCCTCCACCCCGGCGTGCGCACCGAGGTCGTCCCGGTGAAGACCACCGGCGACAAGTGGCTCGGTGATCTGTCGCAGGTGGAGGGCAAGGGGGCGTTCACCAAGGAGGTCGACGCCGCCCTGCTGTCGGGCGAGGCCGATCTCGCGGTGCACTGCGTCAAGGACGTGCCCGCCGACCGGCCGCTGCCCGCCGGCACGGTGTTCGCCGCGTTCCTGGAGCGGGACGACGTACGGGACGCGCTGGTCCACCCGGACGGGCTCACCCTGGACGAACTGCCGGAGGGGACGCGCGTCGGCACGTCCTCGGTGCGCCGTGCCGCCCAGCTGGCCGCCACCCACCCGCACCTGCGGTGCGTGCCCTTCCGCGGCAACGCCAACCGGCGGCTGGCGAAGCTCGCCGCGGGGGACGCGGACGCGCTGCTGCTCGCTGTCTCCGGCCTGGAGCGCATCGGCCGGAGCGACGTGATCAGCGAGGTCCTCTCCCCCGAGACGATGATGCCGCCGATCGGCGCGGGCATCCTCGCCCTGCAGTGCCGGGAGCAGGACCAGGGTCTGATCGACGCGGTGAGCGGCCTCGGCCACCCCGCGACACACCGGGAGGCGACGGCGGAGCGGATGTTCCTGCACGTCCTGCAAGGGCACTGCAACAGCCCGATCGCCGGGCTCGCCCGCGTGGACCGCAGCGGTGAACTCTCCCTGCGGGCCTGCGTGTTCACCCCGGACGGCAAGGTCCGGCTGAACGCCCACGAGTGGGCCAGCCGGCTCGACCCGGCGACGCTGGGCACCTCGGTCGCGGTGGCCCTGCTGCGGCAGGGCGCCCGGGAGATCATCGACGGCATCGCGCACTGAGGGCGGCATCGCGCGTCGAGGACGACAGGGAGCGCCGAGGGCGGCCGCCCGGCGGATCAGGCCGGGCCCTCCTCCGACTGGCCCCGCAGGAACGCGCTCACCTGGTGGGCGAGGCCCTCGTCCCGCACCCCGCCGCACGGGGTGGCGCCGGCGCCGTCGGGCAGCCCGAGGGCGCCGCTCCACAGCCGGCGGTCGGCCCACTCCTCGTCCACCCTCAGCTGCACCTGCACGTCCACCTGGCTCAGGCTCGCCTCCGGGCCGGCCGCGTGGAGCACGGCCGTGGCCCGGCGCAGCGGGTAGACGTCGAAGCCCTCGATGAACTGGGAGTTGCGCCAGTCCAGGAAGGCGCTCTCCCCGTCGGGTCCGATCCGCACGTCGATCTGGCCGTCCTCCAGGTGGATGCCGAGGTGCCGCCCGCCCCGGTTCTCGACGGTCACCCGGACCCGGAAGTACGTCAGCCCCTCGGCGGCGTCGTCGCGGCCGCGCGGCGGCTCGGCCGGCTCAAGACCGTGGACACGGACCCGCAGGCCGGCGTGCTCGTCGTACTCCTGCCAGTCCCCGACCACGTTCGGCTCGTACACGGTGCCCCTCTCGACCTCTCGACGCTGCTTCCTATCCGCACGCTCAGCGCACTGTCAAATGAGCGGAATGCGCTGTGGCCAGGGGCTTCGTCCCTTTTGATCGGCGATCAAGCGCTGCGCAGGGACGATCCGCCGGCGCCGGTCCGCGCGATCACCGGGAGCGTGCCGCACATCACGTCCCGCGACCGGGCGGCCGCCCGGTCACCGCTACGCAGCCGTTCGAGTGGCCGTTCGGGGCATTCGCGCTCAGTATCCATATATACGAGGACTTGCCAGCACCCCTGCTGAGGGAGGTGCGCGTGATGCGTGTCGCCGGCAGAACCCAGCCCCACCCGCACGACGACGCCCCCGACACGGCCGCGGCGTTCGACCGGCTCGCCGGGCTGCCCGAGGGACCGGAGCGCAAGGCGCTGCGGGACGAACTGATCCGGGTCTGGCTGCCCATGGCGGAGCGGATCGCCGTCCGCTTCCGGGGCCGCGGCGAGAACCTGGAGGATCTCTATCAGGTGGCGGCCCTCGGCCTGGTCAAGGCCGTCGACCACTACGACCCCGGGCGGGGCCACGCCTTCGAGGCGTACGCGGTGCCGACCGTCACGGGCGAGATCAAACGGCACTTCCGCGACCACATGTGGACGCTGCACGTGCCGCGCCGCATCCAGGACCTGCGCAACCGGGTCCGCAGGTCGGCGAAGGAACTGGCGCAGACCACGCCGGGGCGCGCCCCGACGGTCGAGGAGATCGCCGAGCACGCGCAGCTGACCACGGCCGAGGTGCGTACCGGCATGGAGGCCCTGGAGTGCTTCTCGGCCCTGTCGCTGGAGGCGGAGATGCCCGGCACCGACGGGTACGCCCTCGGTGACGCGCTGGGCGGCCCCGATCCCGCCTTCGACGCGGTGGTCGACCGGGTGGCCGTCCGGCCCTGTCTGGAGGCGCTGCCCGAGCGCGAGCGCACCATCCTCTACCTGCGCTTCTTCGGAGGGATGACCCAGAGCCGCATCGCGCAGCAGCTCGGCATCTCCCAGATGCACGTCTCCCGGCTGCTCACCGGCTGTTTCGACCGGATACGCGAGGAGATCCTGGCGGAGGCCCGCTGAGCGCGGCCCGCCCCAGACGGTCCTCCAAGGCGGCGAGGATCTCCGGCGGCATCACTCCGGTGCGCCCCCAGATGAGTACCGCTTCCGCCACATTGCGGAGTTTGATGTTCGTATGCTGGGAAACTTCCTTCAGGACGATCCACCCCTCGTCCGGTGTCACCCCGCCGAGGGCGATGACCACTCCGATGGCCTGGTCGACGACGGCGTGCGAGACGACCGCCTCCTTGAGCTGCCGGACCTGCTCCTGCAGCCGGAAGATCTGGTCGGAGTCGGAATTCGGATCGGGGTCCGGGCGCACGTCGGTGGGGGGCACGGTCACCTCGGGGCCTCCGTTTCGGCGCCATGTGCGGGGTACTCGCCAGGCGCCCGCCGCACTCCCGGCCGGACACTGGTGTGGAGCCGGTGGCTGCCGGTGGACGAGACCAGGACGCGACTGCCATGAACCACGACACCACCTCCTCCCCCCGCGGGGAGAGCCTCCTGTCCACGCACTCCGTGTACGGGGCCCCCTGCTGGGTGAGTCTCACCAGCCGTGATCTGAAGGCCACCGAGGACTTCTACTCCGCCGTGCTGGGCTGGCGGTGGCGGCCCGTCCGGCTGGGCGAGCCGTTCCGCATCGCCCTGGCCGACGGGGTGCCGGTCGCCGGGATCGCCGCCGTCGCCGCGATGTGGCAGATGGCGGTGGCCTGGACGCCGTACTTCGCCGTGCGCAGCGCGGACGAGGCCGTGTCGCGGGCGCAGGAGCGCGGCGGCACCGCCGCGGTCGGGCCGATCTCCCTGCCGCCGGGGCGGGCGGCCCTGCTCGCCGACCGGGACGGCGCGACGTTCGGCATCTGGGAGGGCGAGCTGTTCTCGGACTGGGACGCCTGGCGCACCAAGCGACCCGCCTTCATCCGGCTGCACACCCGTGACGCCTTCGACGCCGCGATCTTCTACGGCGAGATCTTCGAGTGGGCGTCCGGGCAGGGCTGCGAGGTCCGGTACGAGGGTGACGAGGTGGTCCTGCGCCATGAGGGCGAGGTCGTGGCCCGCATCGAGTCGGGGGCGCTGGGAGCGGCTCCCGACCCCGCCGTCCGGCCGCACTGGCAGGTCCACTTCGCGGTCGAGGACGTCACGGCCTGCGCCCGCGCCGCGGAACGGCACGGCGGCAGCGTGCTGTCCCTGGGTGCGGACGAGGCGGTGCTCCGGGACGCCGACGGCGCGCAGTTCACGGTGACCGCGCGCCGTCTCGGCAGCTGACCTCACCGGCTCACCGGCCGGTGCGGGAGGGCCGGGAGAGCAGCACGAGGCTGCGCTGCTCGACGGTGAGCCGGGTGCCCGCCTTGTGCTCGGCCTCGTCGGGGACGCCCTCGGGGTCGGCGGTGTCGACCAGGGCCGTCCAGCGTTCGCCGTAGGCGGCGTCGGGCAGCCGGAAGTGGACCGGCTCCCAGTGGCTGTTGAGCAGCAGCAGGAAGGAGTCGTCGACCACGGGCCGGCCGCGGGGGTCGGGTTCGGCGATGGCGTCGCCGTTGAGGAAGACGCCGACGGTGTGCGCGTCGGAGCGCTGCCAGTCGTCGTCGGTCATCTCCCGCGCGTCGGGCAGCAGCCACACCAGGTCGGGCAGCGGCTGGTCCGCGTGCGTGAGGGTCTCCCCGCGGAAGAAGCGGCGCCGGCGCAGCACCGGGTGGTCGGCGCGCAGCGCGATCAGGCGCCGGGCGAAGTCCAGCAGCGCGCGCTGCTCGTCGCCCAGCCGCCAGTCGATCCAGGAGATCTCGTTGTCCTGGCAGTAGGCGTTGTTGTTGCCGCGCTGGGTGCGGCCGAGTTCGTCGCCGTGGCAGATCATCGGGATGCCCTGCGAGAGCAGCAGCGTGGCCAGGAAGTTGCGCTGCTGGCGGCCGCGCAGTTCCCGCACGGCCGGGTCCCTGGTGTCGCCCTCGACGCCGCAGTTCCAGGAGCGGTTGTGGCTCTCGCCGTCCCGGTTGTCCTCGCCGTTGGCCTCGTTGTGCTTGTCGTTGTACGAGACGAGGTCGCGCAGCGTGAACCCGTCGTGGGCGGTGACGAAGTTGACGCTGGCGCGGGGGCGGCGGCGGCTGTGCTGGTACAGGTCGGAGGAGCCGGTCAGCCGGGAGGCGAACTCGCCGAGCGTGTGCTCCTCGGCGCGCCAGAAGTCCCGTACGGCGTCGCGGTACTTGCCGTTCCACTCCGACCACAGCTGCGGGAAGTTGCCCACCTGGTAGCCGCCCTCGCCGACGTCCCAGGGCTCGGCGATCAGCTTGACGCGGCTGATCACCGGGTCCTGCTGGATGAGGTCGAAGAACGCGGACAGCCGGTCCACCTCGTGGAACTGCCGGGCCAGGGTGGCCGCGAGGTCGAAGCGGAAGCCGTCGACGTGCATCTCGGTGACCCAGTAGCGCAGCGAGTCCATGATGAGCTGGAGCACGTAGGGGTGGCGCATCAGCAGGCTGTTGCCGGTGCCGGTGGTGTCGTAGTAGTGCTGCCAGTCGCCGTCCACCAGGCGGTAGTAGGAGGCGTTGTCGATGCCGCGGAAGGAGAGGGTGGGGCCCTTCTCGTTGCCCTCGGCGGTGTGGTTGTAGACGACGTCGAGGATCACTTCGAGGCCGGCCTCGTGCAGGGTCTTGACCATCGACTTGAACTCGGTGACCTGCTGGCCGCGGGTGCCGAGGGCGGCGTAGCCGTTGTGCGGCGCGAAGAAGCCGATGGTGTTGTAGCCCCAGTAGTTGGCGAGGCCCCGGTCCTGGAGTACTCCGTCGTGGACGAACTGGTGCACCGGCATCAGTTCCACGGCGGTCACGCCGAGGGACGTCAGGTGGTCCACGACCGCCGGGTGCGCGAGGCCCGCGTAGGTGCCGCGCAGTTCCTCGGGCACGTCGGGGTGGGTGCGGCTGAGGCCCCGGACGTGGGCCTCGTAGATGACGCTCTCCGAGTACGGGCGACGGGGCGGCCGGTCGTCGCCCCAGTCGAAGAAGGGGTCGGTGACCACGCCGAGCATGGTGTGCCCGGCGCTGTCGCCCGGGTCGGCCTTGCCCCTGGCCCGCTCGAAGAGGGAGGCGTGGTTGTCCACCAGCCCGTCCACGGCGCGGGTGTAGGGGTCGAGGAGCAGCTTCGCCGGGTTGCAGCGGTGGCCGACGGCCGGGGCCCACGGGCCGTGGACCCGGTAGCCGTAGCGCTGCCCCGGACCGACGCCGGGCAGGTAGCAGTGCCAGACGAAGCCGTCCACGTCGGGCAGCGGGATGCTGCTGTGGGTGCCGTCGTCGTCGACGAGCACGAGGTCGACCCGCTCGGCGACCTCGCTGAACAGGGCGAAGTTGGTGCCCTGTCCGTCGTACGCGGCTCCCAGGGGGTAGGGGTGCCCGCTCCACACGGGCGACCCCTTCCACTTCGGCCTGGCGCGGGTCACCGGGCCTCCTCCAGAACGCCGTCGCGTGTACGTGCCCAGCCGGCCACCCGGGCCACCGGCATGATCTCTCGCGGCACTTCCAGCCCCTCCTGCGTGATCGGTTCGGGCGCCCTCTCCACCAGCGGGACGCGTTCGCCGGCGCGGGCGCGGCGCGAGAACCAGATGACCTTCGCCCCGGTGTCGGTGGCGCAGCACCCCCAGCCGTCGCTGTTGGCGGCGAGGTGCTGCAGACAGGTGCGCAGGTCCTGGTCGACCCGGAGCGCCCGGTCGTTGCCGCCGACGGCCGTGATGAGGTGCTGGTGGTTCCACCACATCTCGATCGACGTGTTCTTGTCGCCGGCGTGCTCGTCGATCGCCCGGAGCAGCATCTCGGCGCCCGAGCAGACGGGCTCGACGAGGTTCTCCAGGTTCCAGAACCGGAGGTGAGCGGCCAGGATGCGCCTGACCTGTCCGACCCGTTCCGGGCTCACTTCCACGTCGAGGTGGTAGTAGCAGGGCACTGCGGTCTTCATCGTCGTGGCTCCTCACCGCGAAAGCTCTCGCTCCTCCTCGTCCCTTGGGGGACGGGCTCCCCGATCACGAAGCGTGAGCGCTGATCGCTTCTGAGTCACTCCAGAGTGGGAGCGGTAGTCCATTCGTGCAACACGAGCGGTTCGAAGGCCGGAATCCGGGCCGGAGCGGGTAACGGGAAGCAGTTGAAGATCCAACAAGACGGCGCGTCACCACCCGTGCACCATGTGTGAAGAACTCGATCGTCCGTATCACCGGACCGTCCGGAAGGTGACCGGCCATGCTGCTCCCCGCGAAGAGCGAAGTCGCCCGGCAGCTGCGGCATTACCGCGCCTGGGAACGTTCGATGCTGGCGTCCCCCACGGACGTCACCGTCCGGACCACCTTCGAGGACTCCGGTTACACGCTCTGCGTGCTGATGGGGAAGCGGTGCGCACGCGAGGCCGCGGACGCCGCCGAAAGGTATCTGCGGACGAACGTGGTCACCCATGCGCAGGAGCAGCCGGAGCGGCTCGCCCCGTCGGGGCACAGGGCCCCCTCGGGCGCGGCCTGACCCGATCGGCCCAACCAGTCGGCCGGGCCCGCGCCCGGCCCCGAAGCACGGCGGAGGTGAGATGCGGATGAGCGCGACCGTGGGGATCGGACGTATCCCGGTCCGGGACGTCCAGCCGGTGGTGGATCACGGCAGGCGTCCGGCGAAGGCGGTGACGGGAGAGACGTTCGAGGTCACCGCCACCGTGTTCCGGGAGGGGCACGACGCGGTGGCCGCCAACGTCGTGCTGAAGGACCCCGAGGGCCGGCCGGGGCCCTGGACGCCGATGCGGGAGCTGGCCGAGGGCAGCGACCGCTGGGGCGCCGAGGTCACCCCGGGCGCACCGGGCAACTGGACGTACCGGGTGGAGGCGTGGAGCGACCCCGTCGCCACCTGGCGGCACACCGCGCGGATCAAGGTCCCGGCCGGCATCGACGCCGGCCTCGTGCTCGAAGAGGGGGCCGAGCTGTACCGGCGGGCCGCCGCGGGGGTACCGAAGGAAGCGGGGCGGTCGGTGCTGCTGGCCGCGGCGGCGGCCCTGCTCGACGACACGCTGCCCGTGGCCACCCGGCTGGCGGCGGCGTTGACGCCCCGGGTGGACGCGGTCCTGGCCCGCCACCCCCTGCGGGAGCTGGTCACCTCCTCCGACCCGCTGCCCCTGCTCGTGGAACGCGAACGCGCCCTGTACGGCGCCTGGTACGAGTTCTTCCCCCGCTCCGAGGGCACCCCCGCCCAGCCCCACGGCACCTTCCGCACCGCCGCCCGCCGCCTGCCGGCGATCGCCGCCATGGGCTTCGACGTCGTCTACCTCCCCCCGATCCACCCCATCGGCACCACCCACCGCAAGGGCCGCAACAACACCCTCACCGCCACCCCCGACGACGTCGGCGTCCCCTGGGCCATCGGCTCCCCCGAAGGCGGCCACGACACCGTCCACCCCGCCCTGGGCACCCTCGACGACTTCGACCACTTCGTCACCGAAGCCGGCCAGC